>DVGC01000013.1 GCA_018712915.1 Candidatus Copromonas faecavium (nom. illeg.) | reverse complement strand
TTTTTCGATGAGTTTAGCTAATTATAGCAGAAAACAGGAGATTTTGCTTAAAAATTTCCTGCAAAATCAGCAAAAAATAAAGTATGGTGGAATTTACCTCTGCACTGGAATTTAAAATTTCAATTTAGCTTTCCGGGCTTTGCAGCCCTTTTCTGACTTCCAAACCGGTTCTTAGAGGCAGCTGCAAAATCGTAATCCGGCCGGAGCCTGGCAGAAAATCCTTTTTCTTCGTTCTTTTTGGCTTGAAAAATATAACCGGTTTGATCATAATATTTATAAGTTCTTGAAAAAGCCTAGCATTCAAAGGAAAGAAATTATGACATTACTGCAATTAACTTACTTTGTGGAGCTGTGCCGGACGAAAAATTTCACCCGGGCGGCCAAAAACCAGAACGTGACCCAGCCCACCGTCAGCAATGCGGTGCGGGACCTGGAGCTGGAATTTGGCTTAAAACTCCTGGAGCGTGACAACAGACATCTTGCCCTGACGCCTGCGGGAGAGGAGCTTTTGGATATGGCGCTCCAGCTTTTAAGCTATGCTGATGAAATCCGTCTTGTTATGCAGGACCGGGCGGAGGAAAAAAAGCGCCTGCTCATGGGAATTCCCAACATGACCCATGCCGCGGGATTCACGGACTTTTTCCGCCTGCTCCACGGGACTTATCCAGACATGGAAATCCAGACGGTACATGACATTACCGCGAACCTGCTTCCTGAGCTGTACGCCGGCAGGCTGCACCTTTTGCTGGTGCCTTATCAGCCGACAGACGGGCGGTGCCGGTATCTGGCATGGAAAAAGACCAGATTCCTGTTCTGCGTTTCCTCAGACCATCCGCTGGCCTCGCGCGCCTCGGTCCGCATTGCGGATATCTGCCATGAACCGCTGATTTCATATTTTGGCGATATTTACCTGAAAAATTATGACCTGCGCCGCCGCTATTTGGAGCTGGGAACGGAAATGAATGTGGTTTACCGCTGCGGGCAGATCAATACGATGCAGGACCTGATCCGTTCCGGGGAGGGCTGCGGCTATGTGATCGAGAGCACCTATATAGGGGAGGGGCTTGTGGGAATCCCCTTTGAGGAAGAGCTGCCGGTTACGCTCTGGCTTGTCTGGACAAAGGAGAGCGAACGGCATACAGTAGTAAAAAAGACGCTTCGGGCCGTGCGGGAATATCTGGGCGCCGGGGAAGAACCATAATCCTTGTATGATTGCTGTGCCTGCCCAAGACGGAGGCATTTTCCTATCGTCCCGTATGAGGCATACCATTATTTTTTCTTATTGCAGGCTAAGTTTTTGCAATTTTACAAAGGAGGGAGAAAACCCTATACTAAAATCATAGCACAGGTTTCACTCCGGCCGGGGAAAGTCTGTGGAAAAATATGATGGAGGGATGGGGTATGACACCACAGATTGCAACGGTTCTAATCATTATTGCGGTTATGACGATTTCTTTCTTTACGGAAATTCTCCCGCTGGGGTTTACTGCGCTGATGGTCCCGGTGCTCCTTGAGGGGACGGGCATATTGAACGCTTCGCAGGCATGGGCAGGATTTTCCAACACGACCGTGATTTCATGGATTGGCCTGTTTATTATCGGCGCCGTTTTTGCGAAGACCAGCTTTACATACCGGATTAAAATGTTTGTAAAAAGAAATACCAATGGGAATCCGGTCAAGGTGATGGTGATGATTCTGGCGGCCTGTACGATTATGGGGCTGATGACGACCGCGACGTCGACGATCGCGGCCCTTACGCCGATTTTGTTTGAGATTTGCGATGAGACGGGGCTGGACCGGAAGCGGGTCTTTAAGTCCGCGGCTGATGTTTCCACCTGGGCCTGCGTTCAGATGCTCCCGATCAGCAGCTCTTTGAGTTACTTCCTTTTATTTAACCAGTATCTGGAAGGGGCTGGCACGGACCTCCGCTATGGATTGCTGGATATGACATGGATCAAGCTGCCCATGTGGATTGTCCTGGTTGCTTATTATATTTGGGCGAGCCGGAAGCTCAGAGTAGATTCGCATGAAATTTCTGCCGCAGAAGCCGGCTCTGCAGGAACGGATGGTACACAGAAAATGACTTCCTATACTCCTGCCCAGGAGAAGATGGCAGTTTTTATTTTCGTCACCAATGTGATCCTGATGGTGGTTGTCAGCTTCACCGGAACGATCCCGGCATATCTGGTCAGCACGGCCTTTGCGGCCCTTGCCGTCGGCCTCAAGCTGATTTCCCAGAAGGACGCGCTGAATTCTGTCAACTGGGGCACGATTTTCCTGATCGCCGGGACGCTTCCGCTGTCAACGGCCATCAACGTTTCCGGGACAGGAGAATGGATCGCCGGGCTGATGCAGGGCGCTTTCCCGAATCTGTCCAACCCGGTGGTCCTGGCGACAGTGTTCTGTGTGGTCTGCGCCATTACCACCCAGTTTATGAACAATACCGCGGTCTGGGCAATCTTCGCGCCGATCGCGGCCAGCATGGCAATCAACCTGAATATGGACCCGCGCCTGGTTGTGGCCGGCGTTGCCTGCGGGGCATTGATTTGCTTTGCCACGCCCATGGCAGCCACTGCCGGCGGTTATGTCTACGGCGTCTGTGACTTTAAGATGAAAGAATTTGTGAAGCTGGGGTGGATGCCGTGTGTCCTGATGATTCTGGCGTTCGTTATCTGGGCGCCCATGGTCCTGAATTTTATTTATTGATAAGGGGGAATGGCTATGCAGATCAATGCAGAATCGAAAGCGCTGTTAAAACAGGTGATGGCCCGTCTGGACGGCTTCCTGGCGAATCCATGGACAGCTGAAATGGAGCCGTACCAAATCATTCCGAATGTTTATTATGTGGGGAACAAATATGTGGGCTGCTATCTGTTCCAGACACAGAAAGGACTGGTGCTGATTGACTGTGCCATGCAGGAAACGGCGTACCTGCTTTTGGAGTCGATCCGGAAGGCCGGTTTTGACCCAAAGCAGGTCAGGACTTTATTCATTACCCATGGGCATATCGACCACTGCGGGGCGGCAAGGCTCCTTCAGGAGTATACGGGCTGTGAGATTTATTTCCCGCAGGGAGATTTGTTTTTCCTGACGGATCGCCGCGATTTAATCCTGCGGGAGGAACGGGTGCCGGAGTTTCAAGTAACAGGGACCTTTTCCTATGATATGGCAATGGATTTCGGAAACTTCCGTTTCCGCCCGGTCCATACGCCAGGTCATACGCCGGGCTGCACCTCCTTCTTAATCGAGGCGGATACGGAACAGGAAACCCTGCTGCTGGGCCTGCACGGGGGCCTGGGGTTAAATGGGCTTTCTTTGGCAGAATTGGAAGCCAACGGGCTTCCCCTCAGCCTGCAGCAGGAGTATCTCGGCTCGCTGGAACGTATCATAAAGGAGCCGGTGGATATCGTGCTTCCTTCCCATGCCAGCCATTACCCCGGTGATTATTTTGCCATCGCGGCCCAAAATGACGGCAGCGGAAAGGCACTAAGGGTCCCGGGAATGTGGCAGACCCTGATTGGCGACCGCATCCGCCAGGCGAAGGAACTGATAAAACGGGATGCCCAGGCAGCAGGGTAAACATATATGGCAAAAATGGACAGATGTGACTCTTAAGAGCCGCACCTGTCCATGTAATTTCCGCAAGAAAAAGCTGATTGATGACAGCCAGATTTTTCTCCATTCACTTATCTGATTATTGCTTGTCAGCTATTCCCGAATATCCGCCTCTTTCAAGAATTTCCAGAAGCTTCCTGTTTTCCCCGTCAATCACTGCCAGCAGTTCCCTTTCCCGGTCTGTCCCTGCCTCTTCTTCTGCAAGCTGCACATAAATCCCGATATTCTCCGCAGGAACCAGAAGCGCTTTTAAACGTCCGGTCTTTTCTTCTTCCATTTCCCTGAAATGCCGTTCCCATTCCTTCTTCTGTTCCTCATGCTCTGCTTCCATCTGCTTTCGCTCGCTCTGCGCGGTCTTCCTTTCCTGCTCCAGACGCTGCCTGGATAAGACAAGAAAAATCGCCAGTATCACTGCCGCTGCCCCAAACACTGCCGTCATCCCGTTACTCCTCCCCTTCTTTTTCTCCCATAAGTTCTTTAATCAGGCGGCGCAGCTCTCTCAAATCCGGAGGCAGTTTCATCTTTCCGAATCTTCCCTGCTCCTTTTGAGCTTGCAGACGTTTGCCTTCTCTCTCCAGGCACTCGCCCTCTTCCCCCAAAAACAAAAGAGGCGTTTCCCGGTCTGCAGTCCAGGGCGGGTCTTTCTTTTCCGGAAAGGGGTCCGTCACCACCCAGACAGACGGCTTCTTTTTGGCAAACCGCTTCACCGGATCATAGGGATTGGTAAAAGTGAGCACCCGATCCGCCGCCGGCTCCAGGGCTACCGCAAGGCCTTTTGCCATGACTTCGTCTCTGCATACCACTGCCGCCGTTTTTCCGCGGCGTTCCTGGCCACCGGACCATTGGATAAAGTCAATCACCGGAGTATTATAAAGATCAAAATCACAGGTTTCATGAAACTCCTCATAAAACCGCTGAGCGGCCAGGCTGAGCCTCAGGCAGAGCTGTTCAATGTCCAGACGGATATTCAGCGCGCCTTCACCGTCCGTCTCCTGGTCCAGCTGGCAGATGGAGGTCCCGCAGTTGATTCCCAGATGGAAATGAATCTCCTGCTCCGCTTCCAGATTTACGAATCCTTTGTTCTGATGAAGGTATTCGCACCGCAGCTGCCAGCACCGTTCCCCGCAGATGTATGGCGCTTCATCCGTTTCCTGCTTTTTGAAAAACGGAGCTGCATACTGATCAAACCATAAAATGTACTGGTTTCCCACATCCCTGGCCGGATTTCCGTACCGGTCCTCCATCACCCGCCCATCCCGGTATTTTTTTACCAGTTCCGGGTATGCAATCCCTCCGCAGATATCCGGTAACGTCAACGCCAGCGCCAGCGCGGACTGCCACCTTTCGTCCCGCACGTTCCGGCGGATTTCCCCGATTCGATCTAAAAAAGTAAAGCTTACGTCTCCCCTTGCCATCCTCCTTCGTACCTCCCCGTTGTTTGACAGTCCGGAAAAGATCCGGTATACTGTAAAGTCATAGTCTATCTTAATATGAAATGCTTCCGTGCCGGCACGGGATGAAAGGAGAATTCATGGACAGTCCCTCCCCCTCGGACAGAAAACAGGAAATCAGGCGCCGCATGCTCTCGGATTTGAAGGCCATGCTTCCGGGTTGTGTTCTCTGCGCCCTTTTTCTGTTTTTCCTCTCTGTCTCCCTTGGAAAAACCTGTCCCTCCCGTCTGATTTTCGGCATTCCCTGTCCGGCCTGCGGCCTGACACGGGCAGCCGTTTTTCTTATCAAAGGCCAGCTCTATGCCAGCCTGGAAGCGAATCCCTTTCTCCTGCCGTTGATGGCCGGTATTCCCATCTACATTTATGAGCATTACTTTAAAAACCGTAAGGCCCGTTTCTTTACCGCCTACATGATCCTCTGTATCATCCTGATGGTCCTGGTCTATTTGATCCGCATGGCCCTCTGGTTTCCTGACCGGGAACCCATGATATATGAGCCGGACAACCTGTTTGCCCATATGACAGACCGGCTTCGTATGCTTCCCGGGCTGGCAGAATTTTTCTCCGCTTTCTGGCCAGGCTGAACCCAATGCTTTCCTGCCATTCCGCCCGCATTTCCATAGACACACCCTGCCGGTTTATGGTATAATATCCGCGAAGCGGAATCGAGCCCCTGCGGCTCAGCAGGTGCGGGAAACGCCATTTCTCTGCAAACCCTGCACATCAGACCCACCGCAACTGCCAACAGCAACAATGAACAGGGCAGACGCCTCTGTTCATAAAGGAGGAAACCAAGTATGAATTACGAAGAAATGCCGTCCGGCCAGAACCAGGGCTCTTATTATCAATCCTATCAGCAGCCAATGAACCAGTATGACCCCAATAAAGAGGTCATGAGCATGGGTTCCTGGCTGATAACGCTGATTGTTCTTGCAATCCCATGCGTCAACATCATCATGTATTTTGTCTGGGCATTTGGAAATGGAAACGAAAACCGGAAAAATTTCTGCCGCGCCGGCCTGATTATGATGGCCATCAGCGTCGTTTTTATGGTCCTGTTTTATTCCATCATCGGCGCAAGCATTATCGCCGGCACAGGCGCTGTTGCCTGATAACGTGCGGCGGGCCTGTCCGGCGCGAAGACAGCTGTCTTCACGGGCAGAGCTGCCAGGATCCGCCGAACCAAAAGCATCAGGCCTTTTCAAAAGAAAACCCTCTGTTTTCACAGACAGCCGGGGCGGGAAAATCCCGTTTCCGGCTTTTTGTTTCTGCTATTTTTATTATTTTTTCTGCCTTCTAATCTCCGTTTTGTCTTCGCACCTTCCAGACAATTTCCTGTTTCCGCCTCTCCCAGCCGTACCTGTTCCAGATAAGAACGTGTTTCCTGGTCCGCATGGGACAGAAGATAATTTTTCCCCTTACCGGAGAGCTTCGCCCGCTCTTCCTCCACCATGCGTCCAACCCGCTCCACATCTTCCTTCAAGTCTTCCGCCGATAACAGCATACATCCCTGTCCGCGGATAATCAGCTGCTCCAGTCCGTCTGAAGTGGCAACCGTCACACGGCTTTTCTTTCCCATTTGGTGAGCCAGCTTCTCAATATACTGGTCGGCAGTCTCCGCCTCCTTCGTATAAATCACATGGATGTTATGGTAACGGTGTGCTTCTCCCGTGTTTCCAACCACTTTATAGGCGTCAAACACCAGAATCAGCGTTCCGTTTCTGACCCCCTGGTAATTGGAAAGAATGTCCATCAGCCGGTGTCTGGCTCCGTCAATATTGGTTTCCGCCAGTTCCCGAAGCTCCTCCCATGCAAATATGATGTTATAGCCGTCCACCAGCAGATATTCTCCCGCACCTTCCCTGTCAGCTCCGGCCGTTTCCTCTTCCGTTCCGGAGCCTCTGCCGCGTTTCCTGCTCCCATCGCCTCCGGCCCGGATAACTCTTCTGCTTTCCTGACCGGAAAGACTCCGCTTCGGGGGGCCGAAGGTGCGGTTAAAAATCTCTTCCAGCTCCTTATCCATCGCATAGGAAGAGGCTACGCTGGCCTGTCCGCCTCCTGCTGCTGTTCTGCTTCTTTCCGCACCGCTGTTTTGGTTCGTCAGAGCACTTCCGCTCCCGCCAGCCTCTCCGGATATGCCGGGCATACCGGTGCTCTCCCATGTCCGCCCATTTACGGAAGTCCGGGAATTTTCCTGCCCATCCCTTCTGCTTCGCGCCTCAATCGCCTGCCGTCTGGCGAAGTCACTCTCCACATGCATATGCTGTTTGGCCTCGTTCCATGGTACCAGGAAACCTGCTCCATGGGAGCAGAAAACAGACCCCGCCGGATCCTGCAGATCACTGTCAAAATCATAGCCAATCCGGGCCACCACTTCCTCCTCGTTATGGCAGGGGCCATAGCCGGAAAGCCGCAGAGACAGACGCCCTCTTCCTCTTGTATAAGAAACCATCTCCCGCTGATAATCCCGCATTTCCGATACAGGAGCCGTACCGGTAAGAACTGCCGTGTCCCCCTGTGTAACCGGAGCATCAAATTTTCCCTGCATCCGTTCAATATCTGCCATGGCCCGGCCCAGATTTTCCTGGGGAATCTCCAGGCGGAATCCGTAGAAAGGTTCCAGCAGGCGGCATCCTGCTTCCTTAAGTCCCTGGCGCACTGCCCGATAGGTGGCCTGGCGGAAATCGCCGCCCTCTGTATGTTTAATATGGGCCCGTCCCGCAATCAGCGTGATTTTCATGTCGGTAATCTCAGATCCGGTCAGAACGCCCCGGTGGCGTTTTTCCTCCAGATGAGTCAGAATCAGCCGCTGCCAGTTTCTGTCCAGCATGTCCTCGCTGCAGTCCGCATCAAACACCAGACCGCTGCCGGTCTCCAACGGTTCCATAAGGAGATGAACCTCCGCATAATGGCGCAGCGGCTCATAATGGCCCACGCCTTCCACAGTCTTTAAAATCGTTTCCTTGTATACAATATTTCCGGAGCCAAAGCCAATCTCCACGCCGAACCGCTCCATGACCTGGCTCTTTAGGATTTCCATCTGCACATCCCCCATGACCTGTGCCTGAATCTCTCCTAAAGACTCATTCCACGCGATATGAAGCTGCGGCTCTTCCTCCTCCAGAATCCGGAGATTTTTTAGCATCACATGAGCATCGGTCCCCGCAGGCAGAAGAATTTCATAGGTGAGAACCGGCTCAAGCAGAGGTGATTCCGCCTCCGCCTCAAATCCCAGCCCCTGTCCGGGTCTGGTGGAAACAGGGCCGGTCACGGCGCAGATCGTCCCTGCCCCTGCCTCCGGAACCGAATCAAATTTCGCTCCGGAATAAATCCGGATCTGGTTCACTTTCTCTCCGTCTGCCCCATCCACTCCATCCTTCACCTTCAGGCTGCCTCCGGTGATTTTTAAATGAGTCAGCCGGTTTCCCAGTTCATCTCTGGAAATCTTAAACACCCGGGCACCATACTGCTCCGGATAGGAGGGACTGAGAGAGAAGGCAAGGAATCCCTGAAGAAACTCCTCCACTCCTGTAAGCTTTAACGCCGAACCAAAGTAGCAGGGAAACAGTTTCCGCTCCCGGATGGCCTGACGCACCTTTGAAACTTTTACCGTGCCATGTTCCAGATATTCATCCAGAATCTCCTCACTGCACGTTGCAATTTCCTCCAGCCTGTCATCCTCTCCAGCAGGGACAGCTAAATTTTCTTCTTCGGAATCACGCATGCCGTCCTCTCCCGGTGTGCCTGTACGCTTCTCAGACACCGGGCGGTGTTTTCCGTCCGTCTCTGTCCCAATGCCGGTGAAATCCACCACTGCCCCGTCCAGTCTCCGTTTCAGGTCCAGAAGCAGCTGCTCTTTATCGCAGCCGGCCAGATCCATTTTATTGACAAACAAAAATACCGGAATCTGGTACCGGTTTAACAGCCGCCAGAGCGTCTCCGTATGTCCCTGCACACCGTCCGATCCGTTAATCACCAGGATGGCATAATCAAGGATTCTTAACGTCCGTTCCATTTCCGCCGAGAAATCCACATGGCCCGGTGTGTCCACAAGCGTCACATTCCGGTCTCCAAGGGAAAAGACTGCCTGTTTGGAAAAAATCGTGATTCCTCTGGCTCGCTCCAGTTCGTAGGTGTCCAGATAGGCGTCCCGGTTATCCACCCGCCCCTGCCTGCGGATCTTACCGCTGAGAAACAGGATGGCTTCGGAAAGAGTGGTCTTTCCCGCATCCACATGGGCAAGGATGCCGATGCAGCTTTCTTTTGACACCCTGCTTTTCCGGGCGGTCTTCTTATTTTCAGATATGTTTTCCATGAAAATAGTCCTTTCTTCTTGGTCGTATCTTAAATACCGGAGTCTGCCGTTCCTTCTGCCCGGAGCATATTTCTCTGAGCCAAAACATGGGTTCTGTCCTGAAACTTATTCTCCCGGAGCATATTCCCCAGTCCAAAATTTCCTTCTCCGCGCCAGAACATCCCCCCCTCGACCCGGAAAATTTTTTTCTGCGGGCCAGAGCCTGTCTTTCCTGACCTGGAATTTCTTTCTCCCGGCCAGAGCCTGTCTTTCCGGCACGGAACTTTCCTTTCCGGTCCAGAAGATTCCAGCCTGAAATCTGATTTCTCAGGCCGGGATCTTCTTTCCTGCAAAAAACTTATTCTTCCAGTCTGGGACCGATTCCTGCCGGAATGGGGCACTCATAGACGCCTCCCGTCTCCTCCATCCACTCTTCTCTGGCCTTCTTCACCAGCTCCGGCTCCTCAAGCATCCGGATCCCTGCCAGGGCCATGGCCTTTCCCGCCGCCAGCATGGCCTTATGGGCAATCTCCGTATTGCCGTGGGCCGTCATCTGCCAGGTATGGCTGGCTGTTCCCAGCGTAGCCGTCGCCATATTTAACTGGGCCGTCGGCACCACATAGCTGGCGTCTCCCACGTCCGTGGAACCGGAAAGCAGCTCGCCATTCCACGTTAACGGAGCAATCCACTGATCCAGCGGCTTCTCAAGAATTTCTTCCATCCTTTCCGCCCCGTACCGTTTCCTTAAATCAGCCTTCTTGGCCTCCAGTTCCTCGGGGGATGCGGACTCATAGAAAAATTTCCTTGCCAGCTCAAAATCCGCCTCATCAAACTCAGGCGCTCCAATGGTTTCCATGGCCTCATGAAGAACTCCTGTCAGCACATGGTTGGGAATATAATCGGAAAGTCCGGCATAAAGCTCATAGGTCATCTCTGTCCCCGTCATCTTGGCCGCTCCTTCCGCCACATCGATGACCCGCTTGTAAATCTCCTGTACCTGCCAGGATTTTGGCGCACGGACGAAATAGTGAACGCAGCTGTGCCCCTGAACCACGTTGGGGGCAATGCCTCCCACATCCCGGTATGCATAATGGATTCTTGCCTCCGGAATGATATGCTCTCTTAAATAGTTGACTCCCACGCTCATCAGCTCGGCGGCATCCAGAGCAGAACGGCCCTGCTCGGGAGACGCGGCCGCATGGGAGGTTACGCCCTTAAACCGGAAGAACACACTTACGTTGGCCAAAGTGGAACAGGTCATGGCACAGTTTTTATCGCCGGGATGCCAGGAAAATGCCACATCCAGGCAGTCAAACACACCGTCTCTGGCCATCAGCGTCTTTCCATTGCCTTTTTCCTCACTGGGGCAGCCAAACAGCACTACGGTTCCCTTTCCCGGATGTTCCTCAAGATAAGCTTTCACTGCCATGGCTGCAGCCATGGCGCCGGCTCCAAGGAGGTTATGCCCGCAGCCATGACCGTCCGGATTGTCGCCTTCCGCTGCCATTCGTACCGGACAGCCGCCTTTCTGGGACAGCTCCGGGAGGGCATCGTATTCAGCCAGAAATCCCACCACCGGTTTCCCTTCGCCATAAACTGCCCGAAATGCCGTCGGCATACCCGCCAGACCTGTTGTTACCTCAAAGCCCTCCTCACGGAGCACCTTTTCATACAGGCTGACCGTCTGAAATTCATGAAATCCCGTTTCAGCAAACTCAAAAATCTGATCGCTGACCGACAGGATCCGCTCCTTTTTCTGCTCTACCGCCTGTTCCACAAATGCTTTTCTGTCCATCTTTCCTTCCTCCTTTTCCCTTACTTCCCCGGGACTCTCTTTTTCAAGCGTTTCTGACTTTTCCTATTCCCCGGAACTTCTTATCGTCTCCGCCCCTCTTTATCACATCAACCGTTCCCGACCTTTTCTGTCTTTCCGGATTCCCTTCTCTTCTCCCCGGTCTATCCCCAGCCTGTCCATCCTCTTTCTGCCAGCCTGTCTCTCAAAACTCCCGGAAGATGCTGCTTTTTTCTTCCTTATTCTGCAAAAAGCGGCAAAACCGGTGGTACAGTTACCGGTACATCTTGGAAAAGTACCGGTTTCATGGTATTTTCATAAACGTAATTTTCCATGTGTCTTGACCGGAGCTTCTTCGTGTCATTCCGGCGATGGAAAAGGGGGAACGAATCCGGCTTCTGTCTGGATTCACGAGTATCTTTATAGCATACGGGCGGCCTGCAGCTCCGGTTTACCGGAGGCAGAACCGCCCGTATCATCTTTCCGGCGTCCGCCGCTTCAAAACGGCCATTATAACATGGCATTTACCATTTTCATCAGTTCATCGCCCATCTGCTCCGACTTTGCATTGGCATCCTCCATGGAGCTTCCCTTCACTCCATAATAGAACTTGATTTTCGGCTCCGTTCCGGACGGGCGAACACAGAGCCATGCTCCGTCGTTCATGTCATAATAAAGCACATTGGACTCAGGAAGTCCGGTGGGTCTGCTCTCTCCCGTAGCCGTATCTGTGATGGTATCCGCCTTGTAATCCCGAATGGAAGTTACATGATATCCGCCCAGCTCCTTCAACGGGTCCTTCCGGAAATTTTCCATAATCTCCTGAATCTTTGCCAGACCCTCGATTCCCTTTAAGCCGATGGATTTTACCGTATCATGATAATATCCGTATTTTTCATACATGGCAACCATGGCATCCCAGAGAGTCATTCCCTTTTCCTTATAATAAGCGGCAGCCTCACAGAGTGCGGCCGTAGCGGAAATGGCATCTTTATCCCGTGCATAGGTACCAATCAGACAGCCGTAGCTTTCCTCCATGCCGAACAGATACGTTCCCTTTCCGGTCTGTTCTTCCTTTAAAATCTGCTGTCCGATATATTTAAAGCCGGTCAGCACCTCCACCAGCTCACAGCCGTAGTGGGCCGCAACCGCATCCAGCAGGTTGGTGGTTACGATGGACTTTATCACCTGCCCGTCAGCAGGAATCTGTCCCTTCTCCTGTTTCTGGCTCAGGATATAATCGCAGAGCAGGGAACCGGACATGTTTCCGGTCAGAGGATGGTACTCCCCTGTCTTCCCGTCTTTCACATAAACGCCCAGCCGATCGGCATCCGGATCGGTTGCCAGCACCAGATCCGCATTTTTCTCCCTGGCCAGAGCCAGTCCAAGCGTATATGCCTCCTCTGCCTCCGGATTGGGGTAGCTGACTGTCGGGAAATTACCATCCGGCAGCTCCTGCTCCGGAACCACATACACATGCTCAAATCCGATTTCCTTCATCACTCTCCGGGCCGGAATATTTCCTGTTCCATGAAGAGGAGTATAAACAATCGTAATCTGATCCTGCATCCGGTTGATGGCATCCTGATTGACTACCTGAGCCTTAACCTGAGCGATGTATTTATCATCGATTTCCTTTCCAATTACCTCAAAAAGACCTGCTTTCTTCGCTTCCTCCTCGGACATGGTCTTTACTGAGGACAGATCCTCGATGGCCAGCACCTCAGCGGTGACTCCCTTGTCATGAGGCGGCGTAAACTGAGCGCCGTCTTCCCAGTATACTTTATAACCATTATATTCCGGAGGGTTGTGGCTGGCGGTAATATTAATTCCCGCAATACAGCCCAGCTCCCTGACCGCAAAAGACAGCTCCGGGGTCGGACGGAGAGATTCAAACTTATAAGCCTTGATTCCGTTGGCCGCCAGGGTCATGGCCGCCTCCATTGCAAATTCAGGCGACATGCGGCGGGAATCGAAAGCAATGGCCACGCCTTTTTTGGCGCCTCCCTGCTTGATAATATAATTGGCAAGGCCCTGGGTGGCGCGGCGGACCGTATAAATATTCATCCGGTTGATTCCTGCGCCGATGATTCCCCGAAGACCGGCCGTTCCAAATTCCAGGTCCATATAGAACCGCTCTTTAATCTCCTTCTCGTCTCCCGCAATGGCCCGGAGTTCCTCTTTTGTTTTCTCATCAAAGTACGGATGATCCAGCCATTCCTGATAGATCTTCATATAATCCTTCATCTTTCAAATCTCCCCTCGTCGAATTTCCCGTTCCGACCATGGATCCGCCGGGATTTTTTGAGTACGGATTTATTATACTGTATTTTTCACCAGTTTACAAGGCAATTCACAAACCGCATCCTTGCCTCCTGCTGCCTTCTCAGGCTTCTGATTTTCTCTGAATTTCTGGCCGGAACCCAGGCCTTATTGGCATTATAGTAAAAATTAATCTGCTTCCAGTATTTCTCCGGATAAAGGAACAGATAATAGAGGCATTTCCGTTCCAGGGCGCCAAAGGGCAGCACTCTCTCATATGCCTCCAGCATGGATCTTCCCAAAGACTCCTCCCAGTCGTTCTTTTCCATCACCTTCCGCAGCAGATTGTAAACATCCTCCACCTGCAGTCCGAAATGCATTTTATTAAACTCCGTCACAGCCACATAAGAACCGCCAATCAGCAGATGATGCTGGTTCAAGTCCCCATGGCAGACATGGTACCGCTCCATTAACTCATCTCCATGTTCTTTAAACAGCGCCTCCATACCGGCCTTCGCCTCCACGGCCTGACGGTAAAAATCATCATAGCTTTCCATGACGCAAAGCTCAAACTCGTTCTTCCTTCGCTTGCCGCGGATAAAGGCTCTGGCCTTCTTTAACTCCCGGTTGTGCCGCTCCATAGCCTCATAAAGAGGCGGGGAAATCATGGATTTCATGCTCCATTCCTCCCGCATTCCTACCTGGCGGAACAGTTTATGAAGCATGGCCGTCTGGCGGACCGCAAACAAAACCTCCCTGGCATCCTTCAGGTCACACTCCCTGTCAGAAAACCAGTCCTTGACAATGTATCTGGTGCCGTCCTCTGCCGAAGACAAAAGCTCCCCCTCTTTGTTTCTCAGATACTGGTCCACCTGAAGACCTCCCAGACCGTTGACAGTTCCCAGCACCAGAGCCTCAAACTCCAGCCGTCTGACACTCCCTTTATATTCCTTCAGAAGCTTCAGTCCCCGATCCGTTTCCAGAATCCAGGATCCTCTTCCCTTTCTCAGATTCTCTACCTGAAGCCCGTAATTTTCCGTAACCTCTGCGCTCCAATCATTCACCTGTCGTCCCCTCCATCTCCCAGCTTATGCTTACCGCCTGCATGCCGCACGGCTTTCGCGTCTCAGATGCCCTCCGGCCGCGCCATCCCGCATTCCTTCCAGCCGTGGCATTCTTCGCCGCTCCCTGTTTCAGCTCATTCTAGGGTATGAAAAGAACCGGGGAAATATGAGGAATTTTTCATTCCCCATTTCCCCGGCCCAAAGGTCCGATGATTCTTTATCTTTTTAAAGGGCTTCCGGCCCTTCTGCCCTCTCGCCGGCCATTTTTAAAAGCGTCTCTCTCGTATTAAGCTCCGGCTTCTTTAATACGGCCTCCAGAAGGCGGTTTAATGTCTCCCCAAGAACCGGCCCCCGTTCTATGCCGGCCTCTATCAGGTCCTTTCCTCCAACTGCCAGTGCCTTCAAGCTCACACAGTCTCCTGCCTCCAGAATTTCATTCCAGAGCTTCCGGATCTCCGGCGCCGTTTTATCTCCGTCCATGGCCTTCAGATTCAGTGCGCCTTCCATCTGATAAGGAGTCAGCCGGCTCATCATCCTCCGAATCTCCGGCTTTTCCAGGGGCAGCGGCATCTGCGCGCCCTCCAGCATCTTCTGGACGTTTCCGATGGTTTCATTATCCAGCTTTAAGGCCTTTAACGTCTCTGCTGCCTGCTTCGGCATCCGGTGCCTGAGAAGGCCGGCCCACCGCATGGATTTTTCCGCCGGAAGGGAGGCTATGGCTCCATACCATGCGGCCCCCTCCGGTTCCTTTAACGCTTCTGGGAATCCCGGTGCCACATAGGAAGAAAGTCCGGTTTCCTCTGTCAGAAGGATCCGCTCCGGATGTGCGGAAAGCAGCAGCTTTGTTAATTCCGTCTGAACCCGTTCCCTGCTGACCTTTAACAGATTGGGCGCAATTTCGTAAATGGCCTGATACGTTTCTTTTTCAATCGCAAAATCCAGCTGGGCAGAAAAACGGATGGCCCGCAGAAGCCGCAGGGCATCCTCCGAAAACCGGTCTTTGGCCAGCCCCACACAGCGAATCACACCGTTTTTCAGATCCTCCATGCCGCCAAATTCATCCACAATCCCTGTCTCATGGCTGTAAGCCATGGCATTGATGGTAAAATCCCTCCGCTTCAGATCTTCCGTTAAATTGGCCGTAAATTCCACCGAATCCGGATGGCGGCCATCCAGGTACTCCCCGTCAATCCGGTAGGTCGTCACCTCATAGCCCTTTTTGTTTTTAATGATGGTTACGGTTCCATGCTTTAATCCCGTATCGACGGTTCTCGGAAACATGGCCTTAACAGCCTCGGGCCTGGCGGAGGTTGTAATATCCCAATCCTCCGGTTTTCGCCCCAGAAGGGTATCCCGCACACAGCCTCCAACCGCAAAGGCTTCATAACCGTGTTCTCTGATTCTCCCGATAATCCACTCCACCTCGCCGGGCATTGTCATCTTCATGCTCGTCCTCACGCTCCCTGTGCCCTTTCCAGCGCCGGAATCAGCCGCTTCGCCAGCATGGCCGCCAGCACACAGAGGACAAAATCCTGTCCCACCGTCAGAAGGAAGCAGTTAATAAACACCAGCCTCCAGCCGACCTCCACGCCAAGCACATAATTACTGCAGAAATAAAAATACAGCATGCCGCAGGCATAATCCGCCATAAGCCCCCAGAACGCAGAAAACAGGAGCCAGAAAAAACTGGTTTTCCGTCTGATGGCATACACCCGTCCCGTCAGATAACCGGCAGCCGCAAAACCGATTAAGAATCCGAAAGTCGGCCGCAGAAGATAGGCCGGGCCGCCGCCGGAAGCAAAAATGGGAAATCCGCAAAGTCCAAGGAGCAGATACGTACAGACACTCATAAAGGAACGCCCGGCCCCCAGAAGCAGCCCGGATAAAATCACGAAGAAAAACTGCATCGTCACATGCATGGGGACCGGCTGCACCGGAATGGTAATCTGGATAAAAGCTCCGGCGGCAATGAGAGCCGTAAACAGCCCGCCCAGAGCCAGATCCTTTCCTTTCATTTTCACTTTTGTCTTTCCTGTCGTCATAAAATCACTCTCAATCAAAATCGTCTCAGTCAACCGTTCCCATATACCGTGAGTACAGGCGGCTCTTCACCAACTGCTTCCTCAGACAGCAGGCACTTGCGGCAAAACAGGGCGAACTGAATTACCAAATCTTCACCAGCTGCTCCCTCATACGGCGAATCTGCCGGCGGGGGAAGGCATTCCTGCCCCCGGCTGGCAGATTTCACCAAAAAGCCGGCATCACAGAGGGCAGGTTCCATCCGCCCCCGGCATCCTTTTAATATGCTTTGCCCCAGTAAACCATCTTCGTCGCAGGTTTTCCGCAGCAAACGCAGGTATCGGAAAGCTTTTCCTGCTTAAAGGGCATGCAGCGGGAGGTAATTCCCACTTCTTCCTTCAGTTTTTCCTCACACTCCTGGCAGCCGCACCACATGGCCCGGATAAAGCCAGGCTTATGATCTGCCAGCTCCTTCAGTTCTTCATAATTATGAGCATCATAGGTATGGGTGTCACGGTGATTCTTTGCCCGCTCATACATATCATGATGGATGGTTTCCAGCAGCTCTCCTACCTTCGCCTCAATCTCATCCAGGGCCACCGTTATCTTTTCATGAGTATCCCGGCGCACTAAAACTGCCTGACCGGCTTCAATGTCCTTGGGTCCCAGCTCCACGCGAACCGGAATGCCTCTCATTTCGGACTCACTGAATTTCCAGCCCGGGCTCTTGTCGGAATCATCCACCTTCACACGGAAATTGGACAGAGTCTTCTCCAGCTCTCTGGCCTTTTCCAGGACACCTTCCACCTGCTGGCGAACCGGAACGATCACCACCTGAACAGGAGCCAGCTTGGGCGGAAGTACCAGACCCTCATTGTCTCCGTGAACCATGATAATGGCTCCGATAATTCTGGTGGAAAGTCCCCAGGAAGTCTGATGAACATACTTTAACTGGTTATCTTTATCGGAATACTGGATTCCAAAGGCCTTTGCAAAACCGTCTCCAAAGTTATGGCTGGTACCAGACTGAAGAGCCTTTCCATCGTGCATCAGAGCCTCAATGGTATAAGTGGACTCAGCTCCGGCAAATTTTTCTTTATCTGTCTTCTGGCCGCGGACAACAGGAATGGCAAGGAAGTCCTCACAGAAATCCGCATACACATTTAACATCTGAATGGTACGCTCCTCAGCCTCCCTGGCCGTTGCATGCGCCGTATGACCTTCCTGCCACAAAAACTCTCTGGAGCGAAGGAAGGGTCTGGTGGTTTTCTCCCATCTTACTACGGAACACCACTGATTATAAACCTTGGGCAGATCCCGGTAAGAATGAATGTCACGTGCATAAAAATCACAGAACAGCGTCTCAGAAGTGGGACGGACGCAAAGCCGCTCCTGCAGCTCTTCCATTCCGCCGTGGGTAACCCAGGCAACCTCCGGAGCAAATCCCTCCACGTGGTCCTTCTCCT
>DVGC01000012.1 GCA_018712915.1 Candidatus Copromonas faecavium (nom. illeg.) | reverse complement strand
ACGGACGCAAAGTCCAAGGAGGTATCCGCTATACCGATTGCTCTTATCATTCTAACAGCTTAAGCAACAAGATGGGTAATTCCTTACTGGCTGTAAGGGATATTAACCATAAATATATTGTAGTAGGAGGTTTCGGAACCGTCTCCGCTCCTCCGGGTCCAGTCCGACGGTGGGCTCGTCAAAAATCAGAAAAGGCGGATCGCCAAGAAGCGCCTGCGCGATGCCTGTTCTTTGGCGCTGCCCGCCGGACAGGGTGCGGATTCTGATATTTTTATGCTCTTCCAAATGAACCGCGCAAAGAGCTTTTCTGACAGCTTCTTACGGATGGGATATCCCTTTTAAAGCTGCCATATAGTCAAGAAACTGTCCCGTGGTCAGCTCGTCAAAGAGTCCGAAGTCCTGCGGAAGACAGCCGAGAGAGGCCTTCAGATGCTTCTCGCCCGCAGGAAGCGGCCGGCCGTTGATTTCGATGGAGCCGGAGGTAGGAAGCAGGGAGGCGGATAAAAGCTTCAGCAAGGTGGATTTTCCGGCTCCGTTAGGGCCCAGAAGCCCGTAAAGACCGGGAGAGCGAAGCTCAAGGCTCAGATCTTTCAGGGCCTGTTTGCCGCCTGGGTAGGACATGGTGACATGCGATAATTTGATTTCCATAAATCAGGTATCCTTTCTTCCGTATTTTTATGTCAGGGAATCTTTGTTCCTGTGACATGGAAAAAATATCAGACGAAGATGGAGTCAGGAAGAAGATTTTATGTGTTTTGTGTGGAGGAAGAAGGCGGAGATTCCGGCGGAAGAGCGAAGGATACGAAGGCCAGGACTCCTGTACTGGTATTTTTTATGGTGCAGGATGCCTGATGACGCTTCAAAATTGCCTGGGTCAGATAGAGTCCAAGCCCGCTGCCGCCGGTGGTTCGGTTTCTGGAGCTGTCTGCTCTGTAAAACGGTTCAAACAGATGGGGCAGGGCATCTTCGTGGATATGGGCGCCGGTATTTTCAATGGAAATGGCCGGTGCATTCTGTTTCAGGCCGCACCAGACGCGGATTTCAGCTTCCTCAGGAGAGTAGCGCACTGCGTTGGACAGCAGATTGCCGATGGCTTTTTCCATCAGAACCGGATCGCCGGTAAGGAAACCGGCCGGTTCCAGGGTTACGGTCAGAGTCTGTCTTTTCTGTGCCGTCAGCTCTGCAGTGGCTTTCAGCTGCATTTTTATCAGCTCCGGCAAATCCAAAGGCTGCTTTTCCACAGGGGAAGCACCAGTTTCTATCCGGCAGATGGACAACATTTCTCCGACCAGCCGTTCCATTCTTCCTGTGACCTGCAGGGACCGAAGCAGATATTTGTCCCGGTCACGATATACATCGATGCCTGCCAGCATTCCAGACAGCTGCCCCTTCAAAATCGTAAGGGGCGTTTTTAATTCGTGGGAGGCCGCGAAGAAAAATTCCATCCGGCTGCGTTCCAGCCCTCGCTCCCGTTCCATCTCTTTTTTCAGAGCTTCATTGGCGGCAGAAAGGCCGGAAAGAGCGGTGCGAAGACGTCCGGCCATCTGATCCAGGCTGCGGGCCAGAAGGCCGATTTCATCCCGGCGATGTTCCCCGCAGCTTTCCGAAAAATCAAGTTCAGCCAGACGTCCGGCGATGCGGCTGATTCGGACGACAGGGCCGGCAATATACCGGGAACAGAAAAAGGCGCAGAAAAGGGAAAGAGAAAGAAGGGCCAGAAACAGCCAGGGCGCCATCTGAACCAGAGCCCTCACGGCAAGATTTTCCTTCTGGGCATGGGGGATGACGCAAAGGGTGTAATGAACAGAACCATCTGATGGTACAGCATCGGCAAAAAAAGCGTATTGCGGGAGAGCAGCGATGGTCGCTGTGTCTGCAGGATTGTCTGCTTCTTCTGTCTGTTTCATGGGGGAGGAATCTTCCAAATCCCAGGAGGTATTGACGCGTCCAATTGATTCCTTTGCGGGATGCCCGCCGGTTTCTGCCAGAGAAACAGAGATCTCACTTCCGTCCAGAACTGACCGGGAATCCATCAGAACCTGCTCACCGCCAGCAGTCAGAAGCATGAACTCTGCCTGAGAGGAACGGAAAAACTGGTTCAGAACCGTTTCCCAGTCATGGTAAGCAGTTCTGCTGAGCGTTTTTGCCAGGGAATCAGTCTGGTTTCTCAGATCCTGGCTGATAACGGTCAGATATGCACTTGGCGTAGCCCATGCAATGAGGAAAAAGGTCACGGCCCCTGCACCGATCATGAGGCAAAACATCAGAATGAACATGCGGACGGCAAAACTTTCATTTAATTTCTTTTGCGGCACGATATCCCACTCCTCTCACCGTTTCGATGTAATGATATCCCAGCTTCCTGCGAAGATTTTTAATATGGCTGTCCACTACCCGCATATCCCCGAAAAAATCATATCCCCACAGGAGGGAAAGAAGCATTTCTCTTGTGAAAACCCGCCCGGGAGAGGAAAGCAAAAGATGCAGAAGGTCAAATTCCTTGGCAGTCAGCTCCAGCAGACGCCCGTTTATGGAGACTTCTCTGGTTTCCGGGTTCAGTGTCATATCCTGATAATGGAGGCTGCATTCTGCCGGGGTTTTCCGCGTACGCCTGAGGATAACCCGGATCTTTTCTAAAAGCAAAGGCATAGAAAAAGGCTTGGCCACATAATCATCTGCATCCAGCCGCAGTCCCCGGAGCATGGCAGCCTCTTCGTCCAGCGCAGAGAGAAACAGAACGGGAACCTGAGACTGGCGGCGGATTTGGCTGCATACCTGATAACCGTCCATGCCCGGAAGCAGGATGTCCAGAAGGATAAGATCAAAAGGACGGGAGTGAAAAAGGGCCATGGCCCGTGTTCCATCTCCGGCCGCAACAGGCAGATATCCGGCGTCTTTTAAATAGGCGCAAAGCAGCTCCTGAATATCCGGATCATCTTCTACAACCAAAATATGTATCATACGCGTCAGTTCCTTTCATGGCATATGGTTTCCTTTTTATAATCACTGGGAAGTATAACATGGAATTATGAATTTATGATGGAGAAAAAAGAAATTTCCGCTCACTTGAACATAAAATTTCTGCCTGGTCATTCCTGCCGCCGGCTATACTGCGGAATCTCGGATGGTGTTTAAAGAAAATTTAGAAATTTCTGCTTTGAGGTTTAAGATTACCGTCTAGGATGAGGACTGTGGAGGTGAGAGGCAGATATGGAACGGATGATTATTATACCGGCGTTTGAACCGGAGGAAACATGTCTGAGGGAGCTTGTAAGGCGGAACTGGGAACTGGGAAACCAGATGGTCCTGGTAGATGACGGAAGCGGGAAGGCTTACGAAACCCTTTTCTGGGAGCTGGGCGAGCAATGTATTGTGCTTCATCATAATGAAAACAAGGGAAAAGGGGAGGCTATTAAAACGGCCCTCCGATACATCAAGGATGAACTGTGGGAATGCAGGGAAATCGGGATTATGGATGCGGACGGCCAGCATCTCCCGGAGGATATGGAACGGATTCTGACCAAAGCAGAAGCAAACCCGCGGACGCTGATTCTGGGAACCAGAACCATGGATTCCTCGGTTCCTTTAAAATCCAGACTGGGAAACCGGCTGACGGCAAAAATCTTTGGTATGCTGACCGGGGTGTATGTGTCGGATACTCAGACCGGCCTGAGGGCATTTTCTGTGGAGCTTCTGGATTTTATGCTGCAGGTTCCCGGCAGCCGCTATGAATATGAAATGAATATGCTGTCCGCCTGCGCCAAACAGAAGATACCGATTCTGGAGATTTCTATTCACACCATCTATCATGACAGGAAGAACAGCTGTTCCCATTTTCGCGGATTCCGTGATTCTTTCCGGATATATAAAGAGCTTCTGCGGTTTTTCCTGTCTTCTTTTTCCAGTTTTGTGCTGGATTATCTTCTGTTTAATCTGTTTCTTGTGCTTTTTGGGACAGCACCCTTGGGAATGCTGATATCCAATACGGCGGCCAGGAGGCAGGCATGAGGAAATTTCTGGCGCTGGGAGCCGATATTCTGACAGCAGCTGTTTTGCTGGCGGCGATTTGGATTGCAAATTATCTGATTCCACAACAGGGGATTCCTGCGGGTTCCGTGCTTTCGCAGACACAGACAGAATCCGGTTCCGTGCAGGGCAGCCCGGAAAGCGGAACGGGCAGCGGAGAGGAAGAAACTGATTCCGGCCAGGCTCTTTCCGCAATTCCGGAAGAAGTGCTGGCGCAGAGGACGAAAAAGCTTCAGGAGCTGGTAGATGCGGGAAGCGGGACTCTGGAGACGACCAGGGTGAAACTGGATACCCAGGACTGGCACCAGAAATTTGCCGAGCATTTTACAGACGGTATCGTGATGTCTGATACGTCCTATACCAGCCCGGATCTTTCGATCCATCTGACCTATGATACTGTTAAAACCGGACGGATTGACCGGACAGAGGGCGGAAAGCATCAGAAATACGGAACGAATATTTCCTATGTGCTGGCCGATATTTATGTGGGCGATATTACCTGCCTTCAGACCGGCTTTGCCCAGGATACATACGGAGTGGGATATCTGGAGAAGCTTGTGGAAATGTCAGACAGGATGCAGTCGGTTCTGGCGGTCAACGGAGATTCTTACAGCAACAGCCGTCACGTCAATAACGGGACGATCATACGCAACGGCGTGATTTACCGGGAGCGGCCCACGGATATGGAAACCTGTGTACTGAACTGGGACGGCACTATGAAAATTTATGCTCCGGGTGAGCTGGAAACAAGGCAGCTGAAGAACGAAGGAGCTTATCAGACCTGGATTTTCGGTCCCAGTCTTCTAGATGAAAACGGGAAGGCAAAAACGGAGTTCAGAACCTGGGATTATATTCGGGAGTCCCATCCAAGAACGGCAATCGGATATTATGAACCGGGGCATTACTGTCTCCTGGTAGTGGATGGAAGGCAGAGCAGCACCAGGGGAATGTTTCTGGATGAAATGGCGGCTTTGTTTGAAAGTCTTGGGTGCCGCGCGGCGTACAACCTGGACGGGGGCCACTGTTCATTTATGACTATGGGAACACAGGTGGTAAGTCACCCTTACAGCCCTGAACAGCAGATTCAGGATGGAATTTTTCTGATGGAGGCAATGCCATGAGACAAAAGAAACGGATAAAGAGCATTCTGGGTCATATCTGCATCATCTGCGGCCTTGCACTGATGGTGATCCAGGTGCTGGACTGGTACAATCCTTTTATGGATTTTATGGGACATTCCATGTTCCTTCTCTATTTTTTATGCATCGCGTCCTTTTTTCTGGGACTGGATGCCATTTGAATTTGCTGCTGCAGCCTGCCGGAGGAACCGGACCGGATTTCGCAGGAAGAGCAAATCCGGAAAAGAGTGAAAACTGGAGGAATAGAAATGGGAGAACTATCGGGATTAACAGAAGCGGAAGTATCTGAACGAAGAAGGAGGGGAGACGGAGAGCAGCAGGAACAGAGCATTACAAAAAGCCGTTCCCGCATTATCCGGGAGCATCTGTTTACGCTGTTTAACGGACTGAATTTTCTGATTGCCGCGCTCCTGTTCGCGGTGGGCGCCTATTCCAATATGCTGTTTATTTCAATTATCATATTGAATCTGCTCATTGGAATTTTTCAGGAGCTCTAGGCAAAAAAAATGGTAGACGAGCTGTCCATTCTGAACCGGCCGTCAGTCCGGGTCCGCCGGGGCGGAGAGGAGAAGACGATACCGCTTTCAGAGGTGGTAAGAGACGATTTAATACTTTTGGGAAGCGGGGATCAGATCTGCAGCGATTCTGTTGTGCTTGAAGGAGAGATTGAGGTCAATGAATCCCTTCTTACAGGAGAAAGTGACGGAGTATCCAAAAAGGCAGGGGACAGTCTTCTTTCCGGCAGCTTTGTGATTGCCGGGAAGGCCTGTGCGGAAGTTGTACATGTGAGGACAGAAAATTATGCGTCTGCTCTGGCCGCTGAAGTGAAAAAAGAAAAGCAGATGTACTCCGAACTTTCGGATTCCATGAAACGGGTGACCCGCGTTACCAGCTGCTTTATTATTCCGCTGGGCCTGCTTCTGCTTCTGGAAGCCTGTCTGTTTCGGCAGGTATCTGTGGAAGAAGCGGTGGTTACTTCGGCGGCGGCCCTCCTTGGAATGCTGCCAAAAGGGCTTGCGCTTTTAATTTCCGTATCTCTGGCGGCCGGTGTGATCCGGCTGGGGAAAAAACGGATCCTGATACAGAATCTGTATTCCCTGGAAACATTGGCTCATGTAGATACGCTTTGTCTGGATAAAACGGGAACGCTTACGGACGGGAGGCTGAAGGTCGGCAGGAAGGTACTGATGCCGGTTCTTCCTGAACGGGTTGCTGATGGCCTGATTCAGTCTTATACGGCCGTATGCGATGACAGAAATGCCACTTTCCAGGCGCTGAAGGAGGCATTCCCGCCGAAACAGGTATATCAGCCCATTCACAAAATTCCTTTTTCCTCCAGCCGGAAATGGGGAAGCATAAGCTTTGACGGGATGGGAACCGTATTTGTAGGAGCGCCGGAAAAGTTTTCCATGAACAATCTGCCGGAGAATCTGGATGAAGAACTTGAGGCGGGAAAGAGAATTCTTGTGGTGGGATATTCGGTGGAATTGTGGGAGGATGAGAAAACGATCCCTCAGACGGCCAGGCCTTTATATTGTCTTGTTTTGGAGGACACCATCCGGTGCAATGCGAAAAAGACTCTGGATTTTTTCCAGCGTGAACAGGTAGCGGTGAAAATCATTTCCGGTGACCATAAAAAAACTGTGTCGGCCATTGCCAGGCAGGCGGGACTGGATGGTTGGGACAGAGCTGTTGATTTGTCTCTGGAAGGAGAGACGCCGGACTATGACAAGCTCTGCCGGGACTATACAATATTTGCAAGAGCCACTCCGAAGCAGAAACAGGAGCTGGTGCTTGCATTAAAGCGTCAGGGACATCAGGTGGCCATGACGGGGGATGGGGTCAACGATTTGCTGGCGCTGAAAGAGGCGGACTGTTCCATCGCCGTCGCTGACGGCAGCGATGCCAGCCGGCAGCTGGCTTCCGTGGTTCTTCTGGATTCGGATTTTACCCATCTGCCGCAGGTTGTGATGGAAGGAAGAAGGGTGATTCATAATGTAACCAGAACGGCAGGTGTATTTTTTATCAAGACCATTTATTCCGTGCTGGTGTCTCTGCTCTGTCTTGTAATGAATTTTCCGTTTCCGTTTATTCCCATCCAGATTACCCTGATAGACGCTTTTGTGGAGGCTTATCCGTCGTTTCTTACAATTTTGGAAGCGGATACCAGGCGTGTGAAAGGAAGCTTTCTGCGGACGGCTTTTGCCAATGCCCTGCCCTTCGGGCTGGCGGCTGCGGCCATGATTCTGCTTGTCAGTGCCGTGTCGCCTTTTTCAACGGAAGAAAACCGGACGGTTATGTACCTGTCTCTGATCCTGATTTCCATGATAGCAGTTGGAAAAAGCTGCATTCCGTTTACACCCCTTCGGGTGTTTATCTGCATAACCATGGCGGCCGGTATGATCGGCGCCCTGCGCCTGCTCCCGAATCTTTTTCAGATTACGGCGGTCAGCCAGGATATGGCATTTTGGATTTTGGCGATTATGGCAGCTGTCTGGGGAATTTTTATGATGGAGGGAGGAATGAAACACCTTATGGGAGACAGGACGTCTGAACCGGACCCGGCAGAGCGGGACGGCGGCGGGAGGTGATGGTTCCGGCAGAAAGCGCGGCTTCCGGTGCGTTCCGCAGCGAGGGACTGGTTTCGTAACGTCAGAAGAAAATCGCTGGTAAAATGGGGAAAAGTACGGTATGATGAGAAAAAGCGGAAATGAGGGATGGGAATGCCTTTAAAAAAACGAATGTTTCGCTCTAATATGGCGATTCTGTTTTCGGCCCTGGTATCTCTGCTGGCAATTATGATGCTGGTGCTGGTAGCCTTTGAAGATTCTATTGAACGAGACGTGCAGAATCTGGAGATGGCAAGACTTGATGTAAATGTGGCAGAGGCCGCAGCGCTGCTTTCGGGCTGGACTCCTTCCGGGGATGGAGCGAGCGGGGAAGATGCAGCCGGGCAGACAGGGGACTGGTCTGACCGGATCCTGGGTCAGGCTCAGGAGCTGGGATACGAAACGGCTGTTTTTCGGGGCAATACCATTCTGGCGGGAAATTCAGAAGAGCGTATGCAGGAGCTGATCGGTCAGATTGAGGAAGAGGGGCTGTTCAGGGACCAGGTAGAAATTTTTTATTACCAGAATGCCACTGTTGTCGGGCGGTACGATGAGCAGGCGGATATGGGGATTCTTGCGGTTCATTTTCCGGAAGAGAACTGGCTGATTTCTTCTCTGGAGGAGTCCTTCCGCACACTGCTTGCTGTTCTCCTTTTCATCAGCGCAGGGGCCATTGCCGTGCTTTTGATTTTGTCCTCCTTTTTTACGGGAAGAATGAACCGTATGGTCATGGAGCCGCTGGAGGAATTGGTAAAAGGCGCGGAACGGATCCGGAATGGAAATCTGAAGGAAAAAATTTCCTATCGCGGAGAGAAGGAATTAGAGGATGTCTGCCGGACTTTTAATTCCATGCAGGATACCATTCTTGAGGACAAGCGGCGTCAGGAGCAGAATGAAAAGGCGAGAACCGACATGGTGGTCGGGATTTCTCATGATTTGAGGACGCCTTTAACCTCCATTCAGGGATATATGAAAGGAATTCTGGACGGGGTTGCTGATACGGAAGAGAAAAAAAGAAAATATCTGAAAACGGCATACGAAGCGTCAAAGGATATGAACGTGCTTTTGCAGAAGCTGTTCGATTTTTCCTGGCTGGAAAGCGGGAATATGCCGTTCCATATGGTTACCGTGGAGCTCCTGGAGTATATGAATGCCTATGTGGCCAGACAGGAGGTGGCGCTGTCTCCGGCTCAGGTCCGGTTCCATGTGGGCTGGGAGGGGAAATACCTTCCGGACATCCTGCTGGATCCGGAACAGTTTCAAAGGGTACTGGACAATCTCCTGGAAAACAGCCGGAAATATTCTGAGGCAGAGCCGGTAACCGTCTGGCTGAATGCAGGGGTGAAAGGATCGTGGGTATATCTGGAATGGAAGGATAATGGCCCTGGCGTGCCGGAAGAAAAACTGGGATTTATTTTTGACCGTTTTTACCGGTGCGACGAGGCACGGAGCCAGAAAGGAAGCGGAGTAGGACTTTATGTGGTAAAATATATCATGGAGCGTCATGGCGGAGAAATTCAGGCGGAGAATGATAAGGGGCTGAAGCTAACGCTTCTGTTCCCGGCGGCGGAGAAAAATCATGGAGAAAATACTGATTGTTGAAGATGATGAAAAAATTGCCCAGCTGGAATTTGATTATCTGGAAAGCAACGGGTATGAAGCGGAAATTCTCGGAGATGGGGCAAAGGTGATTGGAGCTTTAAAGGAAGGGGACTACGATCTGGTGCTGTTGGATCTGATGCTTCCCGGAATGGATGGATACGACATCTGCAGACGGATCCGGGAAGAAATTGATATTCCCATTCTGATGGTGACGGCGAGGACAGAGCCGGCGGATGTGATCCGCGGACTGGGCCTGGGTGCGGATGATTATATTACGAAGCCGTTTGACCCGTCTTAGCTGGTAGCAAGAGTCCGTTCGCATTTGAAGCGGTATGCCAGGCTGACCGGTGTAAGAGAGAAGAAAGAAAGGGAAGAACAGATTGTCATCGGGGATGTGGTTCTGGAACCGAAAACCTGGAAGGTATGGAAGAAAGGACAGGAAGTGAAGCTTCCCAACCGGGAATTTGAACTGCTTCGTTTTTTGGCGGAAAATCCCAACCATGTTTTTTCCAAGGAAGCTCTGTTTGAGAAAATATGGGGGTACGATTACGTATCAGATGCGGCTACTGTGGCGGTACATATCAACCGGCTGCGGGAAAAAATCGAGGATGATGCCAGAAATCCCAGAATCATTGAAACCATCTGGGGCGCCGGTTACCGGCTGAATCTGTAGGAGCCGGGAAGTGTTACCGGCAGGAATGAGTGAGAATGGGAGAAAATGGCGGGAACCGCAAAAGCGCGAAGAATAAAATGAAGGCAGAGAACGGAATGAAAGCAGGGGCGAAATGAGGACAGAGGACGGGAAGAAAGCAGAGAGCAGTATGAAAACAGAAGGCAGGATGCACATAACGGCGCCCTGCATAAAAACAGGAAACCAGGCGGCGCTCATTGCCTGCTCCAATGGCCTTTTGAGAGAGCGGAGGCCGCAGCTGGAGGCTCTGGCAAAGCAGCTCCGGGAGTGGGGCCTTACGCCGGTGCTTTCCAGATGTCTGTATGCGCAGACGGGAACGGTGTTTTCCGGAACTCCGGACATGCGGGCAAAGGAACTGACGGGATATTTTGCGGATCCGCGGGTTTCCATGATTTTTGATGTATCGGGAGGGGATGCGGCCAACGGAATCCTGCCTTATCTGGATTATGAGCGGATTAAGGAAAGTCGGGCCCTGTTTTTTGGATACAGCGACCTGACGACGGTGGCGAATGCCATTTTTACGAAAACAGGGAGGCCTTCGGTGCTTTATCAGGCAAGAAATCTGGCGGAGCCGGACGGAACATGGCAGCAGGAGGCCTTTAAACGGTGGATGACAGACGGGGATGACAGCCTTTTTTCCTTTTCCTGCCGGTTCCTCCGGGGACAGCGGATGGAAGGCGTTGTGATTGGCGGAAACATCCGGTGCTTTTTAAAACTTGCAGGAACGGAATACTGGCCGGATATGAAAGGAAAGCTGCTGCTTCTGGAGGCATCCGGAGGGCAGGCGCCTCAGATGGCCTGCTATCTGGCTCAGCTGCAGCAGCTGGGCGTATTTGAGAAGATCAACGGGATTTTGCTGGGAACCTTCCTTCAGATGGAGGAGCAGGAGACAGGGCCGGGGATTGGGGAGCTGGTTCTGGAATATACAAAAAATACCTGTCCCGTGGCCCAAACCAGCCAGATCGGGCATCGGAGTGATTCTCATGCGGCCATCATCGGAAAGCCCCTATTTCTGGTCTCGGAGTGATGCCGGGGAAGGGCTAATGAGATTCCACAGCTTCCTTCAGCAGGGCACAGAACCGCCCGAGGAGGGGATGGCGTTCCTCAGGAAAAGAAGCGATTCCGAAGGACAGGGGGGCAAATTCCGGAATGGGAATGTAGCGGAGACCGGAAAGCCTTGCCTGTGGCAAATCGGCCATGACGGCGAATACAAATCCCGACTGAACCAGGGTACGGGAAATATCCAGATCGTCGCAGAAAATCAGCTGGTCCAGGCTTCGTCCTCCGGCTACCTGATTCTGGACGGCAAACAGGCCGGGCGGGTAAACCGGGGGCCGGCAGGCACTCATGGTTCCGGCCTGGGAAAGCTGCTGGACGGTCAGGGAGGAAAAAGCGGCAAGGGGATGGTCTTCCCTGCAGACACAGACCACGGGGCGCAGAAGCAGTTCATAGTAGGACGCGCGCTTGGGGACGGATTCCTGATAAGAGAACATGGCGTGAATATCCCCTTCTTCCAGGAGGTTTTCCAGGGAGTCAAAGGGATTCTGACGCAGGATGGGAAGGAGCTTAGGCTCCTCCTTTTTTAGCTGAGCCAGTACCGGGGGAAGCAGGGACAGATCCATGGAGTTGCGGCAGCCGATTCCAAACCGCACCGGTTCTGCTTCCATACTTTGCTTTAAGCGGGAACGGGAGCTGGTGGAAAGCCGGAGGATTTCTTCCGCATATTGAGTAAAGAGATGTCCGGCCTGGGTCAGGCGGACATTTTTGCTGGTCCGGAAAAATAATTTGGCGCCCAGCTCTGTTTCCAGGGCATTAATCTGATGGCTGATGGCCGGCTGGGTAATATTTAAGGATTTGGCGGCTTTTGAAAAGTTGAGAAAATTTGCCACCGACAGAAAACACTCCAGCTGAAACGTATTCATGCTTTGATTTTTCCTTTCTTCTTGCTCAGGAGCATAATGGGACTCGAAACACAACGTGTTTCCGTGAGGTTTTTTTCTGATAAATGGATGGTATTTAGAAATAAAATTATAGTTTTACGAACAAATTTACCGGTCAACGATAAACAAATTTTATAGATTATAACAGATTTGGATTTTACATGCAATATGAGTTGTGTTAAAAATGGAAGTGCTAACATATGGAGGAAAAGCACTTGAATACACAAAGACTAGATATCGGAATCGATGTGGGTTCCACAACAACAAAAACGGCTGTGCTGGAGCAGGGCACAGACCGGCTGTTATATTCATCTTATGAACGTCACGGAACTGCTCAGCTAAAAAGCGTCGGAGATTGCCTGAAAAAGCTCCGGGAAAAGTTTCATGAGGCGCAGTGCCGGCTGATTTTGACCGGTTCCGGAGCAAAATCCCTGGCTGACCGGCTGAAGCTTCCTTATATACAGGAGGTGGTTGCCAACTCCTTAGCCATCCGCAGCCGGTATCCTCAGGCCAGGACGGCCATCGAGCTTGGCGGCCAGGATGCGAAAATAATTTTTTTCCGGCAGGAGGAGGGCTCCAGTCTGCCCACGGTGTCCGACATGCGGATGAATGGAAGCTGTGCCGGAGGAACCGGAGCTTTTCTGGATGAAATGGCGTCGGTGCTTCGTGTTCCGGTGGAAGAATTAAACGGACTGGCGGAAAAAGGAACGACGGTTTATGATATTTCCGGCCGGTGCGGCGTATATGCAAAAACCGATATACAGCCCCTTCTGAATCAGGGAGTATCCAGAGAAAATCTGGCGCTTTCTACCTTCCATGCCATTGCCAAGCAAACCATCGGCGGCCTTGCCCAGGGAACAGAAATTGCCGGCCCTGTGATTTTTGAGGGCGGCCCCCTGACCTTTAACCCCAGGCTGGCGGAGGTCTTTGCCGAGAGGCTGAATCTGTCGAAAGAAGAGGTGCTGCGTCCGGAACGGCCGGAAATGATGATGGCCTGGGGAGCCGCTCTGTCCCTTAAGGATATGGAAGACAGCTGTCCGGTGGATCTGGGAAATCTGGCGGAAAAACTGGATGATTTTCAGGCGGAGGAAGAGGAAAAGACCCAGGGAGGCGGACCGGTATTTTTCCGGACGGAAGAGGAAAAACATGTGTTTCTGTCACGCCATCCTCTGGCGGTTGCTGCACCGATGCCGGCGCCCGGCACCAAAGTCCGGGCCTATCTGGGAATGGATTCAGGGAGCACCACGACCAAATTTGTACTGATGGGGGAGGATGAGGAGATCCTTTATACCTTTTATGCTTCCAATGAAGGTGATCCTCTGGCGGTGGCCAAGCAGGCGCTGATCCACATGCGGGATGCTTTTAAGAATGCCGGAGCGGAGCTTACAATTTTAGGCGCCGGATCCACAGGCTACGGGGAAATGATGTTTGCCAGGGCCTTCGGAACGGAGTATCACGGCGTGGAAACGGTGGCCCATGCAAGGGCTGCCGCCCGGTACGTGAAAGACGCCACCTTCCTTTTGGACATCGGAGGCCAGGATATGAAGGCCATCTGGATGGACCGCGGCGTGATCACCAACATTCTGGTGAATGAGGCATGTTCCTCAGGCTGCGGTTCCTTCCTGGAAAATTTTGCCCGTTCCTTACATATTCCGGCTGGAAAGATTGCCGAGCTGGCTTTTTCATCGAAAAATCCTGCGATTCTGGGAAGCAGATGCACGGTGTTTATGAACAGCAGCATCGTGACGGCCCAGAGAAACGGCAAGCAGCCGGAGGATATTATGGCCGGGCTCTGCCGGTCGGTCATTGAAAATGTGTTTACTAAAGTCATTCGTGTTTCCAATCTGGACAGCCTGGGAGATCGGATTGTGGTACAGGGCGGCACCTTCCAGAACGATGCGGTTTTGCGGGCCATGGAGCAGTATCTTGGGCGTGAGGTGACGAGAGCGCCTTATCCGGGGATGATGGGCGCCATCGGAGCGGCTCTTCTGACAAAGGAAGAGATGGAAGCGAAAGCGGCCGCTGGCGAAGAAGTGCCTCATACCTTTGTGGATCTGGAACAACTGGAGGCGTTTGCCTACAGTCAGGAAGAAAATTCTCCCTGTCCTCACTGCGGCAATCACTGCCGCCGGACGATTTTAAGATTCTCCAACGGAAACTCCTGGGTAACCAACAACCGGTGTGAGAGAGGAGAAATTCTGGATCCGGAGCCGCAGGTCATGGAAACCGCAGCGTCCGTGGCAGACGGACAGAAAACAGAAAAAAGAGGGGAGTTTGCCGCAGACGGACAAAATACAGAAAAAGGTGTGCTGTCCGCTGTGGGCGGACAGAAATCCGGGGAAAACGGGGAGTCCACTGCAGGCGGACAAAAATCTGGGAAAAAGGCGGCGAAAAAGCGGCCTGCCGATCTGTTTGCACTGAGAGAACGGCTGCTGATGAAACGGTACCCGCTGAAAGGAGAAGAGGAGCCTGCAGGAAACGGGAAGGGCTCTCAGGAGAACATCCGGCAGGAGAATGGACAAAAAGCGGCTGCTTACGGAAATGTCCGCCTGGGAAAGACCGGGCAGGAGGATGCGTCCGGAACACAGGGACGGAAGAAAATGGTCATCGGTCTTCCGCGGGTGCTGGATTTCTGGGATACCATGCCCTTCTGGACCACATTTTTCCGCACCCTGGGCTTTGAGGTAAAAATTTCCGATGCCAGCACCAGAGCCATGTATGAAAGCGGCCTGTCGGCCATTCCGTCGGATACGGTCTGTTTCCCGGCCAAACTGGTTCACGGCCATCTGCGCAACCTGGTCAAACATGGGGTGGACAGGATTTTCTTCCCCTCCATTTCCATCAAGGAATCGGAGAACAGGGAAAAAACCAGTGAATCCATGTGCGCTGTGGTAAAGGGCTATCCCCTTGTAATTCAAAATTCCGACAAGGGCTGGCTTCCGGATTCCGTCATCCTGGATACGCCCATGTTTTTCTGGCCCACAAGGAAGGATAAGCAGAGGCAGCTGGAAATTTATATGAAAGATACCTTCGGCATCGGAGAGCGGGAGACAAAGGAGGCCATGGAACAGGGAGAGCGGGCCATGGAAGCCTTCCGGAGGGAACTGAAGGAGGCGGCCCGCAGGGTCCTTGACGAGGTAAAGGAAGAAGGAGGCTTCGCAGTGATTCTGGCCTCCAGACCGTACCAGAACGACAGTCTTGTGAACCATCGTCTGCCCCAGATGTTTACCTCCCAGGGAATCCCGGTTCTTACGGCCGATTCGGTTCCCGGAGCCGAGGAGGTGAAGCTGGACGGAAGCCGTCTGGATATCGTCAATAATTATCATGCCAGAATGCTGTCTACGGCTGTCCTGGCGGCAGAAAGCCCTTATCTGGAATATGTCCAGATTGGAAGCTTTGGCTGCGGCCATGACGCTTACCTTTCCGATGAGATTGTCCGGCTGATGAGGGAGATTTCCGGAAAGACACCGTTATTTTTAAAGCTGGACGAGAGTGACATCCAGGGCCCGCTGCGGATCCGAGTCCGTTCCTTCCTGGAAACTCTGAGAATGCGCAGAAGAGAGGAGCATGCACTGGAAGCAAAAAAACTGAGAGATCCCTACCCGGTGAAGTTTACCCAGAAGGATAAAAAAGAACGGGTGGTTCTGGTTCCCAATACGTCCCATGCCTTCAGCCGCATCATGTCGGCAGCCATGGCAGGACAGGGGCTTCGGGCCGTACCGCTGGAAATCGGAAGGGACGATGCCATCGCCTGCGGAAAACGGTATGTCCATAACGACATCTGTTTTCCGGCACAGATTGTCATCGGCGAGGCCATTTCCGCCTTAAAAAGCGGAGCATACGATCCGAATCATACGGCTATCGCCATGGGGAAATACATCGGAGACTGCCGCCTGACCCATTATTCCGAGCTGTTAAGAAAGGCACTGGATGACGCTGGTTTCCCCCAGGTGCCCATTCTGACCAATGATGATAAGGATGATAAGGATCTTCACCCCGGATTTAAGATGAACCTGGTATCCGCCCTGCGGATTGCCTTCTCCCTTCCGATGATTGATGCTCTGGAGGAGCTGTTAAGGAAAATCCGTCCCTATGAGACCGTTCCCGGAAGTGCCGACGCTGCCTTTGAGCGGGGAATGACGGCGCTGGAGACAGGTCTGCGGGAGCATGGTGTGGCCGGGGCAAAAAAAGGCTTTTCCCAGGCCATCCGGGAGTTTCAGGAGGTTTCTTACGATAGGAGCCAGCTAAAGCCAAGGGTCCTGATTGTGGGAGAGTACCTTTTGAACTTCCACCCGGGAGCCAACGGGGAAATCGAGTGGTATCTGGAAAAGAACGGGTTTGAGATTATTGAGGCCAGGATGACGGATGTCATCCGAAAGACCTATTTTTCGAGAAAGACCCAGGTCATGGAGTACCGCCTTCACCGTTCTGCGGGAGAGAAGCTGTGGCTTTCTGCGGCGGACAGATTCTTTGATCTGGCTCATGATATGACGGATAAAATTGCGTCCGCCCATCCCCTTTATGAGCCGCCCTGCCGGATGCCTGATTTGGTAAAGGAAAGCGATTCGGTGATTTATCATACCTTTGACACGGGAGAAGGTGTGCTGATTCCGGCAGAGATCCTTCATCATGCAAAAAAAGGCTGCCGGGCCTTCGTGATCCTTCAGCCCTTCGGCTGCCTTCCCAACCATATTGTGGGGCGGGGAATCGTAAAGAAATTAAAAGAACGGTATCCCGATGCCCAGATTCTTTCTCTGGACTACGACCCGGACGTCAGCTTTGCCAACGTGGAAAACCGTCTGCAGATGTTAATCATGAATGCGAAGCAGAAGGAGGCATTTCCCCAGGCCGGAGGCAGTTCATAGCGTCCGGCGCACCGCCATATATCCCAGAAAGAGGTTGTGCCCCGAACCGTGGAATGGTATAATGACCACAAAGTGGTCATTATACCTGCGCATACTGGTTCCTGCGTTCACCGCAAGAATCCAGGCGCAATAGACATACCGTGGCCGGAGGCCATGGTATAATGTTCGGGAGGCAATGAGCAGGGATGCCTTGGACAGGGAAAGATTTCCATCATGCTTGCATGAATGGAAATCTGGACTTGTTTCAGGCAAGCGTGCGAACGCACGCGAGCGAGATGGAGCGAAGCGGAATCGAGCCCCTGCGGGCCAGAGGGAGAGAAGCAGAGGAAGCTGCGGGAACGGAAAAATGAGCCGAAGGCAGCTGCCGGCCAAGTGGGAGGGGATTGGATGATTGGACTCGAGGATGTAAAACAGGCGAGGGAATGGATTGGGGGAAAGGTATTGAAAACACCCCTTCTTCGTGTTCCCGCCTTGGATCAGGCGCTGGGCTGCCAGGTGTATTTAAAACCGGAGAATCTGCAGCTGACAGGTTCCTTTAAAATCCGGGGAGCCATGAATGCCATTCTGTCGCTGACAGAGGAAGAAAAGAAGAAGGGAGTGGTGGCCTGCTCGTCAGGAAACCATGCCCAGGGAGTGGCCTGCGCCGCCAAAATGTGCGGCATCGATGCGGCCATTGTGATGCCTACCAACTGCAATCCGGTAAAGCTGTCCGGCGTAAAATCCTATGGAGCCAGAGTGGAGCTGGTGGGGACGCTGGGAAGCGAGCGGGAGGCCAGAGCCGCGGAAATCATGGAGCAGGAAGGCCGGGTTCAGATTCATCCCTACGGAGACGACCGGATCCGGGCCGGACAGGGAACCATGGCACTGGAAATTCTGGAGGATGAGCCGTCCATGGATGTTCTTGTGGTGCCCATCGGAGGCGGAGGACTGATTACCGGCGTGGCTGCGGCGGCCAAGGGCGTGAAGCCTTCCATCCGGGTGATTGGAATGGAGCCTGCCGGAGCGCCCAGATATTCTTTAAGCAGAAAAGAAGGAAAACCGGTGAGCCTGTCCCATGTGGACACCATTGCGGACGGCACCAGGACAGATCATGCGGAGCCGGAGAATTTCAGGGCCATTGAACGTCTGGTGGATACGCTGGTCACCGTGGAGGATGAATGGATCAAACGGGCTGTCGTAACGCTGCTTTCTTCGGCCAAGATTATGGCGGAGCCTTCATCGGTTATGGGCATCGGAGCGGCCCTGTCCGGGACTCTTCCGGTGAAGGAAACGGATAAGGTCTGCTTCGTGCTTTCCGGAGGCAACAATGACTTAAAGCAGCTGGAGGGCCTTCTGGCGTCCATGTAGGTTTCGGGGCCGTCCTTGAAATTTCCTCAGGTTTCGTGTATGATGTGGATAGCTGAATCCCGGAGGTGATGGTGCATGACCTGTGCAGAGGCAGAAAAACTGGTGGTTCCTTATATCAAGGATGAACTTTCTCCCATGGAGCTGGAGGATTTCATCGACCATATCAACCATTGTCCGGCCTGCAGGGAGGAACTGGAAATCCACTATATGGTGGACGTGGGTTTGAAAAAGCTGGACGAGGCCGACGGAACCTATGATATTGTGGGGGATCTGAAAAGAAAGCTGGCAGAATCTTCGGCTGTCATCAACCGTTATTTTGTCCTTCAGATCGTGCGCTGCGCGGTGACGACTCTGATGGGGATGGCTTTGATCGTGGAAATCCTGCTGCAGATTCGGATTTGGCATCAGACGGGCTTTCTGTTTTTTTAGAAGGCCGGGAAGGAAAGAAATATTTGACAGGAGCAAAGAGAGTGGAAAAACTTCTATTGATTGATGGGCACAGCATTTTGAACCGTGCCTTTTATGGTGTTCCCAATCTGACCAATTCCGCCGGTCTCCATACCAATGCGGTTTACGGATTCTTAAATATTCTGTTTAAGGTGCTGGAGGAGGAGAAGGCCGGCTATCTGGCCGTGGCCTTCGATTTGAAGGCCCCTACCTTTCGCCATGAGATGTACGGGGATTATAAGGGAACAAGAAAGCCGATGCCGGAAGAATTAAGAGAGCAGGTTCCGGTAATGAAGCAGGTGCTTTCTGCCATGGAAATCCCGATTCTGGAAAAGGAAGGCTATGAGGCCGACGATGTCCTGGGAACCGTGGCAAAGAAGGCTCAGAAAGAAGGTATGGAGGTCACCATCCTGTCCGGAGACAGGGACCTTCTGCAGCTTGCCGATGCTCATATTAAAATCAGCATTCCCAAGACCAGCCGCGGCCTGACGGAAGTTCACAATTATTATCCGGAGGATGTGGAACAGGAATATCAGGTGACGCCCGGACAGTTTATCGATGTGAAGGCACTGATGGGAGATGCATCAGACAACATTCCCGGCGTGCCGTCTGTGGGACAGAAAACGGCCACCAATCTGATTGTTCAGTTTAAGAGTCTGGACGGAGTGTATGAACATTTGGACGAGGTAAAACCGCCCCGGGCAAAAAAATCCCTGGAGGAGCATAAGGATCTGGCGGAGCTTTCCTACCGGCTGGCAAAAATCTGCACGGATGCGCCGGTGGAGTTTTCTGCAGATGGAGCAAAAATCGGAAATCTTTATACGCCGGAGGCCTATGAGCTGGTGAAGCAGCTGGAATTTAAATCCATTGCCGCCAGATTCGGGGAACAGGCAAGAACGGAGCATGAGATTGAGCAGCAGTTTCATGCCGTCACGGAGTTTGACGAAGGTGAGAAGCTTCTGTCAGAGGCAGAGGCATGTTTAAAGGAAGGCGGCCATCTGGGAGCCCAGCTTCTCTGTGAAAATGGGACGGTTGTGGGGCTGGCCCTTTGTTTTTCGGAAACGGAAAGCAGCTTTATCAGGGCCCGGGGGCTTTTAACCGGCGCTTATTTGTCCGAACGGCTGACGGCTCTCTGCCGTAAGGGGGAGGTCTGGATGCTGGACTTAAAGAACAGCCTGCCGTTTCTTTCCCTGTCCTACGGAGATGTGGTATATGATGCTGGTGTGGCGGCCTATCTTTTAAATCCGTTAAAGGATACCTATGAATATGACGACATTGCCAGGGATTATCTGGGAAATTCCGTTCCGTCCCGGGCAGACTTATTAAAGAAGCTGACGCTTGAAGAGGCCTGGGAGAAGGAGCCGGAGGCTTTTTTAACATGTGCCTGTTATATGGCCCATACGGCTTTTCTGGCGAAAGAGCCGCTTTTATCCCGGTTGAGAGAACAGGAGATGGAAGAGCTGTACCGTTCCATCGAGCTTCCTCTGATTTATGCTCTTTACCATATGGAGGAGGAAGGCATCCTGGTCCGCAGGGAGGAGCTTCATGCTTACGGAGAACGGTTAAAGGAGAAAATTCAGGTTCTGGAGCAGGAAATCTGGGATCTGACCGGATGTCAGTTTAACATCAATTCTCCCAAGCAGCTGGGAGAAATCCTGTTTGATAAAATGCAGATCAAAGGCGGGAAAAAGACAAAGACCGGGTACTCCACGGCGGCGGACGTGCTGGAAAAGCTGGCGCCCGATTATCCGGTGATTCAGAAAATTCTGGAATACCGCCAGTATACCAAGTTAAATTCCACCTATGCGGAGGGTTTGGAGAACTATATTGGTCCTGACGGCCGGATTCACAGCCGGTTCAACCAGACCATTACGGCCACCGGCCGGATTTCCAGCACCGAACCCAACCTTCAGAATATTCCTATCCGGATGGAACTGGGAAGGGAGATCCGCAAGGTATTTGTACCCAGGGAAGGCTTTGTCTTCCTGGATGCGGATTATTCCCAGATTGAACTCAGGGTGCTGGCCCATTTATCCGGGGATGAGCGGCTCATCGAGGCCTATAGAAGCGCCCAGGATATTCATGCCATCACTGCGTCCCAGGTGTTCCATGTTCCCCTAAATGAGGTGACGCCTCTTCAGAGGCGCAATGCCAAGGCGGTTAATTTCGGAATCGTATACGGAATCAGTGCCTTCGGTCTCAGCGAGGATTTGAGTATTTCCAGAAAGGAAGCGCTGGAATACATCAATAAATATTTTGAAACCTATCCCCAGGTGAAGACGTTCCTGGACGGACTGGTGGAGGGGGCAAAGGAAAAGGGCTATGTGACCACCATGTTCGGCCGCAGACGCCCGGTGCCGGAATTAAAGTCCGCCAACTTCATGCAGCGGTCTTTCGGAGAACGGGTGGCCATGAACTCGCCGATTCAGGGAACGGCGGCGGACATCATTAAGATTGCCATGATCCGGGTGGACGAGCGGCTGCGCAGGGAAGGGATGGCCTCCCGGCTGATCCTGCAGGTTCATGATGAGCTTCTGGTGGAGACGGCCGTTTCGGAGTTGGAGGATGTGAAGAAGATCCTTTCAGAGGAAATGCGCCGGGCCGCGGCTCTGAAAGTGGATCTGGAAATTGATATGCACGATGGAAAGAACTGGTTTGAAGCCAAATAATGACAGGTCCTGCCGGAGAGGATGAATGTCTCCCATCCGGCAGGACTTTCTGAGGATATGGGCAATGGAAAAGAAAGAGAAACGAATCATTGGAATTACCGGAGGTGTGGGAACCGGAAAGAGTACGGTGATGGAACTGTTAAAGGAGGATTACGGCGCGGAAATCATCCTGGCGGATCTGGTGGCTCATGAGCTGATGGAGCCGGGAACTGAAGGGCTTCGCCGGGTGTCAGAGGCCCTGGGCGCCGGTTTTTTAAAGGAAGACGGAAGCGTCGACCGTCAGGCGCTGGCGGAGCTTCTGTTCCATAACCAGGCGGCAAGGGAAACCATGAACGGGATCCTTCATCCCATGGTATGGGAGGAAATCAGGAAACGGGCCGCAGATTCCAGCCGGCCGCTGGTGATTGTGGAGGCGGCGGTGTTTGATACGGCGCCAGCCGGTTTTTTTGATGAGATCTGGTACGTGTTTACCGACAAAGAGGTGCGGATTCGCCGGCTGATGGAGAGCCGGGGATACACCAGAGAAAAATGTGAAAGCATTATGGCCGGACAGGATACGGAAGAGCAGTATAAAAGCCGCTGCAGCCGGATTCTTTACAACAACGGCGGCAAGGATGAAATCAGGAAACAGCTGGAGGAGATTTTTATATCATGAGATTTGTCAGCATCGCCAGCGGCAGCAGCGGAAACTGTATATACGCGGGAACGGAGCATACGCATATCCTGGTGGATGCCGGGATCAGCGCCAAGCGCATCGAGCAGGGATTGTTTGAGGTGGGACTTAAGCCTTCTGAGCTTTCGGCCATCTGCATCACCCATGAGCATTCGGATCATGTGAAGGGACTGGGAGTCCTGGCAAGAAAGTACGAGATTCCCATCTATGCCACGGAGGGAACCTTAAGAGAAATCAGGAAAATCAAGAGCCTTGGAGAATATCCGGAAGAGCTTCTGACTCCCGTGCGTCCTGATGTGGATTTCTTTGTGGGAGATCTGACCGTAAAACCGTTTCATATCGACCATGATGCCGCCGATCCGGTGGCTTACCGGATTCAGTCGGAAACGAAAGCGGTGGCGGTGGCCACCGATCTGGGCCATTTTAATCAGTATACCATCGACCATCTCCTGGAGCTGGATGCGGTGTTAATTGAATCCAATCATGATCTCAGGATGCTGGAAACCGGTCCCTATCCTTATTACCTGAAACGCAGGATCATGGGAGATTTCGGTCATCTTTCCAATGAAAATGCAGGCCGGCTTTTAAACTGCATTTTAAGCGACCGGCTGCAGCATATTCTGCTGGGCCATTTAAGCAAGGAAAACAATCTGCCGGAGCTGGCTTATGAGACGGTGAAGTTAGAGGTGGACGAGGGAGACTGCCCTTATTGCTCCTCGGATTTTCACATGGCCATTGCGAGCCGGGAGCGGATGTCAGAGATTATTACGTTATGATGGCGGACGGAACAGAGAAACGGCTGTGCCGGGACGCTGTGAGGCGTGTGCTGCGGCATGAAATACATGACATGATGAGGAAAGTATGAGAATTTACCTGATTAGACACGGGCGGCAGGAAAGTCCGCTCTGCAATGTGGATGTGGCCCTGGCGCCGGAGGGAAGGCGGCAGGCCAGGCTTCTTGGAACGAGACTGGCAGAGGAGGGGCAGATTGGAGAAATCTGGTCCAGCGGTCTGACACGGGCCGTGGAAACCGCTGAACTTATCAATGAAAGCCTGAATGTACCTCACCGGATCCGAACCGATCTCCGGGAGATTTCCTTCGGGGATCTGGAAGGGCTGTCCGATGAGGTTATCGCTTCCAGGTTTGAGATGTTTTTAAGGGAACGGAGCCGGATGGAAGCGGATCTGGCCTATCCCGGAGGGGAACGGGCCGCAGACGTTGTAAACAGGGTACTGCCGGTTATGGATGAGATTATGGCCCGCCCCTTTGAGGCCGTGGCCGTCGTGACTCACGGCGGAGTGATCCGGAGCCTGGTGGCTCATTATCTGGGGATGGATCTGGCAAGAACCCAGCTTCTGGCAGGACATCTGGAAAACTGTGGGATTACGGAGCTGGTGGTTCGCAAATCCGATGGAAGGATTTTTTTGAACCGGTTTAACGATTATGCCCATCTGGAGGCGGAACCGGAGCTTTTACGGAAAGGCTGGAGCGGCAAACGATAGAGGCAGCCATGACAGAGGACGGGAGAATGGAGATTCAGAAAGAAAAAAATGGGAAGGTTCCCAACGGGAGCCCAAAGACCGGAATAGAAGGGGAAAGAGAGAAAATTCACAGCCTGCTGGAGGAATTTATCGGGCCGGGATTTTTGCAGGCAGTGGCCAGCAGCCCGGTTTCATCAGACGGAGCAAAAAAATTGAAGCTGAAACCGGTATCCGCGGGAAGACAGGTGCGTTATCAGGCAGAGGAGTTTGTGGGCACCCAGGTGTTTCATAAGAACATGGAGCAGGAGGAGACGGTTTCCTATCTGCAGGAACGGATGGGAACCCATTTCCGCCAGCTTCAGCTGGAAGCGGTTGGAAAAAGCGGCTCCCTTCTTGTAAGCAAAAAAGGAAAGGCTACCATCCATGTGAAACGGAAGGAAGGCAAGAATGCTTCCCCGATGAGCAAGGAGCTTCAAAGTGCCTGGGAGCGGGGACTCTCCCATAACCGGAAGAAGAACTATATTCTGGAAGAAGGGATTCCGGTGCCCTTTCTGGCTGCGTTAGGAGTTCAGACGGCCGATGGACGGGTGGTTCACGCAAAGTATGATAAATTCCGTCAGATCAACCGGTTCCTGGAGTTTATTGAGGATGTGCTGCCTCAGCTGGATAAAAACAGGGAGTCGGTGATCCTGGATTTTGGATGCGGGAAATCCTATCTGACCTTCGCCATGTATTATTATCTGAGAGAGCTGAAGGGGTATCCTGTGCGGATCATCGGGCTGGACTTAAAGACGGATGTGATCCGGCGCTGCAGCGAGCTGGCGGCCCGCTGCGGCTATGACGGTCTGTCTTTTTCCACGGGAGATATTGCGTCCTATGACGGGGTGGAGCAGGTGGACATGGTGGTCACCCTCCATGCCTGTGATACGGCCACAGACTTTGCCCTGGAGAAAGCGGTGCGCTGGCAGGCCAAGGTGATTCTGTCTGTTCCATGCTGCCAGCACGAACTCAATGGACAGATGGAGAGCCGGCTGTTCGCTCCGGTGCTTGGATACGGGATTATCAAGGAGCGGATGGCGGCCCTTTATACGGATGCGCTGCGGGCTCAGATTCTGGAATACATGGGCTACCGGGTGCAGATTCTGGAATTTATTGATATGGAGCATACGCCAAAGAACCTGCTGATCCGCGCTGTGAGACAGGGAAAGCGGAAAGAAAACAGGAAGGAAATCGAGGCGGTGATGGAGGAGCTTCACGTAAAGCCGACGCTGTACCGGCTTTTGATGGAGAATACCGCCGCAGGCTTTACAGAATGATTGGAGACCGGGTATATTCATTTTTCATGGATTGCCCGGTTTTTGCTTCGCAGATCAGACGGTAGACTTCAGATGCCTGCAGATGCTTTTCAAACAGACGGAGGCTGGTTTTGGAAAGCAGATTTCGGGCATCGGCCGTCTTAGTGATAATGGGGACGGAGGATTGCTTTTTCATTTTGGACAGCAGGGGCGATGCGCTTTTGCGGAATCCCAGGATTCTCAGCCAGGGAGCACTGTTCAGCTCTTTAAAAAATTCCTGGTCCTCTTTGGTGATTCCCAGCATGGCATTTGTCAGGCACCGGCTGACTCTGGTATAGGTATACTGGCGGTCCTTGACACGTCCGATCAGCTCTGTGGTACGCCCAAAGGTGAGCCGCTCTCCGTCAAGCTTGTTGGCCAGATCGGCAGGCATGGAAGCCGTTTGAGCCAGATCTTCTTTTGTTATGGTGAGAAGCCGGTGGTGATAGAGCAGGGAAAAATCATCGGCGCTGACCGCCGGGCAGGGGTCTTCCTTTAAGCTTGTAAAATGGGAGGGAGGAAGGACTGCCTGGAGGAATTCCTGATCATCTGCGGCGATGGCCCTGCGGATGGCATAGGCAGAGGCAAAGGAGCCGTTCCTTTGGGCAGAGTGGTATCCCGGATCTGTACGGGAAACCGTCAGGGCCGTCATGGAAGACGAATATTTTTTCAGGGCACGCAGATATTCGATTCCAAGAATATCGTTGGGAAGGCCGGAGATCCCGCCCAGGGACTCATAGGCCATGGCTCTTGCTTTTGGCCAGGACATCCCGGAACGGAGGGCGGCTTTTACAGCCTGGGACTGACTTTCTGTTTCACTGGACAAAAGGGCGGCCTGGTGCTCCAGTGCCTGCAGACTTCCGCATTCACTGCCGAAGGAAAGAACGTCGGCGGCACCCGAAGCGGTTAACATGGACACCCCGCAGTCCGCAAAATCAGCGGCAGGAGCGACGGAGCCGAATACCGGCATTTCCAGCACCAGATCGGCGCCGGATAAAAGGGCGGATCTGACCCGCATATATTTCCGGTAAACGGCGGGCAGGCCTCTCTGGGTAAAGTCGCCGCTTATGATAATGATCAGGTAATCGGAGCCGGTCCGTTCCCTGCTTTGCTCCATATGATAAAGGTGTCCATTGTGAAATGGATTGAATTCCGCAATAATTCCTGTCGATTTCATTAAAAACTCCTTATGATGTTTGACAAATTTACAAAATAACTATATAATAAAAAAAAGCTTGATGCAATAAAAAGAATTATTAGAAAGGGATGATTGTATGAAATTAGTTTATGCTATCGTGCGTTATGATAATGAAGACGAAGTTGTAACCGCCCTTACGAAAGAGCATTTCAGCGTGACACGCCTGGCGACGACCGGCGGCTTCCTGAAAAAGGGAAACACCACATTAATGATCGGTACAGAAGCAGATCGGGTTCAGGACGTAATCAATATCATCAAGCATGAATGCGGACAGCGTCAGAAGATTACAATCAATATGCCCTATGTTTCTGGTTCTGCAATGATTAACTGCGCGACCATGCCGATGACCGTTGAAGTCGGCGGCGCCGTTATCTTTGTTGTGGACGTAGAGCATTACGAGAAAATTTAACAGGCTTCATACGGTATTCAGGGGAGTTGGCTGCCGGAGATGTTCCCGGCAGCAGCTCCCCTTTGCTGTGGAGTTTTGCGGACTGTGCGTGCCGTAAGGTTTCAGCGTGCCTTCGGATTTTAGCTTCGGGTATGATGCCTGTGTGCCTGCGGGCTTGGTTTCCATGCGGCTTTGATGACTGTGCGTCTGCAGAACCTTGATTTCAAAGGGGTTCTGATGTTTGATAGAAACGGACCGCCCGGGCTGTTGCCTGAATTTAAGATTTGGTACTGAAAAAAATGCAAAAAATTGCAAAAAGCGGTCTTGTGGTTGGTATGGGTCTGCGATATAATAAAACCATATGGAATAAAACATGAATTCTAAGCAGAAGGGAGTTTTTTGCCATGGCATTTATTGATCTCATGAAAGAGAAAGCAAGACAGAATAAGAAGACCATCGTCCTTCCGGAGAGCAACGATAAGAGAACCTTACTCGCTGCCGCTCAGGTATTAAAAGAGGGCACGGCAAACCTGATCATGATCGGACAGGAAGAAAGCATTTTAAACGATGCCAAGAGCCTGGAGCTGGATCTGACCGGAGTAAAGATTGTAGATCCGGAGACAGACCCCAAGTTTGAGCATTATGCAGAGACATTATTCAAATTGAGAGAGAAAAAGGGCATGACCCTGGAAAAGGCTCATGAAACCTTAAAGGCAGACTATATTACCTATGGCGTTATGATGGTAAAGGAGCAGGATGCTGACGGCCTTGTAGCCGGTGCCTGCCATGCAACCGCAGATACCTTAAGACCGGCGCTGCAGATTTTAAAGACTGCTCCCGGAACAGAGCTGGTTTCCGGTTTCTTTATCATGGATGTTCCCAACTGTGAGTATGGATCCAACGGAACCTTCCTGTTTGCAGACTGCGGCCTGAACCAGGATCCCACATCCGAGGAGCTGGCTGTCATCGCCGACAGCAGTGCAAAGAGCTTCAAGGCTCTGGTAGGCGAGGAGCCGGTTGTGGCCATGCTGTCCCACTCCACCAAGGGAAGCGCCAAGCATGCCCTTGTGGACAAGGTGGTAGAGGCTGTGAAGATTGCCCATGAGAAATATCCGGAGTTAAATGTAGACGGCGAGCTTCAGCTTGATGCCGCTATCGTTCCGTCCGTTGCTGAGTCCAAGGCAAAAGGAAGCACCGTAGCCGGACATGCCAATGTCCTGATCTTCCCCAACCTGGACTGCGGAAACATTGGCTATAAGCTGGTTCAGAGACTGGCCAAGGCCGAGGCTTACGGCCCCATGCTTCAGGGTATTGCAAGACCGGTCAACGATCTGTCCCGCGGCTGCTCTGCGGAGGATATCGTAGGCGTAGTTGCTCTGACAGCCGTTCAGGCCCAGATGCAGTAAAGATACGGCATAAGGCGGGCTTATAGAGCCTGTGCCTTTCCTGTTCAAACAGAAATATAGGAACCCCGGACCGGGAGAATGTCCGGTCCGGGAATAAAAAATTGGAGGGGATTACCTATGAACATTTTGGTGATTAACTGCGGAAGCTCTTCTTTAAAGTATCAGCTGATCAATTCTGATACCGAGGCGGTTCTTGCCAAGGGACTCTGCGAGAGAATCGGAATTGAGGGAAGCCAGATTACATATCAGCCGGCAGGAGGAGAAAAGGAGATTACGGTTTCTCCCATGCCGACCCACACTCAGGCAATTCAGCTGGTTCTGGATGCATTAACTAATGAAAAGACCGGCGTTATTAAGAGCCTGGATGAGGTTGGTGCCGTTGGACACCGTGTCGTACATGGCGGCGAGAAGTTCACGACCTCTACCCTTCTGACCGATGAGGCCATGAAGGCCATCGAGGAGTGCAATGACCTGGCTCCTCTTCACAACCCGGCAAATCTGATTGGTATCCGTGCCTGCCAGGAGCTGATGCCCAATACTCCCATGGCAGCTGTTTTTGATACTGCTTTCCATCAGACCATGCCGCAGGAGGCATATCTGTACGGCCTTCCCTATGAATACTATGAGAAGTATAAAGTAAGACGCTATGGTTTCCATGGTACCTCCCACAGCTTCGTATCCAAGAAGGCTGCTGAGATGGCCGGAAAGCCCTATGAGGATCTGAAGATCATCGTTTGCCATCTTGGAAACGGCGCCAGCTTATCTGCAGTCGATCATGGAAAATCCGTTGATACCAGCATGGGTCTGACTCCGCTTGAGGGCCTGATTATGGGAACCCGTTCCGGAGATATCGATCCGGCGATTATGGAGTACATTGCAAAGAAAGAAAACCTGGATATCGCAGGTGTGATGAACGTGCTGAACAAGAAATCCGGTGTGCTTGGAATTTCCGGCGTGTCCAGTGATTTCCGTGATATTGAGAATGCGGCCAATGAGGGCAATGAGCGCGCAGCAACAGCTCTGAGAACCTTCAATTACCGCGTGATCAAATACATCGGTGCTTATGCAGCCGCTATGAACGGCGTGGACATTATCGCCTTTACTGCAGGACTTGGAGAGAACGATAAGAACATGAGAAAGGCAGTTTGCGATCATCTTTCCTATCTTGGCGTTAAGATCGATGAAGAGGCCAACAATGTAAGAGGCGTTGACCGGATTATTTCTACTCCGGATTCCGCTGTACAGGTTATGATCGTTCCCACCAACGAGGAGCTGGCTATCGCAAGAGAGACTCTGGCACTTGTAAAGTAAGAAAACAAGACGGCCCTTCCTGTAAGACAACGCAGGGAGGGCTTTTTTCACTTGTGGGGCAGGAGAAAATCATGAAGAAAAAAGGAAACGTTTATTTGAGCGCGGCGGTTCTGACCCTCGCGGCCAGCCTCTGGTTTCCGGAAACATGCCTGGCTGATTTCGGCCCGGGAATGAGTGCCGAGGAGTGGCAGGCGGTGCAGGAGGCCCAGGAGACGGGAACAGCTCAGGAAGCGCAGGGACCTGAGACAGATGGACAGGAGACGGGGGAGTCAGCAGGAACGGCCGGACTGTCCCAGGAAGCAGGGACACCGGAGCCGGTTCAGATATCGGAAGCATCAGAACAGATTCAGTCAGCGGCGGATCTGGAACAGACCGTTTCAACGGAAACCGGCTCCTTTCAGACAGAGCGGTTTCAGCTGCCGGAAACGGCCGCTGTCCTGACCGTGGTGGAAGGGACCGGAGGCAGCAGCTGCCGGGTCTATGTTTTTGAAAAGGATGAGAACGGCCAGTGGGAGCAGCAGTTTGTGACTGACGGCTATCTTGGAAGAAACGGCATGAGCAGCAGCCGTTCCACAGGGGATAAGACGACGCCCATCGGCCTGTTTGAACTAAATACGCCTTTTGGGCAGAAGCCGGCGCTGGAAGGATTTCCGGACAATTACATCCAGGTGGACGAAAGCTATCTGTGGTCTGATGCCGAAAACCGGCTGGTAACCGGTGTGACCGGCTACGGAGAGTGGGTCGGCACGGCCGGATATGCGGATTATTATGATTACTGCCTGGATATGGGATACAACCGGAATGCAGTTCCCGGGAAAGGTTCGGCCCTGTTTCTTCACTGTCATGGCGGCGGGAGAACGGAAACTTCCGGCTGTGTTTCCATCGAGGAAGAACGGATGATTGAACTGATGCGTCTTTACGGTACTTACGGGGACGGAAGATGCTTTATCGCTCTGGCGCCGGAAGGCGGCTTTGAGCCGGTATACGGCGCTCTTGGGACCAACAACGGCTTATCACCTGCAGCGGAATAAAGCCCGCAGGAGCAAAAGAAGCGCAGGAGCGGAAGAAGTGCAGGAACAGGATGTGCGCAGGAATGAAAGATGCGCAAAGGCGGAAAGCATACAGGAACGAGAAGCGCAAAGAAGTGGGGAACAGCCGGGAATGGGAAAGTACGCAGAAATGGGAAGGCGCGCAGGAACAGAAATTGTGAGGAATCGCGGCCGTGAAGGAATGCGGGAGGAGCTGGGGCATGGAGAACTTGAAGATAGACAGGATGACGGAAGCTGATCTTGATGAATGCGTGGATCTGTTTATAGATGTGTTTACCAGAGAGCCATGGAACGATGTCTATGATTCCAGGGAACAGGTGACCCGCTTTTTTAGGAATTATATGGAGCATCCTGCTTTTGCCGGATTCCTTTTAAAAGACGGGAATGGCCTGGCTGCTTTATGCGTGGGGATGAAAAAGCCCTGGCTTAAGGGAATGGAGTACGAGATGGACCAGCTTTGTGTAAGGCCGGATTTGCAGGGACAGGGAGTCGGAAGCTGTTTCCTGGACCTGATAGAAAGGGAAATCAGGAAAGAAAACATGAACGCAATTCTGTTAAATACGGAGAGGGGATTCCCTGCGGAAGAATTTTATATGAAAAACGGATTTGGCAGACTGGAACAACTGGTGCTGCTTTCCAAAGAGCTTGCAGATAAGAAAGAGGCTCAGGATGGAGTTTGTTAAGATTACGGAAAACAAAAAAGCATATTTGGAGCTTTTGCTTCTGGCTGATGAGCAGGAGAGTATGATTGACCGGTATCTGGAACGGGGAGAGCTGTATGTTCTAATGGATCAGGGAGTCCAGGCAGTCTGTGTGGTGACGGATGAAGGAAATGGGATTCTGGAGCTTAAAAATCTGGCGGTCCGTCCGGAGACTCAGCGAAAGGGCTATGGGAGGGCTGTAATCCGGTTCCTTCAGAAGTGTTATGGAGGCCGGTATCAGATCCTTCAGGCAGGTACGGGAGACAGCCCCCTTACAGTTCCCTTTTATGAGTCCTGCGGCTTTTCCCGGTCTCATACGGTGAAGAATTTCTTTTTGGATCATTATGATCATCCCATTTATGAGGCCGGTGTGCTGCTGAAGGACATGGTGTATTTTCAGATGGAGCTTTCCGGAAAGAAGCAGGAGGAATAGAAGGGCGAAAAAAGCCTGAGGAGTTTTTCTGCGTATGGCGGATGGCAGGTGTCGGTTACAGGCTGTGGCTCTGGCAGAATATTTCGGAAAAGAGAACGTAAAACACGCAGAAAAACAGGAAACGAAGGAGAACAGGGAGAAATTGTGGGACAGATTGCAAATCGAATGGCGCTGGAGCTTTTCTGGAAACTGAGGGAGAAGCTGCAGGAAAAACGCGGGGAAAGGGATCAGGAAAAGAGTCCGGGAAAAAGGAAGGAAAAATCTGAGAGAGGGGACGCCGGGAACCGGTAAGGAAAAGAAGCCGGAAAGCTGCGGACAGGAGCGAATGCCTGGCCATGGTCCTGCGAAACGGCGCCGTATGATTTCACGGGCCCGTTTCCTTGACAAAACCGGCGTGGCGGATTAGGATCTTTTTATGCAAAAGAAAGGTAGGTGCGATATGGAAAGGAAACCTGTGGTTTTGATTGCGCCTGAGGATGTCAACGACGCCTTTGGCAACGTGTTTATTATGGAGAAGGAATATGGCCGCTGCATCCGGGAAGCCGGAGGGGTTCCCGTGGGCGCAGGGGATTTCCGGGCGGTGGAGACGTATGCGGAATATGCGGATGCCCTTCTGATCCCCGGAGGTCCGGATATACATATGGCCCGCTACGGCCAGTATTTCACGGATTCGTCGGAAATTGCATCGTTCAGCAATACCAGGGATGATCTGGATTTTGCGCTGTGTGAGGCTTTTTTAAAGGCGAAAAAACCGGTGTTTGGAATCGGACGCGGCGCCCAGGTTATCAACGTGGCTCTGGGCGGTACGCTGATCAGGAATATCAAGCCTCACCTGACGGCTGACTGCGGCGTAACGGATTTTTTTGGAAATACGTATTCGGTTCTTGATGGAACACCCGGGGTGTTTACCCATAAAAACGGGGTGCATAAGATTACGCTGGAGCAGAACAGCCGCCTGGCAAAAGTTCTGGGAACGGAAACCATGGTCAACAGCTTCCACCATCAGGCGGCATATAAGCTGGGAGAAGGACTGCGTGCAGCCGCATACAGTGAAGACGGAGTAATAGAGGCGTTTGAACATGAATTTATGCCGGTTATTGGCATCCAGTGGCATCCGGAGCATGAAAGCGACGGATTTCAGCGGGATGTATCCGTGTTCCGGATGTTTGTTTCCATGATCGGGGAAGGAAGGCACCATGCGTAAACCAGTGATTTTAATCAACGGCGGCCCGGCATTTGATAAAACTTTCGAGGAGAACAGCTGGGGAATCAATAAGACCTATGTTCATGCGGTGGGAGCTGCAGGCGGCGCTCCTGTCCTTTGTGCGGAAGACGACAGCGCCGAGGATTATGCGGCGATCTGTGACGGACTCATTCTCACGGGAAGTTTTTCCTACTGCCCCAGACTGGAATTAAAGGATCGCCTGGAGCGGGTGGGCCAGCCGGCCCGGGTGATTCTTGACAAAAAACTGTTTCAGGCGTTCAAAGACGCAGGAAAGCCGATTCTCGGCATCTGTCTGGGACAGCAGATCATCAATCTGTTTTTAGGCGGAACAGTGAATACCAACTTTAAGTATGAAACGGGTGTGGAACATATGATGACGTCTCATACGATTAAAACGGAGCCCGGCTCCATTCTGAGAGAATTGTTTGGAGAGGAGTTTTATGTTAATAGCCGCCATAACAATGCCATTGTGGATCTGGCGCCGGATCTGAAGGCGACGGCCTGGTCGCCGGATGGAATCATCGAGGCGGTGGAGCACAAGTCTCTGCCAATCTGGGCCACCCAGTTCCATCCGGAACGGATGCGCGGAGATGTTCCGGAGCCTCCCATGGGACCGGATTTCACACCCTTATTTCAGTGGTTTGTGGAACGCTGCAGGCAGTAATTACCTGGCCCTTCCCTTCTTTGCCGTAAACGCACGGAGGGGAGGGTCTTTTTGATTTCATGGGACATTCCGGGGTATGTTCTCGCGTGAAAGGGGGATCAGCTTCCAAGGCAGCCGTGCCAGGAGAGAAGCTTGCCGTGGGATGAAAGGTTCTTCCGGTGGAAGAACACCGCTTCGGAGCATGGTTTCCTTCCGGTAACTATACCACAATATTGTGCGTACTTTCCAATCCATTTTCCTCCTGCTACAATAAAACCATCGAAGGGTACAGCGCCCGGATGATAACGGCTTCATAAAAAAGCCAGTGAGAAAAAACAGGAAATGTGAAAATCAAACACGAAAAGGAAGAAACAGGAGGAAACATCATGGAAAAAGTAATTGCATTTTTGAAGGAAAACCCGGTTCAGTATCTGGCAACGGTCGGCCGTGACGGAAAGGCAAAATGCCGCCCGTTCATGTTTGCCGGGGAAATGGACGGAAAGCTTTGGTTCTGTACCAACAATCAGAAGGATGTCTATAAAGATATGCAGGCCAACCCCTATGTGGAGGTATCGGTTTCCAGCCCTTCTTACGCATGGATTCGCCTTCATGGAAAGGCAGTTTTTGAAAACAATATGGCAGTCAAGGAAATGTGCATAGCCAATCCCATTGTCAAGGGACAGTATCAGACAGCAGAAAACCCGATTTTTGAAGTGTTTTATCTGGAAGAGCCTCATGGTGTTATCGCTGATTTTTCCGGAAATCCGCCGTATGAATTTTAAAAGAACGCGGTATCAAAGGTGACTGCATGAGCTGGGAAAGGAACCCGGCTCCTGTGAGCATGGGACATATATTTGCAGCCATAAAAGGAGGAGAGAACCATGACCCAGTCAGAGAAAAGAATGTTTTTGATCCGGGAGCTTCTGGCTGAAAATCCCGAATATTCGTCCGTTCCGATCCCGGAAGATTCCGAGAATCAGAAGCTGTTATTGAGGGGGCTGATGAACATCCGGCCGCCGAAAAATATCCATGCAGAATTTCTGAAAGTTCAGGATGCGTATTTGAGGGAAGAGACAGAAAAAAAGGGAATTACGGACGTAGAGGATCTGACTCCGGTGCAGGAAGGACTTTATCTCTGGCAGGGCGATATTACCACGCTGCGCTGTGATGCCATTGTCAATGCGGCCAACAGCGGAATGACCGGCTGCTATATCCCCAATCACCGCTGCATTGACAATGCAATCCATACCTTTGCGGGGATTGAGCTGCGGATCGCCTGTGGAAAGATGATGGCCCGGCAGGGACATGAAGAGCCGGTAGGAGGGGCAAAGATAACGCCCGGCTTTAATTTGCCCTGCCGGTATATTCTGCATACGGTAGGACCTGTCGTCACGGGGAGACTTTCTGAGGAGGACTGCGAAAGGCTGGCGTCCTGTTACCGCTCCTGCCTTTCTCTGGCGGCTGAGAATGGGCTGGAAAGCGTGGCCTTCTGCTGTATTTCCACGGGAGAGTTTCATTTTCCCAATGACCGTGCGGCAGAAATTGCCGTAAGAACCGTGAAGGAATTTATGGAGCAGAAAACCAGTGTGAGAAAGGTGATTTTTAATGTTTTCAAGGAGCTGGACAGGGAATTATACGAAAGACTGCTTGGAGGAAACGAAGCGGTTAAGGGATGAACTGAAGCAGGCGGAAACCATCCTCATCGGAGCCGGTTCCGGTCTGTCTGCTTCTGCCGGCTTTACCTACAGCGGAGAGCGGTTTCAGGAACATTTTGGAGATTTTGCGGAAAAATATGGAATCCGCGACATGTATTCCGGAGGCTTTTATCCCTTTTCTTCCCTGGAGGAGTATTGGGCATGGTGGAGCCGGCAGATATACTTAAACCGTTATGTGGATGCACCGAATCCAGTCTATCAGGAGCTGTTAAACCTGGTGAAGGAAAAGGATTACTTTGTTCTGACGACCAATGTGGATCATTGCTTTCAGAAAGCAGGATTTGATAAAAAACGGCTGTTTTACACCCAGGGAGACTATGGACTCTGGCAGTGTTCAAAACCCTGCCATCAGGGAACTTATGATAACCGGGAGACGGTTTTAAAGATGGTAAAAGAGCAGAAGGATATGCGGATTCCCACAGAGCTGATTCCCCGCTGTCCAAAGTGCGGGAGCCCTATGACCATGAACCTGCGCTGTGATGATACCTTTGTTGAGGATGAGGGCTGGCACCAGGCTTCTGAGCGGTATTCCCAGTTCCTGCGCCGCCATCAGAACACCAGAATGCTGCTTTTGGATCTGGGGACTGGGATGAATACTCCGGGCATAGTAAAGTACAGCTTTTGGCGGATGACGCATGATTGGCCGGACGCGACGTATGCCTGCCTAAATTATGGTGAAGCGTACGCACCCGATGAGATTAAAAGAAAATCTATTTGTGTGAATGGAGACATCGGAGATATTCTGACTGCGTTAGAAGCTCAGTAAAATTGAATAACAAGTCTATTTCTTATGGGGAGCTGCCGCACTAAATAATTAGTGCAGTAGTTCCTCTTTTTTTGACTTTACTTTCATGCTAATTTTGTATATAATATTAGTATGAAAGGAAGATGAAGAACATGAACCAATTCCAACAACTGGATCAGCTGCTCGAACACCAGGATGGGATGCTGCGCACTGGGCAGGTCCTAGCGGCCGGGATCTCAAAACCTGTTTTTTATCAATTCGTACGGTCTCGTGGACTGGAACAGGCGGCGCATGGGATTTATCTTTCCAAGGACGCCTGGGTAGACGCTATGTATCTGTTGCATCTTCGCTGTCCGCAGGCGGTTTTTTCCCATGAAACGGCACTGTTTTTCCATGACCTGACCGACCGGGAGCCGCTGGTCTATTCTGTCACGGTCAAAACGGGGTACAACCCCACCCGGCTTAAAGGTGAGGGCATCCAGGTCTTTACCATCAAGGCGGAGCTGCACAAGGTCGGCTTGACAACCGCACAAACCCCCTTCGGTCACGATGTGCCGGTCTATGATATGGAACGGACAATCTGTGATGTGTTGCGCAGCCGGAGACATATTGAGATGCAGACATTCCAAGGGGCACTAAAGACGTATGCCAGGCGCGGAGACAAGGACCTGCGGACGCTGCTGCGCTATGCCAAGATGTTCCGGGTCGAGAAGATTTTACGTCAGTATTTGGGGGTACTGCTATGATAAAGACAGCCAAACAGCTGAAAGACTTGATTCGCAACTTGTCAAAGAAAAATGCTGCGGATGCGCAAATTTTGATGCGTAACTATATGATGGAGCGTTTTCTGGAACGCATTTCTCTCTCGTCCTACCGGGACAAATTTATTCTCAAAGGCGGGATGCTGGTGGCCGCGATGGTCGGCCTGGATGCCCGCTCCACAATGGATCTGGACGCAACGGTCAAGGATGCCAACGTCAGCGTGGAGGATGTGGAGAACATGATGGCCGAAATCATCGCTGTTCCCATTGATGACGGCGTCACCTTTCAAGTGAAAAGCATTTCTGAGATCATGGATGAAGCAGAATATCCCGGCATCCGGGTGACGATAACAACGCTCTTTGACGGAGTGCGTACCCCGCTGAAAATCGACATTTCCACTGGCGACGCCATTACTCCCAAAGAGGTACGGTACAGCTTTAAGCTCATGCTGGAGGACCGATCCATTGATGTGTGGGCCTATAACCTGGAGACCGTGCTGGTCGAAAAGCTGGAAACCATTGTCACTCGGACTACGACCAATACCCGTATGAGAGATTTTTATGACATCGCCATCCTACAACAACTTTACGGCAGTACTCTGGACCCGCACATTCTCCATGACGCGCTGCTGGCGACAGCTCACAAGCGCGGCACTGAGCGCCATTTGGCTGATGCCTCCGAAGTCTTTGACGAAGTGGAAACCAGCCCAGTTATGCAGAACTTGTGGGCGGCCTATCAGAAAAAGTTTTCCTATGCATCTGATCTTGGCTGGAATACGGTCATGGCTGCGGTGCGACAGCTGTTCGCTCGTTGCGAGGGCACGGTATGAAAAAACATGGACACTACTGCAAGGTCTGTGGCGAGTACAAGGCAAACGTAAAATTTTCCGGCAAAGGCCATGCTGCGCATATCTGTAAAACCTGTGCTGCGCTCCCGCTAGAAAAGCAGGCAGAAGAAATGGCGATTACCCGGCTTGTCAACCTTCCCTGGCGATTATCCAAAGAACAGCTTTCGTGGCTGAAGAAGCGAATGAAAGACCGGCGGGACACCGTGCGAGCCTTGGCAATCGAACAGTATGAAATGCGGTTTCTGCCCAGGATGGAGCTGGCTGAATTGGAAGATGATTGTGAGGAAGATTTCGATTTTTATATGGACGAGGAAACTGATATAGAGTAAACCGATGCGGTCTGTGATAAGCAGGCCGCTTATTTTT
>DVGC01000011.1 GCA_018712915.1 Candidatus Copromonas faecavium (nom. illeg.) | reverse complement strand
GAATAATTCCACAATACTTTTTCAGGCCAGCACAGGCGTGGTGGTCTTATTGTGATACCTATTTTTTCAACCTGTATAAAATTTTCAATGTTCATCAATTTAGCCTTGACTTTTTATTTGCAGGCTTGTTTCATCTTGTCAGGAAAAATGTTTTACCAGCTTTCTTGTGCATTTTGTTGGGAAAACTTTTTCCTAAACTTTTTTCCTTGTGAGAAAAGCATAACATCATTGGAGCCCCTTGTCAATGGTTCTTTTCACTTTTTTCTTTTCTTTCCCTTATATTTAGGGTATATTATAAGAAAAGCACAAAAATCAGGGGAGAGAGCACCATGACCATCAAAGAGATTGCCAGTCTTGCAGGCGTATCCATATCTACCGTTTCAAAAATCATCAATCATAAAGACGCCAGCATCAGCCCGGAAACCAGAGAACGGGTACTGAAGCTGGTAAAAGAATTTAATTATGCTCCTTATTCCGGCACTGTATCCGTCACTGCCCCCAATCCATATATTATCGGTGTGCTGATCCGGTCGGCAGAAACCAATCTGTCCCTGAATGGAATCATCAGCGCCGCACGGGAAGCAGGCTACACTGTTCTTGTGGCAGAAAGTGCCGGGCAAAGGGAGCTTGAGCTTCGCGGAATTTCAGTCTTCTGCCGTCACCGGGTAAGCGGAGTCCTGTGGGAGCCTCTTGAGGAGGAAAGCAGGCGGTATGGCGAACGTCTGCGGGCCTCCGGTATCCCCTACCTGTTCTTCGACTCCGGCAGCATGGAGGATGCCTTAAACATCGATTATGACCGGATGGGATACGACGCAGCCATGGCTCTCATCAAAAGCCATCACACGGAACTGGCCTTCCTTCTCTCTCCCGGGACGAGGACGGAACGTTTTCTGAACGGATGCCGGCGGTGCCTGTTCGATTCCGGAATCCCCTACCGGGAGAACCTGGTTTTCCAGGAAGTCAATGAACTCCTGATTCATAAAGTTACCAGCCATTCCATCACCGGCATTGTATCTTCCCACTTTAAGTCCGCGCTCTGCCTGTACCGGGATCTGAATTCCCTTCATTATCAGATTCCTCAGGATGTTTCTCTGGTTTCCCTGCGCAATGACTCCCGGGAGTTTACCGCCTATCCGGAAATTTCGACCTTTACGATCCCTCATTTCCGTTTTGGCCGTCATCTCTGCTCTCAGTTAGTCTCTCTGATGGAAAATCCGGACTATATACCGGCGCCATTTAAGGAACAGCCGGAACTTGACAACGATACCACCATCGGAATCCCCTTCACAAAGCGGACTCAGCCTCTGATTATTGTCGGCAGCATCAACATCGATACCTATCTGAAGATGGAGCAGCTTCCCAGCACGGGAAAGTCCACCATTACCACATCCTCTGCCGTCTATCCGGGCGGCAAGGGCATGAATCAGGCTGTAGGAGTCACCAGACTGGGAGCCCGTGCAGCCCTTATCGGAGTTGTGGGAAATGATGTCGATGCAGACTTGATTTACTCTTCTCTGCGAAGCTATGGAATTGACACCAGCTCCGTCCGAAGTTCAACGGAGCAGGTAACAGGAAAGGCCTATATTTTTGTCCAGAGAAACGGTGACTCCCTGATTTCCATTCTGGCGGGTGCCAACGCCGATCTTTCTCCGGAAGACATTCAGAAGAACCGGATATATTTTGAAAACGGCCGCTTTTGCCTGGTCCAGACAGAAATCCCGGAGGCTACGGTGTTTGCCTCCTGCAGCCTTGCCCGTTCCTGCGGCGTTTCCACCATCTTAAAGCCTTCCGCCTGCACTCATTTGAATCCTGAGCTCCTGCCGTACGTCGATATTCTGGTGCCCAATCTGGATGAAATCAATCTGCTTCGTCCCGAAGGAACGCTGAAAGAAAAAGCGGAATATTTCCTGGAACAGGGAGTAGGAACCGTCATTGTCACCCTTGGGGCAGACGGATGCTATGTAAAAAATGCAGAATGGGAAGAAGTTGTCCCGGCCGTCAAGTTCCAGTCTGTAGACAATACCGGAGCCTGTGATGCTTTTATCAGCGCTCTGGCCGTCTATCTGCAAATTGGCCGGACCCTGCACCAGGCCGTGCGGATTGCCACATACGCCGCCGCTTTCAGCATTACCCGGGAAGGCGTCACTCCGTCCTTAATCGACAGACGCTCCCTGGAGGCCTACATCCACCAGGAGGAGCCGGAACTGCTTTTATAGCTTTCTTGCTTTAATTTAGTGAAGTGCTTCTTGCCAAAAAAACCGGAATGCTCTGTTTTCAAAGCATTCCGGTTTTTATCGCTGGGCTAGAAGGATTCGAACCTTCACAATGACGGAGTCAGAGTCCGTTGCCTTACCATTTGGCGATAGCCCAAGAACGAGTTATATTCTAATACCTTTTTCTCCGGTTGTCAACCGCTTTTGATTCGGAATTTCAGGGGATTTCCGAAAAATCCTCCAATCAATTTCTGTATTCTATCCTTTTTTGCATGATATTTGCAGATATGGAACTTATATTCTTTCTTTATATGGCAAGAATGGTCTTTCTCTTCCCCTCTGGCACTCCCGGCCTGCCAGACGGCGGAGCCAGACTGGCCGTCACACGCATCCCGTTTTTTCTGCAAAAGCAAAAATCCAGAATACTCTGGTTATCCAAAGCACTCCGGATTTTCATCGCTGGGCTAGAAGGATTCGAACCTTCACAATGACGGAGTCAGAGTCCGTTGCCTTACCATTTGGCGATAGCCCATTGCCGTATCGACAACGTGTATTATAGCCCAACCGCCAGGATTCGTCAAGTAGTATTTCTCCAATTTGTTCACATTTATTTCACCCATTTATTTCATATTTCTCCCATGGGCCCCAGCGGTATTGGTACGCCGCAGAACAAAATTCATCCTGACGCAAAAATGCCATGCAGAAGACTTCTCTGCTTCTGCATGGCACTTTCTCATCCGGCTCTTTTCCTCCGTTTCATTGCTGTATGTTTCAGCAATGCCGTCAGAGCCGCTTATGTATCCATTTATGCTTAAGGCTGAGGAATGGGAATTTCCTTCGGAATCGGGCATTTATACGTTCTGCCCTTCATCTGCTTCTTCCATCCCTCTTTCACTTCTTCCATCAGCTTCGGATCGTCCACCAGCTTCATGGCCGCGGCAGCCATAACCTTGGAGCCAAATAACATCCCCTTCATTCCAATGCTCATTCCGGCGCAGGCCGTAATCTGCCAGCTGTGTCCGGGAGCCGCCAGGTTGTAGGTTGCAGACATCACCTGTACACAGGGTACAATATGCTGCACATCTCCCACATCGGTGGAACCATATCCATTCTCATAAGATACCGGAGCCACACAGGTACTTAAGGGGCCATCTTCCAGCTCTCCTGCTGCCTTGATGGCCTCATACTGAGGGCTCTGCTCATTCAGAGCCTCGGCAAAAGCCTTTTCCTCATCCGTCCACTGCGGCCGCTCTATCTGCTCCATCACTTCATGGGTCATATTGGTCATGACCACCGGGTTCAGTGTATTATAGCATCCGCCCATGAATTCAATTTCCAGTTCGGTCTCTGTCATGTGAGCCGCGCCCTCGGCAATCTTCACCAGACGTCTGTAGGTATCTTCCACAGCCTCCCGGCTTAATGCACGCACGTAGTACCAGACGCTGGCATTATCCGGAACAATATTGGGAGCAGTGCCGCCTTCCTTAATCACGTAATGAATCCGCACATCACTTGTCACATGTTCTCTTAAATAGTTGGCTCCCACATTCATCAGTTCTACCGCATCCAGTGCCGAACGGCCATTCTGCGGATCGCCGCCTGCATGGGCCGTCACGCCATGGAAATGGAAAACTGCGCTGTTTAAACCGGTCATAGTTCCCAGAGACACCATATTTTTCGCCGAACCATGCCAGGAAAATGCAGCATCCAGATCTGCAAAGGCACCTTCACGGGCCATAAACGCCTTACCGGTCAGAACTTCTTCCGCCGGGCAGCCATAAAACACAACCGTGCCTTCTTTTCCTGTTGCCTCCAACTCCGCCTTCATGCCGAGAGCAGCGCCTACGCAGGAAACGCCCAGAAGATTGTGGCCGCAGCCCTGCCCGGGAGCACCGCAAACCACCGGCTCCTTCTTTGTGCTGACCTTCTGACTCAAACCGGGAAGGGCATCATATTCTCCCAGAAATCCGATTTTGGGATGGCCTTTTCCCCAGGTTGCCCGGATTGCCGTCGGCATTCCCACATATCCAATTTCCACATCAAAACCGGCATTCTTTAAAACCTCTGCCGTCCACTCGCAGGCTTTTACCTCATGGAAAGCTGTTTCCGGGTGTTCCCAGATTTTTTTCGCCAGATCCGTCAGGATTTCGGCGTTCTGTTCTACGGCTTTTGTCGCAATGGTGTCAATCATAAAATACCTTTCCCCTTTCATTCACCCCACAGGACCGGCAGGCCAGCGGGCATATTTTTTATAATCCCATTCCCATTTTACCCCCGGGAAACTGGCTTGTCAACATTCGTCCCGGACAGGATTTTTCCATACAGAAGGAAGCGTTTTCCTCTCTCAATAAGAAGCATTTTCCCTGCTCAAAGAAAATATTTTTCCTGCTTTTTTCATCTCTCCATTTGGTGATCAATCTCCCGGCCCCTTTTGTTCCTCTCCATAAACGGGAACCACCCGGAAGATCTGCCCGGAATCCGTTTCCTGGGAAGATGACTCCTGAACCGGACTCTCACCGGAGGAAGTTTCTCCTTCCGCAGGGGAAGAGCCTTCCGTCTCCGGCTCAGCCGCCTGTGGGACTGTTTCTTCCGCGGGCAGAGAAGGCTCCTGAGTCCTGGATTCCGCTCCTGCTGTTTCCTGCTCTCCGTCAGCTTCCCGCTCCGTTTCCGCAGGCTCTTCTTCTCCAGACGCCGGGAGCTCCGATTCTCCTGCCTTTTCCTCAGATGTCCCCGATTGAGAATCCCGTTCTCCGGCATTTCCGGCTTCTTTCTCCATCTCCCGGACAGAGCCGGACTCCCGTTTTGCTTCCTCAGAAGGTGCAGAGCCCATGGCTCCATCCTCTCCTGTTCCGGTTTCTGCCGTTCCGTCCTTCTGCCCATTAGACAAGCCTGTCCCTTCTGAAAAAGATTCCAGTTCGGAAGACGCCGGCTCTTCTTTTTTCTCATATACCTGCCCGACGGCAATCGGTTCATAAGAAGTATGGTATCCCATATCTCGTACGAAGGTAATCAATTCTGCTGCCGTATGCCCGGAAAGCCAGTCTGCATCCCTGGTTTTCAGTCTGACGTTTTTATCTATCAGATCCTTCAGAAACGCTGCCCTGGTAACGGGAATCCCGTACTCATCCGCCATCTGTCCATTTTCCCCGCCGGAATCTGCCGGAAACACATAAAGCTCTGCCCTTGCCTGGCGCTCCCGCATCAGCGTCTCAAAGAGGACTTCATATTCCCCGGCGATTTCCTCCGCATCTGCGGTCTGCTGTTCCCCAAAGGTTCTGACCGAAATCAGCGCTCCGCCCTTCTCCTCCATCACGCCATATTCTTCCATCAAATCATAAATCTGTTCTGCCCCCTCCCTGATGGATGTTCCCGGCAGTCCGGGAAGCGATTCGCTGGCCGGATTATGATCCCCCAGAGCCAGAATTTCCCCTTTCCGGTTTAAAAACAGATTGATATAAATTTCCGAATCAACTTCCAGCACTGCAGCCTTCTCCTGATCCTTTCCGTCCAGAACCACAGAAAATCCCAGGACGGCCGCCAGGCATATGAAAAAAACAGCTGCTGCCCAAATCATCCATTTCTTTGCTGCCGCATCCGACAATCTTCCCTGGGCATCTCTTCCCGCTTCCCTGTGGTTTCTGTTTCCCTTATCCTTCTCTGAATTCCTGCTGCTTTGTTCTTCCAGGCGTATCCCATCCCGTTCCGAGAGCTCCTGCGCCGGGACTTCCTGCTCTTTACCTTCCTCCTGATTTCCCATTGGTTCTTCCTTTTCCTTTCACCCTTTGTTTCTCATCGTTTCCGCACAGGCGCGCCTCTGAACACGCGCGTTCCGCGCCAAACGCCATGCCTTATTCCTGGCTCCCTTCCCGCTCCGGCATCCATGCTTCACTGCGTCGCACTCCGGACTGGGACTTTATATTCCTTATCTGCTTCGTGCTCTGTCCAAGAGCTGCCTCCGGATACTCGACCTTCATCAAAAAAAGTCCTTCCGGAGGAGCCGTAAAACCGGCTGCCTGCCGGTCCTTTGCCTCCAGGATTTCCACCATCTGCTCCGGCCTTCGTTTCCCCATCCCCACCTCCAGCAGACTGCCGGTGAGGATCCGGACCATCTGATATAAAAATCCGTTTCCCGTATAATCGAGGATGACTTTGGTGCCTTCCTGATGAATTTCCAGTTTTTCCAGCCGCCGCACCGTGCTCTTTTTCATCCTCCGATTTCCGCAGAAGCTCCTAAAGTCATGTTCCCCCACCAGAAACCCGGCCGCAGTCCGCATGGCATCCAGGTCCAGAACCTCTCCCAGACGATACACATATTTCCGTTCAAAAACGCCCGCTTTTTTCCCGGTTTCCACATAATATCTGTAGGTTTTCCGCTCTGCCGAAAGCCGGCTGTGAAACCGCGGCGGAACCTGAAAGGCCGAAAGAACCCGAATGTCCTCGGGAAGATACCGGTTCGCATATTCCAGAATCTCCTCCGGTTCCATCCTGACACTTTCCGGCAGGTGAACATTTGCAATCTGACCCCTTGCATGAACTCCTTCATCGGTTCTGCCGGAACCATGGACTTCCACAGGTGTTCCAACCATTCTGGCAAACACCGCCTCCAGCTTTCCCTGGATCGTCCCCTCCGTGTTTCCCTGCTTCTGCCAGCCATGGTACCGGCTGCCGTCATACTCCACCACCAGAAGAATATTGCTCTCCCCCATACGATTTTCCACCTGCTTTCTCCTCCGTTTCCCTTTCTCGCCGCTGTTTCTGCTCCGTCCGTTTTTCCGTCTTTCTGCCCTATTCCATCGGCTTCCCTTTTCTCAGGCCGCCGGACAGACATGTTTTATCATCAAAACGCCATTTCCCCTATTCTACCATCTTTCCCTTCGTCTGAACATCCCCTTTTCTTTTCCAGAACCGGCTCCATTTTCTTTCCCGGAATCAGCTCCATTCTTTTTTCCAGTCCGGCTTTTGAAATAAAGGAGCCTCCTTCTGAATCATCCGGAAGAAGGCGCACCTCTCCGCTCAGCAATCCGGCTCAAAAGGATCAGAAATTCATGGGCCGCCATCGGTACCGCAGCAAGAATCAAAAGCTCTCCCCATTCTCCCACGGACAGCCGGACCGTCTGAAATACGGACACCAGAAATGGAATTTCCGTTACGGAAAGCTGAAGGAAACAGCCGGCGCCGAAAGCTGCCAACATCAGCTTATTTCTCCAGTGGTTCATCCGGAATACGGATTTTTCCACATCCCGCATGCCTACTGCATGAAACAGCTGAGAAAGTCCCAGCACCGTAAAAGAATAGGTCTGGCTGGCCGTAAGAACCTCTGGATTTCCCAGAACCAGGCGCAGATTCTCCAGCGTGATCTCCTTTCCCATGGCACTTAAGGCTTTAACCGGGAGCTTTAAAAATGCCGTCAGGCTGATAATGGTAATCAACGCCCCATAAAACAGCATGCAGGGCAGTCCTCCCCGGGAAAAAAGACTTTCCTCCGGTTTTCTCGGCGGCCGGCTCATTAGCTCCCGTCCGTCATTTTCATCCACTCCCAAGGCCAGGGCGGGAAGAGAATCCGTAATCAGGTTGATCCACAGAATATGGCTCGCCTTTAAAGGAGACGGAAAGGAAAAAAGGATGACAAGAAACATGGTCATAATCTCCCCGAAATTGGAAGATAAAAGGAAAATCACCGATTTTCGGATATTCTCATAAACGCCTCTTCCTTCCTCAATGGCCTTTTCGATGGTAGCGAAATGATCATCGGTCAGGATCATATCCGCCGCCTGCTTCGCCACATCCGTACCGCTTTTGCCCATGGCGATTCCCACATCCGCCGCCCGCAGAGACGGAGCATCATTGACTCCGTCCCCGGTCATGGCCACGATATTTCCCGTCTGCTTATAGGCACGCACCAGCTTTACCTTATGGTCCGGCGACACCCGCGCAAAAACTCTTAAAGAGGGCAGGCGTTTTTCCAGCTCCTTCTCCTCCATCCGGTCCAGTTCTTCCCCGGTCATGCACTGGGACATATCACTGGCAATATGAAGCTTTTTTGCAATGGCAAAGGCCGTTTCCTTATGATCTCCTGTGATCATAACCGTCCGTACATTGGCCCGGGAAAAAAGCTCCACCGCTTCCGCAGCCTCCGGTCTGGGCGGATCCATCATGGCCGCCAGACCAAGGAAAACCATCCCCTGCTCTTCCCTTCCGTCTCCCGGCGTTTCTGCCGCGCCAAGGACCCGATATGCCTGCCGGGACAGCTCCGCCACCCTCCGGAGTATTTTTTCCTTCTGAAATCCGCTTAAAGGCACCCTATCCTCCCCTGAAAGCCAGAAATCACACCGGGAAAGAATCACATCCGGCGCACCTTTGGTATAGGACACCGTTTCCGTTCCATGTTTATGTACCGTCGTCATCCGCTTTCTGGAGGACTCAAAGGGCCGTTCTCCGATCCGCGGCCATTCTTTCCGCAGGGCCTCTATCTCTTTCCCTCCGTTTTTTCCGGCTCCGGGAAATTGTTCTGCCGCATAGGAAAGAAGGGCAGTCTCTGTCGGGTCGCCCAGGAATCCTGCTTCTTTTTGTGCCCCAGTGTCAGTCAGGGCCGCATCACTGTGCAGATTTTTCCTTTCTCCTCCAGACGGGGCTGCGTCGTTGCACAAAACAAACGCCTTCGCAAGCTCCGCCTGCTGCGCAGGCAGGCTCTGGCCCTTTATGATTTCTCCTCCTGTTTCCCATACTTCCACCGTCATCTGATTTTTTGTCAGCGTCCCCGTCTTATCGGAGCAGACCACACTGACGGCGCCAAGCGTTTCCACAGAGGGCAGACGCCGCACAATGGTATGAACCCTCACCATCCGCGACACAGATAAGGCAAGAACAATGGTGACCACTGCCGGCAGGCCCTCGGGAACCGCAGCCACAGCCAGAGAAATGGCAGTAATCAGCATTTCTCCCACAGGGCGGTGCTGCCAGACAGCCACCAAAAACAAAGCCGTACACAGGACGATGGCCAGCACGCTCAAAAGACCTCCCAGATCCCCCAGCCGCTTCTGCAACGGAGTAGCCTCCTCCGGCGTTTCCCGAATCATCCGGGCAATCTTACCGATCTCCGTGTTCATTCCTGTGGCTGTCACAAGTCCCTCACCGCGTCCGGCGGTCACATTAGTGGACATATAAGCCAGATTTTTGCAGTCTCCTGTCGGCAGCTCCCGGTCTGCAAGAAACGAAGCATCCTTTTTCGCCGGAACTGATTCTCCTGTCAGGGCTGATTCCTCAACTTTTAAGTTTTCCGAATGGGTGAGCCGCAAATCCGCCGGAACCTGGCGGCCGGCTTCCAACATTACCACATCTCCCGGAACCAGGCCGGCCGCGTCAATTTCCTGCAGCCTGCCGTCCCGTCTGACCACAGCCTTCAGCCGGGTCATCTTTTTTAATGCATCCAGCGCTTTCTGCGCCTTCCCTTCCTGTATTACTCCCACAGCCGCATTCAGGAGAACCACAACTCCAATAATTGCCGCATCCCCCAGCTCTCCAAGGAGAATGGATACGGCTCCGGCAGCAAACAGTACATAAATCAGCGGATCTGCCAGCTGGGAAAGAAACCGCTCTGCCGTGGTTTTCTTTCTCTTTTCCTCCAGCTCGTTGGGGCCATAGGCTCCAAGCCGTTCCCTGACTTCTTTTTGCGTCAGCCCGTCTGTTCCGGCAGAAAGAAGCTTTTTCGCTTCCCAAACCGTTTTCTGTTCAAACAAAAAATCCCCTCCGTTCTCTTTCGCCTGTTGCCAGTCTATGAGAATGGAGGGGAGAAAATTACGGCAAATCTTCACCGGGTTTCCCGGCTGTCCGCCCAATCAGAATCCATTTGATTCAAAGCTTTGCAAAAACTCCTACGGATAAATCGGATAACGGCTGCAGATTTCCGTTACCGCCTTACGGATGTCATCCGCCTTGTTGTCGAAATCTACCGCGGCCTGCCAGATTAACCCGGCAATCACTTCCATATCGCTTTCCACCAGTCCTCTGGAAGTAACTGCCGGTGTTCCGATACGAACGCCGGATGTTACGAAAGGACTTCTGGGATCGTTGGGAACCGTATTCTTATTAAGAGTGATATAAACCTCATCGCAGCGGTTTTGAAGCTGCTTTCCGGAAATATCCATGCCTCTCAAATCCAGAAGCATCAGGTGATTGTCCGTGCCGCCGGTTAAAATCTTAAAGCCCTGGTTCTGCAGCGCGGCTGCCAGTGCCTTGGCGTTCTTTAATACCTGCTCCTGATAGGTCTTAAATTCCGGTTTCAGCGCCTCACCGAAGCAGATGGCCTTGGCCGCAATCACATGTTCCAGCGGTCCGCCCTGGCTTCCCGGGAAAATCGCTTTATTGAAGTTGAATTTTTCAGCCGCTTCCTTATTGGCAAGAATCATTCCGCCTCTGGGCCCTCGCAGAGTCTTATGAGTGGTGGTGGTCACCACGTCCGCATAGGGGATGGGGCTGGGATGAAGTCCTGCTGCCACCAGGCCTGCAATATGAGCCATATCCACCATCAGATAAGAACCGGCCTTGTCTGCAATCTCACGGAACCGCTTAAAGTCAATGGTGCGGCCATATGCGCTGGCACCGGCAATGATCAGCTTGGGATGGGTTTCCATCGCCTTCTTTTCCAGCTCGTCATAGTCAATAAATCCCTCGTCGTTGACTCCATAGGGAACGATATTGAAATACAAGCCGGAGAAGTTCACAGGACTTCCATGGGTCAGATGGCCGCCGTGATCCAGGTTCATTCCCATCACCGTATCTCCCGGCTTTAACATGGCGATAAACACCGCCATATTGGCCTGGGCTCCGGAATGGGGCTGTACGTTGGCATAATCACAGCCAAACAGCTTCTTGGCCCGTTCAATTGCCAGATTTTCCACCACGTCCACACATTCGCAGCCGCCATAGTACCGCTTTCCGGGGTAGCCTTCGGCGTACTTGTTGGTCAGAACCGTTCCCATGGCTAACATAACTGCCTCAGAAACAATGTTCTCCGATGCGATCAGCTCCAGATTCCGGCGCTGTCTGGCCGCCTCAGCTTCAATGGCTGCGCCGACCTCACTGTCATGCTCTGTGATGAATTTCATAATCTCATTAACCATGTGCCAGCCTCCTTATGATAGCTTATAGTTTTTTATAACAGCCTGAAGGGTGCGGGTTCCGTTGTACTCATTGACATCCGGATAGTACACCATATCCATCCGCTCCTTTCCGGCCTGTTTTTCCAGAAACGCATCCCCGTCTCCAAACAGGATCCCGTCCACCGGGACCCCTGTTTCCGTTACCAGGGACAATTTTACTACATTCCGGTTCCTGCCAAACACACGCGCGCTGCGAATCAGCAGATTCTTCTGCGCAAACAGCGGCTTCTCATTTCCCTGCCCGAAGGGCTCCAGAGACTGAAATTCCTTTATCAGTCCTTCTGTCACGTACTCGAAGGGCATGGGCACATCAATCCAGATCCGGGGGATAAAATCCTCCTCGGTCAGTCTGGCATTCTCATTGAGCCGCCTTCTGAATTCTTCTATATTCTTTTCCTCAATGGACAGGCCAGCCGCCATGGGATGACCGCCAAATTTGGGAAGCAAATCAGCCACTTCACAAAGCCCCTGGAACATATGATACTGCTCGATGGAACGGCCGGATCCCTTGGCCATGCCCTCGGCCTCCTGACTCTTGGTCAGCACAAGGGCCGGTTTGTGGAATTTCTCCCGGACACGTCCGGCGATGATTCCTGCCAGAGATTCATGGCACTCAGGGAGGAATACCACCAGAACCTTATCCTCCCCATACTGTTCTTCCACCTGACGGACGGCCTCCGCCTCTCCCCTGGCCGTCATGTCCTTTCGCATATCGTTCAGTTCCTTCAGTTCTTCTGCCAGCCTGTCCGCTTCCTCTTTTGTGCCGGCCTGCAGAAGACGCAGGGCCAGTTTCGCCGTCTGAAGCCGCCCTCCTGCATTTAAGCAGGGGCCAATCACAAATCCAATGTGATAAGCACTCAGAGCCTCCAGATTCAGATTATTTTTCTCAGCCAGACAGCGTAACCCCAGATTCGGAGTCCGGGACAGCTGCCTCAGTCCGTATTTCACAATCAGCCGGTTTTCATCCTGAAGCTTCATCACATCCCCTACCGTAGCCACGGCGGCAAACTGCAGAAGCTCTCTCCACTCAGCTTCCAGGATTCCGGCTCTCCGGTAAAGTACCTGTAAAAGCTTATACACCACCACAGCCCCGCAGATTTCCGGAAACGGATAGGTCTCGCCCTCCCGCTTCGGATCCACAACCGCATCCGCCGGCGGCAGAACCTGTCCGTTTTCATTGACCGGCACCTCATGATGGTCCGTTACCACCACGGTTATTCCATGCTCCTTCGCCAGCGCCAGCTCCTTTGAAGCCGCAATTCCATTGTCGCATGTGACCAGTGTATCCACGCCGTCCTGAACCGCCTGACGGATCATGGCGATATTGACTCCATATCCATCGGCAATCCGATCCGGTATCACAAAATCAATCCGGCCTTCAGAACCACAGAAAGCAAGGGACGCCCGCTTCAGCCCCCTCAGCAGAAGATAGGTGGAGCAGACACCGTCAATGTCATAGTCGCCAATCACCCGAATCGGAGCGCCTTTCTTCAGCTTTTCCTCCAGAATCCCGACAGCCAGGTCCATATCCAGCATCAGGCTTCCGTCATACAGATCCTTTTCGGTTCCGTAAAGGTATCTGCGCATTTCTTCTTCCGTTTCCATCCCGCGGTTGCGCATAACCCGGACCGATACGGGACTGACTCCAAGTTTTTTGGAAAGTCCTTCAAAGTCTGCCCGTTTTGTCTGTACCATCCAGATTTCTCTGCCTTCATGCTGCATCTTGTTTGTCCCTCTGTTCTTTAATAATATCTCCCGTTTTCCCGCAGCCAGCGCTGCCGCTCCCGGTAATCCGGAAGGATGCGCTCCACCACGGCCCAGAAAGCTGCGCTGTGATTCATTTCCAGCCGGTGAGCCAGCTCATGAACCACCAGATAATCCTGTATCTTCTCCGGCATCAGCACCAGCTTCCAGTTGAAATTCAGATTTCCCCTGGTACTGCAGCTGCCCCATCTGGTTTTCTGCTCCCGGATGGTAATATGTCCGTAATCGACTCCCATTATCCAGGCAAACCTCCGGCATTTTTCCCCGAATATTTTCGCAGCCAGCGCCTTTCCGGCTGCCCGCTCCTCCTCTGTATAAACGGGACGCAGCCGCTCCTGCCTCTCGTTCTCCAAAAGCTTTTGCTGAATCCATTCCTTATGGCTTTCCACAAATAAATCTGCGGTCTGCACCGGAACCCGGTAAGGGGCGCGCACGGTAAGGCTGCCGTCCCGGTTCACCTTCAAAGACATGGTCTTTCTTCTGGCCCGGATCAGCGTATAAACAAACGTAGCCGTTTTTCTTTCCTGCATGTTTTCTTTCATCTCTGCCCGCTTTCATCAATACCTTTATTTTATCCGATCCCGAACAGGAAGTAAATAAAAACCGCAGCATTCCACCGGCATCAGGCCCAGAGCTTTCCGCATTCCGGCAAAGTACGCGTTATATATTTGCCTGCAGCAGGCAAAATCCCTGTCCTCATAATTTCTCAGCATGAGAGCCGAGGATACCTTCGGCCCCTCATACTGCATGGTGTAAGCGATGATTTTCATCAATCGTTTCTCCAAGAATCGAAAAAAGGCACCTGCAAATGCAGATGCCTTTTCAGCGCGCCAGAGAAGATTCGAACTCCCGACACTACGGTCCGTAGCCGTATGCTCTATCCAGCTGAGCTACTGACGCACATTAAGCGAATGTTTCTTTCACTCAACAGGATAGATTCTACTATAATTTTCGGCTTCTGTCAACTACTATTTTTGTTTTCGGTTTTCAATTTTTACCGGCTTTCCTATTTCATTTCCGGTTTTCCTTCAGCAGGTTTCCAATCACCGCATCCTACCACAGCTCCGGCTTTGCTTCCTTAGGAAGGGGATTGGGATAAACTTCTCCATCCAGCTCCTCTTTCCAGTCCTCCCGCGCCTTCTCTGCCAGCTCCGGATGCAGGAGAATTTCCGCACCGCTGCAGGCCATCACCTTTGCTGCCGCCAGCATGCCTTTGTGAGCAAGCTCTGATTTTCCCTGAGCCACCGCCTGCCAGGAGTGAAGCGCCGTTCCGGCTGCATAACAGTTGACATTCACCTGGGCCGTGGGCACCACCCAGCTCACATCGCCCACATCCGTGGAGCCGCCTCCGCCAATGCTGAGTTCTTTATCCAGAACAAAATCAAGCATCGGCATTTCCATCATTTCCTTTCTCTTTTCCTTCCCGGCAAGCATGGAAATCGTATTCTTCAGCCCTTCCTTATCCAGTTCCGTTATGGCCGACTGGAATTTTCTGGCATACTCCAGCTCTTCCTCCGTGTACCCGATGGGTACAAAGGCATGAAGATATTCATCCATGACATCCTCCAGTACCCGATTGCGGATCACATTTGAATAGGCAGCTACCTGCCTGATTTCCACTGTGGTTCCTGTAATCAGGGCAGCCCCTTTTGCGATGTCGCACATTCTTTCATAGAGCTTTTTCACCTGGGTCACTTTAGGCGCACGGACAGCATACAGAATCTGAGCTTCCGAAGGAATCACATTGGGGGCAATTCCTCCCGTGTTGGTGATGGCTCCATGGACTCTGGCCGCATCAATCATATGCTCTCTCATATAATTGACGCCGATATCCATAATCTCCACCGCATCCAGAGCGGAACGGCCCAGCTCCGGTGCTCCTGCCGCATGGGAAGAAATTCCATGGAACGTAAAGAACGCCCGGAAATTGGCCAGAAAGTGTTCATTTCCCATGGTTTTGTTGCTGGTGGCCGGATGCCAGGTAAACGCCGCATCACAGTCATCAAAATATCCGTCACGTACCAGGAATGCCTTTCCTCCGGCATTCTCCTCCGCAGGGCATCCGTAATAGCGGATGGTTCCCTTCAGCTGCTTCTCCTCCATGCAGGTCTTTAAAGCATCCACAGCCGCCACCGATGCCGTTCCCAGAAGATGATGACCGCAGCCATGCCCGTTTTCCTTTCCAGGAATCGGGCAGCGCTCCGCGCAGTCTGCCTTCTGCTCCAGACTGGATAACGCATCAAATTCACCCAAAAACGCAATTACCGGCTTCCCCGAACCATACTCTGCGATAAAAGCCGTCTTTTCCCCTGCCAGATCCGCACGGATGGAAAACCCTCTGGCCTTTAAAAATTCCTGCTGCGCCCTGGAGGATTCATATTCCTGAAACCTGGGCTCCGCATATCCCCAGATTTCATCACTCAAATTCGTGTATTCCTGTCTCCGCTCATCAATCACTCCGGAAATCCGGTCCCTGTATTCCGCATTCATGTTTGTTTCCCCTTTCCTTCCATTCAGAACGGCAATTTCCCCCCTTCCGTTCCAAATGGCCTTTTCCTCTTTTTCTTTTACTCCGGGCTGCTGCTTTTCTTCTCAGGTTTTGAACAGCAGTTCTCCTTCTTCCCGTTCCGAATTACCAGATTTCCGGCCTGGAATCCTTCGGCAGCGGACTCGGATACGTTTCTCCGTCCAGTTCCTCTTTCCAGTCTGCCTTTGCCTTTTCCACCAGATCAGGATTTAAAAGCAGCTGGGCTCCGGTCATGGCCATTACCTTGGCCGCCGCCATCATGCCCTTATGAGCAATTGCAGATTTCCCCTGAGCCACTGCCTGCCAGGAATGCATGGCAGTTCCCGCCGCATAGCAATTGGTATACACCTGTCCCGTGGGCACCACCCAGCTTACATCTCCCACATCCGTGGAACCGCCTCCGCCGTAACGGCTGTTTTTATCCACAATAAAATCCCAGAGCGGCATTTCCATCAGCTTTTTCTTTCCTTCTTTGCCTCCGATTACCGCCGCCATATCCTTAAGGCCTTCCCGATCCAGTTCCGTAATCACCTGTTGGAATTTTTTCGCGTAGGCCAGTTCTTCATCCGTATATCCAATGGGCACCACATGCTCCAGATTTTCCTGCAGCAAATCTGCCAGAGTATCGTTATTAATCACATCCGAATAGGCCGCCACCTGTTTGATTTCCACCGTTGTTCCCGTAATCAGGGCAGCCCCTTTCGCAATGTCGCACATCCGCTCGTAAAGTTTCTTTACCTGCGTTACCTTGGGTGCGCGGATAGCATAAAGAATCTGGGCCTCCGAAGGAATCACATTGGGCGCGATTCCGCCGGAATTGGTAATAGCCCCATGGACCCTGGCCGCGTCAATCATATGCTCTCTCATATAGTTGACGCCGATGTCCATGATCTCCACCGCATCCAGAGCGGAACGGCCCAGCTCCGGTGCCCCTGCTGCATGGGAGGAAATCCCGTGGAATGTGAAGAACACCCGGAAATTTGCCAGATGGAAACCACCTTTCATTACCTTATTCAGCGCATAGGGATGCCAGGTCAGCGCGATGTCACAGTCATCGAAGAAACCATCTCTTACCAGAAAAGCCTTTCCTCCCGCATTTTCCTCCGCCGGACAGCCATAGTAGCGAATGGTTCCGGAAAGCTTTTTCTCCTCCATCCAGGCCTTCAGCCCATCCACAGCCGCCACCGATGCCGTGCCAAGAAGATGATGACCGCAGCCATGCCCATTTTCCTTTCCGGGAATCGGTCTCCGTTCGGTACAGTCTGCCTCCTGCTCCAGACTGGATAAGGCATCAAACTCCCCTAAAAATGCAATCACCGGCTTCCCTGAACCATACTCCGCGATAAAAGCCGTCTTTTCCCCTGCCAAATCTGCGCGGATGGAAAATCCTCTGGATTTTAAATATTCCTGCTGCAGCCTGGAAGACTGCTCCTCCTGAAACCTGGGTTCTGCATATCCCCAGATTTCATCGCTGATTCTTGTATACTCAGCATGGCTTTCCTCAATTTTCCGGATCACTTCATCCCTGAATGCTCCTGCCATTCCTGAACCTCCCCTGTTTTTCTTTCATCACAATCTTTTTCTTTCTGTTTTACAGCCGCGGCCATTTCCCCCGATGTTTTCTTTGACTTTTAACCGCGTCATTCCCTTACTCATGCCGTTTTCCCGTCACACGCTCCGTCACAATTTTCCAGACCGTCAGAGCCTGAATCGCTTCATCGGGAAATGCATCTTCCCGGAAGCTGATTCCTTCCTTTTGTCCTGCATGATTCATCAGCACACACAGTCCTGCTTTTTTCTCTTCCGGTTTCAGAATAACAGCCTTCCCCGTTCCGCAGACGCTTTCAAAGCTGGCCGTGGAGCGGCAGGCCGTTTCTTGATTCAGCCTTATTTTATCGCCGCCAAAAACCGTATAGGAAACATGTGGATTTTTCTTTAACAGCTCCAGCTTTGTTCCCTCTCCGGCCCCATGAAAATATAAGACCGGCATCCCGTTTTCCAGCTGAACGCCATAATTCATCGGAATCAGATACGGACTGGGCTCATCCTGAAACCCTACCGTACACACGCTTGCACGTTTCAAAATCTCCATGATTTCCGTCATATCCGTTATCTCTCGGTCTTTCCGCCTCATCCTGTCCTCCATTTTTCAAAATTCAAGTCGTCACACGTCCCAACTGACAGGATTATTCTAGCACATTTTCTAAAAATTCTCAATCTTTCTCCGCCGTTTCTTTATTCCTGTTATTTTTTCCCTCTCCAACTTCATGCTTTCCCGCTTTTTCCGTTTTTTTCCCTTTCCCTTCTGACTCTTTCTTCCTGCGATTCCTCCATTCACTTCCCATTCGTCTTCTCATTCCATTCTTAACCGTCTTTCTTTTTCGCCTCGTTTCTCCTGATGCCTTCTCTTTTTCATGCTCTTTTACTTTCTCTTTATCCGCCTTGTCTGAAGGCTCGCTTCCAGTCCCGCCGGAAACAGTCTTTTCCTGTGCCTCATCTTCCTTTGCCAACACTGGCGCCATCCGGGCTGCACAGCCTCCAAATCCTGTCAGCAGTGCTCCTTTTTCATTGGTCTCCAGGCACATGCAGCCAAGAAACATGGCTCCGTCCTCCAATACCCGGTAAAGCTCCCCCTTCCATACAATCCACTCATCCTTAGCCATGGACCCATCTTCCTTCAGATAATACCAGGTACCGTCACTCCCCTGCTTCCAGTCGTTATGAACCATGAATCCGGCTCCATCAAACCAGTACCAGTCCGCGCCGCTTTTATGCCAATCATTTCTTACCGGATCGCCTGTATTCCCAAGATAATATCTCCATCCGCCTTCTTCCTGATACCAGCCGGATTTTTTCTCCGGTTCCGGCATCAAAAGATTATAGTAGAGAGCAATGGTATCTGCTTCTGCCTTCGCCAGCCGGTCCAGATTTTCCTCATTCAGCAGCCAGGCCGCCACGGCCCCGTTGGTATGAAAAGAATGCTCCAGAATCAGCCCGGGAGTCCCCACCGCCGTTGCTCCCCGAAGAACACCATAATAGTCTCCCCTGCTTCCGCGCCGGTGTTCAATCCGGGCCGGCTGAGACGTCTTCATCATCTGTTCCACGCACTGGGCCAAAGCCATTCCAATCCCGTCCGCACTGCCGTCAATGGCACAGTAAGCAGCCGGATAATCCACAGTGGAGTTTGCTCCGCTTCCGACCGCATTGCTGTGATCCGAAAGAAATAAGTCACATCCCGCAGACGCTGTCCCCCTGGCATACAATCCCAGATCCGTTTCCTGAGTATCCCTTGTGGTAACAACCTCAATGCCATACTCCTCCAGATATTTTTTCTGAAGCAAATGAAGTTTCCACATCATTTCCGATTCGTAATACCGGCTGTCCGCCGGACTTTGATTATATTTGCCGTAATGGCCCGCATCCAGACAAATTCTCATGCATAGCCTCCCTTCTGTGTGCGGCAGGCATTCCTTACCATGCAGGGATTCCGAAACTGCAGGATTTTTCTCAAATAAGCTTCCGCCGCAAATCCAGTCTCTGTAGGTTTCCTGCCGCACACAATAAAAAAACCTCTTTTCCCATAATATATGAGAAAAGAGGACGAGTTGCTAACATGCTGCGCAAGCCTAATATATCGTTTGTACCATCACCATATAGAAAACAGTTCCCACAGCAATGCTCAATAAAGTATTCCGTTTCCATATATGTAATCCGACTACCGCCAGACATGCCAGAAGTTCCGGTATTCCATGGGAACCGGAAAACAGGTTTACATTTCTCAGGCAATACACCACCAGCATTCCCATAACCGCATAAGGAAGCACCCCGGATAAATACCGGATGCTCTCCGGCATCTGCCTGGAACCTCCGAAAATCAGGAAAGGGAGGAACCGGAGCAAAGCCGTCACAACGGCGATGACCGCCACCAGCTCCATATCATGCAGTCCGCTCATTCTGCTCCTCCTTTCTGCAGTTTCTGATGTTTTCTGCTGTTCTCAGAATTTTCTGCAGCCTCACCGCTTTTCTGTTCATGTCCACGCTGCCGCCTCATAAGCAGCAAAACAACAGTGATGGAAATCATGGCGGGAATGATAAATCCATCCGGTCCAAACAGCAAAAGGCAAATGAGAGAAGCTCCCACTCCGATTAATGCGCTCGTATGATCCTTGGTTCCTCTCCACTGCTCAAGAAAAACCACCAGAAACAGTGCAGTCATGGAAAAGTCAATCCCGGTGGTATCAATTCCCGCCACACTCCCGATAACAGAGCCGGCCGCACTTCCCACTGCCCAGTAAATCTGATTAAAAAAAGACACGAAAAAATAATATTGCTTCTGGTTTACTCCTTCCGGTACCTGTCCGCTGCATACAAGAGAATACGTCTCGTCAGTCAGGGAAAAAATCAGATATGGTTTATAAGGCTTCGTGTCCCGATAACGTTCCAGCATGGAAATTCCGTAAAAAAGATGACGGATGTTTACCATCACCGTCATAAGAGCCGCCGAAAGAAGCGACGCTCCGCCGGCAAGCAAATCAATGGCCACGTATTGCATGGAACCGGCATAAATCAGGAGGCTCATGAACAAAGCCCACCCGATCCCATATCCATTTGCTTCCAGCAGCATGCCAAAGCCCATTCCAAGAACCAGATAGCCTGCCATCACCGGCAGCGAACGCCGAAATGCATAACGAACTGTCGTACTCATCGTTTCTTCCTTCTCTCCTTGTTCACGTATCATTCGGGATGGTCAGCATCATCCCGGCTTCCGCCTGACCTGCGGCACAGAGCGGTACGCAAGCTGGGTTCAGAACGCCGTGAAGCAGTTCGAGCCCTGTCCGGCACAGGCGGAGGATATCCGTTTCTTTACCTGCAGCTGATAAATCTCTGTCCGGCTTGCAGCAAAAAAGGAGCCTGCAAATACAAGCTCCTTCCTATGCCGGTGACCGGACTTGAACCGGTACGGGGTTGCCCCCGAGGGATTTTAAGTCCCTTGCGTCTGCCTATTCCGCCACACCGGCAAACCTGTGATAACAGTTGTTATCCGTGGGGCCTATAGGGCTCGAACCTATGACCCTCTGCTTGTAAGGCAGATGCTCTCCCAGCTG
>DVGC01000010.1 GCA_018712915.1 Candidatus Copromonas faecavium (nom. illeg.) | reverse complement strand
GGTCAGGAGAATATTTTGTCAAAACCTCGTTTAACGAACGTCCGAAATCTCCCACCAGAGAGCAGCAGATGCATCCGGAGTTCATTTCACGGATTTCAATTCCGGAATCCTGAAGGAAGCCGCCGTCGATGCCGATTTCTCCAAATTCATTCTCAATCAGAACTACCTTCTCCCCGGCAATGGCTTCTTCCAGAAGCTTCTTTATAAATGTGGTTTTTCCAGCCCCAAGGAAGCCGGAAATAATATCAATTTTTGTCATTCTGACACCCTTCTTTCCAATTCTTACAACGTGTTGCCTGCTACTAACTTTAGCACAATTTTTTACAAAGTCAAGTCTTCCTACGGCTCTTTCCGGCCAAGCGCCAGCCGGCATTTTTCAAATAAAGCAAAAAGACCGAAAGCCGCCATATTCACCACAACCACGCTAGCCCCTGCAGGAATCGAATATACATAGGAAAGCACAAGACCGATGAAAAAGCAGATCACCGCCACAGTGCCGGAACAAATCACCACGCCGCGGAAGCTTTTGAACACCCGCATGGAAGTCAGGGCAGGGAAGATGATCAGGCTGGAAATCAGCATGGCTCCCATCATCCGCATTCCCAAGACGATGGTGACAGCCGTCAGCACGGCAATGGTCAGATTATAGCCGTCCACACGGACACCGGTGGCCCTGGCAAAGCTTTCATCGAAAGTCACCGCAAAAATTTTGTTGTAACAGAAGATGAACATTCCCAGAACCACGGCAGACAGAACCACGGCCAGCTGCACATCCGTCCTGCTCATGGCCAGAATGCTGCCAAACATATAACTGCTGACGTCCGTGGTCATTCCCGTGGTCAGGGACGTAACGATAATTCCAATCGCCAGGGAGCCGGCGGAAATCATGGCAATGGCCGCATCGCTCTTTATTTTTCCATTTCCCGTAATTCTGAGAAGAAGCACGGCCGCCACCGTCACAACAGGAATGGACACCAAAAGAGGCGCCCATCCGAAGGCCACTGCCACCGAAAGTGCCCCGAAAGAAACATGGGACAGGCCGTCGCCAATCATGGAATACCGTTTCAAAACCAGGCTGACTCCCAGGAGAGACGCGCAGAGGGCAATACAGAGTCCTCCCACCAGCGCCCGGACCAGAAACGGATAGGAAAGCATTTCCATAAGTACCGCCATCATTCCTCACCTCCCAGAAATTCTTTTCCATACACAGACTGCCGGTATTCTTCCACAGTTCCGTAAAACTGAACCGTCTGTTTTAACTGAAGGATCTTGTTTGCCTGGTGAATAATATTTCCTATGTCATGAGATACCATCAGAATCGCCACCTGTTCCTTCTGATTCAACTGGCGGATCAGATGATAAAAATCCATGATGGCCGCCGGATCCAGGCCGCTGATGGGCTCATCCAAAATCAGAAGCTTATCGGTCGCGCAAAGGGCCCGGGCAATCAGGCTTCTCTGCTTCTGGCCGCCGGACAAATCCCGATAGCAGCTTTTTCTCAGCTCCAGAATCCCCAGCCGTTTCATGTTGGCCTCGGCCACCTGCCGCTCTGCCCTGGAGTAAAACGGGCGGTTTCCGCGTTTTCCAAGGCAGCCGGACAGCACCACCTCTTCTACGGTGGCCGGAAAATCCTTTTGAGCCGGAGTCTGCTGAGGCAGATATCCGATACCGGATTTTTTCAGTTCCTCCGCCACAAAAAGCGTTCCCCCCGTCGGCTTAATCAGTCCCAGGATTCCCTTCATCAGCGTACTCTTTCCCGATCCGTTCTCACCCACGATGCAGAGATAATCCCCCGGGTTGATTTCCAGGGAAACGTCTTTCACCACATCATAATTTTCATATCCAAAATCCACATGTTCACACGTTACCAAAGGCTGATTCATCTGCAAAGTCCTTCCCTTAGATTTCCCACATTTCTCTCCATCAGTTCAAGATAAGTAATTCCATCCTCAAACTCCCGTCTGGTTACATTATGGCAGGAATGGAACAACAGTGGCTCCGCTCCCGTCTCCTCGCTGATGATTTCCGCCACCCGGTGGCTGGAAAGCTCCAGATAGTAGACCGCCGGAAGCGCTTCTTCCCGGATCTGGTCAATCAGGAAGGCGATGGTCTTGGCGCTGGGTTCGGTGTCAGAAGAACAGCCGGTAAATGCCGCCCGGTACCGAAGCCCGTAGGTATCCGCAAAATACCGGAGAGGAAACTTGTCGGCCATGATGATGATATCATGTTTTCCCTCTGCCACCACCTGACGAAACTCCTGATCCAGCACGGTCAGTTTCTCCACGTATGCCTCTTTGGCTGCCGCATAGGCTTCCTGATGTTCCGGATCCATCTGCGAAAACGTGTCCGCAATCACTTCTGTGATCTTCATGGCATTGACCGGAGACGTCCAGATGTGTTCATCATACTCGATCTCATCCGAACCGCCATGGGCGTGTCCCGCGTCCAGGCTGCCGTCGGCATATTCTGAATCCGGGCTGTCGTCAGCGTAGTCGCTATCTGAACGGCCGTCCGTATATTCCTCATCTGCGCCGCCGTCTTCATCTTCCACGTCCAAAGCGCTGTCAGCATGTTCCTCATCCGGCTCATCATGAACATGCTCATGCTCGTCCCCGGTCAGTTCCATTCCTTCCACGATTTCTTCTTCCACCACGTCCACGTAATCCATCATCGTGATTACTTTTAGCTCCGGATCCTCCAGGGCATCCACCACCTGCTCCACCCAGTGTTCCATGGCGCCTCCGTTGCAGATAAGAAGATCCGCGCTTTCTATTAAACGAATATCCGCCGGTGTCGGTTCAAAGGAATGGCTGTCCATTCCTGCCGGAATCACCATGTTCAGCTCAATCAGGTCTCCGCCTATCTGCCTGGCAAAATCGTAGTAGGGAAACAGGGTCGAAACCACCTTCAGCTTTTCCCCGTTTTCCCTACTCCCCGTTCCGATCCCTTCGGAAGTTTCTTCCGTACTTTCTCCGTTCGGCGTACTGAAACTTCCCCCTGCATCTTCTCCACTCAGCGTACCAGAAGGTTCTTCCATACTTTCTCCCGTCAGCGTACCGGAACTGCCCTGAGGGCCAGCACAGGCAGACAGCCCAATGAGCCCCAAAGAAAGCGTCAGGCAGAGTCCGGCTCTCCATGCCGTCCCGTTCTTCCCTTCGTTCTTTTTTCTCAATTCATCTCCTCCAGCTTTTCTATCATCTCCTGAGGCCTCTCCAGCAGGAACCTGGGATGAAAAGCCGCCAGCTCCTCCCGTCCTCGGAATCCCCACAGCACGCCCACGGTCGTCATGCCTGCGTTCTTTCCGGTCTGCATATCCGTATTGGTATCGCCGAAATACAGACACTCTTCCGGGCTTGCTTGAAGCTCTCTGGCCGCCGTCAGAGCACCCGTCGGATCAGGCTTTTTGGGAATCCCTTCCCGTTCACCGATTACGACATCAAAGCATCCCTTTCCAAACACATACTCCACCGTATCCACAGCCTGAGCCCATGGTTTGTTGGACACCACCGCCAGCCCCATGTTTTTTCTTCTTCCATACTCTAAAAGCTCCTGGATTCCCTCATAGGCATGCATCTGATAGTTGCAGTGCTTCCCGAAGATTTCCATATAGACGGGGAGAATTGCTTCATAGTGAGTTAGTTGCGTATCACCGCAGGCTAAAAGAGAACGGCGCATCTGCATCCGATAGCCGTCACCCACAATGGTTTTCATCTGCTCTTCTGTAAGCGGTCCCAGTCCAAATCTCTCAAGAGCCAGATTGGTACAATAAGTCAGCGCATGAATGGAATTTACCAACGTCCCATCCAGGTCAAAAATCATGCATTTATATTTCATTTCATGCCTCCGGATTTCATTCTCTGCCATTTTCTGGCAGTTCCTTGTCTCAGTTTTTCCGCAGACCCAGTTTACCACAGGATTCTTTTGATGACAAGTGAAAGCCGGAACGCCCATTTGCATCCCCTTTTTCAAAAATACTCCATTTTTCTCAATAAATAAAATCATTTCTATCACTGTGCAGATTCCATAACGGAAAATCATTTCCTTTTCGTATAAAATTCCCATTGCAAGTCCGCAAAAATTCGTCAAAGTATACAAATTTCCTTGCTATTGTCCAATTATGGAGTATAATAAAATCATGGGGAAACTCCCAAATTTAATTTTAGGAGGATATTTGTATGAAAAGGCAAGTCACAGCGGCCATGACAGTATGTTTATCTGCCACCATGGCATTCAGTTCCCTGGCCGCAGTCAAGCTGGAAACGCCAACCGGTGTCCAGTGGAGCGATGAGCATGAAGCTCTTCCGCAATGGAACGCGGTGGATGGAGCTGCCGGCCAGTACCAGGTGGAGGCCTACCTGGACGGAGAACGGTTTTACCGGTCCACGCACCGCTTCTCCACCACCAACTTAAGAGACACTTATGAAGCAAGGGGATTTATCTGTAATGTAGAAGATTCTGGAATTTATCAGTTCCGCGTCATGGCTCTGGGCGATGACATCAACACGACAGACAGCGACTGGTCCCCGATGTCGGAAAGCTGGTCCTTCACAAAACCGTCTCTTCAGTTCGGCAAACCATCCAATCTGAGATGGGAAGGAACTACGCTGATGTGGGATGAGCCCGAGATTCCCGCAGAGTATGAGCAGTATCTGAATGGCTACGAGGTTACCGTATATGGAGACGGGGAGTTTATAATCGGCCACAACAGCATCGACCCGGGCTATGATAATGCCGAATGGATGGAAGAAGACGATGTGAGCCAGTGGACCTTCTCCGTCCGGGCCATCAGCAATACCCCATCCGTCATCTTCCATGGCGAAACAGTCGAAGGGGATGATGTCTATGATGCCGGAGAGGAAAATGCTTCCATTTCCGATACCATTGATGGGATTCTTTCCAGTGAGGATCCGGAAATTCTGGAAAACGCACCGGATAAACTGAAAGAAAATACAGACAAACTCCAGGTGGCCATGCAGACCGATTCCCAGGTACTGGATCAGATCCGGGAACTGGAAGAAAGATATGCGGAGCAGAAAAATCTGTCTCTCGCCGGAAATCAGGTGGCTGATGAAGTGGCCGATCTGGATTTCGATGGCAGCGCGGTGGAAATGGTCGGTGCGCTTTTAAACGCCGAAGATGATCACGCGGAGGTGGCCCTGACCATCACCAGACCCGACAGGGAAGAAGTCATCGACGCGACAGCCTATAAAAATGCGATCCAGCTGGATTTCCATTTAAATGGAGTGCCTTCCGGTCCCTTAAAGGTACCGGTCCGGATGACGGTGCCGATTCCCGAATCCATCAATCCGGAATTTTTCCGCGTTCTTCATTATCTTAAGGACGGAACCGTAGAGGAATTCGGCCCGCTGAATATGGAAATTGATGCAGATAACAGAACGGCATCCTTTACCATCACCAGCTTCAGCACCTTTGTTCTTGCGGAAGAAGGAATTGATTACGTGCAGCTGGCAACTCCTTCCAATGCCTCTGAATTCAGGAAACTGGCCGAATCCCTTCCGGCAGCAGAGGAGCTGGATCTCCTCAGCGATGACGACTACGAAGCAGCTGGAATCGGCGCAGCTAAACTGGGAGACTCCCTGCGAAACAGCGATGTGGATGCAGACGACGTGGAGCTGGAGATGCTGGAGAAACTGGACGGATTATTCGCACACTATTTCCCGATAGAAATCACATATGGCGATGAAGAAACAGGACTGGATGTAATGGGGCTTTCCCTTCTGGGATATGCATATGCAGGAGAAGATGCAGAAGAAGTCGTCTTTACCGCGGACCAGTTCCAGGTGGCCAGCGACAGCAACGCCGCCACCAAAGTACGTTTCCGGCTGTCGGCCACGGTACTGACCGAGTCCGGCAATGAGATCGAGGCGGATGGCAGACTCAAATCCCCGCTGCTTGTCTATATGGACGCTCCGGACGGTTATGATGAGATCCATCACGAAAATGATTATCTCCACAAGCCCAACGAGACCAGGGAAAAGCTGCTATATGAGGATGGAATGTTCCAGTTCTATGTTGTCAAAAAGCTTGGTAAGTTTACGATCCAGGGGCCCAAAGCCGGCATTGAAGATCCAGATAACGATGCTGATGACGACAAGCCGTCTGCATCCCGTTCCTCAAAGCCGAGAGCAGGCGTGGTAAAAGAACCAAAATCTCCGGAAGGCGGAAGCTGGACGCTGGTAAACGGAGCATACTCCTATCTTTACAGTGACGGAACAAAAGCCGCAAACTGCTGGCTGAAAATCAATGGCCTCTGGTACTACTTCAATATGGACGGAACCATGGTAACCGGATGGCTGAAGGACGGAGGCAACTACTTCTATCTGAATCCTGCTTCCGGAGCTTTAAACGGCGCCATGATGACCGGCTGGCAGGAAATTGACGGCAGATGGTATTATTTCAGCGAGGAAGGAAACGGCTTTACCGGTATGATGTATGCCGATACCACCACCCCCGATGGATATCAGGTGAATGGAAACGGTGTCTGGAATCCGGAATCGTAAATCAAAACTTTTTCGTTCATGCAAAAAAGGCTCTCCGGCCGGTATTTTTCCGGCCGGGAGCCTTTTCCAGTCCATTCTTCTTACGTTTGTTTTCTTCCCCGGACTGACATACTTTGGCCAGTCTGTCTGTTTTCCTATTCGTATCTCAGGGCATCGATGGGATCAGCCTTGGCCGCCTTGGAAGCAGGATAAATGCCAAAGAAAATTCCCACAACAGCGGAAAAAGAAACCGCCAGCAGAATGATCCCCGGTTTGATCACCACCGGCAAATTTAAAAGTATCCCTCCCAGGCTTACCACTGATACGGCAAAAATCACGCCGATGGTACCTCCGCAGGCCGCTAAAATTGCCGATTCCGTCAGAAACTGAATCAGAACATCCCGGGTTCTCGCTCCTAATGCCTTTCGGATTCCAATTTCCCTGGTCCGCTCCGTCACGGAAACCAGCATAATGTTCATAATTCCGATACCGCCCACAAGAAGCGAAATCGCCGCGATTCCGCCCACAGCAGCCGATAAGGCGCCCATAACGCTGTCCACCGTTCCCATTTCTTCAATGGCTGTCTGCCCGGAAAAATCTTCCGGATTCCTGCCCTTCATTTTCGCAATAAAGGCCATCAGCCTGTTCATAAAGTCGGACATATCCACATCGCTTTTGGCAAACAGCCGGCAGGCATAAAAATTATCGTTGGGCCAGGTCAGAAGCGTATATGGAATAAACGCCGCCCCGGTATCGCTGCTGACTCCCATCATCAGAGCCTGAAACGCATTCATTTTCTTTTCATAAACACCAACGACCGTATATTCATCCGTGTTGCCGTAAAGAGTTGTCCGGAAGGTTTTTCCTACTGCATTTTCCGTCCCGAACAGTTTGACTGCGCTCTGCTTTTCCATAACCACATTGGTCTTTCTCCCAAGGATATCTCCTTCATTTAGATACCGGCCATGCAGGATTGTTACCGGCTGAACATCCTGATAATTATAATCCACGCCGGAAAAATCAAATTTCATCGTAGTTCTTCCTGCATGTGCATCCGCCGAAGCACTGGCAGAGCTGTCAATGTAATCGATTTCATCGCCAAACACCCGTTTGATTCTCTCCAAATCATCCAGCGTAAAGTAATCACTCGTTCTTACATCCTCCACCCAGTAGCCAATGGAGATATAGGCCTGGGTGATTCCCACATCCTTATACAAATCAGAAAACAGTCCTCTCATGGTATCACCAATGGACACGATGGAAATAACGGAACCAATTCCGATGATGATGCCAAGCATGGTGAGGAACGAACGCATCTTATTTGCCCGGATTGCATGAAAGGCCATAATCATATTTTCAATCAGCATACCGCTCCCTCCCCTTCCGTCTTCCGGTTTCGGTAAAGTCCCTTTGTATGAATCACTCCGCTGCCAGGCGTAGGATTCTCGTTAATCCGGTCCTCAACAATCTGCCCATCCGAGAACCGGATAATCCGATCGGTAAAGGCCGCAATATTTTCCTCATGAGTAACTACCACCACTGTAGCTCCTGCCTTATGGATTTCCGAGAAAATTTCCATAATTTCAATGGACGCAGCCGTATCCAGATTCCCTGTCGGCTCGTCCGCAAGAATCAGGGGAGGTTCATTGGCCAGAGCCCTGGCAATGGCCACCCGCTGCCTCTGTCCGCCGGAAAGCTCATTGGGAAGATGATAGGCTCTGGCGCTCAGACCAACGCAGTCTAAGAGCTCCATCGCCCGCTCTGCCCGCTTCCTTTTTGAGATCCTGGCATACGTCATGGGAAGCTCCACATTTTTTAAGGCCGTGGTTCTGGAAATCAGGTTAAAGGACTGGAACACAAAACCGATTTTCAGATTCCGAATGGCGGAAAGCTCATTGGAGGACAGGCCTGCCGTATCCACGCCGTCCAGATAGTAATGACCCATGGTGGGCCGGTCCAGACAGCCAAGAATGTTCATCAGCGTGGATTTTCCCGAACCTGAATGGCCCATAATGGCAACAAACTCTCCCCGCCGGATGGTCAGGTTGATCTTTTTCAGTCCTAGAACCTTGATGGCTCCCGTATCATAAATTTTCACCAGATTTTCCAGGCGAATCAAATCTTCTGTCACATTTTCCGTTACAAATGGAGAAAGCGGTTTTTTCCAAAACATGAAAACGCCTCCTTACTGCGGCACAGGCATGACGGTCATGCCCTCCGCATAGGCTTCATTTGGTGCAGATACCACGAAAGAGCTTTCATCCAGGTTTTCTCCATCCGCAGGAATGACCTCCGTGTCCACGTCCCCTTCTACTCCCAGCTCAACCGGTACCCAGTGGATCTGGCTGTTGCTCACCACCTGTACGTAATCCTCACCGCCGCTGGAAAGAATGGCACTGGCCGGTACGGAAAGAGCATCCTTTGCTTCCTCCAGAAGGATCTCTGCCCGTGCCGTAATTCCGGCAATCAGCTTTGTATTCTGATCCATAATCCGGATTGTGGTGGGAATCACCCGTTCTGTGGAGCCTCCGCCCCGCACCTCTCCGGTGGGGGAAATAGAAATCACCTGCCCCTTTGCCACCTGTCCGTCCAGAATATCAGCTGTAATATCTGCTTCCTGCCCTACGGCCACCTTTCCGATGGAATATTCGCTGACCGGAATCTCCATTTCCAGTACTTCCAGATTTTCGATGATGAAAATCGGGGCATCATTTTCCGTCGTGTCTGCAAACCGACCTATTTTTGTATTCACACGGACCACCGTTCCGTCAATGGGACTCTTGATCTGAGTGTCACCCAGCTGCTCTTCCACCTTCTCATAATCAAATCTGGCTTTTTCCACCTGCAGACGGTAGGAATCGTCCGCCACGGCTACCCCGTCCCGCAGCGTATAGGAATCCCGCTGCCTTCTGGCATCGTTTAAATTATTCTGAGCCGTCTCCAGCTCCACATAGGAGGTACTGCCGCTGTCATAAAGCGCTTTTGCCCTGTCATAATTGGCCTGAGCCGTCTGGAAATCCTGAACAGCCTTCTCATAGCCGCTCCTGGCCTGTCTGTCCTGTTCAGCGCAGGTGCTGACCGCCAGATCATAATTGTTTTTTGCAATGGCCACTTCTTTTTTCAGGTCTGTATCATCCAGAACGGCCAGTATCTGCCCTTCCGTCACCTTGTCACCCTCCTGAACGGGTATGGACAGGACTTCCGCATGGAGATTGGATACCACATCCACACTGTCCGTTCCGGCCACGGGTCCGCTGACGGCCAGGCGGTTTTCGATGTCTTTGCGAGCCGGATTCAGAACCCCCACCGCCGGAGCGGACTGCCTGGCACCGGCCAGCGCATTAAATCCAATGGCTCCGGCCACAAGTGCAGCTGCCGCAATCAGAATGATTTTTCTTTTCTTTCCGCCTTTTTTCTTTTTTGTACCGCCTTCGCTGCTCATCAGACGCTCCAGCTCCTGATCAAACTCCTCCGGCGTAATCTTTTCTTCACTGCTCATACGTTTTCCTTCCTATCTGTATCTTCAGAAGATGCAGGCAAACCCAGGCCTGTATGATGCCATCTTCCTTCTGTTTCTCTACAGGTTTTTAGTATAGCACTTGATTCTCTGAAAGATGGAACATTTCCCTTCCGTTTTTCTTGCAATTTTCTTACAAAACTGGTTCCGGCCCGGCAGCAGCTGCTCTGTGACGCGCGCCCGACAGCCGGCATATCCTAGTATCAACCAAGAACTGCGAGGTGTAAAACGCACATGGTTCCCAAACTGGAAGTAAAGGGCTTATGCTACTCCTACCATACCATGGAAGGAGAAACCCAGGCCCTCTCCAATATATCCTTTCAGGCAGATGCCGGGGAGTTTCTGGCTGTTGTCGGGCCCTCCGGCTGCGGAAAATCAACCCTGCTCTCCCTGATCTCCGGCCTTCTGAGCCCGGATGCCGGGCAGATTCTTGTGGATGGTCATCCGGTCCACCGGGGAAATGCGGCCATCGGCTACATGCTTCAAAGAGACCACCTGTTTGAATGGCGCTCCATCTTAAGAAATGCGTCTCTTGGGCTGGAAATTCAGAATCAGCTGGACGAAAGCCGGAAAGAAAAGGTAAGTACCCTTCTGAAAGCATATGGTCTGGAGCTGTTTTCCAACTCCAGACCTTCGGAGCTGTCCGGCGGAATGCGGCAGCGGGCAGCTTTAATCCGTACCCTTGCTCTTGAGCCGGAGCTTCTTTTACTGGATGAACCTTTTTCCGCCCTCGACTATCAGACAAGGCTCTCCGTCTGCGACGACATCAGCTCCATTATCCGAAGCACAAAAAAGACGGCCGTTCTGGTAACTCATGATCTGTCGGAAGCCGTCAGTGCCGCCGACCGGATTCTGATACTTACGAACCGTCCGGCCAGAATCAAAGGTCAGCTTTCCATTACCTTTCCCGGCGGGGAAACAAGCCCGTTAAAGCGACGCAATTGTCCGGAATTTTCCTCCTATTTTAATCAGGTATGGAAAATTCTTCAGAATGACACGGCAGAATCTTTGGAGGTGAGCCATGAAACCGTCTGAAACCATGGCCCAGCAGGCCTTTCTTGCAAAACAAAAACGCCGCAGACACTTTGTGCTGTTCTGCCGCGTATTTCTCCTTGTCTTCCTTCTGGTACTCTGGGAGCTCAGTGCCAGAGTTGGTATCATCAACGACTTTATTTTCAGCTCCCCGTCCCGGATTGTAGCCAGTTTCCTTCGTATGACAGCGGACCAGAGCATTTTCCTCCATACCGGCGTGACCGTGTTTGAGACATTAGTCAGCTTCTTTCTCGTAACTGCCATCGGCATCCTCGGCGCCGTCCTTTTATGGTCCAGCGAAACTCTGTCTGAGATTCTGGAGCCCTATCTGGTGATGTTAAACAGTCTGCCAAAATCAGCTCTTGCTCCGATTTTAATTGTATGGCTGGGAAACAATACCCGCACCATTATCGTTGCCGCTGTTTCCGTTGCCGTTTTCGGCTCCATCCTGACGCTGCATAACGGCTTTCGCACCATGGATCCGGATCAGATCAAGCTGATTTATTCCCTGGGAGGAAACCGGAAGGATATTCTGACCAAGGTTCTCCTTCCCGGTTCTGTTCCGCTTATGATCAGCAACATGAAAGTCAACATTGGCCTCTGTCTGGTAGGCGTCATCATCGGAGAATTTCTGTCCGCCCGTGCCGGACTGGGCTATCTGATCATCTACGGCAGCCAGGTTTTCAAGCTGGATCTGGTCATGATGTCCATCGTCATCCTCTGCCTGGTCTCCGCACTCTTATACCAGGCGGTCGCGATCCTCGAGAACAGATTTGGCAGGCCCTAAGAAACGGCCTGCCTTTCGGCCAAGGGCCGAACCCGGTCCGCCGGCATGCTACCGAAGCAGGACGGCAGCCGCCGTTAAAACGGCGAGGAATCCCACGTTCCAGAGGGTGAACACCTTCAGGAAGGCTCCCTTCTGCTCCGGATATTCCCTGGTGAAAAGTTTAAAAGAAATCAGGCTGGCCAGAGAAGCGATCAAGGTACCGAGTCCGCCCAGATTGACCCCGGTGAGGAGTGCGGAAAAGTCTCCGGAAAATCCGGCGAGCAGAATGGCAGCCGGCACATTGCTGATCACCTGGCTGGCCAGGATTCCTGCCGCCAGCTCCCTTCCCTGGACGGCCGAGACCAGGAAGCCGCTGATTTCCGGGATCCGCTTCACATTCCCGATGAATACGAAGAAGCATAGGAAGGTCAGAAGAAGGAAATAATCCACCGACCTGTAGATGCTGTGGTTCAAGACCAGAATCACGGCCATCACGCAGAGCAGGACAGGCTGATAGGGCAAGATGCGAAAGACCACCAGAAGGCACAGGATAAGAAGGACGCCGTAGGGAACCGTCCGCAGGAAAAGGCCTTCCGTCTTCCCGGCAGCTGCTTCCAGGGCGGCTTTCCCGATGGGTTCCTTCCTTCCAGCAAACACCGCCGCCATCAGCATCAGAAACGCCAATCCAGCATAAGGGAGAACCGCCCGGGCGAATTCCCCAGCAGTCATTTCCGATGCTGAATACAGATACAGGTTCTGCGGATTGCCAATGGGCGTCGCCATGCTTCCCAGGTTGGCCGCAATGGTTTCCAGCACCACCAGCCGGAGCAGGCGCTCTGTTTTCCCACTCATCTGGAACACCAGAATCGTGAACGGGACAAAGGTGATCAGAGTCACGTCATTGGTGATCACCATACTGCTGAAAAAACAGAGGGTGACCATCATCGCTTCCAGTTTCCGGACGTTTCCCGCTCCCTTTAACAGAAAGTGGCCCAGCATGGTGAAAATCCCCAGCGAGCGGAATCCGGCGACGATCATCATCAGGCAAAAAAGCAGTGCCAGCGTACGGTAATCGGGATAGGAAAGATAGCCCCGATCCGGGCGGACCGCAAAGGCCGACAGGACGGCCAGTACAAAAGAAACACAGAATACTGTTTCTTTCTTCAACAGCAGCTTCAGCTTTTCCATCATCATAAACTCCATTTCTCCACATGTTCGTGGTTCGTCCCGGCTCCTGCCGGAACACAAACAGGCCTATTATAATTCCCTCCGCCGCCGGATGCAACCATCCGGTTCAAATCTTTCCGTTTTTTCTTCTTCCCGCCGGTTTCCGGCCTCTGTCTCCTCCTGTCCGGAGGATTCCTGCCCCGTCCTATTGACAAATTCCCGAAAAATTTCTATTCTTTAAGTAAATTGATTTTATATCCAGGCATATCTTAAAAAAATCAATTTTATGAATCATACCGGAATCCCGACCGGCAGCATGATTTGCAGGAAACGCCGGCGGAATCGTCGGCTGCCTGATTACCCTCCTTTTGGCCGTCATCCTGGGGCCAGTCATTTATCTGAAATCCCCGGGCCCCATTTTCTTTTCCCAGATCCGCATCGGGAGAAAGGGACGGCCCTTTAAAATCTACAAGTTCCGTTCCATGTACATGGATGCAGAAGAGCGAAAAAAGGAGCTGGAGCAGCAAAATCAGATGGAAGGCAATCTGATGTTCAAGCTGAAGGATGATCCCAGAATCATCAAGGGAATCGGGAATTTTATCCGGAAAACAAGCCTTGATGAGTTTCCTCAGTTCTGGAATGTATTAAAGGGCAACATGTCCATCGTAGGAACCAGACCGCCTACAGCAGACGAGTACAGCCGTTACAGTCCGCACCATAAGCGGCGCCTCAGCATGCTGCCTGGAATTACCGGCCTGTGGCAGGTCAGCGGGCGAAGCAAAATCACCGATTTTGAAGAAGTGGTCCGGCTGGATACCGAATACATAGAAAACTGGAGTTTAAGCCTGGACATCAAGATCATTCTGAAAACCATTGTCAATATGTGGAAGAACCATGAGGCCATGTAACGCGGCACTCATGGTTCTTTCTCTTTTAAATCCTTTTCCTTCGGAATCCTTTTTTCAGATATTCCTTTTCTTTTGAAGGCTACTTTTTCCCTGTGCCCACCCGGTACCGGTTGCAGGCGTCCTTCATGCAGGCAATCAACGGTTTCTGCGTCAGAGCAAAATACCGCTCCCGGATTTCCTTTTCCAGAAGCTCCATGTCTGTCAGAAGATTCTTTCCAACAAACATGGATGCAACAAACTCCCTCGTCGTTTCCAGAATCGTATTGCAGTCCGCCTTTAAAATCCGCCCTGTATCCCGCTCCACGATCAGACAAATATAAAACTCCCCGTGAAGGTTATAAATCGCGTCTTCTTTGCTGGGTTTGGACTGTCCCACCACCAGAACCGTGTTTTTTTCCCCCATCATATTGCTCCTTCTTTTCTTATGATTTTTCAAATTTTCCTTTATTATAACAGCCATTCGCGCCTCTTTCCATCATTTTCTTTTTTCTTTTTCCAAGGCATCAAAAACCGTTATTTTTCCATTGACAAGAAAAGTCCGATTCTTTATGATAGAGGGTGAAAAGATGATTTTATTTATCAGGAACTCCCTGCCCGGATGTTCCTCCCGTAAATAAGAGCCATGAGTCTGTAAAAGGAATCCGTGGGTCTTTTTTTATTTTCAGGAACTGTGCTGCTAAAATGGAATCATACCATTTCGGAATTTCACATGAAAAGCAGCCAGATCCTTCCACCGGTTCCGGCACAGAAGTGCCCGCCAAAGGTTTTCCGGCGTTTTGTCCGGTACGCTTGGTGAGCCAGTCCTATAACTGCAGTTTCATCAATCACATGATGCTGCAGAAATCAATGTTATCATGGAGGAATCATCAAAATGAACTTTTTTCAGGAACTGGATCAGACTATGAAACAGGATTTCGGTAATCGCGGACTGCTCTGCTCCCTTCCGGAGAATCCGGTGGAACAGGCATTCGTCATTCTGTCTTCAGCCAGACGCGTCATTCTCTTAACCGGATTTCCGGTTCGCATGGAAGATGGAACCATCATCGGGGAAACGGACGGACCTTCCGGCACCGCTGATTTGGCGGCCGCTCTGATCGGCTGGGGCGCAGAAGTCCTGGTTGTGACCGATCGCCCTTCCTTTGCCCTTTTAAACGAAGCGCTTTCCTATCGGGCTCCCAAGGCAGCCCTGGCTCTGCTTCCCGACGAACAGCCGGAGCTTTTCATCCGGGAATATGTTCAGGCCTTCCGTCCAACCCACTTCATCAGTCTGGAGCGGCCCGGGAAAGCAAAAGACGGGCATTTTCACAACATGCGCGGAGAAGTGATCGACGATATGGTTACTGACTCTTCCCTTTTTTTAAGTGAAGCAAAACGGTTTGGAGCCGTTACCATCTCGATCGGCGACGGAGGGAATGAAATGGGCATGGGGGCCTTTCAGGAGGCCATCTGCCGGCACGTTCCTTCCGGGGAGAAAATCTGCACCAAAGATGCAGCCGATCTGACACTGGCTGCCGGTGTTTCCAACTGGTGGGGCTGGGGACTGGCCGCTCTGCTCTCCATCCATGCCGGAAGATCTCTTCTTCCCACAGAGGAACAGGAATGTGAGACACTCCACCGGGTGGTTTTGGCAGGCGGTGTAGACGGCTGTACAAAAAAGCAGACCGAAACGGTGGACCAGCTTTCCATGACGGTTCATCTTTCTATCCTGCGCTCTGTCACCTTTCTATTGGAAAAAGAGCTGACGGCCCGTTCTGCCCGGATGTCCCTGCTTCATGGCAAAGCCGTCCAGACTCTGACCCAGACTGCCTGATTGCTGTTCCTGTTTATCCCAAGCGGATGCATGATATCCCGGGCGTGAAGCACGACGTCGGGTCTGCTTCCGCTTTCGGATGAGGATTATCTGGAAATGTTTGAAAAATTGTTTCGATGAGCCAGGTTCTGGTCTTTCATAAGGCAATAGCGGAACCAAACAATGGAGGGGAGGATAAAAGATGACGTACCGGAAAGCGAATTTAACAGACAGCAAAGAACTTTATGAACTGATCTGTGACTTGGAAGAAAAGATGCTTTCTTATGAAAAGTTCTATGATATTTTGAATGAACAGCTGCAGGATCGGCAGCACTACTATTTTCTGCTGTGCGAAGATGAGGAACGGGTTCTTGGAATCCTGAATCTGAGATTTGAAAGACAGCTTCATCACGCCGGCCCTGTGGCGGAGATTCTGGAATTTTATACAGTTCCGGACAGAAGGCGGCAGGGGCTGGGAAACGGTCTGTTTGAAAAAGCTGTCGAAATCGCCAAGGAATTTGGCTGCAGACAGATCGAAGCGGACAGCAGCCGGCACCGGGAGGAAACCCACAGATTTTACGAACGGCACGGAATGGAAGCCTCCCATATCAAATTTACCATGGCTCTGAAGGCAGAATAAACGTAAGCGCTTTATAATCGACCGGATAGCAGATCCCCAACTTTTGTGAGATACTTCAGATACTTGGAGTAATTCACTTCATATCTGGTTCTCAGAACTGCAAAAGCTACACTTCAATCTCATACCTTCTCC
>DVGC01000064.1 GCA_018712915.1 Candidatus Copromonas faecavium (nom. illeg.) | reverse complement strand
AACCATAAATATATTGTAGTAGGAGGTATCCGCTATACCGATTGCTCTTATCATTCTAACAGCTTAAGCAACAAGATGGGTAATTCCTTACTGGCTGTAAGGGATATTAACCATAAATATATTGTAGTAGGAGGTACTTATGAGTCATTTATCTGCCGAGCATCCTGTATATGCTCAGAAAATCTGGAAAAACGGACGCATCTACACGGAAAATGAAAAGCAGCCTCTGGTGTCTGCACTGGCATCCTGCGGTCAAAACCTGATTTTTGCCGGAAGCGATGAAGGTGCCATGAAGCTTGCCGGCCCGGATACGGAAATCATGGATCTGCAGAACAAAACAGTAGTTCCCGGCTTTATCGAAGGCCATATCCATCTGCAGTCTTACGGGGAAAGCCTGCAAATGTTAGCCATCCGTGACCGCTCCAAGGAAGACATTCTTCAGTCCGTAAAAGAAAAAGCAGCCTGCACCGAGTCCGGAAAATGGATCGTGGGCGGAATGGGATGGAACAACGAAGTCTGGGACGATCCATCCTATCCTTCCAGAGAGGAACTGGATGCCGTTTCTCCCGACCATCCGGTGATGCTGCCGCGAATGGACGGCCACATGATCTGGGTCAACAGCAAAGCTTTTGAGCTGTGCGGAATCGATGAGCAGACCCCCAATCCGGAGGGGGGAGAATTTTTCCGCACGGCTTCCGGCCGTCTCCAAGGCTGCGTGGCCAATCATGCGGCAGATATGATCAAACGCCACATTCCAGCTCCGAATCAGGAAGAACGAATTCAGTCTCTCCTGACAGCCCAGAAAGCTCTGTTATCCTACGGAGTAACCAGTCTGAATGATATGAGCACCAGCTGGGAGAATGTCTGCGATTTAAAAAAAATGTATGAAAGCGGGCAGTATTTCCTCCGGTTTTCCGGTGCGCTGCGGGATGCACTGGGAAAAAATGCAGATCCCAGGCTTCATGAATATTTCCTTCAGTGTCCGGAGATTGACCTTTATGACCGGCATTACACGGTCCGGGCCATCAAAATTCTCGGCGACGGCTCCGTAGGTGCCCAAAGTGCCTGCCTGAAGGAAGAGTACAGCGACCGGCCCGGTCATTTCGGAATGAAAATGCAGACGGATGAAGAACTTTATCAGATGGTACGGGAAGCTGCCGAACATCATATGCAAGTTATCATCCATGCCATCGGAGACGCGACCATTGATCAAGTCCTGTCCGTCTATAAGCGGGTCATCGATGAGCTGCATTTAACGGATCACCGGTTCCACATCGAACATTTCCAGACTGTCACCGGCGATTCCAGGGAACGGGCCAAAAGCCTGGGAGTCATTGCCGGAATGCAGCCCACTCACGCTCCCAACAGCGCCTCCATGGCTCTGCGCCGTCTCGGAAAAGAACGGGCCGCCGGTGCCTACGCTGCTGGGCTCGTCCTGAAAACGCTGGGAATGATTGCCGGAGGTTCTGACGCTCCAGTAGCTCCTCCCAATCCTCTGGACGGAATCCATTCCGCAGTTACTAGAACCAACGGGAAGCTGGAGCCCAAAGGCGGTTTCTTCCCGGAAAACGCGCTGACCCGTGAGGAGGCATTAAAGGCTTACACCATCTGGGGAGCCTATGCCCAGTTTACAGAGAAAGAAAAGGGAAGTCTGGAACCGGGAAAACTGGCTGATTTTGTTATTCTGGATCAAGATCTGATGGCGGTCCCGGCTGATGAGATTTTAAACCTTCAGGTTCTGGCCACAGTGATCGGAGGAAGAACCGTTTACCGGAAGCAATAAATCCCTGCCAGCCGGCCGGAGAACAGGGAATGGAAATCATCCAGAAAGATAGTCCATGTTTCAAAACAACGCAAAATTTTAATAAACAGAGGCCCGTGAGCCCGGATAAAACAACAAATCCAGCGGAAGCATCCAATGGGCAGGAGCGGCAGGCGCAGCAGACTTTGTATATCAAAAAGAGTAAACTGGTAGGATAAGCTGAAAGAATGCCGCAGAATCATCCAGTATAAGCAAGAACAGATAAGTTTTGCTAATAACGCAAAACTTGTCTGTTTTTTTATTGCCGTCCTTCTTTATATGCGCTTCCCCACTGTTCCATTGCGGCGATGATGGGACGCATGGATTTCCCCAGTTCGCTCAGAGCGTATTCCACCCTCGGCGGCACTTCAGGATAGACTGTACGGGTAATGATTCCATCTTCCTCCATAGAACGCAAGCTGTCGGTCAGCACCTTCTGGCTGATGCCCTCCAGATCCTTCCGAAGCTCATTGAACCGCCACGGACGGATTAGCAGATTTCGGATAATCAGCAGCTTCCACTTACTGCCAATCAGCTGCACTGTTGTAGCAACAGGGCAGATAGGCAGTTCTTCTTTTGTTTTCATAACAATCATTCCTTCCAAACACTCGATTTTGAGTGTTATACTCATTTTCTAATGCTGCATTCATTATAGCACATAAGATCCATAAAAATCAACGTCAGCAGGTGGTTAAAGAAGTTTCATTCTATTTTTGCGGTAAAGCCCAATAAAGCGCAAAAGTCATAAAAAGGTGACTGAGTTACAAAAAAGTGCGTACTTGTGGGGCCGAAAAAAAGTCCGTACAATGGACAGTGCAGAGAGCAAAACAGCACTCTGAATACACAATACGGAGGTACTAATCATGGCACTTTCTAATCTGTTTGGATGGAACAAGAAGGATGATACGGCTTCTGCCGCTGCCTGCGGGACTGCCTGCGGTGCCGGTGACAAACCGGAAGAGAAACCTGCCGCTTGCGGCTCTGCCTGCGGCGCCGGTGACAAGCCCGCCGAGACTCCCGCTGCCTGCGGTGCGGCCGATAAGCCGGAAGAAAAAAACGCTGCCTGCGGTTCCGCTTGCGGCGCTGGCGGTAAGTAAATCGTTCCATTCCTACCAACTCCGTTCCCGGCAGAGGACGCTCCTGCCGGGAGCATTTGAAATGTTGCTCGGTCAATCCGATTTTATATAAAAGCGAGGTCAAAGACGATGAAACAGTATTTTTCCTTTCAATGGCACATCACCGATGAATGTGATCAGCGCTGCAAGCACTGCTATATTTTCTCCGAGGACAACTGCAAAAAGCTGGATGCGATGACCTGGGAGCAGATGCGGGAAACTTTTTACAACTGCATGGATTTCTGCCAGGTGTATGACCGGCTGCCCTACTTCTACATCACCGGCGGCGATCCCATCCTGCATCCCGATTTCTGGAAGCTGCTGGCTCTCATGAAAGAGCACGGCGTTCCCTTCACCATCCTGGGCAACCCCTTCCACCTGAACGATGAGGTCTGCCGCAGGCTGAAAGAATACGGCTGCGAGAAATATCAGCTTTCCCTTGACGGTATGCGCAAAACCCATGACTGGTTCCGCAAGCCGGGCAGCTTTGACATCACGCTGGAGAAGATCGGCTGCATCAACCGGACGGGCATCCGCAGCGTGATTATGACCACCGTCTCAGGCACCAATATCGACCAGGTACCAGACATCATCGACGCGGTGGTCGAGGCCGGGGCCAATGTCTTTGCCTTTGCCCGCTATTGCCCCACCAGCGAGGAGAAGGACGTGGGTATCACGCTAAAACGTTACCGTCAGCTGCTGGCGGACTGCGACAAAAAGTTCAGGGCGTATGAGGCGGCGGGCTGCCAGACTTACTTTAACAAGAAGGATCATCTCTGGACGCTGTACGAATATGAGACCGGCGCTTTCAAAATCCCGGAAGCGGTGGAAGAAGGGATGATCTACGGCGGCTGCAACTGCGGAAACTGTCACCTGACCATTCTGCCCACCGGTGATATTTACGCCTGCCGCCGGGTTCAGAACAGCAAGGTGGGAAACGTGTTCGAGGATCGGCTGGCTGATGTCTGGATCTGCCAGATGGAGGCATACCGGGACTACTCGAAATTTGAAAAATGCTCCAAATGTGAGCTGCTGGCCTTCTGCCGGGGCTGTCCCGCAGTTGCCAGCGGCAAAGACGGAAATTTCTACGCCGCAGACCCTCAGTGCTGGAAGGAGGTAACCCCATGATCCCAAAAACGATGAAAGCCGTGATTCTGACCGGGCCAACACGGGCGGAAGACGTCCGTCTGCGCGATGTGCCAGTCCCCCAGGTCCGTCCCGGATGGGTACTGGTCAGGATAAGGTCCTTCGGCCTGAACCATTCGGAACAGATTCTCCGTCTCAGTGAGATTCAGGCAGACTACATTCAGAAGCCCCTCATCCCTGGCATTGAGTGCGTGGGAGAAGTGGCCGACCCGTCCGACAGTTCTTTTCATCAGGGCCAAAGGATCGTTGCCCTCATGGGTGGGATGGGCCGCAGCTTCAACGGCAGCTATGCCCAGTATGCGCTGCTTCCGGCAAGTCATGTATTCCCCATTGAGACGGAACTTTCCTGGGCAGAGATGGCGGCAGTACCGGAAACCTGGTTCACCGCCTGGGGTTCCCTGTTCGAGTGTTTACAGCTTCGCAGGAACGACACACTGCTTGTACGGGGCGGCACCTGCGCGCTGGGGTATGCAGCCATCCGCCTAGCAAAAGCACTGGGCTGCCGGGTCATCGCCGCCACTCACAGAGAGCGGAAGCTGTCCTTGCTGAAGGAGGCGGACCAGGCCGTTCTGGATACCGGAATGCTGGCCGGTTCCGTTTCCGGCATCACCAAAGCCCTGGAACTGGTAGGGCCAAAAACTCTCCGGGACACCCTGCGCTGTGTCGAAAAAGGCGGCATTGTCTGCAGCACAGGGATTCTCGGCGGCGTTTATGCCTTGAATGGTTTTGACCCCATTAAAGAAATTCCCAATGGAGTATATCTGACGGGCTTTTTCTCCAACTATCCGACCCGGCAAACCATGACGGATATTTTTTCCTTCCTCAACGACCGCCAGATCACGCCGGATGCAGGGGCAGTCTATCCCTTTGAAGCAATCTCCAAGGCCCTTTTTGACATGGATCATCACAAAGTGGATGGCAAGATCGTTGTGATAATATAAAGCAGGCAGGGAAAGGAAATCTCCCTATGGGGCGTCACAGAAAGCCGTTCGCCGTACTTCAAAAATAAGCCGGGAGGATTTCAAGAGCGATGCAAAACTAATGATTTTTTCTAATTACCCTCTTGAAATAAAGCGAATATTCATTTATTATAAGATTATGAGAAAAAAGGATGAAAATAAGCAAGAGGCCATTTTTGATGCAACCGTCAAGTTGTCAAATGAAATTGGCTTATCAAACATTTCCATGAGTAAGATTGCAAAACGTGCTGATGTTTCTGCCGCAACCCTGTATGTCTACTACGAAAATAAGGAGGATATGCTTCGCAAGGTCTACCTGGACATAAAGAAACAAATGATGGGTGCCTGCAGCGATGGTGTTCATCAGGAAGAAAGCGTTGAACAGTCGGTTCGGAAGATTTGCCGCAATTTATTGCGGTATATGCAGGAACATACCGACGAATTTCTTTTTATTGAGCAGGCGTGCAATTCTCCGCTTGCTACCGATGAAATCATTGAAACACTTGAACAATATAATAAGACAACCACAGCAATTTTTCAACGTGGGATAGATGAGGGCATTTTGAAACAAACGTCACCAGTGCTTTTAATTGGCTTTTGCTGCTATCCCATCCAACAGATTTTCAAAGAATGGCGAAAGGATAAATCCATGCTGCCGAATGTGGATTTTGACTTGGTTTTTCAAATGTGTTGGGATGCAATCAAGCGTTAAAGAGGCGCACCCGCAAGGGTGCTGTCTTTTGCAGCTTTCATAAACGAATGTTTAATTAAAATATGGGATAAAATAAAGGAGTGATAAATTGTGAGATACGAAAAATATAAAGAAAATATTGAACTTTCTAAACTTGGTCTGGGTGCTATGCGTTTGCCGCAAACAGCACCCGGATTTGCGGGCCCCATTGACGAGCCGCAGACACAGAAAATCATTGACCATTGCATGGCACTTGGGGTGAATTACTATGATACTGCATATATCTATCACGGCGGAAAGTCTGAAGTGGTTTTAGGGCGGGCGCTTTCTAAGTATCCGAGGGAGAGTTTCTACGTAGCGGACAAATTTAATGTACAGGCAAATCCCGACTATAAAGCACAGTATGCAGAACAGCTTTCCCGTCTGCAAATGAAATATATTGATTTCTATCTGCTGCATGGAGTGACTGATTTGACAGTTGCCGACTACGAAACCAGCGGATGTATTCCCTATTTTCAAGAACAGAAGCGCGCAGGGAGGATCAAATATTTGGGCTTTTCCTTCCACGGAACTCCAGAATGTCTGGAGATGCTTTTGGAAAAACACCCTTGGGATTTCGTACAGATCCAGCTCAATTTTTATGACTGGTATCATCGCACGGCAAAGCGGCAGTACGAGATTCTCTGCCAACGAGACATCCCGATTATGGTGATGGAACCCATTCATGGCGGAATGCTGGCCAATCTTCCGGAATCCTGCCAGAAGCTGCTTCCAGAAGAAACTTCCCCGGCAGACCTTGCCCTTCGGTTTGTAATGGAACTGCCGGGAGCAGCCGTGATCCTCAGCGGTATGTCAAATCTTCAGCAGGTTCAGGAGAATATTGCCACGGCAGACGGAGGCAGACAGCTGACCAAAGAGGAACATGCAGCACTGAAGCAGATCAGCGAGATCCTCCGCCGGAAAATCGCAGTACCTTGCACCGGATGCCGGTATTGCTGTGATAACTGTCCCCAGGGGCTGGACATTCCTGTCCTGCTGTCAGCCTACAATGAATATCGTGACGATGCCGCAGCATTAGGGGACAGCGCTATGGCATCCTGGAGACTTGCCAGGCTGAAAGCATTACCGGAAAATCAGCAGCCAGGAGCCTGTATCGGCTGCGGAAGCTGCACATCGCACTGTCCTCAGGCATTGGAAATTCCTAAATACATGAGAGAAATGGCAGAAATGCTGCATTGATCTTGAATCGCATTGAAGCATGGAGAACTTATTCCGTTCATATATGGAAAAATCTCCCTCGGCAAATCTCTTTCCAAAAACAGATTTAGGGAATCCATGACAGACAGAAAGGCTTTGCCAATCTGCGCCGGTACACCAACAGCGGCCATTCCGGGGCGAACCGCTGTCCATAAAAGAAGGCTGTGCCTGACAGGCAGGATTTCTGTAAAGAAATATTCCTGTCAGACACAGCCTTTTTCTGACCGTTCTGTCTTTGCGTTTTTATGACAGTCCCACCAGCACGGCAAGAATCACCGTCGCAGAGGACATGATAAATAACAGTGCCTGAAATTTAATCTGGAATTTAGCCCACTGGCCCCATTCCAGCTTGGCAGCTGCCAATGCCCCCAGAAGAACTCCGGAAGTCGGCACAATTACATTGGTAAAAGCATCTCCTAACTGGAAGGCCACACAGGCTACCTGTCTCTCCACTCCTACCAGGTCGGCCAGCGGAGCCATAATCGGCATGGTCAGAGCCGCCTGTCCCGAACCAGATACCACGAAGAAATTGAACACCGCCTGGAAAATGTACATGAGCCATGCAGAAATCACCGGCGGGAATCCCTGCATCGCCTGGCTGATGCTGTGAAGAATGGTATTAAGCGCCGTTCCGTCGGTGGCGCTGGTTCCTCCAAGGACAATAATAATTCCCTGCGCCATTCCCACGCACATCGCTGCTCCCAGCAAATCTGCCGCTCCCTTCTCAAAGGCGGCAGCGACATCATTCAGACTCATATCATTCAGATGGAAGGCCACACCGATGATTCCGGATACCAGTCCCATCACGAAAAACTGGGATGCGATTTCCGGAATATAGTAGCCCTGGGTCACCACGCCCCAGATGGTCCATACCATGCAGGCCGCAATCGTCAAAAGCACCAGCTTATGTCCTAATGTAAAGGGCGGCATTGCATTTTCCTTCTTCTGAAATTCCTCCCGGTACTGAGCATCTGATTCATAAGCAACCGACAGTTTCGGATTCTTCTTGATCTTCTGCGCATACCGCATGGTGAACACAATGGCCGCCACCGTAAAGATAATCCACATGGGAACCCGGAACCATGCACCGGACATGACAGGAATCCCGGAAATTCCCTGAGCCACCGCCAGGCTGAAGGGATTCTGCCAGGAGGTGCCGAATCCAATCTGAGTCGCCACATAGGAGCACATGATACCCACAACCGCGTCATATCCCATGGCAATAAACATCGGCACCAGAATCATAACGAAGGGAATCGTTTCCTCTCCCATTCCGAATACGGCTCCTCCGAGGGAAAACAGCGTCATCAGAATCGGCACCAGGAGGATTTCCTTTCCCTGAGAGATATTGATCACCCGCATGATTCCGCTTTCCACAGCGCCGGTACGAAGAACAATGCCGAAAGCGCCTCCGACCACCAGAATAAAGGCAATAATTCCAACGGCCGTGCCGTTTTTATCCCCGGTGGTCATTCCCTCAAACACGTAGTTTAAAATTCCCTGTCCCCCAAAGCTTTCCGTGCCGAATAAGGGAGCGACTTTCGTTACCTTGTTTCCGTTTTCATCCAGCACATACTGGAAGCTGTCCGGGTCAAGAACCGTTCTGGTCCGCTCCTCCCCGTTCTGCATGTAGGAAATCTCCATGGTATCATATTTTCCCAGCGGCACAAACATGGTAAGCACCGCTGCAAACAGGATCACGAAGAAAATGATGATGTACGTATGCGGCATCTGAAACCGCTTCCTGGTCTTTTCCATACCCCTTACCTCTTTCTTTTATATTCAGGCCCTGCCATTTCCGGCTCCGAGCGTTTTTTTACTATACCACAATTTTTTCAATCCGTCACCCATATATCCACAATTTTTGCCGTTTTCCACGGCTTTTTAAACCGTGTCCCCCAGAATTTCCTCCACGGCCGCCTGATACTCCTCCATCCGCACGGCTTTCATCAGCCTTTTTCCTGCTTTCTTTTCCCCTGGAAACTCCAAAAGCAGATAACTCCAGATTTCCTTCATCTTAAATAACACGTTCCGATCCCCCGACATGATCTCCCGGTAGCCGGAAAGCAGCTCGTCATGAAACGCTCTTAAGCGCTTTCTTTCCTCCCCGCCTGCTGCACCGGATTCTTCCGCAAGCACACTCCTGGTATTGATCCCTGCTCCTTTGACCGTCACGATTCCATGGTCCATTCCACAGACATTCCCTGTCCTGGCTCCCGTTTTCTCCCTTACCCGCCGGATTTCTTCTGCCAGTGCCGGATTCTGCACTATTCCGCGCCCGAGCATCACGGTTTCCACAGCCGGAAACTCGTTCCGGAAGCGAAGGTATGCTTCCCCGGAAAACAGATCTCCGTTATAGACCACCGGATTTTTGCTGTCTGAAAGAGCCTGGCGGAATACCTCCCGGTTTGGCGTATTTTTATAAAAATCCTTTTGGATTCTTGGATGAATGATCAGCTCCTTCAGCGGATAGCGGTTATAAATTTTCATCAGCTCCGGCCACTCCTCAGGCGAAAGCTTCCCGATTCTCGTTTTGACCGAAACAGATACTTCCCCGTTCTTTATCATGGAAGCTGCAAATACCCGGTCGAAAAACCGGTCCAGCTCTTCCGGAGCAGAAAGAAATCCCGACCCTTTCTTTTTGGACACGACCGTCCCAGACGGACATCCCAGATTCAGATTCACTTCCCGGTAACCGTAGTCCGAAAGCTTTGCAGCTCCATCCAGAAAATCTTCTGCCTGGTTCGTTAAAATCTGAGGCACCACCGGCGTATCCCCGTTGTTTTCCGGCAAAATATCCCGCATTTCTTTCACACTCATTCCCTGGTTCGGTCCCGGCGATAAAAACGGGGTAAAGTAAATGTCCACCCCGCCGTAGTATTTATAATGAAGATTCCGGTAAAGGTATGTGGTAATGCCCTCCATGGGCGCAAAATAAATTCTCATGAAGCTTTCTCCCTCTATGCTTTATGTTTTCTCATAGTTCATATTCTCTCATGTTTTCCATTTCTGCTCCTGCTGTCTTACCATAAATAAGAAAAAAAATCAATTCCCATGAAGAAACTGGCTGCCGGTTCGCCGCCTTTTCCTTGCCGGAACATGGGAAAAAGAATCCGTTTTAGACGAAGCGCTTCCAAAAACAGATGCCATTCTTTGCAGATCCGGTCCCCGGTACAAGTAAAAATAAGAATTGTTTCTCATCGTCAATTCGCTTATAATAAAGACAAACGGAGGTGAATGTGATGGATGAATTTAAAATACACGAACTGTCTCTGGGGTTCCCTCATGACAGGCAGATGCTGATTGATTTTCTTTCACGCCATGGACTGGCCTTCGAGGACGATATCGAGACTGCCTACGGCATTTTCACACTGGAAGAAGAGCTGGCCGGCTGCGGCTGCGCCGCCGGAAATCTTCTGAAATGCTTTGCGGTGGATGAACGGCTCCGGGGACAAAACGCTCTGGGAAGCCTGGTTTCCAGACTGACGGAAGACCGGTTTGCCGCCGGGCAATATGATCTGTTTGTCATTACACGGCCCGGCAATAAGGTTCTGTTTACGTCCTGCGGATTCTATCCTTTGGCGGAAACTCAGGACGTGCTGATGCTGGAAAATAGGAAGAATGGCCTGGAGCAGTATTATAAAAAATTTGAGGCCGACGGTGCTCTTTTAAAGAGCGGAGCCATGACGGAAGGTGTGGGCTGCATTGTCATGAACTGCAATCCCCTGACCAAAGGGCATCTGGAACTGATTACCTATGCGGCCTCCCGGTGCAGTCTCCTGCATATTTTCGTGGTGGAGGAGAACCGCTCCATGTTTCCATTTGCCGACCGGTTCCGCCTGGTGCGGGAGGGAACCGACCATCTGGCCAATGTGCTGGTCCATCCTTCCGGCCCGTACATGATTTCCAACGCAACCTTCCCCACCTATTTCCTGAAAAAGGGAGAGGATGCGGCAAAAATCCAGAGCGAACTGGATATTACCCTCTTTGCTTCCAGGATTGCGCCTCTGCTTCATATTACCAAGCGTTTTGCCGGAGAGGAGCCCTTCGATCCGGTTACCAGAAGCTACAATGAGGCCATGGTCCGGCTGCTGCCCCAGTACGGCATTTCCTTTATCCGGATTGCACGCTTTACCACCGGCGGTCCAGGCGATGAAATCATCAGCGCATCACGGGTACGCCAGCTTTTGGCGGAACAGGGCGTCACAGACCGGCTGCTGGAATTTGTTCCTCCCTGCACGGCCAGGTATCTGAAGGAGCACCAGGCCATCTGGAACGGCGCCCGGGAGTCCGGCACTCCAAAATAAAAAAAGCCGCCTGCTCCGCAGAATACAGGGAGTGTCCCTTTACAGAAACATGTCTGCATGGCAGAATACGGGGAGTGTTCCTTTACAGAAACATGTCTTCAGGGCAGAATACGGAGGATGCAGGAAAAAAAGATTGACCATACATCAAAAACAGAGGAAAGGATTCAGAAATGAAGCTTCAGGATATCATTTTCGGTACGCCGGCCAGCCAGGAAGAGCTGGATCGGGCAGCCATCTGCCGGCAGGAAAAGCAAGTCCGGCTGTTAAAGCAGACGGCCGCCGGCTGCCTGCTTTGCCTTACCTTAAATATTCCCGGCCCCATAAAGACCTTTCCTCTTGCTTTAGATGCCTTTGATGAAGGACTTTCGGAGATACTTTCCTGCCTTTCTTCTGATTCTCTGCTTCATTCTGAACAGTACAAACCTGTCACCGGACCGGAGGCATACCTTCTTCTTAAGCAGTCCCAGGACACCGGGCTCATGTGCCGCCGATTGAAAAAACGGATGTCCGACATTGAGGAACACCATCCTCTGGGACGGCTTTTCAATATTGATGTCTTCGGCATAGACGGACAGCGCCTCTCCCGTTCTGAACTTGGACTTCCCCCGCGCTCCTGTCTGATCTGCGGGGAGCCGGCCGTTTCCTGTATTCAGGGGAAACAGCATTCCAAAGAGCTCCTTTCCTGGCGTACGGCCCAGCTTTTAAATGACTATTTCCGCGGCAAGGCCGCCGATCTGGCTGCTTCCTGCGCCGTCCGCGCCCTACTCTACGAGGTATCATCCACCCCGAAACCAGGTCTGGTGGACCGGAACAATTCCGGTTCCCATAAAGACATGGATTTTTTTACTTTTCTTGACAGCAGTGCCGCCCTGATTCCATGGTTCCGGGACTTTTTCTGTATGGGCTGGGATCACGCGGGAGAACCGGACGCACTCTTGTTTTCCAGACTGCGCTTTGCAGGACAGAAAGCGGAACAGCAGATGTTTGCTGCAACAGGCGGAGTCAATACTCACAAAGGACTGATTTTTTCCTTTGCCGTCTTATGTGCTGCTCTTGGCCGGGTGCATACCTCTCACATCCGCCCTCTGCCGGCCCATATGGTCATTGATTCCTGCCGCCGGCTGGGTGCCTGCTCTCTGGCGGATTTCCAGGCGAAAAATGTGCGGTTGCCTGAGCAGGACAAAAGTGAAGCCGCCGGCAAAAACGCCCCCGTGCCCGTGCAGGACAAAAGTGGAGCCGCCGGCGAAAATGCCCCCGTGCCCGTACAGACCGCAGGGGAGCGCTGTCATGAGCATTATGGAATTTCAGGCGCCCGGGGGGAGGCGGCCGCCGGTTTTCCGTCTGCCCGCAGACTGGGCCTCCCGGAATTAAAAAGGCGGTTATCTGAAGGCTATTCCCTGAACGATGCTGCCATCCTGGCCCTTCTTTCCATGATCTCCGCCGTCGATGACACCAACATGATCCACCGGGGCGGGTACCAGGCTGCTCAGGACAGCAAAAAAGAAGCCCGAAGGCTTCTTTCAAATCTGACAAAAGAGAATTATAAGAAATCGCTGGAAGCTCTGGATGCTGATTACATCAAAAAGAACTTAAGTCCTGGCGGCTGCGCCGATCTTCTGGCTGTCAGCCTGATGCTCTGCTTTCTGGAACAAAGCGGTATGACTGCGCCTTTTGACGAGTCATGACCCGGCAGAGCCTGTTAATTGAACCGGCTGACCAGTCTGGCCAGAGGGGAAACCACGTCGGACAGCCCCTTAATCGCCTGATTCAGCTCCTCAATGTTGATTGCCTGAATCTTTAACAGCGCCTCCCGGATTCCTTCCTCGCTGGTCACTGCCATCTGATCCACATGCTCCACCAGAGTCTCCAGATCCGCCCTGGAAAGCTGGTCTGAAACCACCTGTAAATCGGCAGCCACGGTCTCAATGGTATCCAGAGAGCTGTGTACCCGCGGCAGCACCGAAAGACAGGCAGCCGTTACCACGCAAAAAAGAAGGAAACAGCTGGCTGCTGCCACAGCAGAAAGGTACAGCTGGCGTTTTGCATAAAACATCCGTTTTTCTTCTGTTTCCTCCAGCCTTCTGACAAAGCCTTCCAGGTCCATTGCGCCTGTTCCGGAATTTTCCTGCCGGGTATGGCCTTTTTCTGCCCTGCCTTCTCCCTGCCGGACATCCATCGGTTTCTTCCCGGTTTCGTATCCATGTTCCATCTGGCTCATCCTGTCTCCTCCTTTTCTGTTTTTGCTTTTCCCAATTCGCTTCTGAGCTTTTGATTCTGATTTTTCTCTTTGTTTCAGCTTCTTTCTTTGTTTCGTTTTTTCTTTTAATTCTAATTTCTTCTTTTATTCAGTTTTTCTCGAAATTTCTCAACTGCCCCGGTGATGGAACCGGCTCCAAGAATCCCTCCGGCCACCGCAAGTCCGCTGGCACCGAGCTCCAGAGGCAAATCGCAGTTTTCCGGCGTCAGCCCTCCGATGGCCACGTTGGGAATCGGCGCTTTCCCTAAAATTTCCCGATAAGTTTCCTCACGAATCGGCAGGGCATCCGGTTTCGTGGAAGTTGGGTGCCAGGCTCCGCTGCCGATATAATCCGCCCCCATCTGAAACGCCCGCAGCGCCTGCTCTCCGGTTTTGGCCGTGGCTCCCACAAGAAAATCGGTGCGTCCGCAGGCCGCCGCCAGCCGTTTGGCTTCATCCACAGGAACATCCTCCTGTCCAAGATGAACCCCATCCGCCCCGGAAAGAAGGGCAATATCCAGCCGGTCATTGACGAGAAATACGGCTCCGTATTTTTTCGCCTGTTCTCTCATCCATCTGGCATCTGCCAGATACTGGGCCGAAGTCACATTCTTTTCCCGAAGCTGTACCATATCCACTCCGGCTCTTAAAGCCTCCAGAATCTTTTCATCCCCCAGCTTCCGATCTGCGATCAGATACAGAATACCCTGCTTTTTTAATTCCATTGTTCCCTTCCCTCCGGTTTTTCCTCAATCTTCAGGTTCCGTTCCAGCCAGCCGCGAAAAACGGTTTCATCCATCTGTGACAAAGCATCCAGAAGCCCGGTCTTATGGGAACCGTAGCCCTTTTGTCCCTGCAGCTCTTCACTGCAGGCCATCAGCCCAAGGGCTGCCGCAGAAAGAATGGCCATCCGCCGGGCCTGCAGGGCACACGTCTTGTACTCGTTTTCCTGTGCTCCATCCTCTGCCATCCGGATGCCTTCTTTTCCTGCTCCTGTATTCTCCTGGTATGTCCCCGCTGCATTCCATCCTTCCTCTGCTTTCCGCTTCCAGTCGGCTGCCAGAAGGGTCCCAAGAACGGCGCCGGAGGCACATCCCGTGCCAACAAGAATCACTGGCCGTTCAGCCGGATGGGACAGCAAAATCCGGTAAAAACGCCCCTCTTCTCTCCAGAGAATCCGATCGGTCTTTCCTGTTTCTGCTGCCACCAGAGTTCTCCCGCGCCTCTCTTCTTTAAGAAGATACTGTTCTTCCTCTGTGTCATGGGAAAACTCCCCCATGCTGTCCACTCCGTCATGGGACAAAAGGCCGGTAAGAATCGTATGAAGTTCCGAACTGTTGCCTTTTATCACCCCCGACCAAGGAATGGCGGCCAGCTCCGTCATCATCCTTCTGCGGTAACTGGATGCCCCCGCTCCAACCGGGTCAAACATCACCGGAAGCCCTCTTTTTGCCGCCGTTTTTAAAGCGGCCCGGCAGGCGGCGGCCTTCTCTTCCGAAGGCTGGCCCATGTTGACTGCCAGTCCGTCGGCAGAGCCGGTAATCTCCTCCATTTCTTCCCTGGCCTGAGCCATCAGCGGCCTTCCTCCTGCCGCCGAAATCGTATCGGCGCAGAGTGCGGCCGTCACATAGCTTGGAATCATATGAAGAAGGGGGCGGATTTCCCGCACCCTTCTTACTGCTTCCAGGATTTCATCTATCACCTGTTTCTTATCCATCCTATGCCCCTATTCCCGTCCAAAGCACTCCGGAATCCCGAAGCAGTGGTTTACCGGCCCGTTTCCATGGCCCAGCTTCGGATCCGCCTTCAGCGCCTTCTGCAGATACCATTTGGCGCATTCCACTGATTTCTTTAAGCTCCAGCCCGCCGCCAACCCGCAGGCAATGGCAGAGGACAGGGTGCAGCCTGTTCCATGAGTATTCTTTGTCTCAATCCGTTCTCCTGTAAACCAGGACACTTCTCCCTGCTCACCCAGACAGTCGTCTGCTCCGTCCGAAAGATGTCCGCCTTTGACCAGAACTGCCGTCTTAAAGTAATCCGACAGGCCAAGAGCCGCCCGCTCCATATCCGCCCGGTTCTCCACCCGAGCCTCCAGTCCGGCCATACCAAGAAGCACGTTCGTCTCAGAAAGATTGGGCGTCAGAACGGTTGCCAGAGAGTACAGCTCTTCCATAGCCTCCCCCGCTGCCGATTCCTTCATCAGCGCATAGCCGCTGGTGGATACCATCACCGGATCCACCACCACCCGGGCAGGCTTGTACTGTTTCAGCGCCTGGGAAACCGTTTTCACCACTTCCGGAGAAGACAGCATTCCCACCTTCACCGCATCCGGCATAATATCTGAAAAAATCACATCCAGCTGGCCCTTTAAGTATTTCACATCCGGCTCGCAGATGTCGAATACTCCCTGGGTATTCTGAACGGTCAGAGCCGTGATGGCGCTCATCCCGTACATTCCGTAAGCCGTCATGGTCTTTAAATCCGCCTGAATCCCGGCCCCTCCGGAACAGTCGGAGCCGGCAATGGTCAGTACCCGTTTCATTAAGCTTCCAGAACTCCTTTCAGATAATTCATCGCATGGCTCTTTTCCAGGGCCGTCACCAGGATGGCCGCCATCACCGTGCCGCAGGCCGTGCTCATAAAGAAAGGCATCACATAGGTAAAGAGCGCCGCTTCACTGCTGCCCATCAGAAACACTGCCACCGGGTAGCAGAGCATTCCGCCAAGAAGGCCGGTTCCCACAACCTCACCGATATAAGTCAGAAGCAGCTTCCCTGTTTTCTGATAAATCAGACCGCAGAGCAGGGCTCCCACCATGCTGCCAGGGAAGGCAAGCAGACTTCCCGTTCCCATAATATTTCTGATAAGAGAAGTACAGAACGCCGCCATCACACCGTATGCCGGCCCTAAAAACACCGCACACACCACATTTACCAGATGCTGAATCGGATAGCATCTGGAAGCTCCGATGGGGATAGAAAATCCGGACATGGCTACGGTTAATGCCACCAGCATGGCGGCTGTTGTTGTTTTTCTCATTGTCAGTTTCATGATTATTGCCTCTTTTCTTTCATGTCATTTCATCCGGCGCCAGTTTTTCAAAGGCACCATTAAAATGCTTATTTTTTTTACAAAGACAGTTTACATAACAAGCAAGCTTTTCTTTGCTTCTTATCCTGTTATCATAAAAGCCGTCTGACGGGCGCTTGAGCGATTATTCATCAAAAATACTTACGATTTCGCCATCCAGAATCCGGTTCATGTTCTTGACTGCACAGAAGTTTCCGCACATGGAACAGGTATCTTCCTTCTCCGGCCTGGCCTCCGCCCGGTATCTTCTGGCCTTCTCCGGGTCGATGGAAAGCTCAAACATCCGCTCCCAGTCCAGGTTCTTCCTGGCCAGGCTCATCTCATTGTCCCACTCTTCGGCGCCCCGGATTCCCTTGGCCAAATCTGCCGCATGGGCCGCAATCCGGGAGGCAATGATTCCCTCTTTCACATCCTCCAGGTTCGGAAGACGCAGATGCTCCGCAGGTGTTACATAGCACAGGAAGGAAGCGCCGTATGCCGCCGCCATGGCTCCGCCAATGGCAGCCGTAATATGATCATATCCGGGAGCCACATCCGTCACCAGGGGCCCCAGCACATAGAAGGGAGCACCCTTGCAGATTTCCTTCTGAATCTTCATGTTGGCCTCGATCTGATTCAACGGCATATGGCCCGGTCCCTCGATGATCACCTGTACATCCTTCTCCCAGGCCCGTCTGGTCAGCTCGCCCAGCGTCACCAGTTCCTCAATCTGAGAAATATCGCTGGCATCCTTGATACATCCGGGACGGCAGGCGTCTCCCAGACTTAGCGTTACATCGTATTTCCGGCAGATTTCCAGAATATCGTCAAAATGCTCGTAGAAGGGATTCTCCTTCCCGGTCATCTCCATCCAGGCGAAGATAATGGAGCCGCCTCTGGAAACAATGTTGGTAAGTCTTTTATTTTCCTTGAATCGTTTGGCTGTGGAACGGTTAATGCCGCAGTGAATCGTCATGAAATCCACTCCGTCCTCTGCATGCATCCGGACAATATCCAGCCACTCCTCCGTGGTAATTTCCTTTAATGCCTTATGGTAATAGACTACCGCATCGTAAATCGGAACCGTTCCGATAATGGCCGGGCACTCTGCCGTCAGACGCCGCCGGAATACCTGCGTATCTCCGAAAGAGCTTAAATCCATAATGGATTCCGCTCCCATTTCCACAGCATTCTTTACCTTCTCGATTTCCACATCCAGGTCCTTGCAGTCTCTGGAAGTCCCCAGATTGACGTTGATCTTTGTCTTTAACATGGAACCGATTCCATTGGGGTCAATACAGGTATGGTTTTTGTTGCAGGGAATCGCAATCTGCCCCTTGGCCACATAACCTCTGATTTCTTCCGGAGTCATCCGCTCCTTCTGTGCCACCAGCTCCATTTCCTTAGTAATAATGCCCTGTCTGGCTGCATCCATCTGTGTCGTATAACTCATGAAATGTCTCCTTTCCTCTGTTTTCTTTTGTTGTTTTCCAGTCTGTCCCCGTCTGAACGCCTCCCATTCATCCGGTTTTCCTGATCCGCCATGCCAAAAAGCCGGAACCGGATTGCTCCCGAAACAGCCCGGTTCGTCTGAAGGCCGGGGCTGTTTTCCCTTCTGAAACTGTCCCGTTTACCTGAAGGCCGGAGCCGTTTTTTCTTCTGTCCCCCCAGCATGCAGGCGCGGCGGTTATCTGCCGTATTCGCCATGCAAAAAGGAGCGCACCCAATTAGGATACGCTCCTGCTATGTCTGCATCTTATCGATCGCATGTATTCCTACGCCGGCATTATCCGTATCAGGTTCCTAAGGTCGGAATCGATCCTGCATTCCCTCTCAGCCTGCCGCGGCAAGCTCCCTCTTTTATGAATTTTTACAAATTCAGTATAACATGCTTCCGAAATTTTGCAAGTCTTATTTCTTGGTTCCGATGGCTCTCGGTCTGCAGCCGTCCGGAATCGGGCAATGATAGGTATCGCCCTCCAGATCCTCCAGGAATTCTGCCTTAGCGGCATCGATTAAGGACGGATCCTCAATCATATCGATTGCTGTACCAGCCATGGCCTTTGCAGCATAAATCAGTCCCTTATGAGCCAGTCCGCTCTTACCCTGGGAAACTACCTGCCAGGAATGTCCGGGTGTTCCGGCTGCCCAAGTAGCTACGTAAGCCTGAGCTGTCGGGCAGTTCCAGCTTACATCACCTACGTCCGTAGATCCGAAGGACATCAGTCCGTTGGGATTGAACGGTGCAACGAAACGGTACATGCTCTCGCCCTTATGGGAAAGAACCTCTGCCTTTTCCTCTTTGGTCTGGCAGTTATTGGCCATTTTTTCAAGGGACTCGAACCGGCTGTCGCCTACGCCCTCGCTGATGGCCTTTGCAAATTCCATTTCTTCTTCGGTGTACTCCGGAGCACCAAGCTCAGTCAGGTTGTCCCACAGCTTCTTTGCGATGACTCTGTTGCTCATTAAGTTGGAGCAGCCTTTTACGAAGTCGATTTCCAGTCTGGTCTCGGTCATATGAGCCGCACCTTCGGCGATCTTATTGACACGCTGATAAATCTCCTCCACCTGTTTGTTCTTCGGTGCACGAATCAGATACAGAACCTCTGCATAGGGCTGTACTACGTTGGGAGAATATCCGCCGGAATTGGTAATCGCATAGTGGATTCTTGCTTCCGGAATCACATGCTCACGAAGGAACTGAACACCTACGTTCATCAGCTCGGCAGCATCCAGAGCACTTCTTCCAAGATGCGGAGCTCCGCCTGCATGAGCGCTGGTTCCATAGAATTTATAATATACCTGATAGTTGGCAAGAGAACTTCCTGTATCAGCTCTTGTTAAATCTCCGGGATGCCAGGTAATGGCTGCATCCAGACCTTCAAAGGCTCCGCCCTTGGCCATAAATGCCTTTCCGGATCCGCCTTCCTCGCCAGGGCATCCAAAGTAAATCACAGTACCGGATTTTCCGGTTTCTTCCAGATATCTCTTTAAACCAATGGCAGCGGAAAGGGAAGCCGTTCCCAGCATGTTATGTCCGCATCCATGTCCGGACGCTCCGTCTACCATCGCCTTCTTCTCTGTCGCACATGCTTCCTGATTTAAACCAGACAAAGCATCAAATTCTCCTAAAAATCCAATCACAGGCTTTCCAGAACCATAGGTTCCCTTAAATGCCGTCTTTACATCTGCAAGATTCTCCTCAACCTCAAAGCCCTCTTTTCTGAGAAGATCGCAAAGAACCTTTACAGACTGGTCTTCCTGGAACGCCGTTTCCGCGCAACCCCAAATTTCATCGCTGGCGTTCAGGATTTCTTCAGCCTTTTTGTCAATCTCATCCCAAGCTATCTGTTTTCCCATTTTACATCACCTTTCCTGTGAAAATTTTGCCGAACTTACCGTAATTATTGTACCATTTCTCAGGAATTGCGTCAATAATTTTTGTTGCTTTTTACTAATGATAAAAATTTTCTGTAAGCTCTTTCTTTCTATCAAAATTGAAAGAAGGAATGCTGGCATCTCGCCCGGCCATGGGCTTTAAAATTACTTGCGCTTTTATGGGATGAATGATATAATGAACGTCAGCGGGTTTAAGTACCTGCTGACACGGAAAGATAATCGGAGGTATTACATGAACTGGTCCCTCATAGGAAATGTTTTGCTTGCAATTCTCTTTATTGCAGTCATTGTTCTGGCACTGCTTTATTATTTCGGAAAAAAACTGGAAAAGCGTCAGGTGGAACAGCAGGATTTAATTGAATCCGCCAAGCAGGTAGTGACCCTGATGGCCATCGACAAGAAAAGGATGAAGCTAAAGGAAGCAGGACTTCCCCCCATTGTATATGAGCAGACACCCTGGTACGCGAAGCGGATGAAAGTTCCGGTTGTAAAAGCAAAAATCGGACCGAAGATTATGACGATGATTGCCGAGGAACGGGTTTATCTGCAGCTTCCGTTAAAGACAGAAGCCAAAGTGGTGATCAGCGGTCTCTACATAACGGAAATCAAGAGCGTCCGCGGCGGAATCCCGCCCCTGCCCGAGAAAAAGACCATCTGGGGCAGAATCAAGGGAATTTTTATCAAGGATAAAGAGAACGACAATAAGAAAACGAGCGAAAAGAAAAAGAAATAGCACGAAAAACGCCATACATGTTCCGCAAATCCAATCTGATTCCTGCTGGCTGCATCAGAAGCCGCAGGCAGATTTCAGAAGGAATGTATGGCGTTTTTATGATACATCATGTCCCTGCAGTCATTCTCATCTTCTAAGGAGCAATTATTATGAAAAAAATTGGCCTGATTGGCGGAACCGGTCCTGAATCTACAATCGTCTATTACCGCCGCCTTGTTTACGACGTACAAAAGCGCGCAGGAAGCGCCTGTTTTCCAAATTTAACCATTGAAAGTCTCAGTGTTTTCGATGTGCTGAATTTTTGCGAACAGGGAAACTTTTCCGGTTTAACTCAATATCTCCTAACCGGAATCGAGCGCCTGGCTGCCGCCGGTGCCCAGTATGGCGCACTGACAGGCATTACCCCTCATATTGTATTCGATGAGCTGGCAGAAGCATCCCCAATTCCTCTGATCAGTATGCTGGATACAGCATGCAGCTACGGAACAGAACATCAATTCAGTAAAATAGCCCTTTTCGGCACTCTCCCTACCATGAACGGAACTTTCTTCCAGAAATCTTTTCACAAGGCGGGCATTCAGGTCATCACACCGTCAGAAGATGAAAAGAATTATATCGGATCTAAAATTGAGACAGAACTGGAATACGGCAAAATCATTCCTCATACAAGGGAACAATTCTGCCGTATTGCAAACCGAATGATTTCAGAAGAAGGTGCTGAAGCAGTCGTTTTAGGATGTACGGAGCTTCCTCTCATATTTGAAGGAACCAGGCTTTCCGTTCCTTATATGGATGTAATGGATATCCATATACAGGCGTTAGTCAATCTGATTCTTGAATAAATATGTCTGCCCCAGTTTCACTGTTCCTGCCCCGGCCTTTGGTGAGACAGGGAGTTCCCCATGGGGAACTCCTGCGCCGGGCGTGATTTTCCTGCGCGACTTTCTCCAAAGCTTTTAAATAATTCCAATCGAACGAAGGAAGAAAATCCAGAAGAACAAGGTCACAACGGATACTACCGTACTGATTACCACCAGCTGTCCGGCCAGCTCACCGTCTCCTCCCATGTTCTGGGCCATCGGATAGGAGGCCGCTGCTACAGGCGTACCGTAAACAGCAATCAGAAGGAACAGTTCCAGTCCCCGCAGGCCCAAAGCATGGCCGATGACCAGCATAATGGCCGGCAGGACAGCAAGCTTAAAGCTGAGGGTCGGAACCAGATATTTCAGGTTGTGTCCAATCTCATTAAAGTGCAGCGTTCCGCCCAGAATAAATAACGCCAGCGGAGACGTCATATCCGCAAAGGCAGCAATGGGAGTGACGATGCATTCCGGAAGATGAATCTGCAGCAGGAACAGAACAAGTCCCGTGATGGCTCCCTGCAGCAGCGGATTTTTTATTACATTCAGCGCCACATTTTTTATATTCAGTTTTCCGGATGTATTAAACATTTCCAGAATCACCACCGACGTGGTGTTGTAAATGGTTACCACAACCGTAACAACCATGGCCGCCACAGATGCCGCGCTGTCACCAAACACGGACACGGTCAGCGGAAGGCCGAAAAGAACGAAATTGCTTCGGAAAACGCCCTGGATGATCACACCCCGTTTGGGATTCTCCGGAATGATCCGCGGCACAATAAGAACCAGCAGGATTTCCAGCAGGATAATACTGCCTCCCACAAAAATTAATAGGAGAGGCCTGGGAAGAGAATCCGCATCTGCCTTATAAATATTATAAAAGGTCATGCACGGATAAAACAGGCGGAACACCATCTGATTCAGCTGCTGAAGAAAGTTTTCCTTTACGACTCCCTTCACTTTTACAATATAACCGAACGATATATAGCACAAAAACGGAATTACTGCATTCAACGCGACCAACAAGCTGTCCATTCTTTTCCCCTCTCTTTTTATGTCAATCCAGATTCAGCACGCTGTCCCTGCGGGAGCTGGCCCTGATATCCGTTCTGCAGCTGGAAACATATTCCCCGTTCATTTCCAGCGCGTATTCCAGATGAAGGCTGATGGCCGTATCATCCGTCTTCACTTCCAGAGCCGACGTGGTGATTCCCAAAAGGATCAGTCCCATAGGCGTCACATAGCTGGCCTTGTGCTTCTTTCCATGCTCAAACGTCATGCGGCTCTCGACAATCCCCCTCTTAATGACCTCCACCTTATCCTCTCCGATTTTCACGATGTTGTGAGTCACATCTTCCAGACACTCCACCGCCTCGTCATAAAGAATATAGTGCCGGCTGTTTTTCTCATAATAGGTTCCCGCCGTAATGACTTCCACGGTATCATCTCCGTCACCCATGAGGCGGGTCCCTTTTACGCTCACCAGTACATCCTTTGTCATTCCAAAACTCCTTCGTATTCCCCTCTAATACGCCTCAATATCAATCCGGACTGTATTTTTCACTTCATCCGGAAGGATGGCCGTAGCAAAGGCTGTGAATTTTTCTGCCAGATCGCTGACAAAAAACTGATATTTTTCCTCCAGCAGAAGCGGCGTTTCCTCTTCCCGGCACATCTCCATGGATTTTAACAGGGTTTTTAACTGAACGGCCGTCTCATAAGCCGGATTCACCAGCGTCACCCCGTCTCCCATGATGCCGGCCACCGTCGAGCGCAGAAGCGGATAGTGGGTGCAGCCCAGAACCAGGGTGTCAATATATTTTTCTTTTAGAGCGGACAGATACCGGGCGGCAATTTCATCCGTCACCGAATCATGGAACCATCCTTCCTCCACCAGAGGAACGAACAGAGGGCAGGCCTTTCCAAAGACCTCCACTCCCGGCCTCATTTCCCTGAGAACCGCTCCATAGGTTCCGCTTTTGATGGTTCCCTCAGTTCCGATCACCCCGATTTTTCCATTCTTTGTGGCAGAAACCGCAGCTCTGGCCCCCGCATTGATCACCCCGATAACGGGAATGTCCTCCGCCTTTCTGATTTCCTCGAGGGCGTAGGAAGATGCTGTATTGCAGGCCACCACAATGGCCTTTACGCCTCTGGTTTTCAGGAACCGGACAATCTGGCCGGAAAACCGGATCACCGTCTCCTTGGACTTGTTTCCATAGGGCAGCCGGGCTGTATCGCCGAAATAAACAATTTTTTCTTCCGGCAGCTGCCGCATAATTTCCCGGACCACGGTCAGTCCGCCGATTCCCGAATCAAAGACTCCGATTGGTGCATTCTTATCCATGGTCTACCTTTCATACCGTTTCATGGCGTGGGAAATCAAATCATTAACCAGCTGCTTCTTGCTGACTCCCCTGGCCTCCCAGAGCATGGGATACATGCTGATGGCCGTAAAACCGGGCATGGTGTTGATCTCATTAAATACCACGGTTCCGTCCTCTTTCACAAAGAAATCCACCCGGGCAATGCCATATCCGTCAACCACCCGGAAGATTTTCTCAGCAGCTTCCCGAACCTGCTGAACAGCGCCGTCAGGAAGCTCCGGATCAATAACGGTTCTTGACTCTTCATTATAATATTTGGCCTCAAAATCATAAAAATCTGCGGCCGCCAGAATCTCTCCCACACCGGAAACGCGGATTTCCTCTGTTCCGCCTCCGTAAACAGCCGTCTCGATTTCATGGCCCACGATGGCCTCCTCCACAAGAATCCGGCGATCGTTGCGCGCCGCTTCCAGAAGACCGTCCACCAGCATCTTCCTGTTATCCGCACGGCTTACTCCTCTGGAGGAACCGGCATTGGACGGCTTTATAAACACCGGATAGGGGAACGCCTGCTCTATACGGCTTACAACCCCGTCCATATCGGAAAGCTCTTCCTTCATAACCGGAACGTATGCGGCCTGGCGGATGCCCAGACTGCTGACCAGGATTTTTGTGGACAGCTTATCCATCGACACCGCAGAGGATAACACGCCGCAGCCTACGTATGGAATTTTTGCCAGTTCCAGAAGTCCCTGAACGGTTCCGTCTTCCCCGTAAAGACCATGGAGCACAGGGAACACCACATCCACCGGCAGTTTTTCCATTCCGCCGTCCCGCAAAATGAACAGACATTTTTCTGTGGCATCCGGAGAAAGGAATGCCGAAACCTCCTTCTTTCTCCAGCTCTCATCTTCAATTTCCTTTTCAGAATCCACGAAAAGCCAGCGGCCTTCCTCCGTAATCCCCACAAGGTACACATTGTAAAGCTCTCTGTCAATGTTCGCCGCCACATTCAGGACGGACATGCAGGAAACCACATGCTCGGAGGACTGGCCTCCGAACAGCACAACCAGATTTTTTTTATGATTCATGAGAATATCTCCTGTTTTCTTCTTAAATTTTCGTTTCTGTCAGCTTCCGCTTTCAAAGCGCAGACAGCCGTTTTCGCCGGACAGAACCGTTGATTGGGGCTCCTATTCCGGCCGTCAGTTCGCTCTTCGTCAAACGGTCAGGTTTAATTATAGCATAAGTGGGAACAATTACAACCAGGAAAACATAACGAAATGGGGGATCATCTTTGAATAAAAAATATCATTTCTGCCTGTCCGGAATCTGTTTCCTTACAGCATTTTTAATTGTCATGTCGGGGGTGCGTAAGCAGGACGAAGCCCTGGCCAGCCGGATCGCGCCGTCTATTCTCAGGTTCCATGTGCTGGCCAACAGCGATTCTTCCGAGGACCAGGCCATGAAACTGGAAGTGAAGGATTTTCTTCTGGAAAAAATCCGGACTGAAGCAGGGGAGAACACCGGAAAACAGGAGCTTTGCCAGTACCTTGCAGAGCACCGGGACGATTTGGAAAAAGCGGCCGGCGAACTCATCCGCTCCCGCGGATTCTCCTACGGCGCCAGTATCCGCCTGGAAATCTGTGAATTTCCCGCCCGTACCTATGGGGATATGACCTTTCCTGCCGGTACATATGAAGCGGTACGGGTGCTCCTTGGCGAAGGACAGGGGAAAAATTTCTGGTGTGTTCTCTACCCTTCCCTGTGTTACACTGACAGCCTCCAGGCCGTCATGCCCGAAGATTCGGAAAACACCCTGAAAGCTCTCCTTCCGGAGGAAGACTTTTACGCACTTTTTACTGCCAGGAAGATGACTGCAAAGGCCGGAGCGGAAAAGGAGCAGAGCGATGCTCTGCCCCAGATGGAAATCCGTTTTAAATTTCTGGAATGGCTCCCATTCCATGACTCCTTATGAGCTGATGGTTAAATTTCCCTGCAGAGCCCAGTCATAGGTTTCCATGGACTGGAACAGGGACAGCTCTGCATTTTTCATCTCAATCTCTGCAGTCTTCAGGGCATTTTCCTGCTGCAGATACTCCAGTCTCCCGATGGTGCCCACCTGCAGCTTCTGCTCTGCCGATGTCATCTTTGTCTGTGCCAACTCATAAGCTGCCCGGGCTGTTGCCAGCTCACTCTGTTTCTGCTGGACGTCATTGTAAAGGTTGGTCAGGGATGACGCAATCTGATCCTTCTGCTGAGCAATGGTCCGCTCCATATTTGCCTTCTCCACCGAACCATCGGTCAGAGTATCCAAAGACAGAGTATTATATTTCAGCGTATAGTTATTTTCAATAGCCTGTTCCCTGTCTGTCTCCGGATTCATATTGGCAATCCGGCTCTCATCTGCCTCCGGCACCGGGCGGATCTCAGGCGACGCATTGTACTCCCACCCCAGCATGGTGCAGAGCGTCTGCCTGAGGTTCTGCTCATTGGCATTGATGGTCAGCATGCCTGCCTGAGCAGATTCCAGATTCTGCTTTGCATCCAGTACATCGCTCTGAGTTGCCATTCCCACGGCAGCCTGAGTCTGGGCAGACTGATAAACTGCCTCCAGAAGCTCCAGGGAAGATTCCAGCTGTTCTTTGGAAAGAAGAAGCTGCTCATAGCCAATCATAGCGCTCTGAGCTCCGGAAATCAGGCTGGCCCGCCCGGTCTCCACGGTCTGTACATGGAGCATTTCCGGTGTTACCTCTGTCAGGCTGTCACCCATCAGCAGCATCTGCTCCGACTGGTAATTGAGAAGTTCGGAACTGTATACCATGCTGGCATAGGCATCCGGCGTCACCATGTTCTGATATCCCAGAACGTCCCGGACACTGGCAGCCGTATCGGCCAGAGAGTTGGCCTGGGAAAGCAGATCTCCCGACTGCTCGGAAAGCTGCTCTCTCAGCTTCACCACGTTATCCGACGCATTCTTATTGTCCTCATAAGTTTCCCTTAAATTTTTATAGGTGGTATTGTACTCTTCCACCAGAAGCCCGATCTCATCGTATTCCAGCACATTGTCATGAATCTTATCCCATGTGGCCGCATCATAGGGATTTCCCGGCTCCGCCACAAACACCGCTCCGTCCTCGGCACCATAAGCCATCGCCGGTGCTGCCGCCAGAGACAGGGCCAGCGCTGCCGGAATTACCCGGCCATTTAACTTTCTCACCTTCAAATCCGCACCTCCCACCGTTTACTGACTTCCGCTTCCAATATCCAGAAGTCCTTCTCTTGCCCATTCGTAATTTTCCATAGCCTCTGTCAAATCAAGCTTGGCTGACGTATAAGAGGCCTCGCTCTGAAGCCAGGAAGCCTCTGCGGTCAGATAGCTTTCCCTGCTCATCATTCCCAGACTGTACTGACTGTCCGCCGCCGTCTTGTCGCTTACTGCTTTTTCATAAGCCGTTTCTGCTGCCTGATAAGCCGTCTGCTTCTGAAGCACTTCCTGATACAGCAAATCCATCTTCATGGTTACCTGCTCCTCCTGAGTCTTAATGGTCCGTGCTTTCTGATTTGCACCGCCCTGACTCGATGATGAGGCCATCCGTGTATCAAACAGCGTATAATTGTTTTCAATGGCCTTTGCCTGGTCCGCATCTAGATCATAGCCGTCAATCCGCCCTGTATCCGGTTCCGGAACAGATACTATTTCCGGCTGCGCCCCATAGGACCAGCCCAGCATCATAATCAGATCATTCTTCCCGTTTTCCAGGGCATCCGATGCAGCGCTGGCGCTGGCTCTGGCCTGGTTTAAGGCCCGCTCCGCATCCAGGACATTTTCCGCAGAGTAGGTTCCCAGCTCCTGCCGAAGCTTTGCCGACTCATACGTCAGCTGGGCCGTCTCAAGGTTCTTCTGCGCAATGGCGTCCTGATCCTTAAGCCTCTCATATGCGCGCATCTTTTCCTGCGCGGACTGAATCTGCTGATTCTTAAGGATCCTCAGATTTCTGATGGACGAGGAACCGGATGCGTTCTTTCCGTCCGCGTCATCCTCCAGGTCCTTGGCGTAGGACTTCAGCGCCCGGATGTTCTGCTGATATTCCTGGTATTCCTCCCTGGTTAAATCATCCTTGGAATCCTCCGCTTCCTGGTTCAGTTCGTTCGCCTCCTGCCTCAAATCCGAAGCCAGCGACAAAAGCTGATCCTTTGTCAGTCCGGTGGAACTTCCCGGATTGTTGTAGTAAATTTCCAGCTGATTGCGGAATTCCGTATTGTACTGTTCCACCAGTCCCGGGATTTCCCAGTATTCCAGCGTGTCATCCCGGAATTTTTCCAGTTGTGATTCATCATATTCTGTCAGCGGCAGCTCTGTCCCGGCCCCATAAACCGGAAGACAACCCGCAGCCGCTGTCATAAGAAAGACAGCTCCCGCCGCCTTCCAGATCCCTTTCTTTTTCATTGAATATCTCCTCCATTTATGAGAATACTCTCCCATATCCGGAAACACAATAACGATTCTCTTAAGCTTTCTTTCAGTTTCCGTCCGTTTTTCCGCATATGCCATAACGCAGAATGCGGATCATACCTCTATAATACGCTTCCACCTGCTCCCTGGAAAGTCCCATCTGAAACAGCCGTTTTAATGCCGTCATCTGAACCATCATCTGCATTTCCATTAAAGAATAAAATTCCTCTCTGGACGCCGGACAGAGCTTTCTGTCCAGATGTTCATACATGGAATCATAAAATTTCTGATTCACGGCGGTAATTTCCTTTTCCTCATCCATTTTTCTCTGGAAAAGCTCTGAAAAGGAATTGCTTTTAATCAGATTCGCAAAAAGGCCGTTAAGACCTTCAGACGTAACCTGAAGGATACTGTTTTCCAGAACATGCTCAAACACGTCCCAGATATCGCCGTTGTTTTCCTTAAGGCGCTGAATATAATATTTCAGGTTCCTGTCTATCACATCTCCCACCAGCCAGCAGAGCAAATCCTCTTTGTCCTGAAAATAGGTGTAAAAACTTCCTCTGGAAATTTCCGCGTCATGGATGATTCTGTTAATAGACGCTTCCTCCGGAAGCGCCCGGGCAAACTCCTTTGCCGCCGCTGTCCGCACGGCCTCTTTCTTTTTGTCAGGCAACCTGAAAAACCGTTCCGTCGGCATGCTTTACCTCTCCTTTTCCCCCTGTCCTACGACATTTTTCCCCTGGAAAAACTGCTTTCCAGAGTTTTCAAGTGACAACCTGTCACCATTATAGTGACAGCCTGTCACTTTGTCAAGCGGCAAAACACCGGCAGCAGGTATAAAATCGTCAGAAAAAAAGCTTTTCTGCCTGACATCAGAGGTGTATAATAGGAGCAGTCATGAATACATATTACAAATACGGAAGGAGAACGACACATGAATCCCAGATATGATGTTCTGGTCATCGGAGCCGGCGTAGTCGGCTGCTCCGTAGCCAGAGAGCTTTCCAGATACCGTCTTTCCATCGGTGTCCTGGAAAAGGGTCCTGATGTCTGTATGGAGACCAGCAGCCGGAATTCTGCGGTGCTCCACGCCGGTTACAACAACAAAACCGGTTCCCTGATGGCAAAGTTCTGCGTGGAGGGAAACCGCACCTTCGATCAGGCAGCCAAAGAGCTGGATATCCCCTACCGCCGCACAGGCAAGCTGGTGGTAGGATTTACCGATGAGGATCGGGAAAAACTGGAAGGATTAAAAGAACAGGGAGAACGAAACGGAATCGAAGGAATCAAAATCGTAGAGCGTGATTTCATCGACCGGAAAGCCCCGTACGTGGGCGGGAATTTCGCCATGTGGTCTCCCACCACAGCAATCTTAAGCCCGTTCCAGTTCACTTTCGGAATGGCGGAAAATGCCGCTTCAAACGGCGCCCGCTTTTTCTTTGACAGTGAAGTGACCGGCATTACCCACGGGCACTTCCATGGTTCCTCTTTTGTGCCCGACTTCCAGGCACAGGCAGGAGAAAAGAGCTCAGAAGCTGCATCCGGAGCCTACGATCCGGACGGCGGCTATTTGGTGGAGACAAAAAGCGGCCAGTTTTTCTGCCGCTGGGTCATCAACTGTGCGGGCCTTGGTTCCGATAAAATTTCCTCCATGCTGGGAATTGACGAATACACCCTGTATCCCTGTCGGGGAGAATATTTTATCCTGGACAGAAATCTAAGCCATATGCTCCCCCTGCCGGCATACCCGGTTCCCAACATCAAAACCGGCGGACTGGGAATCCATCTGACTCCCACCCTGGACGGCAATATTATGGTAGGACCCAGCACCGAATATATTGACAGCAGAGAGGATTATTCTGCCACCCAGGCAGTCATGGATATGCTGATCGAAGACGGCGGACGGATTTTCCCCTATCTGAAAAAGGAATCCTTTATCCGCAACTTTGCAGGCATCCGCCCCAAACTGGCACCTCCGGGAGTAGGCGGCTTCCATGATTTTGTTATCGAACGGAGAGATTCCCTGGCTCCCCATGCAGTCAATCTGGTGGGAATCGAGTCCCCGGGACTGACCAGCGCCGTTCCCATTGCCCATGAGGTCATCCGGCTGATGAAAGAAGTGGAACCTCTAGCGGAAAACCCGGATTTCAATCCCATCCGGCGAAGAATCGTCACTTTCCGGGACAAGTCTCCCGAAGAGCAGGCACGGCTCATTGCCGAAAATCCGGATTACGGCGACATCATCTGCCGCTGTGAAACGATTACAAAAGCTGAGGTTCTGGCTGCCATCCGCGGACCCTTGGGCGCAAAAACCGTGACCGGCGTCAAATACCGCTGCCGGGCCATGATGGGCCGCTGTCAGGGCGGCTACTGCCAGCCAAAAATTACAGAGCTTTTAATGGAAGAAAAGGGAATCCGGCCGGAAGATCTGACCTATGAACGGCGCGGTTCCTATCTGTTTACCGGGGAGGTGCGTGAGAAATGAATGTGATTCAAAAACAGGTCATTATCATCGGCGGCGGCCCCGGAGGACTGGCGGCTGCGGCGGAGTTAAAGAAAAAAGGTGTGGAACAGATCCTGATTCTGGAGCGGGAGCATACTCCCGGAGGAATTCTCCGCCAGTGCATCCATGACGGCTTTGGCCTGACCCGATTCGGGGAAACCTTATCCGGGCCGGAATATGCCCAGCGGTTCATCGACCAGGTTCATGAGCTGGGCATCGAAATCGTGACCGACGCTACGGTCATCGGACTGACAGAAGACCGGCTGGTGACAGCCGCCTCCAGAAACGGCCTTCTTCAGTACCAGGCGGACGCAGTCATCCTGACCATGGGCTGCCGGGAACGGACCCGCGGTGCCTTATCCATTCCGGGAGAACGGCCTTCCGGCGTCTTTACCGCCGGCACGGCCCAGGCCTATATCAATCTGAAAAATAAAATGGTAGGAAAAAACGTCATCATCCTCGGTTCCGGCGACATCGGCATGATCATGGCCAGGCGCATGACCCTGGAGGGAGCCCATGTTCAGGCGGTTTTCGAGATCCAGCCTTATCCCAGCGGGCTTCCCAGAAATATCGAGCAGTGCCTCAACGACTACCATATTCCGCTCTATTTAAGCCATACGGTAACCAACATCAAAGGCCACAACCGTCTGGAAGCTGTCACGGTCAGCCAGGTGGATGAACATTTAAAGTCCATCCCTGGAACGGAAAAGGAATATGCCTGCGATACCCTGATTCTTTCCGTGGGTCTGATTCCGGAAAACGAGCTGTCCCTGATGGCCGGTGTCACCCTGGATCCCAGAACGAAGGGAGCCGTGGTGGATGAGGCCTACCAGACTTCCGTCCCCGGCATTTTTGCCGCAGGCAACGTGCTTCATGTCCATGATCTGGTGGATTTCGTTTCACTGGAGGCAGAACGGCTGGCAGATTCCGTAGCTGCTTATCTGGAGCATGGCCTCACACCGGCAGAAATTTCCATTGAAACAGAAGGCCTCATCGGATACACGGTGCCGCAGAAAATCTCAGGCACCCGGGATGTGACCCTCTCCTTCCGTCCCAGAAAACCAATGCGGGACTGCTGGGTGGAAATCCGTCAGGACGACACATGCCTCGTAAGAAAAAAATATTCCAGACTGCTGCCTGCGGAAATGGAAAATATTTCCCTGCCGGCAGACAAGCTGGTTTCCAAATCCAGAATAAAGGTGGTGACAAGTATTGAATAGGACCATGACCTGCATCCTCTGCCCCAACGGATGCGAAATGAATCTTGAATATGAAGAAAAGGAGCTGATTTCCGTATCCGGAAACCGCTGTCCCAAAGGAGCCGGCTATGCGGAGCAGGAAATCAAAAATCCCATGCGCAGCATTGCTTCCTCCGTTCTTGTGGAAGGAGGCGATCTGCCCCTTTGCAGCGTCCGTCTGTCAGCTCCCATTCCAAGAGAGCGGATTCCGGAGGTAATGACAGAAATCCGAAAGCTTCACGCTTTTGCCCCTGTCCATATCGGAGACGTCCTTCTGCCTCATGTTCTTGGACTTGACAGTGACGTCATCGCCACCAGAAACATCGAAAAGCAAAACTGATTCCCGGGAACGCCGGACGGCTCGTCTGAATACCATACAGTAAGAAATCTGACGAGGATGATTGTCTTATGTATGATGTTCGCTCACGTCAAAACGGCCGTCCAGGCTGTGTTCCTACCTTTGTAATTCCAACGCCTCCCAGGCCTGGCCGGCCGGGATGCGTGATTACCGGACCTACCGGCCCCACCGGAGCAACCGGCGCAGCTGGGCCTGCCGGACCGCAGGGACCTGCCGGACCGCGGGGAAACACCGGACCGACCGGAGCTACAGGCGCTACCGGTGCAACAGGTGCAGCGGGACCGGCAGGCGCAACAGGCGTTACCGGAACCACCGGAAATGCGGGAGCCGGCGGAAGCACCGGACCGTCCGGTGCTACAGGTGCGACGGGCAGCACAGGAATCACCGGCAGTACAGGCGCTACTGGCAGCACAGGTGTCACAGGCAATACAGGCGCTACCGGCAACACCGGACTGGCTGGTCCTACAGGTCCAGCCGGCAATACAGGTGCCACAGGCAATACAGGCATCGCCGGAATCACCGGGCCGACTGGGCCGACTGGGCCGACTGGGCCGACTGGGCCCACCGGAGCCACAGGATCTACCGGCAATACAGGTGCCACAGGCGCTACCGGCTCTCCAGGTGCCGTAGGAATTGCCGGGCCGACAGGCGCCACCGGACTGGCCGGAAATACAGGAGCCACTGGGGCAACAGGAACAGTGCCTGCTGATGTTTTCGCTTCCTACATTACAATTTCCGCGATTTTCACCGATGACTCGCTGCTTCCCCTGATTCCCAGCATCGTCGATCCGACCGGAGCCATTTCTTCTATGGATATCAACAGGATCTCCCTTGCACCGGGCTACTATCTGATTTCCTTCAGTGTGTCCGCTCTCTATCGGACGGCAAGCTATATGCAGATTACTCCTTCCTACAACGGAGCCTCCCACATTGAATCCGGCATTTATTCCGCTACTTCTGCCAGCGGAGCCACTGCTTACGGAAATTCCAATCTGATTATTCAGGTCCCGGCTCAGACGATTCTGACTCTGTCCTATAACAGCTCCAGCGCGGCCACAGACGGCACTGTCACGATGAGCATTCTCAAGCTGAACCGATAACGGTGTGCACATTTCCTGATTTTTACTGTTTCGGGCCGTCTCCGGAGCTTTGCTCTCCTCGCGGCTTCGCTATAAGCAGTGCGCCGGCATCTGTGTGATAAAGAAACCAACATCTGCATGTCCGGGGCGAATCAGAAGATAGTCACTAAAGAAACAGCGGGAAAACAGCCGTACACCCAAAAGGCGTACCGTTTTCCCGTTCTTCCTGTTTTTATTTAAGGAGGGATTTCATGATTCTCAGCGTCAGCAGAAGAACCGATGTTCCCGCCTGTTTTTCCGACTGGTTTTTCAGGCGTATCCAGGACGGACAGGCTTGTGTCCGCAATCCGGTAAATCCCCATCAGGTCAGCCGGATTTCCCTTTCTCCAGAAGTCGTCGACTGTATCGTTTTCTGGTCCAAAAATCCCCGCCCCATGCTGAACCGGCTGAAGGAACTGGAGTCATACCCATACTATTTTCAGTTTACCCTCAATACATACGGAAAAGACATGGAGCCTTTTCTTCCTTCTCTAAAAGAGCGGATTCAGACCTTTCACAGGCTGGCCGCCTCCATTGGAAAAGAGCGGGTACTCTGGCGTTACGACCCGATCTGCATCACCAAAACCTATTCTGTTTCATGGCACATAAGAGCATTTTCTGCCCTGGCCCGGGAGCTGTCTTCCAGTACGGAAACCTGCACCATCAGCTTTCTTGATATGTATCCTGGAATTGCGAAAACCATGGAGCGGTCCGGTATCCGCACACCGGATGAAAGGGAGCGCCGGATCCTGGCCAGAGAGCTGGCAGTGACTGCCCGTTCCTTTGGTCTTTCCATCTGCGCCTGCGCAGAAGATATGGATCTGTCCGCCTTTGGCATCGAACCGGCCAGGTGCATCGATGACCGGCTGATTTCCAGGCTGTTTGGAACCATAAAAGTAAAAAAGGACAGGAACCAGCGGCCAGCCTGCGGATGCGTTTCCAGCATCGATCTGGGCGCCTACCACACCTGCCCCAACGGCTGTCTCTACTGCTATGCCTGCCGAAGCAAAAGCAGGCGGGAAGGCCTCACTCCCGCCTGCGATCCCAGCTCACCCCTCTTATGCAGCTGCATTACCGAAGCCGATCGAATCACGGACCGTGCTATGAAACGGCTGCGTTTTGCACAGGATGCTCCGCCTGATCCTTAAATATAATGAATCCGGCTCTCCTCAAACCGGTCCTGCTGCGGACGTGATTCTGCCGGATAACCAAGAGCAAAAATGGAGAAGGCCCTGAGATGCTCCGGCATATTTAAAATCTTCTCCACCTGTTCCATCCGCTCCTCCCGGGGCGCCACTCCAATCCAGGTGCCGCCCAGTCCCAGAAAATCTGTCTCCAGCCACATATTTTCCTGGGCGATGCTCATGTCAACCTGAGCAAACTCCGGAACAGCGCATTCTTTCCGGTATGCCGGAACGATTAACACCGGAGCAAGAGCCGCAAAATGCCCGTAGGGACTGGCCGCCGCCAGCGCCTCAATTTTTTCCCGATCCGTCACCACATAAAATTCCCACGGCTGCTGGTTGGCAGCAGACGGAGCAGCCATGGCCGCTCTCAGAATCCGGCTGATTTTTTCCGGTTCCACCGGCTGATCCGTAAATTTTCTCACACTGATTCTGTGAAAAATACTTTCCATTCCCATTCCTCCATTCTATTTGTTTTTTTCCTTATACTCTTCACCCCAGGTCCACATGGCATCCAGAATCGGCTTCAGGCTCCTTCCCAAATCGGTCAGGCTGTATTCCACCCTGGGCGGAACCTCGGCATACACCTGCCGGTTCACCAGTCCATTTTCCTCCATATCCCGAAGCTGAGCCGTCAAAACCTTCTGGGACACATTCCCCACAGATTTTTTTAACTCTCCAAACCGCTTGGTGCCCGGCATCAAATCCCGGAGAATCAAAACCTTCCATTTGTCTCCGATAAGCATCAGTGTCGTTTCCACCGGACAGGCAGGCAGCTCTCGTTTTTCCTGCATCGTTCCTCTCCTTCTTATGCCAGTCATTTTCGCCGCGTTCCTGTACCAGGCAGAGCCCAAAGCCGGACATCCTTTGGCAGGCGGGCTTGCTGCGGCTTTCGGCCTTTTGTCCTTTGATATCATATTATTATAATTCGTGCCTGGCAGAAAAACAAGCGGCAGGACGGGAATTTCCCTGCCAGTCTGCCCGGTTGCTTTTTTCCCCCGGCAATGCTATGATAGGAAAGACAGAACACAAGCCGGCCGGCTGCAAAGCTGACCGGACAGACAAACGGCTTTCCGAAACATTTTTCATAATATCGAGGTGTACTTATGTCAAAAGAACTTCCCCTTACACAGATGACGACGGCTGCCGGGTGAGCAGCCAAACTGGGACCGGGTGTCCTGACAGAAATATTAACCGATCTTCCCAATGTGGCCAATCCGAATCTTTTAGTGGGCTACGATACCAGCGATGATGCCTGTGTCTATCGGATCACCGATTCCATCGCAGCCATCCACACAGTGGATTTTTTTACGCCGATTGTGGATGATCCCTACCTGTTCGGCCAGATTGCTGCTGCCAATGCCTTAAGCGATGTGTACGCCATGGGCGGACAGCCTGCGGTGGCCATGAATCTGCTTTGTGTTCCCAACTGCCTGTCCATGGAAACCATCCGGAAAATTCTTCAGGGCGGACATGACAAGGCAGTGGAAGCCGGCTGCGCCATCGCCGGCGGACATACGATCCAGGATCCGGAGCCAAAATACGGAATGTGCGTCACCGGCTATGTTCATCCGGATAAGATTCTCAGGAATGTGGGTGCCAGGCCGGGAGATGTCCTTGTACTGACCAAACCGGTGGGAACCGGCATCCTGACCACAGGCGCCAAGGCAGACATGACAGCAAAGGAAGATTATGATGCCATGACCGCATCCATGGCCGCCCTCAACCGTACGGCAGGGCTGCTGATACAGGAATGTTCCCATGTCCATGCCTGCACCGATGTAACCGGTTTCGGCCTTCTCGGACATGCCTATGAAATGGCTTCCGGAAGCGATGTGACAATTTGTCTTCACAGTGCGGACATCCCCCTGCTCCATGGTGCAAGAGAGCTGGCGGAAATGGGAATTATTCCGGCGGGTGCCTACCGGAATATGGATTATGTGAAGCCCCATCTGAAGGTGGAACCATCCGTCCTCCAGGTTTTTGTCGATCTGATGGCCGATCCCCAGACTTCCGGCGGCCTTTTGGCCGCGCTTCCCTTTGATGAGGCTCAGACCCTCATCCGGAATCTCCATCAGGTGTCTCAAACCGGGGAAATCATCGGCGAAGTTGTGGCAAAGCAGGACCATTCCGTCATAATAAATTAAGATTTGTTACAAAAACATTTCCTGATTCTGAAAGATTGGTTAATATCGTGATTTTTTTGTGAAATTAATTGAAATTTTCTCCTGATCGTCTATAATGTTTATGTTAGTTCTTAACGGAAATTTTATGGGCAAAAGGAGAAATTGACATGAGAAAATCTTTTGTATTGGGTGCTTTAACAGCTGCAATGACTTTGTCTCTTGGTATGACAGCCTTTGCCGCACAGTGGCAGCAGGACGATATCGGCTGGTGGTGGCAGAATGACGACGGTTCTTATCCGGTTTCCCAGTGGGTGTGGCTGGATGGAAACGGAGACGGAACTGCGGAATGCTATTATTTTGATGAAGAAGGCTACTGCTATCAGGACGGCGAGACACCGGACGGCTACCTGGTAAACGAAGACGGCGCCTGGATTGTAGATGATGTTGTGCAGACCCAGACCGTCACCGCGGAAGAAGAAACCGAATCCGTAGATCTGACGGCTCTGACCGGTCCGTTTAACGCCATTCTTGGCCTGGACATGGGCGATGATGAAAACGATGATCTGGATCAGCTGTTCCAGGATTTGCTGGCAGGAAGAAAGCACTACAGCTATACTGTGGAGATTGATACGGATAACGGCCCGGTCACCTGCCCGCTTTACGATGCAGCAGGAACCACTCAGTATACAACCAATAATCATGAAGAGCTGATTTATGCCGGAGTGGAAAACAGTGATTTAACTCTTTATGGTGGGTTCTTCTATCTGAATGACGGAACACTTGCCTTTAAGCTTACCTCCTACGAAGCAAACTATTAATCTCGGTCAAAAAAGAAGGGCCGCGGGGTCATCTGTTCCTGATGATCCTGCGGTCTTTTCGTCTGTTTATGTTTCTATTCCAGCGCTTCCTATCCGGAAGCCGCTTAAACTGCCTATACGATTTTGCTTCCGTTGGCCGTCATTTTGAACTTTGCTCCCAGAATCTCTGATGCTCTTCTGCACATTAACATTCTCTGAAGGAAGATTTCAAAATATTCCAGCATGGAGCAAATGCTCTCATCCAGCTGCAGATTCAATGTAATCACGCGTTTTTCCGCGTTCACTTTTAACTTGGCCTCCGTAACTGCGTAATTAACCCGGTCATGGATGTCAAAAGTGGCCATTTCTTTCTGACGCACACGGTTTCTTCGGACGTCCGTCTTATCCGCAATAATCAAAGCCGCCGAAATGGCATCAACGGCTCCTCCAGTAGATTCGTCATGGTTTCCGATGGCAGAAACGATCGTAACCCGATCCTCCAGCGGCAAATCGGTTTTGGCCAGAATCTGGGACGCCAGAAGAGCCCCGTATTCCGCATGGCGGTGCCGGTTGATGGCATTTCCCATATCATGCATAAATCCTGCGATTCTTACAACTTCAATATCATGATCCGAATAACCAAATTTCTTTAAAATCATGCCGGCCCGTTCTGCCACCATGGCACAGTGTGCCGCCGAATGATCCGTATACCCCATGGTCCCCAGGTTGTCATTCCCCTTTTTTAAGAATGCCAGGACCTCCTCGTTTTTCTTGATATCCTTATACGTCAAGCTGTTTCTTCTTCTCCTTTTTTCCTTTTCTTTTTCCTTTTTTCTTCTCTTCGCCAGACCAGAATACCTGATTTACCCCCAAATTTCAACCGAATCCCGGTAAAAAAAATCTCAACTCCAGGTAAAATTCCCGGCTCAGTGTTCCGAAGAATCGTCCATTCCTTCTTCTCCGTCCGAATCTCCTTCCAGATGGCTCCCGTTCATAAACTCCCGGGAGGCCACCCGGTTGCGCACCCGTTCTTCCTCCACTTCCTGAGAAATCATTTCCATCACTTCTTCGCTGTTCTTAATATTGACAATATCAAAACAGTTTAAATCTCTGTCCGTGGAGTCCAGATGAATCGTTCCCAGGCCGAATACCCGCTGCAGCAGGCTCCGGCTGATGCTGATGTTCATAATTCGGTACAGGCGAACCTCCATCCCTTTCACATTGAAAAGTCCCTTTTCTACAAAAATCCGGTCCTCGCTCATTCCATATTTGGTAAATGTCCAGGGCAGGCCGCACCAGAGCCGTTTCCTGTCATACCATTTCATCCTGTTTTTATCCATGAAACACTCCTTTCCCGGCTGCTCAGGTCTGTGACCAATTCCGTCCTCCTGACCCTTCGCTTATCTGCCGGCCCTATAAGGCCATTATATCCAGCCGGCTTCCATTTGTAAATGGCCGTCAGCAAAAATTGGGCATCCGGAAAAGGACGGTTTTTCCGGAAGTGCCCGGAAAAAAACTGTTTCACCGAATATTTCCGGCAAAACTGCCAGGCTCCATCGGTGAACCATTCCGCCCCGGTTTCTCTGTCTTCATGACTCGCGGCAGTAAAATTCTTTGCCATCTTCCAGCCTGAGACAGCCCAGTCCGCACCCCCATCCGGCCCCGCAGTCCAGAAAAATCCGTTCTTTTCCCACAATGATGCGGCCCGCGTACTGTTTTCCATATTTGAACGTAGGAGTATGGCCCACCACAGTTATCCTGGGAGGCATATCCTTCCGAGCCTCCCGGTCTGATTTCCCAATGCCGGACCGTTTCTCATCCCTGTCCTCCCCATCTTCTTTCCATGCCGGATTTTCCTCACCGTTCGGTTCTATGCTCCGAAACCGATTCTCCAGAACGCCGTATCCCATTCCCGGCACCGGAGCCCCATGAACCAGCAGCCAGTCATGACCACTCCAGATATTCTGTTCATATAACGGCGTATTTTTTAAAAACTCCAGAATCCTGCCCCGCTCTCCGGCGGAGATTTCTGAAAGCTGCCGGAGCACTTCCCTGCCGTCCTCCCGTTCCCATTCTTCCAGAATTTCACGGGAAATTCCGGCCTCCAGATCCACGCCAAGAGCCTGCAAAAGCCGCTGTTCGTGGTTCCCCCGGAGCAGCCGGATGCGCCCGTCCTCCATGACGCAGCGCAAAAGTCCCAGGGAATCCGGTCCCTTGCCCACCAGATCCCCCAGGATATACATTCGATCCGAAATACCAAATGAAATATGTTCCAGCATTTCAAAAAACAGAGAGGAGCATCCATGAACGTCGCTCATCAGATATATCATGCGGCACTCTCCCTCTCATAGACATAAAGCCGGTCTGCCTCCACAGAAACATACCCTCTGGCTCCCTTCTCCAGATATTCCCGGCTTAAAAAGCATAACGGCTCTCCGGCTCCGTTCTTCGCCATTACCCGGTAATAATCCCCTTCAAAGGAAGAATACTCCACGCTGACAGGAAAGCCGTTTCCTTCCTGCCGGATTCCGCTCCAGGAAGCATTTTCTGCACGGAATCGGAGTGTCACCGCATCATCCTTGCGGATTCCTTCCCGCCCGGCTGCTCTGCACCGGTCTTCTCCCATCCGTATCTCTCCGCCTCCGTCTGCCGCTGCCACCCCGTGAATCTGATTGCCGGCTCCAAGAAGGGCAGCCACCGACTCGGTCCGGGGATTCCGATAGCAGTTCTGAGGCGTATCAATCTGATCAATGTTTCCCTGGTTCATAATCACAATCCGGTCAGCCATGGCAAAGGCCTCCGACGGATCATGGGTTACATGGAATACCGTGGTCCCCAGCCGGCGGAACAAAAAGGCCATTTCCGTACGCATTTCCACCCTGAGCTGAACATCCAGATTGCATAAAGGTTCATCCATCAGGAGAATTTCCGGCTTGGTAATCAGAGCCCTGGCGATGGCCACTCTCTGCTGCTGTCCTCCGGAAAGCTCCGCCGGATACCGCTTTTCCAGCCCCTCCAGGTGCAGAAGCGCCAGAAGCTCATCCACCCGCTCCCGAATCCCCCCATCCTTCTCCTTTGCCCTGCGAAGTCCATACGCAATATTTTCATAGGCATTCATATGGGGCCAGAGGGCAAAATCCTGAAACACCATGTTCATGCGCCGTTTTTCCGGCGGCAGAGCCTTTCCTTTCTCGGAGATTTTTTCTCCTCTCACCGATACACTGCCCCCATCCGGCATCAGCATCCCCGCGATAATGTTTAAAAGCGTAGACTTTCCGCATCCGGAAGGCCCTAATACACTGATAATCTCATTTTTATAAACAGTCATGTCAATGCCCTTTAACACCTCGGTTTTCCCGAAGCTTTTTTTCAGATTCTCTATTTTAAGAATTTCTTCCCTGTTTTCCATCCTGTCTGCTCCTGTTCTCATATTCCGTCCTGTATTTGACGGCGTTTCTTCTCCGGCATTTCTTACTCCTCACTGGCTTCCGGGCTTCGTTTCCAGTTTCTCGTCAGGCATTCCACCAGCAAGATCAGAATTACCACAAACCCGCCGCCTGCAATGGTCGCTGCCGCCGAATACCCAAACTCCAGGTTTTCGACGCCCCGGCTGATGTATACCGACAGCGTCGTATAGTTGGGCGGATAAAGGACCGTATTGATGGCCAGGTTAAATACGCTTCCGCCAAATGCGGACAAAAAGGCGGAAACAATGGTTCCTTTCAGCAGCGGAAGCAGAATCGTCTTTACCCGCATGGAAAGCCCTGCTCCCTGAATCCTGGCCGCAAACAGCATCTGCTTGGGAATTTTTGCCATGCCTCCGGTCAGTACCCTGGTAATGACGGGAATGGCCGCTGCCACGCTGGCCAGAATGATAAGCCGGGGCGTCCCGTACATCTGAAGTCCCAGTTCTTCCAGCCACCGCTGGTTCCAGACAAAAATATATCCGATGCCCAGCACCACACCCGGAACAGCCAGAGCCACCAGAGACAGCATATCAATCACCCGCTTAAAGGCAAAATCCGAATAATTCATCACATAGGATACAAAAAATCCAAGAATCAGACCAAGTACAGCTGCGGCCAGAGCGATTCCAAGGGAATGGCGCAGGCCTGTCAGCAAATCGCCGCTCTCCAAAATCACATTTTTATAGTTATCCAGCGTAAATCCAAAGTTGGAAGCCGAAATGGAGCTGGAGAAGGACATGATAATCGTGGAGCCAATGGGAACACAGAGCGTTAAAAATGCCAGGAATGCTCCCGTCACGTTCAGCAGAGTCCCCGCTGCCTTCGGCGGACGCTCCGGCACCGTCCGTACCGTTCCCGTGTCCATAAAATCAAACCGTTTTTTCCCCATGACTGCATACTGGAGAATCATGGCTGCAATAATGATCAGAACCAGGTAAAACGAAAGAACGCCTGCCATGTCAAAACGAATCGGAGAACTGTAAAGCGCCTGATAAATGGCATAAGGCAGGGTCTGGAACCGGTATACGCCGGAAATGGCAGACGGGAGTCCGAAATCTCCGATGGTGTCCATAAAAATCAGAATGGCTGCCGAGCAGTAAGCCGGAATGCACAGGGGAGCCTGTACCGTCTTCCACTCCTCCCAGGCCGTTGCACCATTGACCCGGGCAGCATAAGACAGCCGCTGAGGTTTCCATTCCAGAGAGGATTTGATGGTTACATAAGCGAAGGGAAACTTATTTAAAACCATGATAAATACCAGTCCGGGAAAACTGAACACCATACTGCTGATGCCATCCCAGCCAAGCCAGGCCCTTGCCACCCCGTTTCCGGAGGCAAAGTAAACCCATCCCTGGGCAATGATAAAGGACGGCATAATCATCAGGATCCAGGCAGCCGCATCCATCAGGCGTCCTGCCTTAAAGTCCCATTTTACCCTTAAATTTGCCAATACCGCCCCGAAAATCGTCCCGAAAAAGGTGGTGCAGATGCCAAGCATCAGGGAATTTTTCAGCGCCCTGCTCCACAAAGGACGGGTGAATACCTCCAGTAAGAGACTGGCGCCCTTCTCGCTGCTTCCTTCCCCCAGAAGTCCCGGTTTTACAGCCTGAAGCAAAACCGTACCCAGAGGCAGAATAATGAGAATTGTAAGCACAAAGAGGACAATCCATCCGATTGCCCCCTCCGTTCTTCCTTTTCTACCCATTGTTTACTGCACAGAAGCGTCTGCAAACCATTCTTTGATTTCAGCTTCATGCTCAGACGCCCAGGCCGCATCCGCATAAACCAGGTTCGTATCGGTTGCCCGATCCGTCTTGGGCGTTACGCCCTCTGCCGACGGTTCAAAATATCCCTCATCTCCGGAATCCACCAGCGCCTGCTGAGTCTCCGGGTCAAGTAAAAATTCTACAAAAGCTTTTGCCACCTCCGGCTGTTCTGTCTTCGCACTGATGCCAGCAACTCTGACAGAGGCGGGAGCGCCTTCTTCCGGCCACACAATTGTAATCGGTTCACCGGAAGCGACCATACCGTAGGCGTTGCTTTCCTGAAGGGCTGCCACTGAGATTTCCCCGCTGGCCAGAGCCTGAACCACCTGCGGGTTCTTGGGGTAAATCTTCAGACCATTATCAAACATGGAGCTGAAATACTCCTTGCCGCCCTCCATGTCCATGGAGTTAAAGAACCAGGAAACAAACGGATACGCTGGAGCCGCCACGCTGGGGTCAGCCATTCCGACTTGATCCTTGTATTCCTCACTCGTCAAATCTTCCCATGTGGTAGGCGCCGTTTCTTCTGTATATACGTCGTTTCTGTAAGCGATGACGCCTGCCGCGTGGGCTCCGGTCGGATAGTATGCCTTGTCCGCCGGTACAATCTCCTGGAAGTATTCTTTTAAGTTTGCCGCATTGGAGGGCTCCCAGTCTGTCAAAAGCCTTCCCTGGGCACCTAACGCGTAGATGCTGGGCATGGAATCAAGCCATACCACATCCCACTGGGGATTGTCTCCTTCTGTTTCAATTCTTGCCATCGTTTCCGCTCCGTTTCCAACTACAACTTCCACATCGTAACCCGTAGCTTCTTTGAATAGCTCCGGAATGATAGCGTCAAAGTCATTCAAATAAACCACCAGCGGCTCCGTCTGCGTCACAGTTGTGCTTTCCGCCGGGGTTTCCTCTGCGGTGGTGTCTTCTGCAGTTTCTTCCGATGATGCTTCCGTTTCTGCGGCAGTTTCCGCTGCCGTTGTTGTCTCCGCCGCTGTTTCCGCAGTCTGGCTGGAACAGCCGGCCAATGCCGCGGCGCTTAAAATGCCGGCTGCTGCCAGCATGCCAATTTTTCTTTTCATGTAAAACAACTCCTCCCTGACGGGTTCTCCCCGCATTTGATGTCTTTTTGTTTATGTCGGAAGTTATCTTACTGAAAGTACGTAAAATCTGTCACCAGCTTTTTGTAACGAAAATGTAAATTTTCTGTGGAGAAATTGATAAGTCATCCGATATTTATTGTCACAGCAGCTTTTTTTCGATATACTATAAAAAATGCGACCGGACAGCAGAAAGAAGGAGCCGCCATGAGCAGGAAAAATTCGCTGATACTGGCTGAAATAAAAAAACGTGAACAGTATTTTAAAAAAGACTCAAAAGAAATTGCGGCGGCCAATCTCCGTCTTCTTTTGGGCAGCAGCGGAGCTGCTTTGCTGATTCTGATTCTATGCCTGTTTCTATCTCCTTACCTGCTTCAGGGCTGGAGCCCCACCTTTTATCACCTGCTTTTTCTGCCCTCCACAGTCCTGCTCTGCATCTTTTCTTTCCATTATTATCGCAAAGAATCTGTCTCGGCTGTCGAAAGTATCATTCTATGCGTTATATTTGAAACGGTTATTTTTTCTTTCGTCATTCTGATTGACTGCATCAGTTCGCCTACTGCTCCGGCCGTTTTCATGCCGATTATGTGTGTAGCCATTCCGGCCCTTTTTGTTATGCCTTTTACCCTGACGTTTCTTCTCCTCTGCATTTATGAATTGATATTCATCGCCTGTGTTCTTACGTTCAAAGTTCCATGGGTCGGTCAATACGACATTTTCTCCTCTGTTACGGCTCTTGGCTGCTCTGTAATCGTAATCAATCTTATACTCTTTCTTCGTGTCAGGGACTTTGAAACCCGTATGAAATATAAATTGTTAAGCATTCATGACGCTCTTTCCAATGTACTGAACAAGCAGGCATCCACCGAAGCCATCCTTCAGTTTCTGAATGCCCAAAACGGCCCGGTCAACTGTGCCCTGCTGATGATGGATCTGGACGATTTCAAGTCCATCAACGATACCAGAGGACATTATATGGGAGATCAGGTATTAAAATGCTTCGGCAATATTCTTCTTCAGACATTCCGGAGCACGGACGTTATTGGCCGTTTCGGCGGCGATGAGTTCCTGGTTTTCTTAAAAGGAGGCTGCACTCCGGAGCTTCTGGAAGAAAAGTGCCGGGCTGTCCAGCAGCAGCTGGCAAAGCAGGTTCAGGAAAACTATGGCTTCAAAGCAGGATGCAGCATCGGTGCCATCTGTCTAATAGAGCAGGAAATCAGCTTTGAAGAACTGTTCCGTGAGGCGGATATGGCACTCTATCAGGCCAAAGGAACAGGGAAAGGATGTTTTTCCATCCGTTCTTTTCAGGGCGTTTCCAGCCAGCAAAGCGGGGAGCCGTAACCCCGGCTTCCCCCGCTCTGTTTCTAGTTCTTTTCTGTTTTTTGATTGATTCCTGCTTTTTTCATCCAGCTTTCCGTAAACTCAGATTCCGGAACCGGCCTACTGTAAACATATCCCTGTCCGTAATCACAGCCCAGCTCTTTAATCAGCCGGACATGTTCTTCTGTCTCCACGCCCTCCACAACCGCGGACATGGAAAGTCCCTTGGCCAATGTCACCACCTGCTCCATAATCAGCCTGGAATTGTTATCCCCTTTTGAAACCTCCAGAAGGAATCCCCGATCCAGCTTCAGCTCATCTAACTTCAATTTTCCAAGCGTATTCAGGGAGGAATATCCGCTTCCGAAATCATCCATGGAAATATGAAATCCCTTTTCTCTCAGAATTTCCAGTCTTCTGTTCAAAGCATCCACATTTTCCAGCGCCATCCCCTCAAGAATCTCCAGTGTCAGGAGACCAGACGGTATCTGATAACGGTCAGCCAGTTCCATCAGCCGGTTCACATAATCCGGCATGAAAAAGGTCAGCTTGGACTGATTGACAGAGACGGGAACCGGTGTCAGTCCCGCATCCATCCACTGACGCAGGCAGGCACAGACCTGCTCCACCATATACATATCCAGTTTGGCGCAAAAGCCGTTTTCTTCGAATAAAGGAATAAACTGAGACGGGAAAATCATTGTCCCATCGTGCCGCTGCCAGCGTACCAGCGCTTCTGCTCCGCCCAGCGCATCCGTCTTTAAATCAATCTTCGGCTGCAGATAGAGCCGGAATTCTTTTTCCTGGAGTGCCTGATTCATATGGCCCTCCACGTAGTTATCCATGACCTCTTTCTTATGCAGCTCCGAATCAAAGAACCAGATTGTATTCTGATGGGTTTCCCTGGCCTTGGCCAAAGCAAACATGACATGAGTCAGCATTTGATCCAGACTGTAAACGGTGTCGTTCACATCAGAAATTACGATACCGCAGTAAAGCAGCACCTGATAGTCTCCCTGCTCCCCAAAGCTGCAGGTAATCCGCTCCATCAGGCGGTTCAGCCGTTCTGACAGAACTGTCCGATCTGTATCATTCAGCAGAAGGTAAAACTGATCGGCGCTTGCCCGGCACAGCAGCTCCCTCTCTCCGAGTTCTTTCTCCGCCTGTTCTCCAACAGCTTTTAAAAGCCTGTCCGCCCGCTCTTTTCCAAATATTTCATTGAAAAATTTAAATTGGTGGATATTCAGAGTCACAATGCTGCAGCTGCTGTTTTCATCCATCCTGTCTTTGGCCTCTTTCTGAAAACCGGAAAAATTCAAGGCGCCCGTCAGCGCATCATGATAGGCCATTTTCATCAGATTCCTGTTTCCGCTTTTGGCCAGCCGGTATCCGTAAATCAAAACAAAGACAAACAGTATCAGCATCACAGCTGCCAGTACACCGGCTCCCTCGACCACGCGAAGAACCATCCGGCTGCTTTCCTCAATGGAATTGACACAGACCAGATACCATTGGTTAACCCCCACCGGCGTCAGAAAAGCCCGGTATTCCCGGCCATGATAACGGAAAGAGAAAAAGCCTTCCTCTCCCCGTTCCATCTTTTCAGGAATCTGCTTCAGACTTTCCCCGGACAGGTATGGCTCGCCGAACAGGGTATCCGGCCGGTTTTCCACAACCGGGTTGGTAAAGATCAGGAACTTTCCCGTGCTGCTGACCATATGGATCCGGCCGGTTCCGCCCATGACCTGATTGCCGGAAAGAATATCAGAAAAAATTTCCACATGAGTGCTGGCTAACAGCGCTCCATCTGCCACTCCGTTCCTGTATACGGGAACGCCGTAGGTAAATACTCTCTCCTGAGAAAAATCTCCCTTAAACATATGGGAAATGCATTCTTCTCCATTCAGCGCCTTCTGAGCAATCTCCCGGGGTTCTTCCTGGAGATCCTCCAAACGAACCCCGGTTTCGATTTCTTTCCCCAATGTTGCCACGATTCCGATTCCGTCTGCGTTTATGTAAGACATTGTCAGGAAATCATTGCTTTGATTCACCTGATCCAGGAGCTCCGGAAAGGCTTCCGATTCTGTCAAATCGGTATGTCTCAAAATTTCAGCTACACTGTTTAAAAGCTGAAGATCCGTATCCAACTGCTTGTGAAGCCTTTTTTTATACTCATCTGTCTCGTCCCTCATGTTGCTTGTTACAGCCTCTTCCAGCGTGTTGGAGAGAAAAAACGCAAAAATTCCGCACCCGGACACCATCAGGATACCAATACAGACAATAAAATAAATGCTTTTCCGCAATCGTTTCTGGATTTCCCTCTCACTCATCGTATGCCTTTCCGGAACATCATTCCTTTAGAAATTGGTCGGAGTAATTTCCTTTCCCGCCAGGATTTCCTCATAATCCTTCAGGTTGCGTGCCAGAAGCTCCGGCGTATTCAGACCGTACGGACATTTGCTCATGCAGCTGTTGCAGTGGAGGCAGTCCTTGATCTTCATCATCTTGGCCTGGCCCTCCGGAGAAAGATGGGATGCTGACGGAGAACGGCGCAGAAGCAGCGACATTCTGGCACAGGTATTGATTTCAATTCCAACCGGACAGGGCATGCAGTAGCCGCAGGCCCGGCAGAAGCTGCCGTAAAGCTGCTTTCTGTCGTTTTCAATCAGGGCACGGATCTCATCGGTCATCACCGGCGGATTCTCGATATAGCTTAAAAACTCATCCAGCTCATGCTCCCTCTGAACGCCCCAGATGGGAAGAACATTGTCATACTGATCCTCAAAGGCATAGGCGGCAGCCGAATTGGTGATCAGGCCTCCGGACAGAGCCTTCATGGCAATAAATCCCATGTTATGTGCCTTGCAGGATTCTACCAGGGCAATGTCCTTGTCACTGCAGAGATAGCAGAACGGGAACTGAAGGGTATCGTAAAGGCCGGACTCAATAGCCTCATTGGCCACGGCCAGGCTGTGATTGGTGATTCCGATAAACCGGATTTTTCCCTGCTCCTTTGCCTTTTCCATTGCCTCATAAAGGCCAGAGCCGTCGCCCGGCTTGGGACAAACGGACGGATTGTGGAACTGATACACGTCCACATGATCCGTTTTCAGAAGGGACAGGCTGGTTTCCAGATCCTTCCAGAACCCTTCCGCATTCTTCGCCGCCGTCTTGGTGGTAATAAAGATGTGATTTCTCACATCGCTTAAGGCATAGCCGATTTTTTCTTCACTGTCCGTATAGGCGCGGGCCGTATCAAACAGGTTGATTCCATTGTCGTACGCCTTTCTCAACAGCCTGGCCGCTTCTTCCTTTGTAATTCTCTGAATCGGCAGAGCGCCGAAGCCGTTTTTGTTGACCGTAATCCCGGTTTTCCCCAATGTTACTGTTTTCATCTGTTATTTCCCCTTTCCTTATCTAAAAGCTCCTTCAGCGCCTCGTCGCTGTCCTCAATCCAGAGGTCTTCTTCCTCCGCGTTCAGGCCAAGAAACTGCGCCAGGGTCTGCTCCCCGTCCATATTGTTCCAAACTTCAATATAGCCGTCAATCTCCTCGAACTCGATTTCTCCTGCCAGATACTTTTCTTTGAACGTCATTTTCCTGCTCCTTCAGATTTTTTAAAACCGTAATCTCCTGGTTATCGATATGTTCCCTAATCGCTAATTTGGCCTCCTGAACATGTCTGAGGCTTAAAGCTTTTAAAATCTGCTCATGCTCCACCAGAAGCACATGACGCTTATTGGCATCCTTAATGTATTCCAGGCGGTAGCGGTACATCTGCTCCCGAAGGTTGCTTAAAATCTGCATCAGCTTCTGGTTCTTTGTCCCCGCATAGATAATTTCATGGAACCGCTCGTCGGTCTGGGCGATTTCCATGGCATCTCCCTTGTCCACGGCCGCAGCAAATTCTTTCTGGGCATCTCTTAAGGTCTCAAGCTCCTCCTCCGTAATCCGCTGACAGGCCAGATCGATGGCCAGTTCCTCCAACGATCTCCGCACTTCCAGCACATCCCTCAGATTTTTCTCGGAGATCCTTGCTACCTCGGCTCCCTTCCTGGGAATCATTAACACCAGGCCTTCCAGCTCCAGCTTGCGGATCGCTTCCCGGATCGGCGTTCTGCTCACTCCCAGCCGTTCTGCCAGCTGAATTTCCATCAGACGCTCCCCAGGCTCCAGTTCCCCCTTTAAAATCGCCTGACGGAGTGTCTTAAAGACGACGTCGCGAAGCGGCAGATATTCATCCATATTGACTTCAAACTGATGCATGTCCGTCCCTTCCTTTCCCCGTTTTTCCTATCCGCACCGGATTAAAAAATCCGCTGACATATGCCTGTTTTGTCAGATTCCGTCCTTCCGCCTCCCGCAAAGCCTGGCAGGCCTTTTCTGCATCTTCCAGGTCTTTAAACATGCCGAATACGGTTGGCCCGCTGCCGCTCATTAAAGTTCCTGCAGCCCCATGATCCAATAAAATCTTTTTCATTCTTGAGATTTCCGGATGCGCCGGAACGGTCACTGTTTCCAGCACATTTCCCAGGCGTCCGATGATTCCGTCCAGATCCCCCTGCCGGATCGCCTCCGCCATTCCGTCAATATCCGGATGCTCCTCCGGTTTCAGCTCGTTTACCCTAAGCTTTCCGTATACCTCTTTTGTTGACACGGAAATCTGGGGCTTGGCCAGCACCAGATGGCAGGACGGCGGCGCCGGAAGCTCCGTCAGAACCTCACCGATTCCCTCGGAGAGAGCCGTTCCGCGGAGAATGCAGTAGGGAACATCAGCCCCCAGGCACACTCCCCGTTCCATCAGTTCCTTCCTGGAAAGTCCCAAATCAAACATCCGGTTGACGCCCACTAAAACAGCCGCCGCGTCCGTACTTCCTCCGGCCATGCCGGCCGCCACGGGGATCCGCTTTCTAATCTGTACCGATAAGCCTCCGGTAATTCCAAATTCATCCATTAAGAGTCTGGCAGCCCGGTAAGCAAGGTTTCCCTCGCCGTCGGGAACGTAAGAAAGATCCGACGTTACCTGAAGCTGCCCCTCTGTCCGTTCCATGAGAATCCGGTCATGCAAATGGACGGTCTGCATGATCATGCGGACCTCATGGTATCCGTCTTCCCGTTTTCTTACCACATCCAACCCCAGATTAATTTTTCCATAGGCCTTTAATTCCAATCGGTCTATCATTTGTTTTCCTTTCAAATTGTACATTTTTCTGTTTCTTGTATACAATATTTAGTATATGGCATAACAGGTGGATTTGGCAAGTATTTTCTGTATTTCTCCGGTATTTCCTGCCGGTTCCGGAGTCATCTGCTGCTGCAGTATTTTTCGCTTTCGGACGCGCTGCATCGTTTGCACCATTTCTTCTGTCTCCGGGCACTCTTTTCTTTCCGGCATTGCCTCAGGGCCCTCCGTTCCCTTCCCTGACAAATCCCAGGGACTCTGCAAATTTTTCCGATGCAAGGTTTCCCTTCCGGATCCAGGCTGTATAGTTGGAAACGCCAAGCTGAAGCCTTCCGTATTCCAGGATGGCCAGGCAGGCTTCCCTTGCGTATCCCATCCTCCGCCAGGGTAAAAACAGGTGATATCCCAGTTCCAGGGCATCCTCAAAAGGTTCTTCCTGATCTTCCGGCGGCGGAAGCTTCAGAGAAAACCAGCTTCCCTCTCCGCTCCAGTCCCGTGGGATCGTTAATCCCGCCACTCCCACAAGCTCCCTGCTGTCCTGTTTTATCAGCGCCCAGAAACCAAAGCCGTAAAACCGGTACTGGTTTTTCGTATAGGCCTCCAGCTTTTCTATGGTCCCAAATCCGGTGCCGACCTGGTTTTCCCAGATGGCCTCATAATCATCGGCAAAAATTTCCCGAATGATCAGGCGCTTCGTCACACAAATGGTCCAGGGCAGCCCCAGATGTCTCCTGGCTGCCCGTTCCAGAATCTCTTCATCCGCGTCTTCCAGCCGCTCCAGCGCAAATTCCGCCGGATTTCCATCCATTCCCGCCAATCCAATAATGGCCCTCCCATCTGCTTTCGCAGCCAGGAGAGCCTCCGTCTCATCAGAAATCACTACAGGGATCGATTCCCCATTAACCTTTGCATATCGGATTTCCTTCATAACCTGTTTCGTACTCCATTCCGCTTTTTAACAGGTTTCCGGTTCCGGATAATCCTGGCCAAAGGTTTCCGCCGTAATGAATTTAATTTTCTGCTCCTTCATCGGGCTATCGCTGTAATCTGTCCGGGTTTCCGCGATCTTATCCACCACATCCATACCCTCGATGACCTTTCCGAAGGCTGCATACTGACCATCCAGATGGGGAGCAGCCTTATGCATGATAAAAAACTGAGAACCGGCAGAATTGGGGGACATGGCCCGTGCCATGGAAAGAACGCCCTCTGTATGAGCCAGCGTATTGGGGAAACCATTGCTGGAAAATTCTCCCTTAATGCTGTAGCCAGGGCCGCCCATTCCGTTTCCATTGGGGCATCCGCCCTGAATCATAAAACCTCTGATCACTCTGTGGAAAATCAGTCCGTCATAAAATCCGTTCTTCACCAGGCTCAGAAAATTATTCACCGTATTGGGAGCGATCTCCGGATAAAGCTCTGCCTTTATGACATCTCCATTCATCATCTCAATGGTAATTACCGGATTCTGCATCTCGCAAGTTCCTCCTTTATTTCCCTTCAAATTTCGTTTTTGTTATTAAAGAGGCAAAGTCAAACTTCCTTCTTCCAATTTGCTTAACAGGAATTTCCAGCCTCTGTATCATATTATAAAGGAGAAACCCTCTCCTGTCCAGAGCAAAGCTCCGGCCGGAAAGACCTTTGACCTTCCCATAAAAAACCGGCTCCGCAGAAAGCATATCACTTCCGCATCGCCGGTCTTTCTTCTCTTTACTGGGCCGCCTGAGCCACCAGTTCAAATTCAATGCTGATATTCGCCGTCACATCCATTTCTCCCGGCATGACATTCATGTCCGCCACACCAGCCGCTTCCTCAGCTGCATCCCGGCTCATGTTGACTGTTCCCTCTTTATACCGGTCGCTCTGACTGTCCTGATATTCCTGAATATTCAGCACTTTCCCCAAAGTTTTTCCGCTGGCCTCTGCCAGAACCTCCGCTTTCGTCCTGGCCGCGTCTACTGCCTTTGCCAGAGCATCTGCGTAAGCGGTATCGTACTGACTGGAAAAATAAGATACTGAATAAATTTCATTGGCTCCCGCATTAACTCCATTGGAAAGAAGGGTTCCCACATCTGCCACGGCAATATCCGTTACAGTGACCTCCGTATCCATCCGGTATCCCAATAACGTACGGGTATTTCCGCTCCAATCGTACTGGGGAACCATGGAAAAACGGGAGGTCGTAATCGAAGACTCCGAAATATCCTGTCCCTTCAAATATTCCACCAGCTGATTTAACAGCTCCGTATTTTTCTGCTGGCATGCCACGGCATCCGTATCCTCTGTGGTAATGCCATAAACAATCTCTGCCATATCCGGCGTCACAGTTACGCTCTCACTGCTGTTTAATGTCAGCTTCCCGTCCTGGCCGTCCTCATTTCGCACCGTAATAACATCGGGAATGCTGGTCGCAGATGCCGGCGCGGCCGCACATCCTCCCAGACACATCACACCTATTACTGCAGCCGTCGTAATCCATACTGTTTTTTTTCTCATAATCACAAACCTCCTCATATACCAGATCCGGTGCCGCCTGACGGGTACCTCCCCGGCATAGATGATTCTTCCAGACCAGCTTTCATTCCCCGGACCGGCTTCCGGCTTTCCATTTTCTATATCAACAATATAGCAGAGAAACATTTCATCCAGCAGTCTTTTCTCTTAAAATTTCTTAACCAAATATTTAGGATTCGCGTCTCATTTTCCTTTCGTGTGAGTCCCCAGCCCAAAGAGCGCTGCATCGAACAGCATGATGTTTCACAGCGTTTTATCATAGGGAACGAAGTTTCCCGGCAAATGAAAAAAGCACCCTGCCGGGTGCTCTTTTCACAAAATGATTATTTGAAAAAGGGAGGAGAGCTGATAATTCTCATTATCAGCCCGAGTATTATGAAAAAAATCTTATAAGCAGCATCTCTACGGATGTTTCTCTGTTTATGGTTATATGATATCCATAAAACATGAAGAAATCATGTGGAATGTGTAAAAGAATTTTAAAAAGAATTTGAACAATTTATGAATGAACGGCCGGGGCCGGACGGGAAATTTGCCCGGAAAGCACCGCCAAAGCCAGGAGATTAGGGACTGCCATCAATCCGTTTAAAATATCAGATAATTCCCAGACCGCCTCCATCGGGCCCAGACTTCCCACAAACACAGCCGCCAGATAGAAGCAGAGATAGGGGTATCCCAGATCCTTTCCCAGCGTCTCTCCCAGGTACGCCGCCGACTGTTTTCCCATATAATACCATGCAATGATAGTGGCAAAGGCAAACAGCACCACGCAGACGGAAACGGCATAACCTCCCAAATTTCCCAGCCCGGCCTCAAAGCAGAAGCCGGTCAGATCGGCCCCGTTGCCGGAAAACATCCCCACCTGCGCCCCCATCACACATAAAATAACCAGTGCCGTCACCGTACAGCTGACAATGGTATCAAAAAACACCTCAAACATGGCCCACTGCCCCTGGATCCCCGGCCTTGTTTCTTCCACACCGCCGTTTAAAACCGCCATACTTCCAAGACCGGCTTCATTGGAAAACACGCCCCTGGCAATTCCGTAGCGCATGGCCCGGCTGACCCCAAAACCTGCTGCTCCTCCGGCCACACTGTCAAAGGAACATGCATCCTTTATGATCAGGCCCAGTGCAGGAAGTATATTCTCCCGATACACAAACAGCACGCCAGCAGAAGCGGCCAGGTAGATGGCTGCCGATACCGGAACCAGCTTTTCTGCCGTTTTCGCAATTCCCAGTGCACCTCCAAGAAGAATTTTTCCAACCAATACCGTCAGAAGCATTCCCACAGCCACGGCCGGCATGGAAAAAGCGAATCCCAAGCTTTCCGAAATGGCATTGGCCTGTACCATGCTCCCCATGCCAAAAGAAGCAGTTACACAAAGGAAGGCATACAGAATCCCCAAGGGCCTGCATTGCAGTCCCTTTTCAAGATAAAGCATGGGACCGGACAGCCACCCTCCTTCCCGTTCCCTCCTGCGGTATCGGATTCCCAGCTCCGTCTCCCCATAGGCCGTGGCCATCCCGAGGAAGGCGGAAACCCACATCCAGAAAATGGCGCCCGGGCCTCCCGCCAGCAAAGCGGTGGCCACGCCGGTAATGTTCCCTGTACCGATAGTAGCAGCCAACGCCGTGCAGGCCGACTGAAGCTGGGAAATTTTTTCCTTCTCCCCTGCCCTTTCCGTTTTCTCACGCAAGTTCCTTCCAATGCTTCCTGCCGTCGTTTTCCACCAGTGAAAAAAGCCCAAAAGCTGGAATCCGCGAAGACGCACGCTATACCGGATTCCCACCAGAAGAAAGGCCAGAAGCATCGCCGGCCCCCAGACCAAACCATGAACCGTTTCCATCCTGTTCTCCCCGTTCATCCCATTTTTCTCAATATGTCTTATTCCAATTTGAAGCCGGATATGCTATACTGATGAGGATAGAATTTATTTTTCTTTTTAAAAGGAGGTGGGATTTCTGCCAGGATTTACTACCCACTACCTGTTTGGCGTAAAAGCCTATAACGATCTGCCCAACAACTATTTAAAGCATGTAATTTCCAAGTACCGGTGGCTTTATCAGCTGGGCCTTCAGGGACCGGACATTTTCTTTTACAATCTTCCGATCCTCCGCCACAGAGACTACCGGAATGTTGGCTCTCATATGCACGAATACCATGTAAACGATTTTTTCAGAAACTATTTAACCCGCATCGGTGAAATCAAGCCGAAGCAGCAGAGAGAGCAGGCTCTTTCCTATCTGGCCGGATTTATCTGCCATTATGCGGCCGATTCCATCTGCCATCCTTTCGTATACGGCAGAATCCAGTATCAAACCGAAGGAAAAAGCTCCAAATTTCACGGATTGCATGCAGAGCTGGAAAACGATATTGATGCTCTGCTGCTGAGAAAATTCAAAAAGAAAAAGCCGTCGGAATTTAATCAGGCGGCCACCATCTGTCTCAACGGACAGGAAATCCAATTTATTTCTCATTTTCTCAGCAAATGCATCAATGATACCTACTATAAAATCACAGAACGGAATATTTTTCAGGTAACGGATGGCATGGTTTTCCGTTCCATCTACGCAATCCGCTTCGGAGGACGGATTCTTTCGGATCCGGAAGGACGGAAACGCGATTTTCTTAAAATTATGGAGACCATGTTTTTCCGGAATCCCATTGCTTCAAAAAAAGTGGTAACGGATGCTGCCCCTACCCAGGTACGGAAAACCCTGAATCTGGATCATGAGATCTGGACAAATCCCTGGAACAGGAGCCTTGCTTCCAATGCCTCATTTTTGGATTTGTACCGCCAGACTCTTCAGAAATGCAACCTTGTTTATTATCATCTGAATGCACTTTTTACCTGTGATGCATCGCTGCAGGAACAGACAGCCGAGCGTCTTCTTGGCGAACTGGGAAACTATTCCTACCACAGCGGACTGGATGTTGGATGACAGAACAGGCTGCCCGGCGGACTGCGCACAGAGCAGCCGCACAAACCACTTAAAATAAGCCGGACGCAGAACAGGCGGATACAGAAACATATCCGCCTGGAGTACTGCTTGCGGAAATAGATGCAATGATCCGGAACGGAAGCTGCCGTTTCAGAATTGCCTAATTATGATAAAAGGAAAAGGAGATTATGACATGCAACAGCCACTGATTCTTATTACCGGCGGCACAGGAGCCGCTGCCAACGGAACACCTACCTGGAATCTGAACCAGAACTACGCAGATAACATTCTGCGCGCAGGCGGACTTCCGCTTCTCGCCGTCAGCACCGAATGTGCTGAGGCCTATGCCGATCTGGCTGACGGCCTTCTGTTAAGCGGCGGAAAGGATGTGGATCCGGCTCTTTACGGACAGGAACTGAAATACGATTTTGTGATTACTGACAAACAGAGAGATGATCTGGAAATGAAGCTCATCAAGGCCTTTGCAGAGCGCAGGAAACCCATTTGGGGCATCTGCCGCGGAATCCAGATTCTCAATACTTATTTTGGAGGAACCCTGTATCAGGATATTCCGGATCAGCTGGGCGGTGATCATGCCAAAGGCGTCTGCCATCCCTGCACCATCAAGAAAGACTCCATCCTTGGAAAACTCTTTGGAGAGAGCATGGAAATCAACAGCTATCATCATCAGGCACTTGACCGTCTGGCTGACGGCCTCGTTGCTACCGCATGGTCCGATTCCAACGGCCATCAGATCGTAGAAGCTGTCGAGCATGAGTCTCTTCCGATCTGGTCTGTTCAGTGGCATCCGGAGAGAATGACCGGTCCGGTTACCAACCCGGCAAATTGTGTGGATTCCCTTCCGATGTTCGAATATTTTGTCAACCAGTGCAGAAAGTAATAAAAAAAGAGCCGCTGCAGTACAGATGAGTCATCATCCGGAGAGCAGCGGCTCTCTTCTCATGCCGGAACATATTTCTTTTTCTGAACCGAACTTCCGTTCCGGTTCTCCTATTCCTTTTTCGGAACGTCCTCTTCCACAACCGGCTCCGGACCTTCCTCGTTATACTCCGGCATCACCAGGTCGATATCCTCGCCTGCCGCATAATTCCGTTCCAGAAGAACCGTTCCGTCATCTGTGGCAATCTGAAGATTTAATGCAAAGGTATCCCATAAAGAGCCAAAGGATTCATCACTGGAGCTTTCCAGATCCGTTGTCTGAACTGCGATGATGTCGTTGAATTTCTTCACCAGCTCCACTGCGTAATCCATGGCATCCGCTTCCGTCGTTCCATCCTGGAGCGTCCAGTTCAGGCTGATGGTCAGCGCATCCTCATCGGCCGTGTAGCTGAAGCCTGTTGCCAGAGGATAAATCTTCGTATCAAGAAACAGGCCGTTGGCCTCGTCTGTTACCTGCTCCCAGTCATACATGGACTGAGGCTCCGTCTCATCCTCAATCAAAATGTTCTGATCTCTGGGAAGCGTCTCATCTTCCTCCTGATTTAACTTTGCCGGGTCTACTCCCTCTACGGCATCCGGCGCATCTGTAGTAATACTGCTCTGGGTACATCCGCCAAGAGCCAGCGTCATAAGAGAAAATACCGCTATTTTCTTCCATAATTTCATAAATGAAAATCCTCCTTGAAATCACTTGCTGCTTCACATACTTCCGTATTATATACGATCCCTTCGGGTTTTTGAATACCTTTTGCCCAAAAGTCATAAAAATTTCAAGATTTTGTAACCTTTTTCCACTATGAATTCCGGGCATCGTCCCCGTCCATTTTTTTCTCATGTTCTGTCCCGGAAGGAAAATTCTCCATATCTTCCACAATGTAGACCGGCCTGTCTTTCAGCTCAGCAAACAGGATGGCAATGTATTCTCCTATGATTCCCACGATGATAAACAGCATGGCAAACATAAAGGACAGCAGCACCACAATGGTAGCATAGCCGCTGGGTGTTCCATACTCGGCCCATGTATAAATGGTATAAACCGCCATGGCGATTCCAAACAGGGCCACCGCGATGCCGGAATAAATTCCCAGCTTCAAAGGCAAATCGGAAAAGCAGAGGATGGTATTGATGGAAAATTTAAACAGGCTCCGGATGCTGTACTTGCTCTCTCCCGCAATCCTGGGCCTGGCCTCATATTCCAGCGTCGCCCGCTGAAAGCCGATGCTCTGCACGTATCCCCGCAAAAAACGGACCTTTTCCCGGTAATTCCTCCGCAGCACATCCGCAGCCTGACGGCTGACGGCAAAAAAGTCCGAGGCGTTGGCCTCAAACTTCACATCAGACAGGCAGTTAATCAGGCGGTAAAAAGCCGCAGAAGTCACATTTTTCACCAATCCGGCGGTCCGGTTTTTGGTCCGCACCATGGTAATGACCTGAAATCCCTGGTCAAATTTTTCAAGAATCCGTGGGATGCATTCCGGCGGATGCTGCAGATCCGCGTCCATGCAGACAATCCCGTCCCCGGCTGCATAATCAATTCCCGCAATCATGGCAGCCTCATGGCCAAAATTACGGGAAAAATTGATGAGCCGAACATGGGAATCAGCCGCCGCCAGCTCCCTTAAAATTGAAAGAGAACCATCCCTGCTGCCATCATTGACAAAAAGCAGTTCATGCTCCCAGGGTGCCGGAAGCTCCTCCAGCACCTTTTTCGTCTCCTGGTAAAATTCCCGCAGTCCCGGTTCTTCGTTGTATACGGAAACCACCACTGAAAGCAATTTACCCATATATCTTAATCTCCATGTCAGAATGCTCCGGAATCTGCTTCTCCTTGGGCGGCAGTTTCATATAATCGCCGTATAACTGGGTCAGGCACTGTTTCCAGCCGGAGGGAACATAAAATTTCGTATCCTCAAATTTCATTTCCTCCACTTCGTCATCCCAGGCCTTTTCCATTTCCACATAAAAATAATCCGGCGCATAACCGCTGTAAAAATAAAGAGGATACTGTTTTTTCCGGTCCTTCAGACATAGGGCGCGCCAGAGCCGGTACGTCACCGGAAATGGAATCAGCCTGCCCACAGAGGAAAGGACAAAAACAAACAGTTTCATGATACCCTGGTAATCCGAAAGAGACAGACGGTAGCGATGTCCCAAAGCCAGACCGTAAACGATGCAGTGAAGAAGCTTTGTCACCTTCTTTGCCCATTTCCCGGCAGGCAAAGCGTCCGCCACAAAAATGTCCACGCAAAGCCGGCTGATCTTATCGTCATAAAAAGCCATCTTCTCTGATTCTTCAAATTTCTGGCTCTTATCGTAAGTGACCCGGGAGACAAAGTCATAAAACGCTTTTCCCCCATGATACTCATTGGGCTCCACAAAGGACATCCCCTCCGGCAGCTCTCTCCTTGCCACCTTGGCGAACTTTTCATAGTTGCTGCGCGTCATCATCACATCCGCATCATCGTCCCACGGAATAAAACCGCCATGGCGCACCGCTCCCAGAAGCGTCCCGGAGTCCAGCGCATATTTGATTTTATATTTCCGGCAAATCCGATCGATTTCCTTTAACATACTCAGATTCGCCTGATGCACCCTGGTTAAGTCAAAAGATGCCTGTGCCATCTTTTCTTCCTCCACATCTGTTTTCCGCCGGCTCAGCCCTGCCGGATGCTTCCTCTCCATGCCGAATCGGCCGAAGGCGTCCTGACCTGCATGATTCATGCGGATAAGCAGCATCCGCATGGATAAAAAAGCATTCTCTCTATCCGGCATGGTCTGCCCGGTATCTTCTACCGGGACAGCCCTTCTTTTATGATCTTCGCCATATAATCGATTTTTTCATCGGTCATGCCCGGATAAACGCCCACCCAGAAGGTATCTGCCATAATCCGGTCCGTCTCCTCAAGGCCGCCCACAATCCGGTAGCCCTTTCCTTCCTTACGCATCTCATCAAAGCAGGGATGCTTGGTCAGGTTTCCTGCAAACAGCATCCTGGTCTGGATGCCCTTGCTCTCAATGTACTGAACCAGGCAGTTCCTGTCCACGCCCTCCCGGCAGGTAATGAGAAAGCCGAACCAGCTGGGATTGGAGTGCTCTGCCGCCACCGGAAGAATCAGCTGATCCGCCGTATCCTCCAGGTTTTTCCACAGGCGTTCAAAATTATGGCGCCTCTTTTCCACAAAGGAGGGAAACTTATCCAGCTGAGCACAGCCAATGGCCGCCTGCATGTCGGTGGCCTTCAGATTATATCCAAAATGAGAATACACGTATTTATGATCATAGCCCAGAGGCAGTTCTCCGTACTGCCGGTCAAACCGGTGTCCGCAGACATTATCATGGCCAGACGGGCAGACACAGTCCCTTCCCCAGTCGCGGAAGGAACGGATGATCTTATTTAACAGCGGATTGTCCGTATAAACGGCTCCGCCCTCACCCATGGTCATATGATGAGGCGGATAGAAGCTGGATGTACCGATATCGCCGATGGTCCCCGTAAATTTCACCTCGCCATTGAGCTCATAGGTGGTACCCAGCGCATCGCAGTTGTCCTCCACCAGCCAGAGGCCATGGCGATCGCAAAATTCCTTCACCGTCTTTAAGTCAAAGGGATTTCCCAGCGTATGGGCCAGCATAACCGCCTTTGTCTTTTCCGAAAAGGCCGCCTCTAATTTTGTCACGTCAATATTATACTGGGGAATGGTCACATCCACAAATACCGGAACGGCGCCGTACTGAATGGCCGGGGTTACAGTAGTCGGGAATCCGGCTGCCACTGTAATGACCTCATCCCCCCTCTTGATTCTCCGCTCTCCCAGAAGAGGGGAGGTCAGAGCCATAAAGGCAATCAGATTGGCCGAGGAACCGGAGTTTACCAGCGAACAGTATCTGACCTTCAGATAATCCGCCAGTTTCTTTTCAAATTCTTCTGTATACCGTCCGGAAGTCAGCCAGAATTCCAGGGCGCTGTCCACCAGATTCACCATCTCCGCCTGGTCATAAACCCGGGACGCATAGGGAATCCGGTCGCCTTCATGAAATTCTTTTTCCTGATTATGATACGTTCTGGCATATTCGGCCACCAAAGAAAGGATCTCTTCCCTTGCCTGGGCCTCAGTTTTATGTTCAAACATGATTTTCTCCTCCAAAAAACATCTGCCGGATCTGTTCATCCATAACTGCCGTTACGTCGCCGCCTCCGGCCCATTCCTTATACCATATCACAGAGCGTTCCACGGCCTCTTTCACGCCCCAGGCCGGACGCCATCCAAACACGTTTTTGATTTTGGAACAATCCAGCTTTAAAAAATTAGCCTCATGAGGACCGCCGTCGCTCTTATTGACCCAGGACATGCCGTCTCCCCAGGCCTCACAGAACAGGTCCACCAGTTCTCCTGTGGTAATGCAGTCCTTATCATCCGGCCCCACATTATAGTAGCCGGAAAAAGACAGATCCTCATACTGGGCCCTGGCCACCATCAGATACGCCAGAAGCGGTTCCAGCACATGCTGGTAAGGCCTGGTGGAATAGGGATTCCTTACGGTCACCGGTTCCCCTTTTACCGCCGCCCGGACACAGTCAGGCACAATCCGGTCATTGGCGAAGTCTCCGCCGCCGATGACATTTCCGGCCCGGCAGGTGGAGACGGCGCACCGTCCATCATGAAAAAAGGATTTTTTATAGCTGTGCGTCACCAGTTCCGAGCAGGATTTGCTGTTGGAATACGGATCATAGCCGTCCAGCCGGTCGTTTTCCCGGTATCCGTACTCCCACTCCATATTTTCATAAACCTTGTCCGTAGTCACGTTTAAAACGGAACGGACACATGGAAACAGCCTGGAGCATTCCAGTACATGCACCGTTCCCATGACATTGGTTTCATACGTATATACCGGATCCCGGTAGGAATCCCGGACAATGGGCTGAGCAGCCAAATGAAACACCAGCTCCGGCTGAGCCTTCTCAAAGGCCTCTCTGACCTGTTCCAGATTCCGTACGTCTCCGATGATCGATTCCATCCGTCCCTCAAGACCCGCCATGGAAAACAGGGCCGGATCGGTGGGCGGCTTAAGGGAAAAGCCCGTGACCTGAGCCCCCGCATTCACTAAAATCCTGGAAAGCCAGCTGCCTTTAAAACCGGTATGGCCTGTTACCAGCACCCGCTTTCCCCGGTAAAACTCCAATAAATGTTTCTGCATATCCTTCCTCCGGTATTTCCTTCCTATTGCCGGATGTTACTCCCAAATCTTCCAGGGCGCCTTTCCGGACTGCCACATGGCCTCCAGCTGCTGCTTCTCCCTCTGGGTATCCATACACTTCCAGAAGCCTTCATGACGGAACGCCATCAGCTGACCGTCCTTTGCCAGATTTCTTAAGGGGCCCTGCTCAAAGACCGTAGCATCCCCTTCGATGTAATCAAACACACCGGGGTTCAGTACCATAAAGCCTCCGTTGATCAGGCTTCCGTCGTCATCATCCTTTTCCCGGAACGCCAGAATCTGTCCGGCTTCATCCAAATCCAGCACACCAAACCGCTGTCCGATGTTGACTGCCGTAATCGTAGCGATTTTTCCGTGGCTCTTATGAAATGCTTCCAGAGCCTTCAAATCCACATTGGACACCCCGTCCCCGTAGGTCAGCATAAACGGCTCGTCCCCCACATAAGGCCGAATCCGTTTCACCCGTCCTCCGGTCATGGTGTTTAAGCCCGTATCAATGAGCGTTACTTTCCATGGTTCCGCATGGTTGTTGTGCACCTTCATGGTATTGTTGCTCAAGTCAAAGGTTACATCCGACGTATGGAGGAAGTAATCCGCAAAGAATTCCTTCACCACATACTGCTTGTACCCCAGGCAGATGATAAACTCATTGTACCCGAACTGGGAATAATATTTCATAATGTGCCACAAAATCGGCCGTTCCCCGATTTCAATCATGGGCTTTGGCTTCAAATGGCTCTCCTCACTGATTCTTGTACCGAATCCGCCTGCAAGAATAACAACTTTCATTGGTGTTCCTCCATTATTTTATGCCCCGTCCGCTTACTGCGGGGTACCTGACTCCCGGAAAATATTCCAGTGATGTTCCTTCAAAATCTCCAGAGCCTCTCTGCAGCCCGGCTTATGGTATTCCAGACGCGCTTCCAGCTCCTCATCCGTGGCCTGCTCAAAATTAAGAAGCATTTCCCGTGTTTCCAGATTATAGTTCTTCCGGTGAACGCCAAAGGAAAATTCCTCTGCCGTCGTCACCAGATTTCCGCAGAGAAAAACTGCCGTCACCAGGAAGGCTGCCAGATATACTGCCTTTCCGGATTTTTTCTCTGCCGGTGCGTTCTTCCCTTCTGTACGTTCCGCCTCTTCACCGGATTTTTTCCGCCGGAATACGAGTCCAAAGGTTAAAAGGATCCCCAGCACCCCCAGCTGATACTGAAGCGCATATCGGGAACTCATGCCGTAATTATCGTTCGGCATGAAAATGTACCGGCTCACAAGGATCAGGAGATGGTTCATTCCGCCTCCGGCCAGAAGCATCAGAGGAAAAATCGTCCGTTCCGATATCCGGTAATAAAAATTCATCCAGACTGCAAGTCCATAGGATGCAAGAACAAACGCGCCCAGCAGATACCAGGCCATATCGGGCACATTGGTCATCTGTCTGGAAATCAATTCTACTCCAAAAACAGTAGAAGCGAAAGATTTCAGGAAAAATTTAATAAAAAATTTCGGATCCTGAAAAAAAGCCGTAAAGAGCGGCGTATCCACCGCTCCCGAATACTCATAGACCGCCTGGGAATTGCTCCACAAATATAAAAGGAGAGGCCAGATGGCTGCTGCAAGGAGCAAAATCACCTGCTTACGGCCCAGTTCGCAGGTCCTGGAATCAATCACACCGATGGCTCCGGGCCTTTCTCCCGCTTTCTCAAGCTCACGGCGGACTTTCCGGATTCCCTGATGCAGAATCACCTGATTCCTGATCTCAATGAACAGATAGGCCAGCACCAGAGTCATGGTATAAATGGCACAGTATGGACCGGCTGTCCCAATGGTAATGAGCGCCGGCAGAACGGCCAGCCAGACCAGCTGCCTGCGCCATTTCCTGCTGCTCACCCGCTCTCCCTGAACCGTCCGCTTTCCATTGCGCACCTCATAAACCCGATCCAGCAGATAATAATGGAAAAAGAAGCAGGCAAAGGCCAGAAAATGGGCCCATCCGGTTCCGTTATAAAGCATTTCCCATTTATTCAGGCTGAACATGACCGCCATGGCCGATGCATACCAGCCAAGACCGATGCGCTGGCGGCGGGCATACATTCCGATTACCAGGGCAGAAAGTCCGAAGCCAAGGACTCCCATGATCCGGTCAAAGGTTACGCTGTAACCGAACAATTCCACATTGAGTCCCCGCTCCAGATAGTTGACAGGGATTCTGGTCAGAAGGTCTGGCACAAAAAATTTTTCCGGGTTCCAGACGTCCGGCAAATAGGAATTGATCAGACGAATATAGTCGGAATATACCATGTCTATTGCCGATCTTTGAAGATAGGCCAGATAAAACAGGTCCCCCAGCAGGGGAAACCCTGCGTAGCACCATTTCCTAATTCGCTGCTTCATTCGCTCCTCCAATGCTCTGTGACAGACTCTGGGGCAGTGACTTCTTTCTGCGGGGTCTGCGGCGGCCGGTTCTCTTTTTCCGGGCCGGGGCTGCTTCCTTTTCCTCCGAAGCATTTATTTCCTGGTTCACTGAGGACTTCGCTTCCTCCGGAGCCTTCATTTCCTGCTTCACTGAGGACTTCGTTTCTTCCGGAGTCTTCGTTTCCTGCTTTCCTTCAGGAGCTTTTTCTTTCTCTTTCCCCTCCGGAGTCTTTCCGGCCGATTTTGATTTTCTCTTCCTCTTAGGAGCTTTCTTCTCCGACTTTTTCTCAGGAGTCTTTCCTTCCGGTTCTGACCTCTCCGGCTTTTTCTCAGGAGTCTTTCCTTCCGGTTCTGACCTCTCCGGATTTCCCCCGGCAGCATTTCCGGCTGCTTTCGATTTTTCCCGCTTCTCCTTCGAAACATTTCCGGCTGCTTTCGATTTCTCTTGCAGCTTCTCTGGCTCCCCTCCGGCCAAACCGTTTTCCTGCAGCAAAATGCCTTCTGCCGCCTTCTGCTGTTCCATCGCCAGCTTGGCTGCCTTTGCCCGCTTCCTTCTCGCCCTGCGCTTGGCCGACGCACTCAATTTGACTGCCGGCTGCGCTTCTTCCTGCCGGTTCTCCACAGGCCCATTCTTTGCAGGTTCCTGTTTCACAGGCTCTTTCTTCATCGAAGCTTTCTTTCCCTCCGGCGCCTTTTTTTTATCCGGCTCTTTCGCAGCAGCTTCATTCCTGTTATTCGGTTTCTGTGCGGCTTCTTTCTTCAAAGGCTCCTGCTTTTTCTGTTCTGCCTTCTTTTCCGGTTTCTTCCCCTGTTCTTTGGCCCCCGTCTGCTTCTTACTTCCGGATTCCTTTTTTGCTGGTTCTTTTCTTCCAGAGTCTTTTTTCCCTGGATCCTTTTTTCCCGAGTCTTTCTTCCCTGTGTTCTTCTGTTCCGGTTCTTTCTTTCCGGAATCTTTCCTCCCAGAATCTTTTTTCCCGTTTTTTTTGCTTCCTGCCGTCTTCTTTCCTGCAGGCTGCCTGTTCTCCGGCTGCTCTCTTCCGCCCGGCTTTCCCCCGCGGTCCCTTCCGGCACTTTTTTCTGAAATCAGTTGAAACACATCTTCCAGATAATTATACTGGTTCCACGCGTCCTCCTTGGATGCATAGTTTTCATGCACCGCTTTGTTTCCAATCAGCCGAATCTCGTTCAGCTCCCATTTTCCGACCCGATCCAGATATCCGTTGGAATCCAGCCACCAGCCAAACTGCTGGTGAGTCATAACCTTCTTCACCCGCCGGCCCTGATGTTTTCGCGCAGAAAAAGCGCCCCTGGCCGGTCCCGCCTTGGCATTGGCCATCGCCTGGGCCGTATTGTCCAGCTGAATCCCATGGAACTCCGCAACCAGTTTTAACAGGAGCTCCAGGTTCTGCCGGCCCTTTACCATGGCAGCGTTATATTCCCCCCGCCGCAGCCAGGCCTTTTCCTTCTTCATCTCGCGCCGGACTGGACTTAAATGGGCCGAAATGTTTCTCCGCATCCAAAATATGCGGGAACACAGAGCCATCACTGCCAGAATCACGGCTCCGGCGGCGATTTGCAATTCATCCATATTCAATTCTCCTCATCTAATCAGCGTTGATTCTCACAATCATCGCCAGATTTTCTTCCCCTCTCGTCTCCTCGGCATTGGCTACGTAAAAATTGCAGGACAGTTCCAATGATATCATCTGATAAGGAGCTGCCGGAATTTCGTAAGTCATATTCTGATCCGTAAATACCAAATCCAGCATCCGTTCTCCATTCACCGTTACCCGACATACCTGTTCACCGGTAATGGTTCCTGGATAATAGCAATTCAACGTCACCGTGTCTCTGTCATCATTCATGAAGACGATTTTCGCATGTTCATCAACCCAGCCGTCCTCATAGCTTCCATAGGCCAGGTTCATTCGCTGTTTCTTAACAAAATCTGTTACATCCTGATAAGCGAAGTTCTCCGGATCTTCCCTCAGGATCACCATATCGTCCGTAATCTCTTTAAAGTCAAAATCACTGTCGATAAACTGGATACGCTTTCCGTCCAGCCGGTTCTCACGGTCATAAACCTTCAAAAAGGTTTCTGCCGTAAAATCGCTCATCTCATACGTATTCCCGATGATGTAAACATCCTTCTCAAAAATCTGATCCCTATACCGTTCGATGGTCTGCTCCGCCAGTGAATTATATTTCATCTGTTCCGGCCAGAGATAAAGATTTTTCCAGTTGTCTCTGTAAAACATTTCCGCAGGAACAGCCAGAGCTGCATAGAGAAATACCAGCACTCCTGCTTTCCCCATAACAGAGGTCATATAGGACAGGAACAGAAGCGCCAGGGCAAAAACCACATAAACCCACCGCATTTCCACCCGGATGGTCACGCTGGAAGATCCGATACAAAGAGCAATAAACACAAGGAACAGGACCACATTTTTCAAATGGAAGAAAAACCGTCCCCGATCCCTTGCCCAGCCCACGGCAAATGCTGCCACCGCCGCCGCCAGCACCACATTGGAAAGAAGAATCAGCATCCGGATTCCATCCGGCGAGTCTGCAAAAGGCAGAATGCACAGATAATCCGGGCCGGAATTTCTTCCGAACACAAATGCCACCTGCTCCCATGCATGGCTGATGGCATCCGTCAGCCGAAAGGTATCTGCCACATCCGTTCCTCCTGTGCCTGCCGGGGACAGAGTTCCGATGGTCACAAAACGAATCCCCTGGATCAGGGCAAACACGCCAAGCGTCACCAGAAGCAGGCTCCATTTAGGAACAGACACCGTCTCAGAAACCTGATTCTGCCGGCCGTTTCCTCTGCCTCTGGAACGGCCTTTTCCCGGGCGCGCAGCCATCCGGCTCTCCCATTCCTCTTCCTCATTTCTTCCGTTTCCTGCACCTTCTGCGGTACCGAAAGCCAGCGCCAGTAAAAGCGCCGGGAACAGCACCATATACCGCTCATGAATAAAACTGGCCAGAAAATAAAGCAGGCAGGCGCCAAGATAGGCCGCCCCATCCTTCCCGTTGACATACAGGAACAGAAGATACAGAATGCCAATGGCTGCCCACAGCCCCAGACTTTCCATCAATCCGTAAAACTGGCCAATCTGGTAGTAGGCCATCCTGGAGCTTAGAAAAACCAGTGAAAGGACCAGACTGACTGCCTTTCTCTGTCCGCTGAAAGAAAGGCACATCCGGTAAATGGAAAAAGCGATCAGGCTGTTCAGAATGATGTTAAACGGAACCATCCATTCCACATGATTCCCCAAAAACAGAAGCTCCAGCCAGGAAGCCAGGTAAAAAACGAAGCGGAATCTGCTTCCTCCCACGGGGAACACATACTCTGTAAAAGACTGTTCTCCGTAACAGGACCACAGATACAGATCATCCATGTATAGCCCTTTCAGCTCCACTCCCCGGTTCACGAAAAACCCGAATCCCAAAAGAATTGCAAAAATCAAAAGGCTTTCCGTTTTTCTCCTCAGTCCCTCTCCAAGCTTCTCCTGTAACTCCATCCTGTAACTCCTCTTTGCAAAACCTGCTGCCGTATTTTCTGCCGTCCGCGTCCTGTCCTCTTTCTCCGCCCCTGGCTTCCCGGAACGGGACATCAGGCCGTTCTTTTCCTACTGCTGCTCGCCGGGCCAGTAATTCACCGAAAACTCAGCAATCACCGCATCCGGATCCGAAACGGACGACGGCTCCTTTTTGAACACCCCAAGGGCATTTCCGTTCTCATACGTCATTTCCGTCAGATATCCGTCCTTTATCATGGTCACCACATGCTCCCATGCCTCTGTCCCCGGCTTCACGTATCCGCTTCCCAGATACACGTAATCCATATCGGCATAGATCAGGAACTCCACCAGCGCCTCCGTGCTGGCCGTAAGCAGATAATTTCCTCCGCTTCCTTCAATATCCGTATAGCTCTGGGCATTGCAGGGAAAACTTAAAAGTTCCGGCTGATCTCCAAAAATCAAAACCCGGTTCTGAGGATCCTCAGCCAGAATTTCCCATATTTCCCTGTTGCCGTAATGATAAAGCCGCTCTTTTTCCTCCTGCCTGTGGTCATAAAAGCCTCCATGGGCCAGGGAAACCGGGCTTAATCCCAGCGTCCCGCTCCAGTTGCTGACTGCCGTCACCGTAATGTTAAACAGCGCAAAAGGCACCAGCATTTTCATAATCAGCCTGGCCAGGAAGCGGTTCTGAATTTTCCCCAGAATGATCACTGCAAGAATGGAAAGAAGCGCATACAGCAGCATGAAATAATTTCCATCCACCTGCCACAGCAGATACAATGCCGCCAGGCTGGCCGCTCCATTGGTCAGAAGAATACACACCAAGCAGAAAAGAGGCTTTTTTTCTCTCTCCCGGAGCTTCCGCATTTCCACCACAAGGGGAACCAGAAGCAAAAGCAGAAAAATCACCAGGAAAGATGTTCCCCATGCAATCCGCACATGAGCCATGTCCTCTCCCACAGGCGCTGCCAGAACTCCGAAAAGCCGCTTCAGGATGTGCTTCAGCCCGCTTATGGAAAACAAAGCCCCTCCATTGGAAGGCAGATCATCAAACCGGAACGGATAACGGACTGAGAAGCCCAGTCTGGACCAGATGGAATAAAAAACCGAAGTAACCGGAAGGCCTGTAAGGAGCCAGGTACGAAGCCATACCAGTACCCACATGAGGGCCATCATCAAAGCCGACGGAAAAAGGCTTCCACGGATTTGGAACCGCAGTCTGCGCACAGCCAGCAGATAAAGTCCGGCCGTACCCGCAGCAATGGTAGAAAAGACCACTGCCGTTGGCTTCAGGACCATGGTCATCATGAATGCGTTTGCTGCCGCCACCAGGAAACTGCTTTTCTGCCGTTTGGCATAAAGCAGCAGAAAATAAATCATCACCAGCTGGAAAAACGCAGTGGACGCATCCGTCTTGGCCGAAACGGCCATATTCATAATTCCCGGGATACAGGACAAAACCGCCATGCATAAAACGCCCAGCCTCCGGTTCACAAACAGCCCGGTAATCCGGCCGCTGACCAGAAGAATTCCTCCGACCATCCAGAACTGAAACGCCAGAAAAAAGCTGTGAGACGGCAGTCCGGAAAGCGGAAAAAGAAGGATTTCCAATCCTTTGGGGTAGGTATAAACCACGTTGACGCTTCCAAGATTTTCATAAATCCCGTTCCCGTTATTCAGAATATACTCTGAACGCAGACTGTAATGGAGCGAATCATAGTCGATGCAGATGTTTATCCTGCCGGCCTGGAGCAGCAGCATGGCAAAAATCAGCGCAAAAAGAGCGGCAACGATCATGGAGATCGGCTGCTCCTGTTCCAGAGCCCTGGAAATACCGGTGGTTTCCGGGATACCTGTACTGCCTGCAGTTTCTCTTTTTTTCCGCAGTATCCGCATTTCCAGCAGGGCAGCAATCAGCAGAACAGCGATTCTGGTATAGGCAATCTCCCCGATTCCCGCCAGGGACATCAGGCAAAACAGGAGAATCATCCCTCCGCATCCTGCCGTAAACTCAGCCAGCCAGGAAACCAGCCGTTCCGAAGAAAGCCGTTTTCCGCGGGACATGACTTCCAGAAGAAACCTGCCAAAGCCAGCCAGCACCAAAAGATAAAGCCCCGACACAAGCACCGGAAGAAATGCCTGATGAATCCAGAGAAATACAGATGCCGTCACTCCCATCAGGACGGCCCGCCAGAGCAGCCTCTTCCTTAAGCGCAGCTCCAGAAAGAACGCAGCAAATAGAACCGCAGTTTCTGCCAGAAGCCCTAAGGTCTCCGGCTCACGCAGACGGTCTCCGTCAATCCCTATTACATAAATCTTGCCGATTCCTATTAAAAGAGCTGACACAGCCGCCATGGCCATAAAGGTCAGCACAGCCCATTCCCGTTTTTTCATCATCACTCCCGGATTCTATTCCGGTTTCTCCTCAAACATTCTATAATACTGCAGCGTATGATAGTCCAAAATGGTCCCGGAAACATCCAGCGTTCCCGTCTCCAATACGTCAAGGAACGCATGATCCCCGGTCAGAAGCCCCATGGAATGAACCACCGGATACTCCTTTCCCATCTCTTCGACGGCATACCGGAATCCGTCCGGTTCCAGTCCTGCCTCCTGAAGCACAAGATTCCCCAGCATAAAGGCACTCATATCTCCTGCATCCTCTGTCTCTCTGTCATAATTGGTCCAGACCAGGTAGGGCGTCACAAAAGAATGAAGCTTCAATTCTGCCGGAACTTCACTCCAGCCTGTGCCATAAAGAGCCTCGTAAAACGAAGTCTCCACACTGGGCTGATGATCTCCAAACAAAACCACCATTGTGGGCTCCTCATACTCGGAAAAATATGCCAGAAGCCCGGCCAGTGCTTCGTCTGACAGTTCCATCAGCGTCAGATACTGTTCTGCCTTGGGAAATTCCCCCCGGCAGTCCTCTCCGTTTAACCGGCTTACATAAACCGCCGCCGGAAAATCAGCCACCTCATATCCTCCATGGTTCTGCATGGTCACATTAAACAGAAACAGCTTCTCCCCCGGAGTCTTTTCCTCCACCTGACGGATAATGGCCTGGTAGTCGGCCTGATCGCTCAGATATCCTCTGGGCATTTCTCCTTCCCCGGTTCCAAAACCGGCGGCATCATAGTATTCCTGGTCCAGAAATTCCTCAAAGCCCAGGTTTTCATAGGCCTGTGTCCTGTTCCAGTTATACCCGGGATAAGGATGCATGGCAACCGTACGGTACCCGTGTTCCCTGAATGTCCTGGCCAGAGAGGTATCGCCGGGCCGGGTATAAAACTGATAAGGAATCGAGCCCTGGGGCACAAAGGCGCAGGAATTTCCCGTAAGAAATTCGTATTCGCTGTTGGCCGTCATGGCGCCGAAAACCGGCATGTAAAGCCAGCCCTTCTGAACATTTTCCTCCAGACTGTCAAAAAAAGAAAGGAACGGCCTGTCCGTTTCAAAAGAATTTCCCGGTACCAGCCCGTTGAAAATCCGCAGATCGGAAAAGCTTTCATTCATAATGCAGATCACATTGACCGGCACCGTTCTCTCCTGGGACATTTCCGACATCTGTCCGGCATCCTGCGCTTCGCCTTTCCGTCCCCCGCTTTCCTCCCAGCCCAGTTCCTGTGCCTTTGCTTCCATTTCTTTCAAAAGCGCTTCCGCATGTGCCTCCCCGTACCCTTCCGGCTGGTCCGGAAACAGGGATTCAAAGGACAGAACGGTAGAAAGCAGAAATCCCTGATGCTCAAAGCTGACAATCGGATCCCACATGGGAACTTTCAGGTTAAATTTCGGAACAAGAATGCCAAAAAGCAGAAGGCCGAAGGCAAACGTACCGCCTGTCCAGGCCGCCAGCCCCTTAACCCTCTTTTTCCTGCCGGAAATACGAAGCGGAACCATCCAGGAAAAAATCCCCAGCACAAAAACGCCAAGAAGAGACAGTACCATCGGCAGCGTCACGGCATAATGATAATTGGCTGATACGGTCATGGCCGTCCGAAGGGCCAAGACATCCCAGATCATGGCCGGACGTTCCCTGAAGCTGATAACAAAGTATTCCCCAACGGCCAGCCCGTAAATCAGAAGGCTCAAAATCAGCCAGGATAATTTCGTTGTTCCCGCCAGGAAAAAAACACCGGCATACAGGATCGCATAAACCACCAGGCTTAATACCAGTCCGGCCGGCGTCAGATTTGGAAGATTCCCGGTTATCCACTCGGAAAGAACCAGCATTAGAAACGGAACAAACAGATTCAGATACTCCGGACGCCAGGATTTTCCCCGGTTCTTACCGGTCATAAAACCTTTTCTCCAGCATCAGGCAGAGCGCATGATAAACCGGCAGATGAAGCTCCTGGATCTGATACGTCTCCTGCTTCGGAACAACAATGGAAATGTCCGCAAAGGCTCCCAGTTTTCCGCCGTCTCTGCCCGTAAGGCCGATGATCTTCATTCCCTTGGCCCGGGCCGTTACTGCCGCATACATGACATTCTCCGCATTTCCGGAGGTGCTGATGCCAAGGAAGACATCTCCCCTGTTTCCGTAACCGTTGACCTGCTGGGCATAGCTCAGTATTCCATCCACATCATTGGCAAAAGCAGAGGACAAAGCCACATGGTTTGTCAGCGCAATGGCCGGAAGGGCGCCCTGAAGCTTTTGAGAAAGCTCCGCTCCCCGCTGGGGATCCGCCTCCTTTAATGCCTGGACCAGTGAATCCGGCAGGGGACGTTTTTTTACAAACCCCTTCATCAGTTCTCCCACAATATGATCCGAATCCGCAGCACTTCCTCCGTTGCCGGCAACCAGCAGCTTTCCTCCTGCCAGAAAGCATTCCTCCAAAGCCTGATATGCCTGCCGGATTGACTCACGGCAGGGTTCCAGAACCGGATACCGCCCGATTAATTCCTCTAACATTTCTGTCTCCTTCCACCGCCTCGCCCGGAAAAGCTCCCGCAATATGCAAGGCCAGATTTTCCGTTTTTCAGAGCTGGATTCTTCCCCTGTTCTCAGAACAGATTTCTCTGCCCCCGGCGCTCTTTGCCCATTTTAACATATCCGCCCTGTTCTTTCCACTGAAATTCGCATTTTTTCCGGCTGTCTGCCTGCGTAAAAGGCCGTACACAAGGCGCACAACCTGAATTGCGGCGCCCGAACATGTCAGGCGCCGCTTTTTTGATTTCCCGGCAGCGTTCGGTCTCCGCCGCCAGACGGTTTTTAAGCCTTTCGTTGCGATTCTCAGACGGCTTCTTACGCTTAAATTAGCAGGTGGCTCCTCCCACCAGATGCAGCTTGGCGCCGATAATGGCGTCCCTTCTGGACAGAATTTCATCGGATAACAACTGCCGCTCCACATTTTCAAAGCCAAGGCGGGCAATGGTGTCTGCAAACCGCTCACCGGTTTCTCCCTGCTCTCTGAACAGGAGAATGGCCTTTTCAATAATCGCCATTACCTCTTCTTCGCTGGTAAATACCGGGCTTAAGGCATGACCATGAGCCACCTTCTTACCCCAGCGTCCGCCGATATAAATCTTGTAGCCATAGGTTCCTTCATCCAGTGCATGGAACGGACACTTTCCAACGCAGCGGCCGCAGTTATTGCACAGTTCTCCATCAATTTTCAGCTTTCCATCCACCACAGACGATGCCTTCATCGGGCAGGAAGTCTCTACCTGACATACCTTGCAGCCCCGGCAGATGTCTTTGTTGAACTGCGGGATTCTCTGTCCCACGATTCCCAAATCATTCAGATTGGGTTTTACGCAGTTATTAGGACAGCCTCCCACTGCGATTTTGAATTTATGAGGCAGTTTCACGCCGCTGTAGCCATGGTAAAACATCTCATGAATCTTGTCGGAAAGTGCATAAGAATCCAGGAGTCCATACTGGCAGGTGGTTCCCTTGCATGCCACCACCGGACGGACCTTGGAACCGGTTCCTCCTGTCTCCAGTCCGGCCTCTGCCAGTTCTTCCCGCAGAGCATCGATATTGGAATAAGGAACGCCGATGATCTCCATGGTCAGACGGGTGGTCATGGCAATTCTTCCGCTTCCGTACTTTTCAGCTGCCGCCGCAATGGCCTGGCTCTCCGCCGCCGTAATGTTTCCGTTTCTGGTAATCACACGGACGTTGAAATTATCAGTCCCCTTGTTATGTAAGCATCCCAGTGCTTTCAGCCGGGTAATCTCCTCAGCGCTGACTGTCACCTTTCCGGAAGCTGCCTTCTGATATACATTAAAGGTCAGGCCGCCTTCCAGGACCTTGGTATTGGTGTAGCCATAAAATTTCAGCCGGTTCTGCAGAAGATAGCTTCTCTTTCCCTTAGCGCAGATTAAAAGAAGCTTCTCGTCCTTACCCAGTCCGTCCACAGGGCCGTTCACCTGAGTTACGTCCACATAAGGCGCATCCGGAATGGCCGGAACGGGAGACGTATCAATGACCCGGTAGCCTTCTGCCGCACCTGCCGCAAATTCCGCGGGCGTAAAGCTGTCCAGAATACCGTCCAGCTTGTTGGTCAAAATGCCAATAGCCGTCACCAGCGGATGAATGGCCGTCGAGAAGGGCGGTGCATAGGCCAGATCCAGATTTGACAGCTGAGCCACCGTGGCCCCCATGGTAATGGCAGTCACCGCCACATCCGTTACCTTATCCACAGCGCCGGAACCAAGCACCTGTACGCCCAGCAGCTTTCTTGTCTTCCTGTCTGCCACGGTTTTAATGATAAAGGAAGAGGAGCCCGGATAATAGTGGGCCTTATCATCCACCACGCAGACATTGGACACCACCTCGTATCCCTCTGCCTTAGCCGCAGTTTCGGAAAGGCCGGTTTTTCCGCCGTTCAGATCAGGAAGCTTTACCACGGCCGTTCCCAGAACGCCGTCATACTGCACATCCTGTCCGCAAAGCGCTCTGGCAAAGGTACGGCCCTCCATGTTGGCAGAGGACCCCATAGGTGACCAGGCTCTCTTTGCCGTCTGAAGGTTCATGACGCAGGCACAGTCACCTGCCGCATAAATATTTTCCAGATTGGTCCGCAGCTTTCCATCCACCGGAATGGTTCCATTGGGCATAAACTCCAGTCCCGTATCCTTTAGGAATGCCGTATTGGGCCGGATTCCGAGAGACATTACCACAAGGTCTGCCTTCAGCTCTCCCTGATCGGTTTTCACTCCTGCAGCCTTTGTGTCCCCGAGGATCGCTTCCATCTTCGTCCCGGTCATAACCTTGATGCCCTTCTTCACCAGATGGCGTTTCGCATAGTCCGCCATCTCCGGGTCAAAGCCAGGCATAATCTGGTCGGCCATATCGATCACCGTCACCGACAGCCCCTGGGCCTGAAGATTTTCAGCCGTCTCCAGTCCGATAAAACCGCCGCCTACCACAACGGCGCGTTTGGGAGCTTCCGTCTCCAGAAATTCCCGGATTTCAATGGCATCCTGGGGTGTCCGCATGGTAAAGACACCCGGAAGGGAAATTCCTTCCAGCCGCGGCACAATGGGAGACGCGCCTACGGCAATCAGACAGACATCGTAAGAATATTCCTCCTGATTCCCGGTTCTCAGATTTCTTGCCTCTGCCTTCTTTTCCTCCACGTTCAGGCGGACCACTTCCCGTTCCGTCAGCACCTTGGCTCCCGTCAGGGCTGCAAAAGAGGCCGGAGTATTCACAATCAGCTCCGATTTATCCTCAATTACATTTCCCACATAATAGGGAAGACCGCAGCCCGCATAGGAGATCTCTTTTCCCATGGTCACAATGGTTACATCAAGAGAACGATCCATTCTCTTTAATTTGGCTGCCGCCTTGGTACCGGCAGCCACGCCCCCAATAATCAATACTTTCATGCTTTCACCCTGCAGTAGGAAACTGCCCTTTCTATTGTAAGATAACAGCCTGCATCCGTATGCAAAACGGCCCTGCAGGCTGTCTCTGCTTTTATTGTAGCGGATCCGGAAAGCAAAGTAAAGAAAAAAGGAAAAAAGAAAAGGAGAACCGCTTCCGCGATTCTCCCCATAAAATCAGGCTTTTTTCAGTTGAATTACTTAAGAGTAATCTTTGCACCCTCAGCCTCAAGCTTGGTCTTGATATCCTCAGCCTCTTCCTTGGAAGCGCCCTGCTTAAGAACCTTCGGAGCACCGTCAACAACGTCCTTAGCCTCTTTCAGGCCAAGACCGGTTACTTCACGAACAACCTTGATAACTTTAACTTTGTTCGGGCCAACCTCGGTCAGCTCAACATCGAACTCAGTCTTCTCTTCCTCAGCTGCTCCGCCTGCTGCTGCACCAGCTGCAACAACCACACCTGCTGCTGCAGATACGCCAAACTCTTCCTCACAAGCCTTTACCAGCTCGTTCAGCTCTAAAACGGATAATTCCTTAATTGCTTCGATAAACTCAGCAGTTGTTAACTTTGCCATTTTAATTTACCTCCATGAAAATTTAATCAATACGGTGATACTTCACTGTTTATGCAGCCAGCGTTCTGTTCCCGCTATGCTGCCTTCGGAGAATGTCCTCCGCTAAATCTGTCCTTCGCCTTCGGATTATGCCTCGGCGCCTTCGCCCTGCTTCTCTGCAATCTGGTTGAGAACCCGTGCAAAGTTGGCGATGGGGGACTGCATGCTTCCAAGCAATCTTCCAAGAAGAATCTCTCTGGAAGGAATGGTTGCAATCACATTGATTCCCTTCTGGTCGTAATAGGTTCCCTCTACGACACCGCCCTTTAACTCCAGCTTGTCAGCCGTCTTGGCAAACTCAGCCAGAACTCTTGCCGGAGCAGTCGCATCGGTCTTGGACACAGCGATAGCAGTCGGTCCTTCCAGATTGGGCTCGAGAGCTTCAAATTCCGTTCCCTTTGCGGCGAAGCGAATCATGGTATTCTTATATACCTTATAAGTCACGTCTGCTTCTCTCAGCTTTTTACGGAGAGCGGTATCCTGCTCAACCGTAAGTCCGCGGTAGTCTACAACTACTGCAGATTTTGCTCCGTTGAAAAGCTCAGCGATTTCAGCTACAATCGGCTGCTTTAATTCAACTTTTGCCATGAATGGTTTACCTCCTGTTTTAGTCTTGTATCGTAAAGCCGTCACAGGAAAAAACCTCCCCGTCCGCAGACAGAGAGGTTCACAAAATTCCGCATGTGAGTTTTGTATGTTCCTCGGCAGGTGTTTTCACCTTACGCCTTCCGGCACCTGCTGTCTTCGGCATTCAATACTCCGATACTCTAACATAATCTATTCAGATTGTCAATCATTTTTTGCAAATCCTGACACAGAAGCTCCGGCCGGGCGCCGGATTTCCTGCAGCATTAGCCCATCAGTTTCGCAACATTTAATTTCACGCCCGGGCCCATGGTGGAGGTCAGGGTCACGCTCTTTAAATATGTTCCCTTTAACGTGCTGGGTCTTGCCTTAATGATTGCATCCATAAGCGTCTGGAAGTTGTCCGCTAACTGTTCTTCTGTGAAAGAAGCTTTTCCCACTGGCACGTGGATAATGTTGGTCTTATCAAGTCTGTATTCAACTTTACCGGCTTTGATATCGTTGATGGCCTTGGTAACATCCATGGTTACGGTTCCAGCTTTGGGGTTGGGCATTAATCCCTTCGGTCCAAGGATACGGCCCAGACGTCCTACAACGCCCATCATATCCGGTGTGGCAACAACCACATCGAAATCCAGCCATCCCTCGTTCTGGATCTTCGGGATCAGTTCCTCAGCGCCTACGAAATCTGCACCTGCAGCCTGAGCCTCATCAGCCTTTACACCCTTGGCAAATACCAGGATTCTTACGGTCTTTCCGGTTCCATGGGGCAGAACAACTGCTCCACGAATCTGCTGGTCCGCATGACGGCCATCACAGCCTGTTCTTAAGTGAGCCTCAATCGTCTCATCAAATTTTGCAACAGCAGTCTTCTTTACCAATGCAATTGCGTCTGCTGTATCATAAAGAGTAGCGCGGTCGATAGCTTTTGCCGCCTCTACGTATCTCTTTCCTCTTTTCATTCTGATAAACCTCCTGTGGTATTGTCGGGAGTTCTCCCTCCCACCTTATAAATTCGCATCCGCCAGTAACCTGGCATTCCATCTGCGACCTTGCACAAACTTTGCACCTTTCCTGCATTTGTCAGGTGCCGCGGGTTCATCCTTTCAGCCGGACTTTCGTCCTGCCTCCCCGTCTCTCCGGGTTCATGGACAGCTTTGTACGAAACCCGCACGCCGCTTTGCTGATTCAGTGCTATTCGTCTACCACCGTAATACCCATGGAACGGGCAGTTCCGGCGATCATGCTGGTGGCAGCCTCAATGCTGGCCGCATTCAGATCAGGCATCTTCAGTTCAGCAATCTTCTGAACCTCTGCTCTTGTCAGAGTCGCTACCTTGGTCTTGTTCGGAACCGCGGAGCCGGATTTAATCTTGGCAGCCTTCTTTAACAGTACGGCAGCCGGCGGAGTCTTCGTGATGAAGCTGAAGCTTCTGTCTGCGTAAACCGTAATTACAACCGGGATAATCATATCACCCTGATCGGCGGTTCTTGCATTGAATTCCTTTGTAAACTGTACGATATTTACGCCATGCTGACCAAGAGCAGGTCCAACGGGCGGAGCCGGTGTTGCCTTTCCAGCCGGAATCTGTAATTTAATATAACCAGTTACTTTCTTTGCCATAATTCGGCACCTCCTAAATCATGTGGTAATGTCGGGGATTTCCCTCCCACGCGGGACGGCAGATACCTTCCCGCCTCTCCTTGCCGCCATATATCCGGCAGCCTGATGTTTCTTTGATTCTGTATTCTGCCTGCTTCAATCTGCTCCGGCTACATTTTCTTGATTTCCGAGAAGCTCAGCTCAACCGGCGTTTCCCGGCCAAACATCTCAACATTGATTGTGGCAGACTGCTTTGACTCGTTCACCGTTTTCAGCACTCCAACCGTATCCTTCCAGGCTCCGGAAGTAACGACTACGGTATCGCCCACAGCAAAGTCAACGACCACTCCCGGCGTCTTGAAGCCAAGGTTGCGCATTTCCTCCTCCGAAAGGGGAACTGCCTTGGATCCGGGACCTACAAACCCGGTTACGCCTCTGGTGTTCCGGACAACATACCAGGTATCGTCATTCATAACCATATGAATCAGTACGTACCCGGGGAACATTTTACGCTCCACCTGCTTCTGCGCGCCGTTCTTTAATTCGATGACTTCCTCCATCGGGACGGAAACCTCTAAAATCTGGTCCTGAAGTCCTCTGTTCTCAATCGTTTTCTCAATGTCGACCTTTACCTTATTCTCATATCCGGAATAAGTGTGTACAACATACCATTGCGCTTCTGACATATCTTCACCTCATCCTTAACCAATGACAACGTTGAGACCAAATTGAATAATCAGATCAAGGACTGCAATCACGATTCCCAGAACAATTGTTGTAATAATTACCGCAACCGTCTGCTTTGCCAGAGTGTCCTTACCTGGCCAGATAATCTTGCTGAATTCGGTTTTCAGGCCTTTGAAAAAGCTCTTCTTCGGAGCCTTCTCATTACTTGCTGTTTCTCCCATAGATTCACGTCCTTCTTGAACAACCTGGATTACCGGGTTTCCTTGTGCATCGTATGTCTCTTACAGAATCTGCAGTACTTCTTTGTCTCCATGCGGTCCGGATGAGTCTTTTTA
>DVGC01000063.1 GCA_018712915.1 Candidatus Copromonas faecavium (nom. illeg.) | reverse complement strand
GAAATGCACCCAATCACGCAATTTGGGTGCATTGTATCAATTTATGGTACGCAAGCCAGTAAGAGAGTATGCCAATGACTACCTATACACTTCTGAAAACATCTTCGTACAAACAGAGCCTAATATCCATTCAGGATGCCGTTTCCCTTATTTGTCTTCAAATGTCAATCCTGTCAACTCAACATACCATTTATCCAACCTGTCAACTCAACACCCCCAATATCAAAATCAACCACTCAACTCTCCGCTATTTTCCACCGTAGACCAATTCCCACTTACCCATAAAACGAAAAAATCCGGGAACCCGAACCTGCCCTCTGACAAGTCCCGACTCCCAGAAATCCCTTGTTTTCTACACTTTTCCAATATTCTATTCTTTGACTTTTGACATCAATACTACGCACTCCACATGCCCCGTATTCGCAAACTGGTCCACACAGCAGACCTTCTCCACCTTATATCCCCCCGCCTGGAAGACCGGCAGGTCTCTGGCCAGGCTGGTGGGCTTGCAGCTTACGTATACGATTCTCTGCACGCCGTAAGCAAGAATCTTCGGCAGCGCCTTCGGATGGATTCCCTCCCGCGGTGGGTCAAGGATGATAAAGTCCGGCTGTTCTGTCAGCGTATCCAGTACCTTCAAAACATCTCCGGCAATGAATTCACAGTTGGAAAGGCCATTGAGCGCCGCATTCTCCCTGGCGGCCGCCACCGCCTCCTCAACAATTTCCACTCCGGTTACATGCTCTGCCACAGGCGCCAGAATCTGCGCGATGGTACCCGTTCCGCTATACAGATCAAACACCCTGCTTCCCTTGACATCGCCAATATATTCCCTCACCTGGCGGTAAAGCACTTCTGCTCCAAGGGAATTGGTCTGGAAGAAGGAGAACGGCGTGATTTTAAACTTCAGCCCCAGCAGTTCCTCATAAAACCATCCCTGGCCAAAAAGAATCTCTGTTCCGCCGTCCTGAACCACATCTGCCAGACTGTCGTTTCTGGTATGAAGAATTCCAACAAAACGTCCTTCCACGGAAAGGTCCAAAAGACGTTTCTTCCAGCCGGAAAGGAACTCATCCTCAGAAACAGGAGCTTCCCATCCTCCCTCCGTCTGCCCTGTGGTCACCAGGTCCACTAAAATTTCCCCGGTCTGTACGCCTCTGCGAACCAGAAGATGCCTCAAATATCCGACATGAGCCAGTTTTTTATAGAAATGGCCTCCCATTTCCTTAAAATAAGTCAGCGTGGCATCCAGTATTTTTCCATAATCCGGATGAACCAGCCGGCACCCATCCACTGTCACAATATCATAAAAGCTGCCTCGCTTATGCATTCCCAGCGCCAGGGGACCGTCCTTCACCTCATCCCCAAACGAATATTCCATTTTATTTCTGTATTCAAATATCAGAGGACTCCCCTTAATACCTTCAAAACAGTAATCCCCTTCTATCGCACCGTCTAAAATCCCCCGAACCATCTTCTCTTTCAGTTCCAGCTGCTTTTCATAAGGAACTGTCTGATAGCTGCATCCTCCGCACAGCCCGCTGTGACGGCATTCTGGCTGCTCCCGTTCATACTCCGCTTTGAAAAGAATCGAAATCAGCCTTCCTTCGCATTTTCCCTTTCTCTTCTTTGTCACCATAAATTCCACGTTCTGTCCGGGAAGCGTATGCTTGATCACAACCTTTTCTCCCTCCAGAAACAGGATTCCCTTATCGGGAAACTCCAGCCGTTCTATCGTTCCTGTATAAATTTCTCCCTTTTTCACTCTGTTTTCTCCTTACCTTTTTATCAAAATACTTCCAATATTATTTGAATAAGAGCATCCCGCCAGTTATCGACAGCCACCTCTTCCTGTATCCCCATTGCAATTAAAGCATGAACCTTCTGGACAATTTCATTCCTGGAAAACACGGTTCCTCAAAGACGTCCCGCCGCCCACAGAAGCTTGGCTCTGACCTCCGGACGCGTTCTTTAAGTCAAACATCCGTCAACTGAAAAAGAGGCCGTGCAAGCACTCCTGCATCAGCCTCTCCCTGTCACGAATTTATTCTTCTGCTGTGTTGCTCTCTTTCGTCTCCTTCGGCTCTTCCTTCTTCTCAGTCTCCTCCTCATCCTCAAAGAAGTCATCGTCAAAGTCATCGTCGAAATCATCCTCAAAATCTTCCAGATAATCCGGCGTAAAGAAGCGATATACGCCATAAGCGATTGCTGCAACCGCTGCTACCGCTCCGATAATTGCAAGAACCCAGAGGATACAGTTTTTCTTCCTTTCCTCGTCTTCTTTTTTGTGGAGCAGTTCGCTTAATCTGGAAGCGTTCATGATTTCTTCCATCTTGCTCAGCGCGTCCTTGCTCATCATATCAAACTTATTCATATCGCACATCCTTTCCAGTTTGTCCTTTCTGACAGTATAACATTTTTTTGTTCATTTTACTATCCCAATTTTAACTTTTTTACAGCTTTTTTAACTTTGCGAAAGATGCAAACATCTTCCTTACTCCGACACTGTCAAAAGCCACTGTCACCTCATAATCCTTGCCGCCGTCCCGGATTTCCTTCACTGTCCCCTCTCCAAACCGGTCATGAAGCACCCGGTCTCCAGGTCCATAGGAAAGGGATTCCACCTTCTGTACCGTAAAGGTCTTCCCGAAGGAGCCCTTGAAGGCCGCTCCTTTTCCGGAAAAGCCTCCCTTCGCTGCAGATGTTTCCGAAAGCATCCGGCTGCCGACTCCATAGCTGTCCCGCTTCAAATAAGACGCGGAAGGCTCCCCGCCCTGCTGCCCTTTTCTTTCCCCGTAACCGGAAAAACCTCCTCTTTCCACCCCGCTCTCAGCCCATGGAAGACCGTCCTCCTCAAAGCGAATGGATTTTCTGGGGGAGCCGTACAGGGAATTTCCCTCCTCCCAGTCCATACATTCTTCAGGGATTTCCTCCACAAACCTGCTGGGCCGGGACCAGTGCGTCTCTCCCTTCGACATTCTCTGTCTGGCGGCCGTCAGCGTCAAATGCTTTTCTGCCCGGGTAATTCCCACATAGCAGAGTCGCCGTTCTTCCTCAATGGCATCTTCGCTTTCTGAAATGGACCGGGAACTGGGAAACAGCCCTTCTTCCATGCCGCTCATGTAAACGGAAGGGAACTCCAGTCCTTTTGCTGCATGGAGCGTCATAAGCACCACCCGGTCCTCCAGCTCGCTTACGCTGTCCACGTCCGCCACCAGCGCCACTTCCTCCAAAAAGCCGGAAAGCGTCGGTTCCTCTGCCTCTTCCCAATAAGAAGCAGCCTTATTCACCAGCTCGTCGATATTTTCCAGACGTGCATTGGCCTCCACTTCTCCTTCCTCCATCAGCTCCTCCCGGTATCCGGTGGAAGAAAGAATTTCCTCAATTACATCTTCAATCGGCGTCTCCTGCTCCATCAAAAAGCGGAACCGGTCAATCTGGGCCGTAAATGCGGCAATCTTCGATGCGGCCCGTCCCGCCCCCGGCACGGATTTAATCTGCAGCAGAGCATCATAAAAGCTGATGTCATGGTCCGCGGCAAACAGTCCCACCTTGGCCACAGTGGTCGCTCCAATGCCCCGCTTGGGCACATTGATGATTCTCTGTACAGCCAGATCATCCCGTCCATTGGCAATGGTCTTTAAATAGCAGAGAATATCCTTGATTTCCCGTCTCTGATAGAAGTTCACGCCGCCCACCAGCCTGTAAGGCACATTATAGGCGATGCATTTCTCCTCAAAAAGCCTGGATTGTGCATTGGTGCGGTACAAAACGGCATAATCCTTCCAGGCGCCGCCCTTTTTTATCATGTCCCGGACAATCCACTCCGCCTCGTCGGATGCCGTATCAAAGAGCCGGAACAGCAGCTTCTCTCCGCTCTCATTCTCCGTCCAGAGGGTTTTCTCCTTCCGCCCGGCATTGTTCCGAATCACCTGGTTGGCCGCATCCAGAATCATCTTCGTGGAGCGGTAATTCTGCTCCAGCCGAATCACCCTGGCGCCGGGAAAGGTTTCCTCAAAGCTTAAAATATTTTTAATATCGGCCCCGCGGAACCGGTAGATGGACTGATCATCATCGCCTACCACACAGATATTTCCGTATTTTTCTGCCAGCAGACTCACTAATTTAAACTGAACCGTATTGGTATCCTGATATTCATCCACCATGATATAGCGGAACCGCTCCTGATAGTAATCCAGAATCTCTCTGCTGGAGGAAAATAACTCCACGGTCTTTACCAGCAGATCATCAAAATCCAAGGCATTGTTCTTTTTCAGGCGGCTCTCATATTCCGCGTACAACTCTCCGATTTTCTGTCCCCTCCAGTCTCCGTCGGCCCTGGCATTGGACAGGAACTCTTCCGGGGAAATCATCTCATTTTTAGCCGCTGAAATCACGCTGAGAATATCCCTCTCCCGGTACTGCTTATTATTTACCTCCCGTTCCTTGAAGATCTGCTTCATCAAAGTCCTGGAATCATCCGAATCATAAATGGAAAAATCCTTTTCATAACCGATGTTCTCAATAAATCTTCTGAGAATGCGGACACACATGGAATGGAAGGTGCTGACCCAGACACTGTCGGCCCCAAGCTCCACCAGCCCGTTGACCCGTTCTCTCATCTCTTCTGCCGCCTTGTTGGTAAACGTGATGGCCAGAATGTTCCATGGTTTCACTCCGCATTCTTCTATTAAATATGCAATCCGATAAGTCAGTGCTCTTGTCTTTCCGGAACCGGCTCCCGCAAGAATCAATAGCGGCCCTTCCCTGTGAAAAACAGCTTCCCGCTGCATCGGATTCAGCGCATCGTATTTGCTCATTCTTTTCCCCTTTCCATCGCCTTCCAAAAACATGTTCATCATACCACAGCCGGACCCGGGGCGCAATCCCCGACCTGAACCCATCAGAAGATCCCCCGCTTCTCACATTCTCTCTGCAAAATCACTTAAAAACCTGTCAGCAGGCATCCGGCAGAGCAAATCCAGATTTAACCGGTCAAAACGAATCGAATCCGAAAAATACATTTACCTCTTGTCATATGGTTTTTAATACTATATAATATTATGTGAAAGGAGCTTGGACATGAAAACCAATGAAGAACGTCTGGAAGATCTTCTCTCCCACTTAAACAGTCTGGGCCGCATCCATGTGGAGGATATTCCAAAAATCGATTTATACATGGATCAGGTTACCACCTTTATGGAAAGCCATCTGGAATCTATGAAGCGGTATCCCGATGACAAGGTCCTCACAAAAACCATGATTAACAACTATGCGAAGAACAATCTGCTCCCTCCCCCTGTCCGGAAGAAATATACCCAGGAGCATATTCTTCTGCTTATTTTTATTTATTATTTTAAAAATCTGCTTAATTTCAACGATATCGAGACCATTCTCTCTTACATCACCGAACATCACTTCGGCGAAACGCAGGTTCCTCTGTCCCGGGTCTACACGGAAATTTTTTCCATGGAACACGGACAGATGGACAGACTTCAGGAAGATGTGCGGGAAAAATTTAAAACTGCCCAAAAAATCTTTACCGATACGGAGGAACCGGAGCGGGATGCCCTGCAGCTGTTTGCCTTTATCTGTGAACTGGCTTTCGATGTTTATCTGAAAAAGCAGATGATCGAGCGGCTGGCCGACCAGATCCGGGAGGAAAACCCGCCTTCCAAAAAGAAATAAAAGACCAAAGAAAAAGAACGGCAAAAAGAGCCTGCGAAAACGAATCCATGTTTTCACAAGCTCTTTTTTATCCGCTTCTTTTTATTTTTCCTGCGGACCTGTTTCATACCCCAGTCGTTCAAATACCAGATCATACCCATCGTTTCCGTAATTCAGCGACCGGTTGACGCGGCTGATGGTTGCCGTGGATGCACCCGTACGTTCCGCAATATCCAGATAGGTTTTCTTTTCCCGGAGCATTTTTGCTACCTCATACCGCTGCGAAAGGGACAGCAGTTCATTGACCGTACATACATCTTCGAAAAAAGCGTAGCATTCTTCCGGAGTTTTCAAGGTCAGAATCGCTTCAAATAGATGATCGACCGCTTCGGTCTTGATTTTCTTATTCATAATTCACCTTCCCCATTTCCATCAAAATTGGAGCTCCCATCCCAATGGCTGCCCCATTGGGAACCCCTCCGTCCGCCCGATTTTGGCGAACAGGCAACCCCGCTTTCTCTGCTCCATTTTAGCACATTAAAGTTTTTAAGTCCAGTCCTTTGCTAAAAAAGCATGAATTTTTCGATCACTTCCGCCACCCCATCTTCGTTGTTGGAAGCAGTCACATAATCCGCCTCTTTCCGTACCGGAAGCACCGCATTTTCCATGGCCACTCCCAATCCGGCATACTGAATCATGGATAAGTCGTTGTATCCGTCTCCGCAGGCAATCAGTGCTTCTCTGGGAAGTCCCAGATGCTCCAAAAGCCGTTCCAGACTCTGTCCTTTATCAATTCCTCTGGGAAGGATTTCCAAAAAATAGGGATCAGAACGATAAACACTGAAATTTCTTCCAAGGGCCGCCTTCACTCTTGGCTCCACCATGGCTAGGTAACCGCCCTCATCTGCAAAGAGAAATTTCGGCACCTGGAAATTCACATAGGACAGAATGTCCTCCACCTCCACCAGTTCCGCATGGTTGATGGTACTCTCAATCATGCAGTAGGGACATTCCGCATCGTTTGTAATCAGCCGGTCGCCTTCATAAGTCAGAAACGCCACCTGATTATCAAAAGCCAGTTCCATAATCCTCTGGTTAGCCTCCACCGGCAGCATCCTGGAAAAAATGGTTTCTCCTGTGGCGCAGTCAATGATCATACCGCCGTTAAATGACAGAATAAATCCATGGTACTCGGGAAGCTTCAGCTCTTTAGCCAGAGGCATGACCCCCATAGTGGGCCGTCCGGAGGCTAATACCACCCGTTTTCCCTGTTTCTGCAGCTCCATGATCGCATCTCTGGTTCTTGGCGTCACCACCTTTTCCCGGTTGGTCAGCGTCCCGTCCAAATCCAGGGCAATGATTTCGTAAGATTGTTTCTGCATATATTCTCCTTCATTTGTCCAATCTGATTTCCCGTATCCGCTGCCGTACTTTTAGCAGCGCCGACGGGGAAACGGAAAGCTCATCCACACCCATTCGCAAAAATGTTTCCGTAAGCTCCGGATCCGCTCCCATTTCACCGCAGATTCCCACCGTACAGCCGGCCGCATGGGCATTTTTTACCGTCTGTTCAATGAGACGCAAAACCGCCGGATGCCTGGCATCATAAAACGGCTCCAGCTTCTCATTCTGCCGATCCACCGCCAGCGTGTACTGCAGCAAATCATTGGTTCCGATACTGAAAAATTCTGCCTCACGGGCCAGCACGTCGCTCATGACGGCAGCCGCAGGCGTCTCAATCATAATCCCAAAGGCCACCTGTCCCATGGGAACACCTTCCTTATTCAATTCATCCCGGACCTCACCGGCAATGCGTTTTGCTTCCTGTACCTCCCAGAGGGAAGCGATCATGGGAAACATGACCGAGATCCTGCCATACGCACTGGCCCGGTAAATAGCCCGCATCTGGGTCTTTAAAATTTCAGGCCGCATCAGGCAGATCCGGATGGCGCGAAAACCCAGAGCCGGATTGCTTTCCTCTCCCAGTCCGAAATATTCTGCCTGCTTATCGGCGCCGATGTCCAAAGTACGGATGATGACTTCTTTTCCATCCAGCTGCTCCGCCACCTGCCGGTATGCCTGAAACTGTTCTTCCTCCGAAGGATAATCCTCCCGTCCCAGGTATAAAAATTCACTCCGAAACAGGCCGATGCCTGCCGCATGATAGGACAGAGCCTCTTTGGCGTCTGCTACGTTTCCAATGTTGGCATAAAGCTTTACCCGGGTCCCGTCGGCTGTCTCATCTTTTGCATGAATCAGAGAAAGAAGCTCCCGATGCTCCTGCTCCAGCTGCTCCTTTTTCCTTTTCATGCGCTCCATGGTTCTGCTGTCCGGATCCACGTACAGGGTGCCCGTCTGTCCGTCCAGAATGACCATCTTTCCGTCCCATTCTTCCTGCGGAGTGATGGCTGTTAAGGCAGGAAGGGACATGGATCTGGCAAGAATCGCCATATGGCAGTTGAGAGACCCCTGCTCCGTAAGGAAACCCAAAAGCCTGGAACGATCAAAGCGAATGGTCTCACTGGGAGACAGATCGCCGGCCATCACAATCACCGGTTCTTCCGGAAGCAGCGGTTCTTCCTCCATCTGACTGGACAGAATCCTTAAGAGGCGCTCCGTCACATCCCGGACGTCGGCCGCCCGTTCCCGGGTATCCTCATCCTCCAGGCCGGACAGCAGCCGCTCAAAATATTCGCCCGCCAGAGCTGCTGCATATTCTGCATTGACCTTTTCCCCGCGGATTCGGTCAATAATAAAATTTCCGTACGCCTCGTCTTCCAGAAGCGCCTGATGGGCTTTGAAAATGGCAGCATTTTCCGCCCCTGCTTCTTTGCTGGCCTTCTCAAACAGTTCCCGAAGTTGGCTGGAAGCTCTGATTTTCGCTTCCTCGTACCGAAGCAATTCCTCTCTCACATCCGCATCATCATGCCTTACTGCTGTCATCCGGATGTGCCGGTAATAAAAAATTCTCCCGATGGCAATTCCATCCGATACGGTTCTTCCCTGTACTGTCTCCATACCCCACCGCCTTCTGCATCATATCAAACCGTCCGGCCAAAGCCGCACATATTATTATTGTAAACGGAAACGCGCCCGCATTCAATCACTTCTTTTCGATAATTTCCGATCATATTCCGCCGGCCGTATCTTCCGCAGCATCTTTCCGACATCCGCCCCCTTCTCAGTGCTTTCTCAGCAGCCACATTTTCCTCAATGGCTTCACAATGGCCGTATCTCCCGCAGCGCCTTTCCGCCCCCCTGCACCCTTCTGCCACAGCTTCACAATCCCCATATTCTTCTCAATCTTTTCACGGCACTTCTCTCTTTCACTGTTCCCGCATTCCTCACATACAATGGCTTATAAGCTATCCTTTCGGGAGGAATTTATGAAACGAATCTTTTGCAGCATTCTTGCCGGCAGTCTTCTTGTCCTGTCTCTTGCCGGATGCCAGAAGGAATCTGAAACGCTGATCCCCGTTACCTTAAACGAAGTCGCCCATTCGATTTTCTACGCGCCCCAGTATGCGGCCATCGAACTGGGTTATTTTGAAGAGGAGGGAATCGATCTGACACTGGTAAACGGAAACGGAGCCGACAAAGTCATGTCCGCCCTGATTTCCGGCGATGCAGATATCGGATTTATGGGATCGGAGGCTTCCATCTATACCTACGCCCAGGGCTCCGAGGATTACGGCGTCAACTTTGCTCAGTTGACCCAGAGAGCCGGAAATTTCCTGGTCGGCCGGAAACCGGAAGCAGACTTTAAATGGGAAAACCTCATCGGAACAAAGGTACTGGGCGGCCGGGCAGGAGGCTGCCCCAGGATGATGTAAAGAAAAATTTCACTTCATGCAAAAGCGGGTCAGCTTCCGGGATACGAAATGCACCAGACATTTCCATCCCGCACTGACCCGCTTTTCTGAACGATTCGTCGGTTCTGCGCGTTTCTGTTTTCTGAGCCTGTCCTTCTTAAATTACTGAAACTCTAACTGCCGGCCTGCTTCCGAACGGTGTCCTCCACGGCCCGGATGGGAATCACGTTATAGTAATGCTTTTCTTCATGACAGTAATCAGCAATTTTTACCTCCACGGAGAAAGCAGTCCTCATATGCTCCTCCGTGATCACATCGCCGGCAGCCCCGTAAAAACTGCTGCCGGCGCGGTTTAAAATCAGCGCCTTGTCGGCAATCTTTAATGCATGAGCCGGATAATGGGTATTGATAATGGCGGCAATGCCCCGCTCTCTGGAAAGCTTCTTCACGATATCCAGGATCACCAGCTGATTCTTAAAGTCCAGATTGGACTCAGGTTCATCCAGCACCAGCATTTCCGGCTGGGTGCAGAGAGCCCTGGCAATCAGAACCATCTGCAGCTCGCCTCCGCTCATCTGGCTGCACGGTTTATCCTGAAGGAACAGGACGCCGACCTCCTCCATTGCCTCCTTCGCAATCTGCAGATCCTCCCTGGAGGGCTGGGTAAACAGGCCCAGCCTGGAGGAACGGCCCATCAGCACCATCTCCAGCGCCGTATAGGACAGGGAAATTCCCTTGGACTGGGGCACATAGGCGATCCGTTTCCAGAGCTCGCTGTGCCGCAGATCTGAAATATTTTTCCCATCCAGCACGGTGACGCCTTCCTTCCATTTTAAGAGCCCCATCATGCACTTCAAAAGCGTGGTTTTTCCTACGCCGTTGGGCCCTAAAACCGCCAGAATCTCCTGATCCTCCAGGCAAAAGGAAATGTTCTGAAGCACCCGGCTTCTGCCATAGCCGAAGCTTCCGTTCAGCACTTCAAATCTCAAAGTTTTGCACCTCCCGTTTTTCTTAAAAGCAGGATAAAGAACGGCGCGCCGATGATGGCCGTAAGAATGGATACGGGAATTTCCGCCGCTGTCGCCGCCCTGGCCGCCGTGTCGATGATGACCATAAAGGCGGAGCCCAATCCGATGCTGACCGGAATCACCTTGCGGTTATCGCTGCCATAAAGCATTCTGGCCGCGTGGGGAATCAGAAGGCCTACCCAGCCCACCTGGCCGCAGAGGGACACGCAGGAGGCTGTCACCAGCGTGGCCGCCGCTATCACCAGCATCCGCAGCTTTTTCACATCGATTCCCAGCGCCCTGGTTTCATCCTCTGAAAGAGACAGGATGTTCAGCCTCCACCGCAGCAAAAACAGCAGGACCGTCCCGATGAAAATCAGGGGGACGCCGACGGCAAGCCCCGGGTAGGTGGCCCTGGACATGCTTCCCATCAGCCAGTAGGTAATGGCAGGAAGCTGTTCCTCCGGATCGGCCACATACTTTACGAGAGAAACCAGAGCCTGAAACAGGGAAGAAACCACCATGCCTCCTAATACCACCATCAGAATGCTGGATTTTCCATTAAGCCGGCTGATCAGGCAGGTTCCTGCCAGAGCCGCCAGTCCCATAATCAGAGCCGATATCTGTACCGTCAAGACGTTGGTTGTAAATAAAAGAGCCAATACCGCTCCGAAGGAGGCCCCGGTGGCCACTCCCAGAGTATCGGGAGTTGCCAGCGGATTGGAAAACAGGGCCTGGAAAGAGGCGCCGGAAACGGAAAGTCCCATGCCGACAAACAGGGCCAGCAGGATCCGGGGTAGCCGGACATTGTAAACCACAGACCATCCCTGGGCGTCCACCTGGGCTCCGGTAAGGGGAGACAGCAGAATTTCCAGCGATTCCAGCGGAGTAATGTGATACCTTCCGATTCCAACGCAGACGACGGTGGCCGCAAAAGGCATCAGAAAAATCAGTAGGCTCATCAAGTGTTGTTTCTTCTGTGTCTGTTTCATGCTCTCTCCTGACTACTTGCTAAGTCCCGAGGCCTCGCTGGCCGGATGGAAAATCTGATAAATATCGTCATCCGTCAGTTCTACATTGTAGAACTGCTGGTAATAGCTGCGAACCTCCGCTTCCATGTCAATGTCGGCAAACAGCTCCGGCTGGTTTTTCTGAGCCAGCCACTTTAACACCAGAGGCGTATCGGATGCCGGCGGGAACCAGCGGTACATTCCCAGCGGGAATTTGTAGACCTTCTGATCCTGGACGGCCTTCACGGTGCTCCAATCGTGGCCCTCGATGGCGTTGTTATACAGATCCTCCGGCTGATAGGGGCTGAAGTTGGTGATATAAATGATGTCCGGATTCCACTCATAAATCTGCTCCATGTTGATTTCCGGCGTTCCGCTTAAATCCGCCGCCACGTTGACGCCTCCCGTGGAATCGATCCAGTACTGTCCAAAGAAATTGCTTCCGGAAGTTTTGATGACGCCGTTGGCATAGTTAAACAAAATCAGGACCTTTGGCTTTTCAATTTCACCGGCGGCATTCAGAGTTTCCTGAACCTCCTCATATACCTGATGCCCGTATTCCGCAATGCCTGCCGCCTTGTCCTCCTGATTAAGCACCTGGCCCAGAAGAGTAACCCAGTTCTCAAAGGTGGTCACACAGTCATAGTCCCAGTTGGAGGTGGAGAATCCGATGGCCGGAATTCCTGCTGCCGCCAGTTTTTCATACTCATCCGTATTGTCGGCGCTGTAAAATACCACGTCCGGATCCAGATTCAGAAGCTCTTCGATGTTTAACTCATTCCCTGCAAGGAAATCCGTATTCACGTCCAGAATATCCGGCATCACCTTGGGCAGCATGGAATTTTCCGCCGCCGCCATGGAGGAGGGATGCATTCCCACCAGCTTCTCCGCAGAACCCTCAAACAGGCAGTAGACCGAGGGAAGCGGCAGGATGGAGGAGATCACAATCCGGTTGATTTCTTCGGGAATCTCGATTTCCTTTCCCGTATGATCCACAATCACCCTGGTTCCTTCCGCCGGTTCTCCGCCTTCTTCCGTTTCGTCCAAAGAAGCCTCGCCGGACGAAGCATCCTGCGACGCATCCCCCGTCCCGCTTTCCTCTGAAGCGGCTGCCGCTTCAGAGGATGCGTTGGCCGTTCCGGCTGTCCCGCTGGCCCCGCAGGCGCCAAGAGACAACGCAAGACCTGCTGCAACGGCCGCGGCCGCCAATAGATTTTTTCTTCTCATGATAGTCTCCTCTCTTCAAACCATTCATTAAAATGTCTGCCCGTGACGCAGGCACTGTCCTGCTCTCCCAGTTTGCTGGATACTGCATACTGGGAAAATGCCAGGAACTCCTTCTCAGCTTCCGGTTCCAGCAGCACCTTCAGAAACGGATCCGCAACAACCAGATCATATTCCGGAGCATTGACGGCCTGCCGAATCTGCGCCTCCTCCGTCAGATCCAGATCCTGCGGCAGAGACAGTGCTTCCTCTCTTCCATAGAGGCACCCGACGGCAATCTGACTCCACCCGAACTCCGTGCCGAAGGCCGTCCGCAGGGAGTTGCTCATCACCTGCTCGCCGATGACCAGAACGGAAGGGCCCTCCCGGGGCGTTTCCGTTCCCGGAACCCAGGCATCCTGCCCCGCCTTTCCCTCTGACGCGCCCGGAGGAACCGCCTTCGCTCCGGCTTCCGGGAATGCCTTTCGGATCTTCGGATTTCCAAGACGCCGCACCTGCTCCAGATCCTTCAGATAATCTTCGGCTCCCCGCTCACCTGCCGGAAAGCCGCAAAGCCATGGAATCCCGAAGCGTTCTTCCATATAGCGCGCCATCAGATAGCCAAACCGCGACACCGCCAGATTCACCTGTGCGGAGGCTGCCATGGAAAGCTCCACTAACGTATAGCCATAGGCCATGGTCAGGCCAACCTCATATCCGGCACTCCTTAAAAGCTCCTTTAAATGCTCCAGATCGCTGCCGCGGCCGAAGTCCATGGGAAGGGCCCCGAGAATGTTGATCCGTCCCGGCACGGTTTCCTGCTTTTGGCAGAACCGATCCATCAGCGCCTTCGCCGCCTGTAAGGCGCCCTTGTCGTAATAAGCCGTCCCTGTGGTATCAAATCCAAAGCTGGGAATGCCGGTCCGTTCCTCCAGTTCCACGGCAATTCCCTTTAAGTCGGCGCCGATGACCATAGGAACCGGACTCCCAATCAGCGCCATCAGATCCGGCTTCACATCTTTTGCCGCCGCAGTCAGTTTCCCGATCAGCTTTTCATCGTCTCCCAGCACCGCGTCCATCTGCCTGAGCCCGGAGCAGTAGATGGCCGACCGGGAGCCGTACCATCTGGGTTCGTCATACCCCGTATAATTTCCCGTGCATCCGGACGCATCGTGCATGGCCGTCACCGTTTTTAAATCAAACAAAACGGCCGCCGCTCCGGAATAGTCGGGAGAAAAGGGAGGAATCCATAAGGATAATTTTGCCATATCACACCACCAATCCATATCCGTTTATCAGCTGTTCCAGGTCGGTTTCGGTACGGAACGCATCCATTAAAAGCTCCATCAGCCGGCAGATTCCGTCGTATCCGAACATGCCGCCGTCATTGAACAGATCCGCCGTATGTCTGGAGCCTGCAAGATAAGAGCCCTCCACTCCGATGGCCAGGCTTTCTTCCAGCCTCCGGTCAAACAGGACCGCCCGGTGATGCTCCGGCTGGAAAATCTCCACCTGGGGATGCTCCCTTAAAATCCAGTCCAGATGCTCCCTGTCAAAGGCCGCGCATTCCTGGGCTTCCACACGAACCACGCGGAATCCGTAGGTTAAAAGAGCCTTGGCCAGACCAAAGGGCTGCGCCGTCGCCGAAGCGTCGATGAGAATGGGGAAATCCCCCAGACAGCTTTTCGCCCGCCGGATGGCGTCCCCGGCCCGTTCCTTCCAGATATCCAGGGAAAACGGTTCTTTGCTTTCGGGAAACAAAAGCTTCTCCATGTTCCGATAGGCCGCTTCAATTTCCTCCATATCATAGGTAACAGGAAAGAATGCCCAGGGAATCCCGAGACGCTTTTCCATCTGTCCGGCCGCCTGCTGCCCGGCCGCTCCAAAGACCAGGTTGAACCGGCTTTTTGCCATTTCCTGGTACTGATCATAGCTCTGATATGCCGAAATATGCCGAAGCGGCGGAGCGCCATGATGCTTCAGAAAGGAATATAACTCGCAGGAAGGCGCAAAGACTTCCAGATTTCCAATGGAATTGAGTCCTTCGTCCGTCGTTTCCGTTTTCTCCAGAAGGCTGTAAAGGTTATTCTGAATCGAAACAGGCGGCGGCGTCTTGGAACCCAGGGAAATGGGATTCATATGACAGATCCGGAACTGAATGTCAGGATAACGCTCTCCAAGAATCTCCAGAAGCGCTTCATGATCGGTCCCGATCAGATCGTCCAGACAGCTGACAAAGATGAAAAAGACCCTTGGTCTTGGTCTGGTCACGTTCAGGACCTTTTCCACCGCATCGGAAATCAGATCGTCATAGCCGTTTACAATGTCGCTCTGGCTGACGTAAAGATAGTGAAGCCGGCTTTTTAACCCCTGCTTCATGGCGCCGATTGCCCCGTGCCGCCCGCAGGCACTGGGACATACAAACAGCTGAATGCTTTCCGGCGCCAGCATCCCGATTCTCACCACGCCCCAGTCGCCGTGGCCGGGAGAAGAATAATGCAGCGTATGTTCAAAGCAGCAGCTCACTGAATCACCTCCCAGACTTTATCGGCCAGCGCCTGGTAGCAGGCGGCCATCGGACTTTCCGGATAGGCCTCTATCACGGTTTTCCCCTGGTTTTCCGCCATCTGTACGGTCCTGTCTCTGGGTACAACATGCAGGATCTCCGTGTCATTCTCCATTGCGGCCTTCCGAACCAGTTCATGTTCGTTTTCCACATTTCTTGAATTCTGAATGTAGCCGGCCAGCCTGGCATAGCCACGTTTTCCGAAATTTTTAATGGCATGGGCAATGTTGTCCGCCGCAAACAGAGCCATCATTTCCCCGGATGTGACAATGAGCACATGATCCGCATAACCGCCCCGGATGGGCATGGCAAACCCACCGCAGACCACGTCTCCCAGAACATCATAAAGCACGATATCCGGTTTGAAAACTTCGTAGGCGTTCAGCTCTTCCAGCTTTTCAAAGGCGGTGATGATTCCTCTTCCCGCGCATCCGATTCCCGGCGTCGGGCCTCCCGATTCCACACAGACCACGCCGCCGTAGCCTGGAAACGCCAGATCCTCCAGGGAAACCCTGTCCTCCTTTTGCCGTATCTGATCCAGTACGGTGGGGATTTTCTTTCCATCCATCAGATTCTTTGTCGAATCCGCCTTGGGATCGCATCCAATCTGCATCACCTTCAGCCCGCGGCTGGCAAAGGCCGCCGACAGATTGGCCGTGGTAGTGGACTTTCCGATGCCTCCCTTTCCATAAATCGCAATCTTCTTCATTCTTTCTCCTTACCTCTTTTTCGCTACTCCCTGCGCTGCTTCTGCCCGTCATGCTTCCGTATGTATTGCTCTTGCATACATCATTCCTGCATGCATTGTTCCTGCATGCGCTGCTCCTATCTGCATTCGTACATCACCGTTTCCAGTTTTTTGCGATCCGCAATGAGAATCCTGCCGCCTTCCAGACGAATCAGTCCTTCTTCCTGAAGGCGGGAAATCTCCCGGAACAGGGTGGCCCTGCTGATTCCCAAAAGAGCGGCCAGCGTTTCTCTGGAGTCCTCCGCAGGCAGGGAGTCTGTCTTTTCCTCCTGAATCAAAAGATACTGGAGCAGTTTCCGTCTTGCGGACTGCATGGTCAGAAGCTCGATTTTCTGAATCAGAAACTGCATTTTCTGGTTGCAGAGCCTTGTATAGCGCAGGGCGATTTCCGGATCCTGTTTCATGCATCTGACCATCAGGCTCTTGGGGATGGTAAGGAGAGTGGTATCCTCCCTGCATTTTAACACCGTCGGCAGTTCCGTATCGGTAAACAGATTGATGATGCCAAAGCAGTCCCCCTTTTTCAGACAGGACAGCAATACCTCCCGTCCGTCCATGGCAATGCTGTAAACATCCACCTTTCCTCCGGCAATCAGGCCGAGAATCCCTTCGCCTTTTTTTCGGTCCGTCAGGATCTGGCCTTTCCGGCAGCGCCGTTCCCGCATTTCCTCCATGGAAATTCTGCTGTTTCGGAATAAAGAGGAAGCTTCCAGAGCTTCCCTCATTTCTTCATGCGTCATGATGCTTCATCTCCTTTTTTCGTCCAACCCTGATGCCATTAAGTTAGCTTAAGCTAACCAGTATGTTATCATACAACTTCCCGAAATGCAAGAAAAATTTTTTCATAATCCGTCTCATTTGAGACTGACGTCCGTCAATTTCTTCTGCTATGCTGATTCCCAAATTACGAAAGGAGATACGTTATGCCCAGCAAACTGATTCTGTTTTCCGGCGCTTCTTCCGTGGGGAAAACGGCTGTCATCAGCGCCCTGCTGCCTTATTTTCAAAAGCGGCAGAAACGGCCTCTGGTGTGCAAGATGGACTGCATCCCCTCCGATGATGACAAAATTTTTCAAAAACTGGGAGTGCCGGCCATTACGGGACTAAGCCGGGACGTCTGCCCGGATCATTTTCTCGTTTCCAATCTTCCGGAGCTCTGGGCCTTTGCCGGGCAGAAGGGAGCCGATCTGCTGCTCATCGAAACCGCCGGTCTCTGCCACCGCTGCTCTCCGGCTACGGTTCATTCCATCGCAGGCTGCGTGCTGGACTGCATGGCCAGCGCCAGAACCTCCGGCAGACTGGGGCCCATGATCACCCAGGCCGATTTTCTTGTCCTGACAAAAGCGGATATGGTTTCCCAGGCGGAACTGGAGATCCTCCGCTGGCGACTAAAGGAACTGAATCCGGAGGCCGTCGTATTTCCGGTGGACGGACTGACCGGCTGCGGAAGCGAGCTGCTGGGGTCCTGGCTCCTCTCCCGTCCGGACTGCGCTTCTTTTGAAGGAGATGTTCTGCGCCATCCCATGCCTGCCGGCGTCTGCTCCTACTGCGTGGGAGAAAAGCGAGTCGGCGCCGCCTTCCAGCAGGGCGTAGTTGAAAAAATCATGATTCAGGAGGATGCCATATGAAGCAGCTCACCATTCTTCCCGGCTATGACAAAAACGGGACTCCGGAGGCCTTTTCCTCCCTCACGCTGACTCCCGGAACCCTTTATGCCGTCGTCGGCCATACAGGTTCCGGCAAAAGCAGATTCATGAAAGATCTGGAGCAGCTGGCCGACGGCAGTTCCGTTACGGGACGGCGGATTCTGATTGACGGAAAACCGGTGCCTACAAACAAGCGTCAGGAACTTTCCTCCGAACTGGTGGCCCACCTGTCTCAGAGCATGCGCTTTGTCCTGGATCTGACAGTGGAGGAATTCCTGGCCCTCCATATCCGCTGCCGAAGGAAACTGCATCTGAGTCCGCTGCCTGTATTAAACATGGCGAACCAGATCACGCCGGAGCCGATTTTCCTCAATCAGAGCCTTCATCAGCTCAGCGGAGGCCAAAGCAGAGCCCTGATGATCGCCGATATCGCAGCCATCTGCGACAGCCCGGTGGTGCTGATTGACGAAATTGAAAACGCCGGCATCAACAAACGGGCTGCCTTAAACCTGCTGGTTTCCAGAGAAAAGCTGGTGCTGGCCGCCACCCATGATCCCCATACCGCCCTGATGGCCTCCGAACGGATTGCCATGGGAAACGGAGCCGTCCTCGCCGTTCCCCGGCGGACGGCCGAAGAAGAACGGCTTTTTGTCCGCCTCGATCGGATTTATCGGGAACAGCTGACGTTTCAGGAGCGCCTGAGGAAAGGAGTGTCCCTCGTATGATCTCTGTAACTCTTTACTGGAATAACATCTGCATCCTGCACCGGCAGGAGCTTGTTTTTCTTGAGCGCATCCGCCAAAGCCTTGCGTCCCGGGGCATCGATTTAACAATCACCTGTTTCGGGCTTGGCTATGGCAGGCACATGTCCGAATATCTCCGCTCTCCGGATGCGCCGCTTCCCGATCTGGTGGTATCCACCGATCTGGAGGTGTTCGAGGACAGCCGGATTTTCCGCCGCCTGGAGGCGTCCGGCCTTTATCCCTTGAACAGTCTCCTTCCAGCTGCAAAAGACCGGCTGCTTCGTCCTCTGTTCCGCCAGGACGAGCTGCTTCCCTACCTGGCCATACCTCTTGTCTTCTTCGGAAGAAAAGACTTCCTGGCTGCCGCCGCTGTCTCTTCCCTGGACAGGCTTGTTGAGACCAGGACCCGGCTGGCGCTGGGCGGAATCCGCAATTCCGCGCTGAAAACCGTGGCAAAAGCTCTCTGGGAATCAGGAGGCCCGAGGTTCGTCAGAGAATTTCTTTCCTGCTGTCATGCCGCCGAAATGCCGGTTCAGGCATTTCATCTGGTACAGACGGATGTCCTGCCCCTTTCTCTGGTTCCTTCCGTTTATGCCCTTCGGGCGGACGGAGAACATAGGGCGGCGCTCTGGCCGGACGACGGCGCCATCGCTGTTCCCTCCTATATCTGCGCCCGGACTTCCATCCCAAAGGATGCGGCCCTCACGGTCATCGAAGCGCTCCGTTCCCCGGAGATCTTCCGCTTTTACAGAGAAAGCGGCCAGCTCATCTGCTGCGATCCCTCCTCCCGTCAGCAGCCCGCCCTTCTGCCGGAAAACGGATTCCTCAGGCTCCCGTCCCGGGATTTTTTAAAGTCCCTGCCTCCTGAAGATTTTGATGCTCTTTATCAGGAATTTTTTCCGCTCACGGCCTCATAGGGACTGGCAAGTACCGGCACTTCTCTGCATATCTTCATGGAAAAGAGAAAGAAAGATGAGAGCCCATGGCAAAACCGGTACATATTCTCTGGAGCTCCGCCTTTCCAGACGAATCCTCCCTTCAGGAGGAGAAAAAACGCTATGTGCAGGCCGGCTTCTGGGTGGCTGTCTTTGAAGATAACCCCTCGGGGATTTCCCTTCAGGATTTGCTGGTCCTTCTGGACGGCACCCGGAACCCGTGACGGCCGGCTCATATTTCGGAAAGGATCTTATGGTCGCTGGATACGTCCGCCTATCGCGGGACGACGATGGAAGAAATTACAGCTCCATCGAGAATCAGAAGTTAATCATCTGTCAGCATGCCTCCTCCCTGGGCATGGAGATTGGCCGCTGGTATGAAGACGACGGCGTCACAGGCTACCGCTTCGACCGGCCGGGCTTTCTCAGGCTGATGGACGGACTGCATACGGACGTCGATACCATATTTGTGAAGGATTTTTCCAGGATCGGCAGGCATAATGCGAAGGTGCTGCTCCTTCTGGACGAGCTGAAGGAGCGGGGAATCCGCCTGATTGCCGTCGATGATCAATACGACTCCGCTTCTTTGGAGGATGACATCATCGGAATCAAAACCTGGTACAACGAACGGTATGTAAAAGACATCAGCCGAAAAATCCGCCGCTCTCTGCACGCGCGGCAAAAGGACGGAAGTCTGAAGGTACGGGTACCCTTCGGCTATCGGAGAAATGCAGACGGCAGCATCGAACCCGTTTTGGAGGAAGCGGCAGTCATTCAGAACATCTATTCTCTTTATCTGTCCGGCATGGGCTATCGGAAAATCGCCCTGCATCTGACCGGGCTTCATATCCCCACGCCCTCCGCCATGCTCCATGATAAGGACCTGTCCAGGAAAAAACTGTCCCGGCGTTCCGTGGCTCCCGTCTGGACCGACGGCATGGTGCGGGATATTTTAAGCAACGATTTTTATGCCGGCATCCTCCGTCTGCACAAACGGGCAAGGAATACGGTTCACGGCGCCGACCTGAGGGTTCCGAAGGAGCAGCAGTACCTGTTCGAGCATCACCATATACCCATTGTCCCTCCGGAACTTTTTTCTCTCATCCAGGATATGAAAAAAGGGCGGGCCCGTACCGGCTACCGGGGCTTCCGCCCGTCCCCGGAAGGGAAGGAACACCCCGGCGCCTTCGGAACCTGCCTGTTCTGCTCCGGCTGCAAAAAGCGGCTCACGCCGATTCTGCGAAATACCTCAAGCCAAAAGACGCGCTACTATATCTGCAGCACCTACAATTCTAGAGGAAAATCCTTTTGTTCCAGTTCCCGTCTCATCCTGGAACGGCAGCTGACGGAAGCGATGTTCCATGTACTTCGGTGCATTCGGGACGCCTGCCAGGAACCATTGTCCTCCTTATGCCTCCCGAAGCAGGAGTTGGCTGGCGGGGGCGCTAACCGGGTCGTGCTTTTGTCCCGGCTGCTGAACCAGGCAAAGCAGGAGCTCCTGTCCGCCATGGAGCAGCATATCCGCGACTTGTCCGCGCATCCGGAGCAGAGGGAGCTTCTGTCGGACTGTTATGAAACCCTTCAGCAGCAGATTCTCAGCCGCATCCAGAGTCTGCAGGAGCAGCTGAACCGGCAAAAGCTGCCAGAACCGCAAGAGCTGCCGGAGCCACAAGAACTGCCGGAGCCGCAAACCCGACAAAAGCAGCTCCCATCTCCCAGGAAGGCAGAAAGTCCGGCCCCTTCCGCTTCTGACGGCCCTTCAACCCTCCTGGAGGTGCTGGATCGCTTCCTTGAGCAGAGCAAACTGAACCGGGGAGAAGCAGAGCTGCTTGTGGAACGGATTGAGGTGGATCCCCTGGGAATGCCCCGCATCCGGCTGCGGTTTCACCTCGAACCAATGGCGGCCGCTGCCGTATCTGGGACTCTGAATCAGCAGGAGGCCCTGATTCTTTCTGCTCTCCGGAATCTGACGGACGGCGCTGCCTCCCTTCCTTCGCCGTCCTCCCTTGCCAGAAAGCTCTCTCAGGCCGGACATCCGGTAACAAAAGTCGGCGTCCTTCCTTATCTCCGGCTTTTAAATGAGGCGCCTTCCTCTTTACACAGTTCATCGTCAGACAGGAGGGATGCCTCAGATGGTCTTTGAGTATATCTTAAAGAAAAACGGCATCGACCCGAACACCGATCTGGAAATCGACCAGAGCATCAGCTTCGGGCTGACGGCGGCCGCCTTTACCAACGACGACTCCGATTATACCGTCGAATTTGAGCCCTATGCGACCAGCCTGGAGCAGGAAGGGGCAGGTTATGTGGTGGCGTCCCTGGGCACCGACTCCGGCTATGTTCCCTACACCGCCTATTGTGCCAAAAAAAGCTACCTGGAGCAGAATCCGGACATCATTCAGAAGTTTACCAATGCCATCCAGATGGCACGGAACAAACGCATGCAGTTTTCCGTACGTTAAAAAGGCAGAGACCGCAAAAGTCTCTGCCTTTCCTGTTGTTTCTATATCTCTTTGTTGCGATTCTTTCCGGGCCCCTCTGGTTCCGTTCTCATAACTTCCCCGGCCTGTCTGCCTGCAGCAGGTGCCTTAATTTCCCCAGCTCATCTGCTCGTAATAGGTCGTTCCGGCCGCGTTGCAGTTGAAGCCCTGAAGACCAGACCGGTAAGCGCGGGTATTGTTGCTCATATACAGAGGAACCTGGGGACAAAGCTCGTTGACTGCCTTGGAAAATTCCGTAATCAGCGCCTCCCTCTCCGTCTCGTCCATGGATGCCTGAATTTCTTCAATCATGGCGTCCAGCTCCGGGCTGTTGGTGCGTGTCTTATTGGATGCACCGATGGAATTGGAATGATATACGCCAAGCGCATAGGACAGAAGGTCGCTGGCCTGGTATCCGCCCATGGCCGCCTCATAATCTCCGGACGCGGTCAGATCCAGATAGGTGGCCAGGTCCATGGACTCCAGCTGCACATCGATTCCCAGATTCTCTTTTAAGGAACTCTGGATAACCTGTCCGGCACGAAGCTTCGTATCATCCGAGCAGATTAAGGTAAAGCCGCACTCCTCCGGAGACAATCCGGAAGCCTCCAGATAGGCCTTGGCCTGCTCCGGATCATAAGTGGGAGCTCCTTCCGCCGTCGTTCCGGGGAAGCAGTCCGGAACCAGCGCATCCGTAGGAGTTCCGTTGCCGTTTACCGCCACCTGCACAACCGCATTCTTGTCAACAGCAGATGCAATGGCCTTCCGGAAATTCTCGTTGTTAAACGGTGCAATCTCATTGTTGATCATTATGAAGTTATGGGCGGTCGCCGCTTCGCTGAATAAAGTCAGACCATCCGTCTCGGAAAGACGGGTCATATCAGCCGTTTCCACTTCCACAACCAGATCCACCTCTCCTGCTTCCAGGGCCATGGTTCTGGAAGAGCCTTCCGGGATGATTCTCCAGGTCATGTGCTTGATGGGGACAGCGCCTCCAAAATAGTCCTCAAACGCTTCAAATTCCAGGCTCTCGCCCCTGTTCCAGGCCACCAGCTTGTATGGGCCGGTTCCAATGGGTTCCGCATTGAAATCATGGCCGTCCTCAATCAGGTCTGCCGGAAGAATGAAGTTTCCATGGTGGGTCAGATCCGAAAGAAGTCCGGACTGGGGACCATTGGTGGTAATTTTTACCGTATAATCGTCCACCACTTCCACGCTTTCCATGGATGCGCTATACTGGGAAACCTCCGGAGATGCCTTGCAGAGCTCCAGGGATGCCTTTACATCCTCAGCCTTCATCTCTTCTCCGTTATGGAACAGCACGCCCTGCTTCAGGTGAAAAGTCCACTCCGTGTCGCTGGTATTCTCATAGCTTTCCACCAGATCCGGCACCGGATTCAGATTCTCATCCATCCGGAACAGTCCGTTATAGGTCAGTGAGTTCATATAGTTGCCGGCCACCGCGTTGTGCTCATTCTTTGTAAGACTGGGAGTTTCATTGGCCGTGGCAATGATCAGAGAATCCTTTGCCTCTCCCGCCGCAGCCGCGGAGCTTGTGCTTTCCGCGGAGCTGCCCTCCGTGCTGGTATTGGTATCAGCGGAGCCGTTTGTGTTTCCGGAGCATCCTGTCGCCATCCCCATGGCAAAAACCAAGACCATGGCCGGGAACAGGCTGCGAATACATTTTTTTCTCATTTCTGCTTTCACCTCAGATGTTTATTTTGCTGTATGCTGCGAGACGCACTGTGTTAGATTATAGCGTCAAAGTTTTGTAAATAAAATATATAATTTAAATTTCCAGTAAAATTGTTATTAAATTAAGTGTATATGCAATTCCATCCTTGTTTTTCTGCCATTACGCTTTATATTCTTTCCTTTATTCTTAATTTTATAAGGCGTCAACATGAAGAACGCAGCTTTATGGTACAAACAAAGAGACGGCCGTACGCCGTCCCCTCCCTATAAAAGAGTTTCTTATCTCGCCCACAAAAAACTCTTATCACGACCATAAAAAGTCCTTATCCCGCCGCTCATTCGCCGGTATCTGCGGTGCTCCTGCCCATGGGATTTTGGGAATAAATGTAAACCGTCAAATCCTCCCATCTGTTTTTCATCACCCGTCTGCCGCTCATCGCCCGATAGGAGACTGCGTCGCCGTAGGTCAGAATCCTCGTCATGAGAAATCCACAGGAATCAGGAGCTTCTTTTTCCGCCCCCTGAGATTCTGCGTCCCATTCTGCCATGCTCCCGCGCAGACTCCAGAGCCGGCCATATCCCGTCAGAACCGGATCGGTCTTCGGAATATCCTCACCCATACCGCCATGACGCAGAAAGACCTTGTATCCATGCTCCGAAGTGCGTACGATGCGCCAGATAAACGCGCTTACCAGTTCTTTTGCCAGCTTCGGTCCGGTCAGGTCGGTTAGATGTTCCAGCTCCGTACGAACGTTCTCCAGGTTTGCTTCGCCGCCGTTCCCCGCCGTTTCTTTCCCGGCTTCACCGGAGTTCTCCGATTCACTCAGGGTTTTCTTCAGGACGCTGATTCTGGTATCGCATTCCTCCCGTCTTTTCAGATAGTCCTCTTTGGACAGTTCTCCGTCGATTCTCATATCAATCAGAATCTGCCTGCGTCTTTCCAGTTTTTGAATTTCCTCCTTAAAGGCCCTGCACTCTCGTCCGTCTGTCCCGTTTTCCTCTTTCAGGCACCCGGCAATCGCCTTCCATGCCTGTTCCAGATCGGACTCTCTCTCGTCCCATACGTCCCGAATCACATAAAAGGCAATCATATCCAGCTTCCATTCCGCTGTCGCCTTCCAGTCTGCCGTCACCTTCCAGTCCTCCGTTCCCTTCCAATCCGCTGTTCTCTTCCAATCCTCCGTCTCCTTCCAGTCCTCCCATGTGCCGCCGTGCACTTCTCCGGAACCGTTTTTTTCATATCTGGAAGGGCAGAAGAACCTATGCTCCCCGCTCCGGCCGGAGCGCCGCACCATCTTCCGTCCGCAGCTGCATATATATCTTCCGCACCAGACGCTGCCGCCCTCTTTTTTCCCGCGATCCCCCTTCGGGCTTCGTCTGGCATTTTTCAACCGCTGAACCTCTTCAAACATCTCCGCGGAAATAATGGGTTCATAGGCGCCTGCAATATATTCCATGGCTTCCGGGCTGTTTCGTTTTCGCTTCTGGGTCAGGTACCCGTCGGACACTCTTTGCAGCTGCAGCTGCCGGCCGGTATAAAAAGGATTTCTCAGAATCTGCGCAATCACCTCCTGCCGCCAGATGCGTTTTCCCGTAGACGTGCAAAATCCCTGCTGTTCCAGCATCCGGCCGATGTTCCGGATGCTCTTTCCCTCCAGATACCACTGATAGATATTCTTTACTGCCGCCGCCTGCTGCGGATCGATCTCGTACTGGTTCCTGCCTGTCCGCCGGTAGCCGAGAATATTTCCGTTTCCTCGCAGGATCCCTTTCTGGCGGGAGATTCTTTGCCCGGCCTTCACATTTTCACTGATTTTGCGCGATTCCTCCTGGGCGATGGTGGCCATGATGCTCAGGCGCAGCTCCCCGTCCCGATCCGAAATGGTATGAATCGCGTCATTGACAAAAAACACTTCGATTCCATGCTCTTTTAGAAGGCGCACGCAGGACAGGGCATCCACCGTATTTCTGGCAAACCGTTTCGTCTCCCTGGTCACTATCAGATCATACTGATGCCGCCGGATTCCGTCCTCCATCATCTGCTGAAAGCCTCTCCGCTTCCGAACGCTGGTTCCCGTAACGCCGGGATCCTCATACTGCCCCACCACCGTCCATTCCGGATGCTGCCCCAGAAGCTGTTCATACCAGGTCATCTGATTGGAAAAAGCGGAGAGCTGCTCCTCGCTCTGGGTGCTGACCCGCCCGTAAAACACAACCCGTTTCTTTTCCATCATTCTGCACCCGGCTCCTTCCTGCCCCGCTCGCCGAAGCATTCTCTTCCGCTTCGCTTGCCGGAGCACTCCCTTCCCCGTCTGGCGGGACGCGCCGCTTTCTGCCGGTACGTCCGGCAGATTTGACAGTATGCAGAAAAATTGATGAGCCCGCTCTGATAGGCGGCGCAGATGATTCGAATGGCTCCCTCGCTCATGTGAAAACTCCCGTTCCCTCAGTTCCTTAAAGCATATGCGGAAATCCTTTGTCCTCATCCGTCTCCGGAACGCAAAAAAGAAGGACCAGCCTGCTGTCCGATCCTTCCTCACGTTTTCTGTTATTTCCCGGCCAGAACCTGCACCACTTCCTTCAGCGTCTGCACATCTCCCACATTCCCCGGAAAGATTACATACGGCGTCCGGGGAAACCGGCTCTCCTCTCCGGTTCTCCATACGGGAATCCCCGGCCGGATCTGTCCCATCACATCCGCCCGTTTTACCTTAAGGGCCTTCGTTCCGATATCGCTGGAGGTGATGCCTCCTTTGGCCACCACAAAAGCAGGCGTTACGGAAAGGCGGCCCACCAGAGCCTGAACCCCGTCGGAAATCCGGACTGAGCGCAGCAATGCCTCCTCCTTTGTTTCCTTCTCCACAGAGAGAAGCTCCCGATCCGTGTAGCAGACGGCCGTCTTTCCCGACCGGATGACATCCTCGCTCAGTTTTACCACCCGGCGGATTTCCGCCTCAAAGGCCTCCTCTCCCTGCAGCACCAGCCCCGAATGGAAATGGATTCCTTCCGCGCAGTCCAGAGTCAGAAGCGCCTGCAGCTGCTCTGTGGTCTTTCTGGTATGGCTTCCCACCACGACAATGCCGCCCATGTCTGTCTCCCGGGCCACCATATCCTTTCTCTCAAGAAGCGGGATATCCGCAATTCCGCCCATCACCTTCACCAGACCGGCCGCCGTGCGGAACATAAAATTCTTTCCCTGCTTCATGGCCCGGTAGAGCGCAATGCAGAACACCTTCAGATCACAGTCGTCGATGGCATTGACAATCACCTTCTGAAAATTTCTGACCTCCAGCAGCCGGCTGGTCACGCCGTCAATATCCATGCCTCGCAGGGAGTCCAGAGAAACGGAGCAGACATCCTTTGCCCTGTACCGCCCATGGGTTTTCTCCTCCACATATTCCCGCAGATTGGAGGACCGGTAGCCGAAGGTCCTGTCCTTTGCAAACTCCGTCTCTCCGGCCGGAATCAGCCATTCGCCCTCCCGGACGTAGTGCACATCGTCAATGGTAAATCTTCCTCCCTCTTTAAAGAAAGGGCAGAGGATTTCCCCGTCAAGCTTCGTCCCGGCTCTTTCTTCCAGAACCTCCCTTAAAACCTCCGGTTCCGTCGGATAATGGCCCCGCAGGGTGGAGTCGCTTCTGCTCATGATGACGGTGCGGATCCCCAGTTCCCTGGAAGCTTTCACAATGTTCTCCGCTATGGTGCGGTGAACCTTTCTGGTCTGTTCTTCGGTGAAGCCGCGGGAATTGGTCAGGATATAAAACAGCCTTCCAGGTTCCATCAGCCCCTGGCGTATGTTCTCTGCCGACCAGTCCGTATAGACGGAAATATCATGGACCGTTTGCACGCCTGTCGGATC
>DVGC01000062.1 GCA_018712915.1 Candidatus Copromonas faecavium (nom. illeg.) | reverse complement strand
TCCGAATAATTCCACAATACTTTTTCAGGCCAGCACAGGCGTGGTGGTCTTATTGTGATACCTATTTTTTCAACCTGTATAAAATTTTCAATGTTCATCAATTTAGCCTTGACTTTTTATTTGCAGGCTTTTTTATAGGATCCCTACAAGATTTTGTAATGAAATTATAACAATTTAGGCAAAATGAATATATAAAAAAGAAAAGCTCTTATATACCAATATGAAATATATATACTTTTTTCGCAGGGTATGGTATGATTTTGATATATCATTAAAAACACCGCCTGCAGGCATGTCCCCAGGCGAAGGGCCGCAAGCTGCATGTACCTGTCCAGTGCCGCATCAGGCATCGTCTCTTTCTTAACGGAGCTGCCATCATGAAAAAAAATTACAGCTACAAATTTGACGTATTCCAAAATGACAAAAATATCGATATTACCTTATTCCAGTACGGTTGGGAACAGTGTGCGCCCATGCACTCCTACGGCCCGGCCAAGCGAAATCACTATCTGTTCCACTATATTTTCTCCGGCAAAGGCTATTTAAGCTCCAACGATTCCTCCGGAGATACAAAGCTTTATAAGCTGGAGAGCGGACAGGGATTTTTAATCTGCCCCGGCCAGGTCAACACCTACTATGCCGATGAACACAATCCCTGGGAATATGCCTGGGTGGAATTTGACGGAGTGAAGGCCCTGGAATTTATGGAAATGGCCGGTCTTGGCTATGACCATCCTGTCTACCGGATCAAAAAGCGGGAATATTTCGACTTTATCCGGGACGAAATCATGTACATTGTGGACAATCCCCTCCACTCCCCTATCAACCAGATTGGTCACTTATATCTCTTCTTCGACGGGCTGATCCGCGGTTCCGCCGTCCAGAAACCGGTTCAGCCTCAGAAAATGAAAAACTCTTATATAAAGGAAGCCATTTCTTTCATTGAATTAAATTACAGTTCCCCTATCACAGTAGAGGATATCGCCAATTACTGCGATCTAAACAGGAATTATCTGGGAAGGATTTTTAAGGAGTCCATGAACCAGACCCTTCAGCACTTCCTGATGTACTACCGCATGAACCGGGCCTCGGAGCTTTTAAAATACTCGGATCTGACCATCAATGAAATCGGAAAATGCTGCGGTTATCCCAATCAGCTTCACTTTTCCAGGGCCTTTAAAAACATCTTCGGCATCGCCCCCAACTACTGGCGGGAACAGAACCGTCAGGCAGCTCCTGCGCCTGCCTCCGGGGAAACCGAAACGACGGCCGGAACAAATGCATAACTTCCCTCGCAGAAAAACGCACGCGTGCAGATTCTGCCGCATCTGCCCTTTAAAAAATTCCGGAGCAATTATCGGTTTCTGCCATCCGGCCCGCCGTACTGACTCATAATAAACTGGGCCATCTGTGCGTTGGGCTCCTTAATGTTTACCGGATACTGCAGTCGTTTTTCATACCTCCACATATACTACTCCTCTCCTTCCCATGGCCAGGTTTCCGTTACCCAGTTCCACCGATCTGCCGTCACGTTTTCCGAAAACAGCGGCCCATACTGCTGCTCATAGGCATTCATGGCGGCTTTTCGCATATTCACCGCATTTTTAAAATAAGAAAGGGCTTCCTGATTGTCGGGATGAGTATCCAGAAACAACGCTGCTTCGTCCATGGCAAAGCTGTACTCATTTAATGCTTTTAAAAGGACTGCCTTCGGTGCCGGCCGCATTCCCTGCGCCATTCCTCCGGTCATTGCCTGATTCTGAAACGGCTGGTTTGGAATCGCCTGCCCCTGGAGTCCCTGATTGGAAAGCAGCGTCTCCATGGGCATTCCGGGAATCAGACTGGCTCTGTAATTCATCTCCATCATCTCCTGCACCCCCTCATTTCAAACGGATAATCCAAAGCCGGGAAAATTGTTCCCCGCGCTAACCCCATTTCAGCAGAATACGGCGTTCCCCATTGCTGGACCGGCACATACCCCATTCCCACGGGAAATTTCTCCGGTGATATCCAAAGTGCTCCGGAGGGAACTCCAAAAGAACAAGATTGGTTCATACTTGCAAACTCCTTTTTAGTCTTCTAGTCTACAGTATGCGCCAGCCAGCCCGGCGTGCAGTGCAAAAACTTTTCAGGCACAGCGCAGAAACTTTAGCGTTGAGGTTCCGGCCGGATTATGGTAGGATAAACCTGTTCACATAAGAGGGAAATACTTTGGAATGGTTCTTGGAAAGGTTCTGCAGGACAGGTCTCCTGTACCCGGCATTCCCAGAACCGGACAAGGTCTCTTTCCCCGCAGCATACACAAACGGAGGATTACTATGGAAAAGTTTTTCAAGCTGAAAGAAAACGGGACAACCGTCAGAACGGAAGTCATTGCCGGTCTGACCACCTTTTTCGCCATGTCCTACATCATCGTGGTGAATCCCAGCATCCTGTCCCAGTCCGGCATGGAATGGGGCGCTGTTTTTCTGGCCACCATTCTGGCAGCCATCATCGGAACTCTGATCATGGGTCTGGTGGCCAATGTTCCCTATGCCCAGGCTCCCGGTATGGGAATGAACGCGTTTTTTGTCTATACCGTATGCGCAGGACTGGGATTCACCTGGCAGCAGGCCCTGTCCATGGTCTTTATCTGCGGTCTTCTCAATGTTGCCATGACCGTCAGCAAGCTGCGCAAATATATCATTAAATCCATTCCGGTCAGCATGCAGCACGCCATCAGCGGCGGAATCGGAATCTTCGTCGCCTACATTGGTTTCCTGAACGTGGGAATTATCAACTTTGACGGCGGCGTACCGGCCCTTTCCACCCTGAACCAGCCCGCTTTCTGGGTCTTTTTGATCGGCATGCTGATCAGTGTTGTTCTTCTGGTACGCCGGGTTGAAGGAGCCATCCTCATCTCCATCATCCTGACCACTTTTATCGGCATCCCCTTCGGTGTCACCACACCTTCGGATACCGTAAGCTTTGGAGATGCCTGCCGTGCCCTTCCTTCCACTGTACTGGCTATTTTTAAAGAAGGCGGCATTACCAGCCTGTTTTCTGATCCGGCAAAGCTTCCCCTGGTGCTGATTACCATTTTCTCCTTCAGCATCTCCGACACCTTTGACACCATCGGAACCTTTATCGGTACCGGACGGCGCAGCGGAATCTTCAGTGAGGAGGACGAGCGGACAATGGAAACCAGCACCGGTTTCAAATCCCGGCTGGACAAGGCCCTGTTTGCCGATGCTACCGCAACCTCCATCGGCGCCCTTTTAGGTACCTCCAACACCACCACCTTTGTGGAAAGCGCCTCCGGAATCGGCGTCGGCGGACGCACCGGTCTGACCTCTGTGGTTGTGGCCATCTGCTTCGCCCTCTCAGCCTTTCTTGCCGCCTTTGTCAGCGCCGTTCCTTTTGCGGCCACGGCCCCGGCTCTGGTACTGGTAGGTGTCATGATGACCTCCTCCTTCAAAGAAATCCGCTGGGACGAATTGGAGGAAGCCATTCCGGCCTTCTTTACCGGAATCTTTATGGCCCTTTGCTACAGCATTTCCTACGGCATCGCCGCCGGTTTTATTTTCTACTGCATCGTGAAGGTCTGCACCGGAAAGACAAAAGAAATCCACCCCATTCTTTGGGTCTGCACCGGACTGTTTGCTTTGAATTTCCTTCTTCTGGCCTGCCTCTGATTGTCCAGTGAGGAACGCCTGCGTATCCGGCGGTTCGCAGGAATAAAACGGGAAAAAGCACAAATACTGGATAGAAAGGAGAACTGTCATGAATATGTCTGAATACCAGAAGGCGCGAAAACTGGCCCAGAAGGCCTACCGCCAAACTCTGGCAGAAGGAAAATATCCTTATCTGGAAGTCCTGGACGAGCGCCTTCCCTTTCTGAAAACCGTGGGGGAAAGCGATCTGGGACTGATTGAAATCCCCATTGACCGGATTGTGGGCACGAAAACAGCAGGACGTACCAAGGCCTTTGCCAGCAATTTCATGCCGCTCCTGGACGAATATTCCGAATTTGCAGCCAAATGGAATCACCTTTATGAAGCCCATATCAACGAGGGAATCCGGGAGCCAATCATTGCCTGTGAATTTTGCAATTCCTACTACGTCATCGAAGGAAACAAGCGGGTCAGCGTCTTAAAATATTCCGGAGCCGTCAGTATCTCCGGCTATGTTACCAGAATCATTCCGGAGGCCAACGATTCCAGGGAATCGAAAATTTACTATGAATTCATGGCCTTCAACCGGCTTACCGGCATCAACACCATCTATTTTTCCCGGCCCGACGGCTTCTATGATCTGATCCGTCTCATGGGAAAGAAGCCGGATGAGCCCTGGACGCAGGAGGACAGAAAACTGTTCTCCTACTGCTTTTCCCTTTTCCAGGCGGCTTACAGAGAGCGGGGCGGAGACAAGCTTCCCATCACGCCGGGAGACGCATTCCTGATTTACCTTAATGTATACGGCTATCAGGATCTGGCCGAAAAGACAAGGGATACAGTAAAAAAGGAGTTGGCCGTTCTCTGGAAAGAACTGGAGTCCCTGCCGGAAACGGCAAATGTCAGCGTGATCATGCAGCCGGAGCAGGAGCCGGAAAAGAACATTATTCAGAGACTCATTGCGCCGGTTATGGCCGCTCCTACTCTGACGGTGGGATTTATTTACTACAAAACGGCGGAAACTTCCGGCTGGACCTACAGCCATAATCTGGGCTGCATGTACCTGAAGGAAGCGATGGCCGATAAAATCCGGGTGAAGGTATACGACAGAGTCATGGACGAAGCCGGATGTATGGAGGCCATGGAAAAAGCCATTTTCGACGGCTGTCAGGTGATTTTTACCACCTCCCCCCGATTTCTGGGCGCCAGCCTGCGGATCGGCATGAAATATCCCGATATCAAAATACTGAACTGTTCCTTAAATTCCTACAGCGGCCACCTTCGGACTTATTACGGCAGGCTGTATGAGGCAAAATTCCTGGTGGGAATGCTGGCCGGCATTCTTTCTTCCACAGACCGCATCGGTTATATGGCCGATTTTCCGATTTACGGAACCACGGCGGGCATCAATGCCTTTGCCCTGGGGGTCAAAATGGTCAATCCTACGGCCTGGGTCTATCTGGCATGGTCGTCCCAGAAGGACAATCATGCGGCCGACCTCTTTAAAGAAGCCCGTGTGAGCCACATTTCCGGTTCCGATACCATCAATCCCAGCCGGGCCACCAGGCTTTACGGACTTTACGATCTGGACGAGAAAAAGGGCGGACTGGTGGCTTCTCCCATCTGGCACTGGGGAAAATTCTATCAGCGGATTCTTCAGACCATCCTCAATGGAAACTGGAGCCGTTCGGCCCCTGCCGTCATGGGCTCGTCCATCAACTACTGGTGGGGCATTTCTTCGGGAATGATTGATACGATTTGTTCCAGCTCGGTTCCTGAAAGGACGCTCCGGCTGATTGAGCTTGTGAAAAAGCAGATTGTAAACGGAGAGTTCCACATATTCTCCGGAGAGCTGAGAGATCAGAATGGAACCATCCGGCATGAGGGCAGCGATCCTATGGCGCCGGAGGACATCATCCGGATGGACTGGCTTTGCGACAACATCAAGGGCTCCATCCCCTCCCTGGACCAGATTATGGATGAGGACGTGCCCATGGTAAAGATACAGGGAATTTTTTCAGAGGAGGAACGCCTCGCAGAGAGGAAACCAGTGTAACATGAAAATTCTTGCAGTTTCAGATATTGAATCAAAGGCCTTGTGGGATTATTTCGACAAAAGCCGTCTGGAAGGAATCGATGTGATTGTTTCCTGCGGCGACTTAAAAGCCGAATATCTGTCTTTTCTCGCCACCTTTTTCTATGGTCCTGTGCTGTACGTCCATGGAAATCATGACGAGTCTTATGAAAAAAAGCCTCCGGAGGGCTGCATCTGCATCGAGGATCAGGTGTTCGTCCATCAGGGTGTCCGTTTTCTCGGTCTGGGAGGCTCCATGCGCTACAAGCCGGGGCCATTCCAATACACAGACCGGCAGATGAGCCTGCGGGCCGTCCGGCTCTGGCCGAAAATTGCTGCCCACCACGGCTTCGATGTGCTGGTAACCCATGCGCCGGCCTTCGGACAGGGAGATGCTCCCACCCCCGCCCATCAGGGTTTTAAGTCCTTCCTCTCTCTGATGGACCGGTACTCTCCCCGGGTTCACCTTCATGGGCATGTGCATTTAAACTATGATCCTCTGTCCGGCCGGGTCCGCCGGTATCAGGAAACGACCATCATCAATGCCTATGAAAAATATGTATTTGAGCTGCCATGATCAGGCTCCTGTCCTGACCATATAAAAGACTGCCGGTTCGGCTGACAATCAGGCCGTCCCGGCAGTCTTTATTCCATACCCCGGTCAGAAACCGTTAAACGGCTTCATCCACCTTCCGGTAATGTTCGCTGAAATACTTCATGATATCTTTTCTTGTTACAATTCCAATAAAGGATTTATTATCATCCAGCACCGGAACAAAGTTCTGCTGCATCGCTTTATCCAGAAGATCCTCCATCCGGCAGTCCGCACTGACAGGGAAATTATCAAGACGTCTTGGAATTTCCGTAACCGGAATCCGCTGGGCATTCTGGAGACTCAGATCCAGCTGGTTTTTTATGTACCACAGCAAATCTCCCTCTGTCAGTGTTCCCACATACCGTCCCTGTCTGGTAAGAATGGGAACAGCGGAATATTTGTGAAATTCCATTTTTTCCAGTGCCTGTCTCAGGCTTTCCTCTGCATAAATATATGCGACTTCGCTCTTCGGTGTCAGAAAAAACAATATATTCATGTGACTCTCCCCTTAATACCCAAGTTCTTCCTCAATAAAAAGGAGTTCCACCTCCATGCCGTTGCACGGGCGGGATAAAATCAGCATGGCCCTGCAGATGCTCTCCGGTTCCGCCTGGAAACGTTTGGCATTCTCCACTGCCGCCACTTCCTTCGCCCGCTGAATTGCAGACGCCAGATCGGGTGTGATTTTATTTTTTCCGATTACATAATACACTTTTTTCGGTCCGAATACGCTGGCAGAAAGCCGGTTTCCGCTGCCGTCAATATTAACCAGCTCTCCCGTTTCCGCCGCCGCATTTGCACTTAGAAGATAAACCTCGGCATCCCTTGCCTTCAGGCGGGTATCCGGAGCATCCTGTTTCCAGTGCCAGTAAACCGTATTGCTTTCTTTTAACACCTCATACAGTCCCATTTCTTCCACCGTCATGGAACCGCCGATTCCCACTGTTGTTCCCTGGATTTTTTCCTTTAAGTAAGAAACCGCCTCCTCCTTGGTCTGAAAAAAACTGGTATGAAATTCATGATTCTCGAAATTCGTTTTCAAAACGGAAGCATTCATAATTCCTTCATTCCTTTCTGCCTGAATTCTGCTTCCTGTTTATTATACCATAATTTCAACAAGGTTTTACATATTCTATATGAATTTTTTATTAATTTATAGTAAAAATGACCAGACTTATTGCTGTATCCAGCTGCTTTCGTTTTATCTGCCGAATGTCTGTATAATTTTTGTGCCTAATCTCGAAGAAATTCAGACTGTGATATACTGAATATTAAGCCTCTAAAAACCCCTTATGATACCGGACTGTTTCAGGCCATATGATTCTGCAGTCCCTGAATATAATAAAAGGAGGATACCTACTTTGAAAAAGCAAAACCGATGCAGGGCCATCGCTCTTTCTCTGCTGATTTCCATTTTCCTCTCTTCCTGCGGAAATTCCCCGGAAATGCAGGATGCCGGCACAAACCAGGCTCAGGCTTTGTCATCCGCCCCCGCAGCATACACCGGTACGGAATTTGAAAAAGATTTTATCCGACAGCACGTCGAATATATTAAAAAAGGAGATTTTTCGATTCTCACCTCTGACGAAGGAAATATGGCCGCCAGTATGGCAAAAAATTATGAAGAATGGGGATTGAATACCGTACATAAAACATGGGAATCCATCTCGAAGGTGTCCATGGCCATTGGAAACAATACCTTTGATTTGACCAATGAATACGAGGTGCTTTTGAGCCAGCTGATTCTGGACAGCACATCTTCCGAATCCTTCCAGAACACCTATCATGCTGAACATTATGCCGCCTGGCAGACACTTCTGACTGATTTAAAAGCCCAGTTTCAATCTACAGAAAAAATGATAAAAAACATTCCGACTCTTAATCGTGACAATATCGTAAAAATAGCCACCCAGATCGATGATCTGCTTGTCCTTCTTCAGCAGATGGAGGGAGCCAAAAAAGGACAGACTGTCAGGCTGTTTGATGAAGAAGTAAAAAAATTCAAAGCCGAGATAAATGAAATCGTCGGGAAGGATAATCAGAAATTAATTAACACTCTCTCATCTGAAGCGAAATTTGGAGCATACTATCTCGACATTCTGGCTGACAGCTTCGATGATTTCATGAATCAATATATTCTGCTGCAGGCATATCAGTCATCCAGTGCAGAATGGATGCAGGGATGGAAAGCCATCGCAGAGCAGCTGGAAGGAAAGACTGACCGTGATACACAGAAAATCAACAAAGCTCTGGATTCTATTCTCACGCAATTTGAAAAAAGCAGAAGCGATCCCTCGGCTGTCTTATTTCATACCGCAGGAACAAAAGCAATGGAGCATGCAGCGGAAACGGCGTATAGATCCGTATTTGATGCCCTTGAGCAAACATTGAATAAAAATCCAGTCATCAAAGGGATCCGCCAAGGCACAAAGAATGGTATTGATGTCTCCAATTTTCTCGTAAATGTCGATGACATCGCTTACTATGGGCAAATGCTCCTGGGGAGCGGAATTGTAGGAAAACATGCCGAACAGGCTCTGGAAGACTCTGCCAGCCGTCTTCTGGAAGAACCTACTTATGAAAATGCTCTGCTTTTTGACCAGCTTTTCCACATTTACCGCAGCATTCAGGTTTCAGCCTGCAGATATGCCATCCAGTATTATAATGCCATTGCAGACAGCACCGTCTCTCATACTTTGAAATACATCTCCGATGATGAGATCGCAGAGATGTGGAATTTTCAGACTCTCCAGATGGAATGGGAAACATGCGATTGTCATAAAAGTTTTTACTACAGCTGGCTTGAAAATGAACAGTCAAACGATGCTTCTGTTTCCGCAGACAACGGGTCAGAAACCATGGAACTTTTCGAATTGGGACGAAAAGAAATACGGGATATGGATTACCGAATCGCCCAGCAGCCCGGATGGGATAAACGGCAGGGAGTCTTAAGTGCTGTAATCAGAGATTTTGACGGGGATGGTCAGGAAGATTTGGCTCTGCTCACCGTAGAATGCGAGGAGGAAATTCAAATCGAACGAATCATTACAGAGGTTCCCCTTACCGGCCCCGGTCAAAAACTCTGCCTGTCATTGTATACCATTGAAAACGGAGATGTTTCCTGGAAAGATACCATGGATATTTACAGTATGAATAATCTCCAGGATTTGAACGTCCGAATTTTCACCTTTGACAAAGGGACGCCTGCCTCTCCGGATATATCTCTTTTTCTGCAGGCAAATTACTATATGCTGCCATCCAATTACGGCACTCCAACCTATGCGGTTTATCGCTACGATGGCGAACATGGAAAAATACGAGAGTCCCTCCGGCTTCAGCAGACAACAGGCGGCAGCATGAATCAGGGATACGGCATGTTCATATGGAACGAAGAAACAGAAGCGGCTGACATAGAGCTGATTTGGCAATACGACGATTCCCCCGATGCCAAAGGCACTTACGGACAGAGGGCTGCCAATTTAAAAGAAGCCTTTGAAATGGCTTTGACGGACAGAGGCCTTCCCGATCCGGACATGCAAAAAAGCGGTTCAGAAATGGAAACCCCGGATGAAACCTGGCCAGATTATTATCCCTCCTGGTATAATGTAAAAGGAATGGAACCCGTCTGCTCCATCACTGGCGGCGGAACCACAGGCCGCTCTGATACCGGTTATGAATACTGGATGAACTTTTATGACAGCAGCAAGCTGTGGGATATGCTGGAAACCAATTAAAGCAGTGCGCTTTTATGCTCCGGGTCTTGATTATCCTGTCCGATATTCTGTTCATTTGGTATAATCATTCCGCAAGGACTTTCCAAATCCTATTTTTGTTGCAAAGGATAACAAACATGAAAACTGAATTCTCCAGTCAACTGGAACGACTGATCAAATCTCAGAAAAAAACACTGCGATACCTGGCAGAAGCCAGCGGGCTGCAATTAGATTATATTTCAAAAATGAGTAAAGGGAAAAGGCTGCCGCAGGAGGAAGAAAAAGTGCTGCGTCTCCTTGATGCCCTGGAATGCACCTCCGGAAAGAAGACAGAATTGCTGAATCTTTACAGGAAAGAAAAGCTAGGCACGTTCCGGTGGAACTGTATGGAAGAGCTCATCCGCATCATTGAGCAGGAGACCTCTGATTCTCTTCCTCCCAGGGAAGCTGTGCAGCACGGCATCTGGCAAACCGGCACCTGTTTATCCGGCGCCGTCTTTACCAAAAAGGAAGTTTTCTCCTGTATCAACTGGATGCTCTCCGGCAGTTCAGAACAGACGCTGTATCTCTGGACACCTGAAATCAGTCAGCTTGATCTGGAGCAGCTTCTGAATCTTCTCCTAAAGTCCCCTTTTCCTCCCGTGGAACATCTGCTTCCACTCTGGCAAAACAGGGAGGAAGAGGATACTTTGAAAAACCTGAATACCATCCGCTCCATCAAACCGGCCTTTCTTCACCCAGAATATCAGCCATATTTTTACTATTTACAGAATACCGGCGAAACACACATCAGCCTCTTTCCCAACTGGATCATCTCCGGTAAGAATGCCCTCGGTATTAATTCCAGCCTGGAACAGGCCATTATATTAAAGGAGCCATCACAACTTGAACTTTTAAAACATGAATTTCAAAAAAAGCGGCAGATGGCTTCTGCTTTAATCGTGCGCATGGATCTTTTCGATTATCTTCAAAATGTAAATCAGATGATGAACAGCGGATATATCACCCGGCATTACTATATTGAACCATCTCCCTGCCTTTTGCACCTGATTCCCTTAAGTGTGCTTCAGAAGCATCTGAAGGGAGATATCGAAAAGAAGAAATTGCTGATGTCCTTTCTTCAGCTGCGCACCTCACATATGGAAAATGAAGAAATGGTGCACATCTTTTCCATGGAAGGACTCCGCATTCTGATGGAAAAAGGCCGAATCGCTGAGTATCCTGACGATTTGTATGAACCTCTGGAAATGCCAATGCGAGTCTGGCTTTTAAAACGTTATTATCAATTCATGGAGAACAGTTCAGAAAGAGCCTGTATCTGCGTCAAGGAAAATGATATTCACCTTCCGCATCATATTTCCATCGTATGCAGTTCCAATGTCAATAACGGAATCTCTTTTTGGAGCAATACCTCTTCCGGCCTTCAGTACTGCCTGATTCGGGAGGCTGGTATTTCACAGATGCTTTATCAGTTCTGCCAGTTCCTGGAAAGCGGCGGTTTCTCCTATTCAAGGGAAGAAACCCTTTCCCTGCTCCGGCAGATGATTCTGAAATATGGCGGTTCATTATAATAACTGTGGTTTCTCTGTCTAATTTGAAAGCCTAATCACTGGTAAAATACAATCTTTGCTATAATCGTTTCTGACCGCTTCGGGCAGGCGGCTTTACACAGTACAGCCGCCCGCACCATAAGCCAAAAAGAGTGTGGGAGGAAACAAGTCATGATAAAAAAACGAAACGGAACCGCCCGGGTAATTCTGATTTTATGTGCAGCCATCGGAATTCTCGCAGGCTGCGGAAAAGGAACCGGAGACAGTGAGAATGCTTCGGGAGCAGAAAACAAGTCCGCTGACTCTTCGTCAGGCACTGAAGAAAATGCAGGAGAAGAAACAGGACAGAATAACGGCGTCGAGTCGGTGATTGTTCTGCGTACCAGCAGTGGATTCTCTCTCCGCCAGACCGACGGAACTGTCATCGATGACTTTGAGGGTGTTCTTTACCGCGGCTATCCCTCGGAGGGGAAATTTCTGGTTGAGCAGAATGGCAAACTGGGAGTGATGGATTTTAACGGAAATTTCATTATCAGCCCTCAGTACGATTCTGCAGAAAACCGGGATTCAATGGGAGAATATGATGTCCTGAAATTCAGCGAAGACATGGCAGTTATAAAAGAAAACGGTGTTTATGGTTTTATCGATAAAAACGGAAAAACTGTTATTGAACCTCAATTTGACGATGCATCTCCTTTTTCCGACGGTTTGGCCCGCGTCAAATCAGGCGGCAAATACGGCTACATCGATCATACGGGAAATTTCATTGTAGAGCCGATTCTGGATTCCTGTTATTCATTTTCTCATAATCTGGCACAGGCAGAGCTCAATGGTTCCTGGGGAATCATAAACAGCAAGGGCGAATTCACTCTGGAAGAGCATGTATCACCCGTTTCTCCTTATGGGGAGCTGGGCACCTTTGACTTTCATGATGGCCTGGCAGTTGTCGAAGCCGATTCGTATTACGGCTACATAAATGAAGCCGGTGAAATGGCGATCGAACCAATTTTTAAGCAGGCGGGAGCCTTCTCAGACGGCATCGCATGCGTGCAGGTTTATGTGGAAGGCTACGGTGATCTGTATGGATTTATCAATACCAGCGGAGAATATGTAATTGAGCCCCAGTATATTGAAGCGAAAGATTTCAGCGAAGGACTGGCCTATGTACGGGGAAGCATGATAGACGGAAATCCAGACGGATATATCGATTTGTCAGGAAACTGTATCATTGAAATAGACCCCTCTGCCCCTCTTCTGAATGCATCCGGCTTCAGTGAGGGCAAAGCCTTTGTAATAAAATCAGTAGATGAAGGCAGTTATCCCTGTTATATTGACACCGCAGGAAATGAAGTAATCCGCCTGGACCAGCTGAATGCCGATCATATATATAACCAGGGAGAATTTGAAAACGGTTATGCAATCATCATGACCAATGACAATCATGTCGGCCTGATTGACCATGAAGGCAATGTTGTTTTTGAACCAGAATATACTTCCATCATTGGTGACTATCTTAGCAACGGAATCTTAATTGTATCGCTGGAAGACGGCACAATGGGAGTGGCAGCGCCAGACGGTTCATGGATCGTCAAACCGGGAAATTATACTGAAATTACCGTGTTCGAGCAATAAATAACGCAAGAATGTATTTCACTCAGCTTCTATTGAACAGGCCAGGGAAAACTCCCGTCACATAATTTCTAAACGGGAATCTCTCCTGGCCTTCATCAGCTTTTTAAAGCATCTGCCATCTGATATCTGCTGCAGACGGTTTTTCTTTTTCAGCTCCCCTTATTCCAGATAATCCAGCGCATCCACCGGCGTGTCTCCGTGAAGGAGCTCAAAATACAGATTGTTTCCTTCTATCGTATAGTATTTTGTGGGCTCGGCAATATAGCCGATGACATCTCCCTTATGCAGGTATTCGTTTTCCACCACCGGAATCTCCTTTAACTGACCGCAGACGGCCGTATAGTCGTTGCCCAGATCCAGCCGGATGTAATTTCCGATTTCCTCATTGCTTCCGATTTCCAGAACCCTGGCATCAGCCGGTGCGCTCACCGGCGTGCTGACGTCACTCTGAATGATGTTGGCCGGACTGCACTTATACTGTTCCAGTGTGGGAAAATACGTGGTGGTTTCCATGCTGTAGCCTAAAATCACATTGCCCGTCACCGGCCAGGCCAGTTTTTCCGTTTCCGTAAAGTCAAGAACCAGAGACTCTTCGGCACCGATTCCCGCCTCTTCGGCCTGTGCAGCTTCCTGCCCGGCCGCAGCGGCTGCCGTTTCCGGCTCTGTTATCTGTCCGGCTGCGGCCGTTGCCTCATTGGCACCCGCTTCCCGCACCGGCTCACTCTGAATTTCTTCCTGTGCGTTGGAGCTTCCCGCCACCGGTTCCTCTTCTGTTCCGCCTTCTGCAATCACATGTTCCGGATCCTGAATCTCCAGGTAGGGGCTTTCCTCAATCTTTTCGCTCCCCTGTCTGATTCTCACCGCTCCTGCTGCCGCAACAATAGTCAGCAGGCCCAACACAAGCATCACAAGGACAAGTTTATCCCTGAAAAGCTGGTTTACTTTCTCTTTCACGTTTATCACCTCGGTAATAGTCTTACCAAAGGAAATAAACTTATTCAAATCACTCCCACATTTTCACGATTTCCACATTCTGGAAATAATAATTCAAAAGCTCTTCCCAGGTTTTCCCTTCCTTTTCCAGTTCATTGGCCCCGGCCTGGGAAAATCCGTAGCCATGGCCCATACCTTTGCAGGTCACCCGGATGCTGCCGCCCTCTTCTGAAAATTCATAGCAGGCAGACGGCAGCTCCAGCGCTTCCTGTACCTCCTCACCGGTATAGGTCTTCTCTCCCATCTGAATCTGCCTTACATATCCCGCACCATCCCGCTCCACCACCTGGATTCGCTCCGGGAAATCCGAACCGTCCGCAAAAACAGCTCCGGGAATTTCATTGATCCGGTCTGCCAGCTGACCCGGACTCATGGAAATAACCGTATAAAATCCGTCGGCCAGAAAGTCTCCCGGACTCTCCGTCTGCTTTAAATAGGGATAATCCTCTCCCCTGCTTCTGGTCATTCCCGCAGATGCCCTGCAGAAAAACGGCTCGATCAGCTCTCCCTCCCAGGTTAAAGCAAGTCCTTTCGTCGCTTCCGATGCCTGTTTCAGTCTCCCATAGGTTTCTGACAGTCCGGCCGTCTCCCAGAGCTCTCCAGGCTCCTCCTGGTTGAGCAGCACAGAAATTTTTTCCTCCAGCTCTTTCCTGGAAACCTCTTTTTCTTTTCCAAATTCACGGCCCAGCCAGGTTCTTAAAAGAACGGCCTGCGCTTTTAAGGTTTCTTCTCCATAGTCCGCCGGAATCCAGGCTGCCAGCATAACAGGAATGCAGTCCTCAAGGGAAACGGAAAAGGTCTGTCCTTCTTCCTTCCACAGTCCGGAAAATCCGGCCGGGTCTTTTGACTGCAGGCGGCCTGTCCATGCCAGAGTCACCACATAGGGAAGCATGGCCGATAAAAGCAGCGCCGATAAAAACCGTTTCATAAAAAAGCCCGCCTCATAGACTTTTTACAATCTATGAGACGGACTTTTCATTCAGAACCTGTTTCCCGGACTTTTTCCTCCCGGGAGACGGCCGTCTTCGCCGTGTGCCTCTTATTCCTCCGGCAGCTCAACTTTTACCTTGTTCAGATGCCAGATATCCTTTACATATTCCTCAATGGTACGGTCCGAAGAGAATTTTCCGCTGCAGGCCGTATTCAGCATGGCCGTCCGGGCCCACCATTTCTCGTCCCGGTATGCCTTATCGATCCGGTCCTCCGCCTCCGCATAGGAACGGAAGTCCTTCAGAATAAAGTACGTATCTGCCCGGTCGCTGCTCTGGGTATTCAAAAGGGAATTGTAGATGTCCCTGAACAGTTCCGGATCCTGGGGCGCATAATAACCGTTAATTAACTGCATCAGTACCCGGCGGATGTCCTGATCGCTGTTGAAAATCTCCATAGGGTCATAGCCGCCGTTATTCTCCAGGTTAATGATTTCATCTGCGGAAGCACCGAAGATAAACATATTCTCCTTGCCCACTTCCTCTGCCATCTCCACG
>DVGC01000061.1 GCA_018712915.1 Candidatus Copromonas faecavium (nom. illeg.) | reverse complement strand
CCCTGTACCACATGGATATCAACAGCAGTCTGGTTATCGGCAGCTGTGGAGAAAATCTGGCTCTTCTTGGTCGGAATCGTTGTATTTCTCTCAATCAGTCTGGTTGCTACGCCGCCCATGGTCTCGATGGACAGGGAAAGGGGCGTTACATCCAGAAGAAGGATATCGCCTGCACCGGCATCTCCTGCCAGCTTGCCGCCCTGAATGGCCGCACCAATGGCAACGCACTCATCCGGGTTCAGAGATTTGCTGGGCTCCTTGCCGGTCAGCTGTTTTACCTTCTCCTGAGCGGAAATCATACGGGTGGAGCCGCCTACCAGCAGAACCTTGCCCAGCTCGGCTGCCGTAATGCCTGCATCCTTTAATGCGTTCTGAACTGGAATGGCCGTCCGCTCAATCAAATCATTGGTCAGCTCGTCAAATTTCGCTCTCGTCAGGTTCATATCCAGATGTTTGGGACCTTCGGAGGTTGCTGTAATAAACGGAAGGTTGATGTTGGTGGTTGTGGTGGTGGAAAGCTCCTTCTTTGCCTTCTCAGCCGCCTCTTTCAGTCTCTGGAGCGCCATCTTGTCTCCGGACAGATCCACGCCTTCTGCCTTCTTGAACTCATCAATCATCCACTGGGTAATCCGGTTGTCGAAGTCATCGCCGCCCAGGTGGGTATCACCGTTGGTTGCAAGAACCTCGATAACGCCGTCACCGATTTCAATAATGGAAACATCGAAGGTACCGCCGCCCAGGTCATATACCATGATCTTCTGCTCTTTTTCGTTGTCCAGGCCATAAGCAAGGGCAGCTGCCGTCGGCTCGTTGATGATTCTCTTTACCTCAAGACCGGCAATCTTACCGGCATCCTTGGTGGCCTGACGCTGAGCATCGTTAAAGTAAGCAGGAACCGTAATAACAGCTTCCGTTACTTTCTCACCCAGATAGCTCTCCGCATCTGCTTTCAGCTTCTGAAGAATCATTGCGGAAATCTCCTGCGGGGTATATTTCTTTCCGTCGATGTCAACCTTGTAGTCTGTTCCCATATGTCTCTTGATGGAGGAGATGGTGCGGTCCGCATTGGTAACTGCCTGACGCTTTGCCGGCTCGCCCACAAGTCTTTCTCCATTCTTTGTAAACGCAACAATTGACGGCGTGGTTCTTACGCCTTCGGTATTGGTAATAACGGTTGGCTTTCCGCCTTCCATAACTGCTACGCAGCTGTTTGTCGTACCGAGGTCAATACCAATTATCTTGCTCATAGTTTTTTCCTCCTGAATTTATTCAAAATATCTGATGCTTTCTCTTTTCTGCATTTAGTTGGCCACCTGGACCATACTGTGGCGCACCACCGTTTCCCGGTAAGTGTAGCCCTTCTGCAGCTCGGCTGCCACCACATTTTCCCCGAGATTTTCATCCTCCACATGCATCACCGCATTGTGGTAATCCGGGTCAAAGGGCTTTCCCACGGCTTCAATGGGTTTTACTCCCATATCCTCCAGGGTTTTCATCAACTGCTTATATATCTTCTCCATCCCTTCCTCAAAAGGAGTTCCCTTGCTTTCTTCCGGGACAGAGGCAAGACCTCTTTCAAAATTATCTACCACAGGAAGGATTTTTTCAATCACATCCCTGGCTCCGATTTCATACATGGCGGATTTTTCTTTATCCGTCCTCTTTCTGTAATTGTCAAACTCGGCCATGGACCGCTTCAGCCGGTCGGTCAGTTCTTCAATCTGGGTATCCCTCGGGTCCTTCTTCTTCCCGAAAAAGCCCTTCTTTTCTTTTCCGCTGTCCTCCTGCCGGCATTCCGCTTCCATATCTCCGCTGTCTTTGTTCTCCCCATCGCAGGCCGTCTGGCCGCCTTTTCCGGTGCCTTCTTCCTTTTCCTGACCGCCGTCTTTTTTTCCGGCGGATGCATCAGGGCCGCCGTCTGCGGAGTCTGTGTCCTGACTGTTTGTCATCACTAAATCTTTATCTTCCACTTCTCTCGTCACCTTTCATGTTTAAACGTCTCATTAAGCTGGTTGACCAGATTTCTCAAAGTGGACACCACTTTTTCATAGTCCATTCGCTTTGGTCCCACGATTCCGATGGTTCCGCGAAGGCCGTCTCCCAGCACATAATTGGCAGTCACCACGCTGCAGTCCTTCATCGTCTGCACCGGAAGCTCATCGCCGATGTAAACCTGGATTTCCGTTCCCGGATCCGCACCTTCGTTCTGTTCCTGCCCCTCAAACAGCCCTTTTAACAGTTCCTTCTGTTCCAGGGTACTTAAAAGCCCGCTGGCCTTTTCCGTATCAGAAAGCTCCGGATACCTGAAAATATTGGTTGCACCGCTGGTATAAATCTGCAGATCCTCGTCCTGAGCCTGGATCGCCTCGCTGACCTCGCTCAAAACCAGATCCACCACCTTCCGGTGGCTTCCGGCCTGCTCCTTGAGCTTTGTAATCACACCCAGGTTAATCTCCTTAATCGTAAGGCCATTGAGACTGTTGTTTAAGAGGATGTTCATATTCAGAATTTCCTCATCGCTCAGTCCTTCTTCCAGCGTCACAAAGGAATTGCGGATAATGTTCCCTTCCACCACGATTACCACAAGAAGCTTCTTTTCCTCTACTCTGGAGAGCTGGATGAATTTTAACTTTGACTGATGATAACTGGGGCCGCTGATTAGCGTCGTGTAATTGGTATTGGCCGCCAGAAGCTGGGCCAGCTGCTTTAATAGAAGCTCCATCCGGTCCACACGCTGTATCATCAGCTCCTGCATCTGCGATACCTGACTGTCTTTTTCTTTTATAATCTGGTCCACATAAAACCGGTAGCCTTTGTCGGAAGGAATTCGTCCGGCCGACGTATGGGGCTGGACAATATATCCCATTTCCTCCAGGTCAGACATCTCATTCCGGATTGTGGCGGAACTCAGATTCAGGTCGGAATACTTGGAAATCGTCCTGGAACCCACCGGTTCTCCGGTTTCCAGATACGTCTGGATAATCGCTTTTAAAATTTTTTCTTTTCTCTCATCCAGTTCCAAATATCTCACCCTTTCTTTTTATTGTTAGCACTCTCGAATAGGGAGTGCTAACATTTACAGTTGTTACTATATTACTTGGCGGGCCATTTGTCAAGATGTTTTTTCCACTTTTCTTGACTTTTAACAACTTTGTAAATATAATGAAATAAATCACATTTTTTTGTTACGTTTAGTAACAGTTTGACGAAGGCCGCTTTATCACTCCGGTCTCCGGGACAGAACATTTTACTTTGAGAGGTTATCATGAAAAAAACATTAAGACAACGGCTGTCCATGGCCAGCGCTGCCCTGTTGTTATCCCTTTGTTCCGCAGTTCCCGCATGGGCTGCTTCCATAAGCGGAGAACTGGAATCGGTAACGGACACTGCCATCAACGGCCAGGTAAGCTGGGAGACGTCTTCTGCTGAACCTGTCTCCATAGAAATTACCGTTGCAAGAGAGGATGAACCTGAAGTTTTTCACATCATTACCGTAAATGGGATTTCCGAAGGAGAAGACGGGGCTCCGGTTTCTTTTTCCTGTGAAATTGACTGGAATGAGTTTGTGGAAAGCCGGTATCTGGTGACTGCGAAAGCCGTTTCCGGCGGAGAGCAGATCCCCCTTTCCGGCACGTTTCTTTATGATAAAGAAGAAGGGGCTGGTGTCCTCCGGGACTCTTCTGAAAGCAGCGAGGACTCCGATGCTTCTTCCGGTGAGAGCGCAGAGGGTGATTCCGAAACCGCCGGTCAGCCGGAAGACAGCCAGGCAAATGATTCCGAAAACTATGTGCAGGGCGAGTATCTGGGCTCCTTTACGGCCAGCGCTTACTGCAGCTGCTCCAGCTGCTCCGGCGGCCATGCCCTTACCTATTCCGGAACCGTCCCCCGCGCCAATCACACCATTGCTGCCGATCTCGACCTCTACCCCATCGGAACGAAGCTTATGATTGACGGCGTTGTCTATACGGTGGAAGACATGGGACATGGCGTGGACGGAAACTGGCTGGATATTTACTTTGATACCCACGAGGAAGCCCTGAACTACGGCTTAAAAACCGTAGATGTTTACCGGGCTGCAGAGCAGTCGTAAAGGTCTGAGTCCGTTTCACAGGAAAACCCCGAATCGTTCCGATTTATTTTTTACAAATCATAGAAATTTAAAAATCCCCCAGATGTGGATGATTCCCATAAAAATTCTGCCACATGTGGGGGATTTTTTTCGTATTTCGCGGCGTTTCCGGACCGCAGTGGGAGCATCAGGGGCTTGACAAATGAAAAAAATTGTGTAAAATATCTTTTTGTTTCCATTATATTACATTTTTATTACAAAAGATGAATGCTTTTTAATAATTATGAAATGGAACAGAAAGGAATTAGAAATGAACAAACACAGACTTTTTTTAGGAATCACCATTGGATTCCTGATGACCATTTTTCAGGCCTTCTGGGCGTTTGCAGGCACTGCTTCCCCCGCAGGTCATCTGGACAGCATCGAAGGAGATGCCATTGCCGGATGGGCCTGGAACGAGGCGTCCCCGGAAACGGTTCAGAATGTTACCGTTACCATCACCAACCGCAGCACAGGAGAGACGGCCGCTGTGCTGACTGCAGAGGCCGGCGAATACCGGGAGGATCTGCAGGCACAGGGAATGGGAACCGGAAACTGCGGCTTCCACGTAGAAGCGGACTGGGACAGCTATCCGGAAGGAGCTTATATGATTACTCTGACCGTAGAAGGCCATTCCATTCCCCAGACTCTGTACCATACCACCGGTGCGGACGACAGCCTGGTTCCCCTGGGCGTTTTTAAAACCACCGCCTATTGTCCCTGTCAGAGCTGTTCTGAAGGATGGGGACGGCATACCAGCTCCGGAAAGATGGCCAGCGCCAATCATACGGTAGCTGTGGATCCGAAGGTCATTCCCGTGGGAAGCCATCTTCTCATTGATGGAACCGAATATGTGGCCGAAGATGTGGGCGGAGGCGTCAAGGGAAATCACATCGATATTTTTTACAACACCCATGCGGAAACCCGCAGTCACGGGACAAGAAGCAGCGAAGTGTTCCTGATCCTTTAAGAACCTCTGCTTCCCGTCAGCGAACGCAGATCAGCCTCAAAAAAAGGGGACGGCAGCGGAAAAATCACTCCCGCGCCTGTCCCCTTATTATTTATACGGAACGGTTCTTTGCCACATAGACCGGGAAGGAATCATTTCCTTTTAACTCCTTTCCATTCCCAATCCATACATTCTTATCGGTAATCACATATTCCACATCCGCATTCTCGGAAATCACCGTATCCTGCATCAGAATGCTGTTTCTTACCTTGGCTCCCTTAGCCACCTTTACGCCACGGAACAGAATGCTGTTTTCCACATCGCCTTCGATGACGCAGCCGTCAGCCACCAGCACATTTTTCGCTCTTGAGCCATTGATATATCTGGTAGGATTATCGTCACGAATCTTTGTGTAAATCTGATTTCCGCCAAAAAGCGCTTCCAGATTTTCATCCTTTAAAAGCTTCATATTTTCATTAAAGTAGCTTTTCATATCATTGATTCTGGCGCAGTATCCTTCATACTTAAAGGCCCGGATATTGAATTTTTCCAGCTGGGGAGCCAGCACATCCCGCTCAAAGTGGGTATAGCCGCGCACATAAGCCCGGTTAATCTGGTCAATCAGCTGTTCCCGGTTCAAAACGTAAATGTTCATAGACAGATTCTGGATTCCCGGCTCCTGGGAATTCATATAAATTTTGCGGATCCGTCCGTTATCGATGGTAAACGTATAATACATGTCCCGGATATCATTGGACTGAAGAAGTCCCTGGGGGATCCGGTCTTCCGTATAGGCAATCGTCACATCCGCTCCGCTCTCAATATGAGCGCTGATAAGCGCATTGAAATCAAAATTGACGGCAATGTTGGCATCCGACATCACCACATACTTCTCTTTCTGCCTCTTTAAAAAGGAAAGAATGCTGGCCAGTGCCTCCACCCGGCCGTTATATACCTTAATATTTTTTTCCGAATAGGGGGGAATGATGTTCAGGCCGCCTTTTTTCCTCACCAGATCCCACTCACGGCCGGCTCCCAGATGGTCAATCAGAGAATGATAATTCTGCCGGACGATCATGGATACATTGTCGATGCCGCAGTTGACCATACTGGACAAAATAAAGTCGATGATACGGTAACGGCCGGCAAAGGGGATGGATGCCATCAGGCGCAGACCCACCAGTTCAGGAACGAGACTGTCATAGCTGTTGGGGAAAATAATTCCCAGGGCATTGGCATTGGAGCTTACCATATTTCTTCACCGCCTTTCACATTTTCACTGACCATGGCATTGGGACCGATTTTTGCCTGATCCCCAATATAAACGCCGGAACCGACGGTCGCCACGCCTTTTTCACCGTCTTTCGGCATGGCCCCTACGATGGCGTTCTTTCCGATTACCACATTTTCTGCCACAATGCAGTGAGAAACAACGGCGCCGGACTGGATCACCGTTCCGCCCATCACAACCGCATCTTCCACCACCGCTCCGGACTCCACTTTGACACCGGCAAAAAGAACCGAGTGCTTTACATGACCGTCGATGCGGCAGCCATCGGTAATCATGGCATTTTCCACCACACCTTCCAATCCGATTTTATGGCCGGTCATACCGCTGTTGCGGCTGTAAATCTTCCAGTCTTCGTCAAACAGATTGATCCCGCTGTGCTCCGGATCCAGCACCTCCATATTGGCTTCCCAGAGGGAGGAAATGGTTCCCACATCTTTCCAGTAGCCGTTGAAATGGTATGCATACATTTCCCGGCCGTCCCGCAGCAGATTGGGGATAATATTATTTCCAAAATCGTTCTCCGAATCCGGATCCTCTTCATCTTCAATCAGATACCGTCTTAAAATATCCCAGTTAAAAATATAGATTCCCATGGAGGCCAGATTGGATTTTGGCTCCTTGGGTTTTTCCTGAAACTCTGTAATCTTGTCGTTCTCGTCCGTCACCATCAGGCCGAACCGGGACGCCTCCTCCCAGGGCACCTCCATGACCGCCACACTGAATTCCGCATTCTTCTCCTTGTGAAAGCGAAGGAAATCGCTGTAATCCTGCTTGCAGATCTGGTCCCCGGACAGAATAATCACATACTGCGGATTGTACCGCTCAATGAAAGAAATATTCTGATAAATTGCGTTGGCCGTCCCCTTATACCAGTCGGAACCGGAAGCCTTCTGGTAGGGCGGAAGGACATGGACACCGCCATACAGACGGTCCAGATCCCAGGGCTGGCCATTTCCGATGTATTCGTTTAACACCATCGGCTGGTACTGAGTCAAAATTCCCACCGTGTCAATGCCTGAGTTGACACAGTTGGAAAGCGGAAAATCGATAATCCGGTACTTTCCGCCAAAGGGAACCGCGGGTTTTGCCAGCTTTTGGGTCAGTGCATAAAGCCTGGAGCCCTGACCGCCGGCAAGAAGCATCGCTATCATTTCTTTTGCCATAAACATTTCCCCCTGAATCTATATTTCTTAGGGAAATTTTACCATAAAAATCCAAATTTCGATAGCATTTTTTTGTAAATTTATGTAAAAATTCTATTATTTAAAGATATCAAAAGAAAAAGTCGCAGTTCCTCCCTCCCCCAGCGGCAGTCGGCCAAAAGGCCGGCATTTACCCGCTAATCGTCCTGGAGAAACTGCGCCATGACATAATTGCTCACATCAAATCCATATTCTGTCAGAAAAAACCGATCCCGCTCAAGGACGGCCGCCCCTTCTTTCACCATCCGCTCCATAAGGCCGGGATAAACCTCCTCTGCTGTAAGACCAAAGCGGCGTTCAAATTCCTTTAAGGAAACTCCTGCCGCCAGCCGAAGGCCAAGAAAGAAAAATTCCTCCTCCATCTCCTTTTTTGTCAGCACCTGCCTGTCCCGGTCATCCCCCGACTTTCCCGCCAGATACTCCTTCAGATTCCGCGTATTGGAAAATCGGATTCCTTCTATATAAGAAGCGGCTCCCAGTCCCAGTCCAAGATAAGGAACCCCCGTCCAGTATCCGATGTTATGGCGGCATTCCCTGCCTGGTTTCGCATAATTGGAAATTTCGTATCGTTCAAAACCGCAGGAAGCAAGAAATTCTCTGGTTTTATGATACATGTCCCGGTCTGTGTCCTCGTCTGGAAGCAAAGCCTCCCCCTTTTTTCCTCCATACCGCTCATAAAACGGCGTTCCTTCCTCGATAATCAGGCTGTATGCGGAAATGTGTTCCGGCTCCTGCGCTGCCGTCCGCTTTAATGTCTCCATCCAGCCATCCATGGTCTGTCCGGGAAGGGCCGACATCAAATCCACATTCAGGTTGGAAAATCCTTCCTCTCTGGCCCGCCGGAAGCTTTCAAGAAAATCCTCCCAGGTATGAATCCGGCCCAGCCGCTTCAGCTCCCGGTTATCCGCCGACTGGAGTCCCATGCTCAGCCGGTTGATTCCGGCCCTCCTCCAGTCGGAAAGCTTCTCTTTTGTAACTGTCCCCGGATTGACCTCCATGGAAATTTCCGCATTTCCGGCCACATGGAATTTTCTGCGCAGTACGTCGAAAATTTCCACTATATAGGAAGAATTCAGAATAGACGGGGTTCCTCCTCCCACAAATATGGTGGATACCCGGTAATTCCGGTATCTTTTCCCCACTTCTTCAATTTCCTGTTTGAGTGTTTCCACGTATTCCCGTTTTATGCTTTTATCTGCGGGAAAAGACAGAAAATCGCAATAATCGCATTTTTTTGCGCAAAATGGAATATGAAGATACAGCTCCATTTCTTTTTTCATGAGCATGCCCTTTCTGAAAACGCCCGCTCCAAAAGCAAAAGCTCCTCCTCCGGAACGCAGAACTCCGGATTTTTAGCCCGAACCTCCGAAAGAGCCCTGGAAAGCTCCATCCAGCAGACGGAATCCACCTCTTCTTTCTGGATCCGGAGGGCAGCCCCATCCACCTCTCCCTCATAGAGGTAAACAGCATTTCGTTCATGGTTTTTAAAGAGATTCTCTCCCCATGGGGTCACATATTTTTCGTCGTAAAATCCGAGCAGGCGCAGCTCGCCCTCTCCGGCCTTAATTCCCAGCTCCTCCCAAAGCTCCCGGCAGGCCGACGCAAAATATTCATCCCCTGCCAGTACATGACCGGCGCTGGAAGTATCATAGCATCCAGGATAGGTATCCTTCTCCCTGCTTCGTTTCTGCAGGAGGATTTCCACTTTTCTGTCCTCTCTTTTCCTGTAAATCCAGACACGAACCGTCCGGTGAAAATCTCCCCGCAGGTGGACAAGGGTCCTTTCCCGCACCAGCCCGGAGGGGTTTCCCTTCTCATCCAGCACGTCCAGAAGATCCAGAGGCTTTCCATCCAGAGCCGCCTCTGTCAGCAGATCGTCCTGATAACGCAGTTTCAGTGAAAAAAAAGGAGCCCCGCTCTTTAACAGTTCAAAAAAAATCCGGTCTCCTTCCCACAGATACAGCCCGTCGATGCTCCCCTTCGGCACCCACTCCAGTTCTCCCTCATCACAGGAAACAGGCGTCCCCTCAAAACCGGTGGCCGTATACAAAAACATATATTCCGCGTCATTCTCATTAAACAAAAACGTGACAATTCCCCGCAGCTTATAATCCGTCAGCCGGTATCCCGTTTCCTCGTATGCTTCACGAAGGAGGCAGTCCTCCGGGCTTTCGCCCGGCTCGAACTTGCCTCCGATTCCAATCCATTTATCCCGATTTACATCATTTTTCTTGCTGACCCGGTGGAGCATCAGATAACAATCCTCCCGCTCCAGGTAGCACAGCGTCGTAAGCTTCATTTCCTACTCCTCATCCAGCTTCAGCACGCTCATAAAGGCCTTCTGCGGAATCTCCACGTTTCCAATCTGACGCATCCGCTTCTTTCCTTCCTTCTGCTTCTCCAAAAGCTTCTTCTTTCGTGTAATATCGCCGCCATAGCACTTGGCCAGAACATCCTTTCTCATGGCCTTGACCGTTTCTCTGGCAATGATTTTTCCTCCCACTGCCGCCTGAATGGGAATCTCGAACAGATGGCGGGGGATCTCCTCCTTCAGCTTCTCGCACATCTTTCTTCCTCTTTCATAGGCAGAACCGGCAAAGACGATGAAGGACAGCGCATCCACTTCCTCCCGGTTAATCAGGATATCCAGCTTCACCAGGTCAGACCGCTCATATCCTTTCAGCTCATAGTCAAAGGATGCATATCCTCTGGAACGGGATTTGAGCGCATCAAAGAAGTCATAAATAATCTCATTTAACGGAAGTTCATATTTCAGGACGGCCCTGGTAGCCTCCAGATATTCCATGCCAAGGTAGGTGCCTCTCCGCTCCTGGCAAAGCTTCATGATGGCTCCCACGTACTCGGTGGTTACCATGATTTCGGCACTTACGATAGGCTCCTCCATGTAATCAATTTCTGACGGATCGGGCATGTTGGTGGGGTTGGTCAGATCAATGACATCCCCGTTGGTCTTGTGCACCCGGTACACAACGCTGGGCGCCGTTGTCACCAGATCCAGATTGTATTCCCTCTCCAGCCGCTCCTGGATAATTTCCAGATGAAGAAGCCCCAGGAAACCGCAGCGGAAGCCAAAGCCTAAAGCCACCGACGTTTCCGGCTCGAAAAACAGAGCCGCATCGTTGAGCTGAAGCTTTTCCAGAGCGTCCCTCAATTCCGGATACTTGGCTCCGTCTGCCGGATAAAGGCCGCAGTAAACCATGGAGGTTACCTTCTTATATCCAGGCAGCGGTTCGTCACAGGGCATTAACCGGTCGGTAACCGTATCGCCCACCCGGGTATCCTTGACATTTTTAATGCTGGCTGTAAGATAGCCCACCATACCGGCAGAAAGCTCCTCGCAGGGAATAAACTGACCTGCGCCGAAATATCCCACCTCCACCACATCGTACGCCGCTCCTGTGGCCATCATCAGAATCGGGGTTCCCTTCTTCACCGTTCCTTCTTTAATCCGGCAGAACACGATGACTCCCCGGTAAGGGTCATACACCGAGTCGAAAATCAAGGCCTTTAAAGGCGCATTGGGATCTCCGGCAGGAGCCGGCACCTTCGCCACAATGGCCTCCAGCACATCGTCAATATTTAACCCCTGCTTGGCGGAAATCCTCGGGGCATCATGGGCCTCGATTCCAATCACGTCCTCAATCTCCTCCGCCACCCGCTCCGGATCGGCGCTGGGAAGATCGATTTTATTGATAACCGGAACCACTTCCAGATCATGGTCCAGGGCCAGATACACGTTGGCCAGCGTCTGAGCCTCGATTCCCTGGGCCGCGTCCACCACAAGAACAGCACCCTCACAGGCGGCCAGACTCCTGGAAACCTCATAGTTAAAGTCCACATGTCCGGGAGTGTCTATTAAATTGAAAATATATTCTTCGCCGTCCTTGGCCTTATAAACGGTGCGTACGGCCTGAGATTTGATGGTGATTCCCCTCTCCCGCTCCAAATCCATGTTATCCAGCACCTGATCCTGCATCTCCCTGCTGGTCAGAAGGCCGGTTTTCTCAATAATCCGGTCTGCCAGCGTGGACTTTCCATGGTCAATGTGGGCAATAATGCAGAAATTTCTGATTTTATCCTGGGAATAATGCGCCATTCTTTTTCCTCTCTCCCTCTCATCCTCTGAGATCACAAATATATTCCGCGCAGAATACGCCGGCTCCATAAATCGGAACGCACCGGCTCCGGCCGGATTTTCATTGGCGTACCGCGCCAGCCCTGACAGGGCATACCATACAGGATACTCTGGCAGTATACCATTTTTTCCCCCCGGGCGCAAGAGGCCGGAAATGGCCGGAGCCCTCTCCCGGTTCGACGAATTGTTAGGAATCCTTTCGGAATCGTTGACATTCCACTTCCGCGGGGGTAAACTAAAGTTACAAAATGAACAAAGGGGAGGAATGCATCTTGGCACAGTCACATCAGAAACAGCAGGCTGTCGATATGACATCCGGATCCATTATCCGGCATCTTATCGTCTTTACAGTTCCGTTGCTTCTCGGTAACCTTTTCCAGCAGCTTTATAACACGGTAGACAGTCTTGTGGTCGGAAATTTTGTCGGCAGCGAGGCTCTGGCCGCCGTTGGTTCCACCACCAGCATCGTCAACATGCTGGTCCTGTTTTTCAATGGCGTATCTATCGGCGCCGGTGTTGTCATCAGCCGGTATTTTGGTTCCCACAACGATGCGAAGCTCCATGTGGCCGTGGAAACCACCATCGCTGTCACTTTCATCTGCGGCATTGTCCTGACAGGAATCGGAATTTACATTGCTCCGTTCATGCTGGAGCTAATGGATACGCCGGAGGACGTCCTTCCTCTGTCATCGGAATATCTGCAGATTTACTTCGCCGGAATTTCCGGACTTCTGATTTATAATATGGGAAGCGGAATCCTGCGTTCCGTCGGCGACACGAAACGTCCGCTTTATTTCCTTTGCTTCTCCAGCCTTTTAAACATTGTTCTGGATCTGTGGTTTGTCATCAGCTTTCAGATGGGTGTGGCCGGGGTCGCCTATGCCACCATTATTTCCCAGTTTGCATCTGCCGCCCTGGTACTGCTTGTCCTGACGAAAAGCACGGAAAATTACCGCCTGGTATGGAAGGATCTGAGTATCGACAAAGGAATCTTAAAGCAGATTCTGCGAATCGGCCTTCCCTCCGGACTTCAGCAGTCCCTGACGGCCTTTTCCAACGCCTATGTTCAGTCCTATATCAATCACTTCGGTTCCAGCTGCATGGCTGGCTGGAGCTGCTACACAAAGATTGACCAGTTCGTCTTTCTGCCCATGCAGAGCATCGGTCAGGCAGCCACCACATTCGTGGGACAGAACCTGGGCGCGGGAGATTTAAAGAGAGCCAAAAAGGGAACCAACGTGGCCCTGGGACTGGCCACTGGAATTTCCCTTGTTCTGGCTGCAATCCTGTGGCTTCTGGCTCCGCAGTTTGTGGAACTGTTCAACCGGGATGAGCAGGTCGTAGTTTACGGTGTACTGTTCTTGAGGCTCTGCCTGTTCTTTATGGTATTCTGCGGACCCAATCAGGTGATTTCCGGAGCGCTTCGCGGTGCGGGCAATGCTAAAATTCCCATGATTGTCCTGCTGTTCTCCTACGTAGTCTTCCGGCAGGCCTACCTGTTTGCAGCAACCTCCATCGCCAACGTCCCCAGCGTTGTAGGATTCTCTTATCCTGCCGGCTGGATTGTCTGCTCCCTGATTCTGGAAATCTATTATCTTTCCGGACGCTGGGAGAAGCATCTGGATATGAACTGATGCGGCAGCTACTCTCCCGACAGCACCTGATCGATAAGCTCTGCCAGAGGCTCCATGGCATTTCTTGCCTCTTCATAAGTATTGGTCTGGGCTCCCACCTCAATCAGAGAGGACCTGGGCCGTACATGAAGGTTATACCTGAGGCCTTTTAAGTAAATCTTTCTGGTAAAGTCAGGGAACTGCTCCTGAGCCTTCAGCTGCATTTGAAAGCTGAAGGCCAGGTTCCCTTCCCGGTTGGAATTTGGCAGGTATTCGATGGGACCGTCCGGTGTCTGAGACAGTCCATTGAAAAACATGATCCTGGCCGTCGGCTTTCCATTGATCGCAGTGACCAGCCTGGTTCCCTCTGCCACCCCGTCCCGGTGAACATCCAGAACCACTTCAATGGACGGATATTCCTGAAGGATTCCATTAATTCCATCCAATGCATATGTATATGCCTGGCTTCTGTCCAGCTTCCCGTCTTTCAAGTCATAAACGCTGGTGTCATGAATCACTGCATACCCCTTTTCTTCCAGCAATTCCGCAAGATAAGTACCCACCCCCACAATGGTTGCCTCCGGATTCTCCGGATAATCAGAAAACTCTTCCTGAGAATGCGTATGGTAAATTAAAATCTGAGGATGTTCCGGATCCTTCTCAAGAGAAAGGTCCATGGAAAGAAAATCCTCTGCTTTCATAAGCTCCCGGCCTGCTGTGGTCGTAGGATGCACACTGTAAAAATTCTGCATCAGATAGTCATAATCCGCCAGCTTTCCAAGAAGAAAGGAAGAGCCGGCCGGGCCTGCAGCCTCGGCATCCACTCCATTCTCCTGTTCGGTTTCCTGCGCCATTCCCTGATTCCCATTTTCCCCTGTCTCCTGCTCCGTTCCCTGATGTTCTCCTTCGCCTGTCCCCTCTCCGGCTTTCATCCCCTCTTCTCCCGGAATCGGTTCCTCCCTCAGACTGCCTGCAGCATACTGAGTCTCCTGTCCCGTTCCTCCGGACGCATAAGTTCCGCTTAAGTTTCCCGACTCTTCCATGGAACTCAGATATTGAAACAGCACCGGTTGTTTTACAAACTGCTCCTTGGACTTCGTCCCTGCCGCAGGAAACCATTCTGTCATGGTTTTCCGGGCAAAGCGAATCCCCTGTTCTTCCGCCCATGCTGAAAAAGCTGCCGTTCCCCCGCTCCGGAACATTTCGATTCCACAAAGAAGGGCTGCTCCCACTCCTGCAAGCAAAACCAGGCGGACGGGCCCAAGGGTCCGCAAAATCAAATGCCATCTGCGCCTCATGTCCACCATCCGCCGCCGCTTTTATCCTATTTTATGCCATTTCTTTTTATTTCAGCACCTCAGGTTTTCCCCATGAAAACAGGGCCTCCTGGATGGCCCGGGAAATGACGCCGCTCAATATCTCAACTCTGGCGTCAATATCATGGGGCGTCACATACATGGGCCCCAGTCTGGGCTCCAGAATTTCCCGAATCAGCTCATACTGCTCCTCCGGCCCCATGGCGCCTATGGTATCTCCATAGCCCTTCAGGGAACTGCTGGCCTTTAATACTTCCTCCAGCGCATCCACGGTATCGTAAACAATGGCTGCCGCCCCCACCACCGTCGGTGCCCCCAATGCAAGCACCGGAATCCCCAGACTTTCCTCCGTCAGGCTGTTTCTGTGATTCCCCACTCCGGAGCCCGGGTGGATTCCCGTATCGGAAAGCTGAATCGTCACTCCCAGCCTGCGAACGCTTCTGGCCGCCAGAGCATCCACAGCCAGCACTGCATCCGGTCTGGTTTCTTTTACAATTCCTCTGATAATTTCTGCTGTTTCCATGCCGGTTTTCGCCATGACTCCGGGAGAGATTCCGCTGATCATGGGATATTCGCCCTCTTCATCGTATTCTGCTCCACACGTTAAGACCAGATGTCTGGTCATCGGAAGCCGCTCCATGACCATGGGGCCCAAAGCATCCGGTGTGGCATCAGGATTTCCCAGACCGACCACAAGAATCCGTGGTCTTTCTTTTTCTCCAATCTGATGTCTGGCAAGCAGTTTTCTGATAAGGCCAGCCAGTTCCTTTGCCGCTTCCTGCTGTTCGCTCTGCCCGTCTGCCAGCCCGGGAGCCTCCAGCGTCAGATAAGCTCCCACCGGCTTTCTCATTCTTCCGGCGCCTCTTTCATCCAGAATCTCCACTTCCGTCAGCCGGATTCCTCCGTTTCGCTCCTTCTCTGTCAGGATTACGCCTGGAATTTCTCCCCCATCTCCCGGAAAGCTTTCCCGTTCTTCCATGGCCAGATCGGTTCTGACTTCGAGCCTGTCATTTTTCACTTTCTTCTCCACCTTTCGTACCCTGGTTTTTTCCATTCTCCTGTCCCCCTCTTTTGCCTTTCCTGCTTTCCTTCTTCCATTTCCCACTCCGGTCTTTTTCTCCTTCCTTCTCTCACTTTCTGTTCCCCTTCTTCCTTCTCCCGTTTCTGCCTGGCTTTCCTTCTCTCACTTCCAGCTCCGTCCGATTTTCAGCCTTTTTCTTCTTTCTCCTTTCATCTGCTTCTGCTTCGTTTCTTTCCCTCTCTGCCTTCTTTCCCGCCGCTCATTTTCATGTTAATTTTCCCTCTATTTTTCCGCAAAAACCGGAAATTATGTATTGACATCCCCTGACATTTTCGATAAAATACAATAGTATGTTTACATTGAACTGTCCGTGTCCAGACTTTGATGCAAAACAAACAGTGATTATTTTTTGAAATTCATATGGAGGTGTACAGATTGGCTAACATCAAATCTGCAAAGAAAAGAATTCTGGTTACAGAGACAAAGACTGCCAGAAACAAAGCAATCCGTTCAAAGGTAAAAACATTCGTTAAGAAGGTAGAGACCGCAATCGAGGCCGGTGACAAGGCTGCTGCACAGGCTGCTCTGGTTGCTGCTACCAGCGAAATCGACAAAGCTGCGACCAAGGGCGTATATCACAAGAATACGGCTTCCAGAAAAGTATCCCGTTTGTCCAAGGCCGTTAACTCAATGGCATAATCATAAGACTGGATTTTTATAAAAGAAAAAGCGTTTTTCCGTGGGTGTGTCGGAAAAGCGCTTTTTTATTTCACAGGAAATACTATTATCTTTCATGTTTTCTTTATCCCCATGGCATATAAAGTCCTTTCACCGCCAGAGGGCAAATTCCCCTGCCTTCAAAAGTCTTCCACGGCAGACTGCTCTGCAGCCTATCCGGCAATCAGAAGCTCCACGGCCAGCTGGTCAGAAAGCTGGCCGGTTTTCACCGCCTCTTCCAGTTCCACGCACCGGCTCACCCTGGAAAGAATCTGTTCTCTGGTAAAAGGCTTTGCCTGGGCTATCAGTTTCCCCGCCACAAACGGAGGGACCTTGAGTCTGGAAGCGATTTCACCTTTCTGGCTTCCCCCGGCAGTCAGCTCCTTGGCCTGAAGGAGCTGGTTAAACTGACGGGCAATGAGAAACAGAATCCGCATGGGCGGTTCCTTCAAGGTCAGCAAATCCTCGTAAAGCTCCATGGCCTTCCTGCGGTTGCCCGTCACAATGGCCGCCACCATATCAAAAATCCGGCTTTCCACATGAACCGTGCCCACTGCGTCAATATCCTCCTTGGTGATCACCTCCCGGCCCATGGTATAGCAAATCAGCTTCTCCAGCTCCATCCGGATATTTTCCATCTCATCCCCGGTTCTCTCCAGGAAATACTCCATCGTCCGGCGGGTAATCTTCTTTCCGTCCTTTGACAGAACCCCCGCAGCCCACTGCATCAAGGCATCCGAATCCTGTTTCTTTAACTCGGCCGCGTAACCGGCTTCCTTTACCTTTTTATACAGACGGCTTCTCTTATCCACTTCCTTTTCACAGAACACCATACAGGTGGAGTCCGGAATGTTTGGAATATAATCCACCAGTTCCTCCGGAGCGCTTCCTTTAAAAAATCCGCTTTCATCCACAAGAATCAGACGGTGTTCGGCAAAAAAAGGCATGGTATCCGCCAGACTGATCAGCTCCTTCACATCGGGAGCTTTTCCTTCAAAATAATTATAATTCATGGAATCTTCTCCGGCGATGGCCTCCTTCAGCTTTTTTTTATAGCTGCTTACAAGAAAGCTTTCCTCCCCGAACAAAAGATACACCCGCCGGAAATTCCCCGTCCTGATGTCCTGGTTCAATGTCTGCATCCGCCTGTCCTCCTTTCCATGCTTTTCTCAAATATGACGTCCTCCGGCTGCCCGCTCTTTAAGGAACCCTGCCGAAGTCCTGATATGGTCCTCCTCCGTTCTACTGGCGGATTCCCGTTACCGTCTGTTCGATAATGCTTCGCATCATGTCTTCTGTCAGCATTCCCGGTGCATATCCGAATACGTTGCCGTCCTTATCAATCATAAACGTGGTCGGATAGGAATATACACCGTAGCTGGTAAACACATTGCCTCCTTCATCCATTACCACCGGATATGTATACCCGTTCTCTTCAAGAAAAGCGGCAATCTCCTCCTCCGTGCCTTCCTGACCGTATTCCGGAGCGGCAATTCCAAGAATCACCACCGAATCGTCTCCTGCTGCCTGGTATTCCTCATAAAGCTTCTGAATGTCGTCCATCTCGGTCACACACCAGTGACACCAGGTCGCCCAGAAATTTAAGAACACCGTTTTTCCCTTATATTCTGACAGAGTATGCGTTTCTCCAAACTGATCCTGCAGGGTGAAATCGATGGCCGGAAGCACATTGGCCTCCTGGGCGCTCTCCCCGGAGGTTCCGGCTCCCTCCTGTTCTCCATCTGCGCCCTCTGCTCCGGGGACTCCCGAACCTCCGGCTGTATTTCCTGAGCCAGGCTCCACGGCCTCTCCCGTTTCACCGTCTGCATCCTGCGGGCCGGCAGTTTCTCCCGCCCCGGATGCCTTCCCGGCATCAGAAACCTCCTCCTGTGCAGAGTCTTCTCCCTGCGGCATGTCCTCTTCTCCGGCTGTCTCCTGTCCATCTGCCAGGGAAATCTCCGACAGGTAGCCTGTCACTGTGTTCATCTGTCCTGTTACCATAAAAATTCCCATGAAAATCATCAGGACTGCCCCAGCCTTGGACGCATAAACGACAACCCGGTTGTGTTTCTTAAAAAATGCGAGAAGCGTTGAAGTAAACAGCCCCACCGCCAGGAACGGCAGCACGAAACCTGCCGTATAAACGCCAATGAGGAAAAATCCTGCCGCCCTGGCAGATGCCGATGCCGCCATCAGAAGGACGCTGGCTAACGCCGGCCCCACGCAGGGAGTCCAGGCAAAGCTGAATGTAAAGCCAAGAAGAAGGGCCGTTACCGGCGACATGGCCATCACATTAAGCCGGAAGGGCAGGCGATGTTCCCTGGACAAGGCCTCCGAAGTTCCAAAGGCCCCCAGCTGATACAGGCCAAACAGAATCACCAGGATGCCGCCGATTCTGGCAAACATCAGCTGATGTCCCCGGAAAAACAGACCCAGGGCCGACACCCCGAAGCCGAGAACAAAGAATGCGAAGCTGATTCCAATAACAAAGAAAATCGTGTTGATCATTCCTCCGGCTCTGCTCTTTTTGGACTGGCCGGTCAGGTAACTCAGATACAGCGGCAGCACAGGCAGTACACAGGGAGAAAAGAAGCTGAAAAGTCCCTGTAAAAATACCGTGACCGCCGGTATATTAATATCAAGTGAAAAACCCACGTTTCCTCTCCTTTACGGGTAAGATTTTTTCCCTGTTACTTTACCAAATAATAAGATCCGTGTCAAGGAAAGCGGCCCCGGGCCTTCCGGTAACCTTTCACCCAGATTTTTTCCCCATTTGTCCGGATTTGAATGGCTCCCATCTCCGCCGTCCGGCAGATTTCAGAACCCACAGCCTGAAACCGCTCTGTCACTTCTTTATGAGGATGACCGTAACGGTTTCCTTCTCCGTAGGAAAAAACAGCCAGCGCCGGACGGACAGTCCGGACAAAATCTTCTCCGGAAGAGGTGGGGGAACCATGATGGGCCGCTTTCAGAACAGTCGCCGGATGGATTTTCCCGTTTTCCAGGAGCCATTTCTCTCCGGAAATTCCCACATCCCCCGTAAGAAGCATGGAAAATCTCCCGAATTGCACAGAAATTACCAGCGATTCTTCATTTCTGTCCTCACTGATAAACTCGCCCTCCGGGTACAGGCACTCCATCCGAATGGATTTCCCAAAAACATCCAGCCGCTCCCCCGCCTCCAGAAGCTCTATCTCAATTCCCCGCTGTTTCGCCAGAACCCATAGTTCTTCATAAATTTTTCCTGTACCGGCCTCCGGCAGAATCAGACGCCCGATGGCAATTCCCGACTCCGGCGTTTCCAGAAGATAGCGGATGCCGCTGATATGATCCCAGTCTCCATGGCTTACGGCCACCGCATCCAGTCTTGTCACGCCGCGGCTTTTTAAAAACGGCGTCAGGCAGTTCTCCCCCACCTCATTTCCCCAGGAGCTGCCGCAGTCCATCAGCATGGTTTTCCCATTGGCTTCCATATAAATTCCGTCTCCCTGCCCCACATCCAGAAAGGTAACAGAAAATCCCGGCAGCCGGACAGGAAGAAGGAAGAAGCATCCGGTTACCCATATCAGAACCCCCATGGCAGGCAGAACTCCTATGCCCCCTGTGGCTTTCCGTCCCCTCTCTTTTCTTCCTTTCCCCGTTCCCGTCTCCGGATACCGTTCCAGCAGTACCGTCCCTCCCGCCAGACAGACGTAATACAGCGCCATCTGCCAGAACTCCGGCCGGCCCAAAACCACATTGGAAAACGGAAGATGCCCGGCAAATGCACAGATTCCTTCATAAAGCCTCAGGACATAATGCGCGCCGCCAAGAAACGCGGCCCCGCCCGTCATCCAGATGAAAGAACCAAAAAGGCCGGCAAAACCGGAAATTGCCACATAAGTCATCAGAGGAATCACAATCAGATTCAGAAAAACTCCATATGGAGGAAGTTCAAAGGAATGGTACAAAATGACAGGAGCCGTCACCATCTGAACCGACAGGCTGACAGAAAAGGCAGAATACAGAGGGCGTCCTTTGAAGAGCCGCTGCAGAACGCTTCCCGGATAGAAAATGGCTGCGATGGCCAGAAAAGACAGCTGAAACCCGGCCTGGGTCAGAAGATATGGATATCCGGCAAGAAGAACGAGGCACGGCACACACATGGCGGAAGGCAGATCGTAAGTCCTGCCGAAAGCCTTCGCCAGAAAAGACAAAGACGCCATGCAGACGGCCCGGACCACTGACGGGCCGAATCCCACCATCTTTCCATACAGAAGCAAAAGTCCCGCAGCCAGCCCGCCGGACAGCCAGAACCCGGCTCCGCCTTTACGAAAGCTTTTCCAGATTCCCATTCCAATCACGGAAACATGAAGACCGCTGATGGCCAGAAGATGAGAAATCCCATTTCTCCGGTACAGCTCATATACCGAATCCTCCAGCCAGGTTCTGTCTCCCAGAAGAACGGCCATCAAAATCCCTGCATCCTCCCTGGGAGCAATCTCCTGCAGTCTGTCAGAAAGAAGCTGCCTCAGCTGCCGCAGACCTTCTCCCATCCGGTCGCAGGTTTCGTCCGTCACCTCATACCGGTCTGCATAGAACGCGCCTCCGATGCCCTTTCCTCTGCAGTAAAGCCTGTAATCAAATCCCCCCGGGTTGACTGCCGGTGCCGGTTCTTCCCCCGTTCCAAAAGCACAGATTTCCTGTCCGATTTTCAGGCCGTCTGCGCTGTCCGTATAGCAGAACACCCGCCTGACAGTTCCCAGGTTTTCTGCCGGAATATCCCCTTCAAAACCAGCTTCTTTTGCTGTCTTTCCGCTGACCGCAGCCTCTGTGAGTCCGCCTGCTGCGATCACATTCCCTTCAGACAGGTTTCCCTCGAATCCTCCCTCTGTACCCCCGCCTGCTGCAGCCGCATTCTCCACAGATACCTCTCTCAAAACCAGGCGGTACCCTTCTTCCCGTTTTTCTATAACCTCCACCTTCCCCCGGAGCCGAATTTTCTCCTCTGCCGTTTCCCACAGCGTCCCTTCTTTCTGAAACCGTGCGGTCTCCAGTTCCATAAACAAAAGCCCGGACAAAAATCCAGCAAAAACGACAGCCCCCGCTTTTCTCATCCCGCTGCCCATACCGCCATGGGCCAGGCCGCAGGAAAAGAACAGCAGAAAGGCTGCCGTCAGAAATAATTCCCATCCTGCTGTCATCCAAAGGGCCATTGTCTCTCCAAGTACCAGTCCCCCTGTCAGATACAGCAAAGGTCTTTTAATTTGTCTGTCCTCCCTCAATATAATCGTAATTCCGTTCAAACACTATGTTTAAAGGAATCTGATCCCGGAACATCGCATCCTGAGAACCGTTGATACGGATCTGCACCCGGTTCACCGTGGAAAGCTCCAGCAGAGAATTGACGATGGAATAAATCGGAATGTCATTCTGCACCGGAAGGGTGTTGTTCAGAAACGCCGCATCCAGGTTAATGGAGCACACCGAATCGTTGATGGAAATACTTAAAAGCTTCACGTTGGACGGAATCGTCGGATACGCACCCTCCGTTTCCGGTCCCGCAATCAGCTGCTCAATGATCAGGCGCTCCATGGATGTATTGGTGCTTCTCATCACCGTTCTTGTCTCTTCCACCAGGGCATCCCCGGCTTCATTGGCAAAATACAGAGTCAGCTCCGTTTTTTCAAAGGAATTGACATCCCGGATGCTGTCCACAAAATCCGAGGCCGCCAGCATTCCCACCGGATTCCCCGCCGCATCCACGATGGGCTGTTCCGCACAGTAAATGCTCAGATAATCAATGCCGCTCACCTGGGTCAGCGTCTTGGTTAATGCCGCCCGGCAGAGAATTTCCTGTACCGTGTCCATCAGAGCATAATTGGAATCCGCATACAGGTAAAGAACATTTTCCTCCACCCGGTAGGTAATTTTTTCCACCCGCTCCGGAATGGCGCTGAGGCAGTCCAGGTTGGACGGTACCGCCGTCATCTGCGCCAGCAGCTCCTGAATCAATGTCTCCTGTTCCGTTGTACCGGTTCGGTATTCTGCCCCGGAAAGCTGATTTCCGGCAGCATTCAGATAATAAATCGTATAGGCCTCCCCCTGTTCTTCCTCCTGCTCTCTCTGGCCGCATCCAAACAGGAACACCATACAGAGCACCAGGACGGAGAACAGGCAGGCCTTATGATGTATTTTCAAGCTTTCTCCCTCCTAAGGAATGTAAATTAAAGGAATCCGGACAGTAAATGTGGTTCCTTCCCCTTCCTGACTCTCCACACGGATAGCGCCATGATGAAGAAGCACCACGCTTTTTGTAATGGCCAATCCCAGACCCGTTCCTCCCGTTTCCCGGGATCTGGCCTTATCCACCCGGTAAAACCGCTCGAAAACCCGTTCTGTCAGTTCTTTGGGAATCCCGATTCCCGAATCTGCCACCTTCAGATAGAAAAATTTGTGATCCGCATCCAGGGTTACCCGGACCCAGCCGTCCTCCTTATTGTATTTTACTGCGTTCTCCACCAGATTATTGACGGCCAGAGAGAATTTCACCTCATCCACATCGGCCGTCACCTCCCGCATACTCTCAAAAATCAGCTCAATGTTCCGCTTTCTGGCGATGGGCCGCAGGCGTTTTAAAATCATCTCCACCAGCCCATTGATCTGAACCGGAGCAAAGTTGCTTTCCGGAGAGGCCTTATCCATCTTGACCAGATTCAGCAAATCATCGATGATTTTGCTTTCCCTGTCAATCTCATCGGAAATATCCTGCATAAACTCCTGATACAGCTCTTTGGGCGCATCCTCCATCCCCATCAGAGAGTCGGCCAGAACCCGAATGGAAGTAATCGGCGTCTTTAGTTCATGGGACACATTGGAAACAAACTCCTGCCTGGACTGCTCCAGAGCTTTGAGCTTTTCCAGAGTCTTATTGATAATCCCGGAAATTTCCTTTGTTTCCCGGTAGGTATCTTCCTCGATGTCCTCATCCAGATTTCCCTCGGTCACATGGCCGACGGAAGCCACCAGGCTTTCAAAGGGACGCATCAGGACGTTGACCACCGTAAAAATCAGAATCGCCAGAACCACAAAAGCCATCAGCTGAAACAGGGAGGCACGCTCGTTCAAGCTCTCCTCCAGTTCAAACATGCTTTCCGTGGAAGCCGTCACCAGCATGACTCCGGCCGTCTTTCCTGCCGTCATCCCGTCTGCTGCCTGAACATACTCGGGAATCGGTATGGCAAGGATAAAATAGTGACGCCTGGTATCATACCGGTTGGTATTTTCTCCCTGGAAGCAGCGGATAATCTCCTCAGAAATACAAATCTTCCCTTCCGATAGGGAGAACGTATCCTTCACAATCCGGAATCCGGAATTGACAATCAGAATCCGCCCGTTAAAAAGGTCGGCCAGAGTGGAAAGCTCCGAATCTATGGAGCCATTATCCACCACCGAATTGGTCAGATAGCCATTCCGTGACATCCGGTTGCTTAAGATCTGACACTGGTTCTGTACGTCGATGATCCTGCGGTCAATCTGTGCCTGCCTGGAAGAACTGGACAGGACCCTGCCCTGAATCATCAGCGGAATCATACAAAACACAATGGCAATCACAACCATCGGAAGCTTGATGCTGGGCGTATGCTTCTCATAAATGCTTCTAAGCTGCTCCCTGATCTTCTTCATTTTCCTCATCCATCTTTCTCGTCGCTGTCACAGCCAGGCAGCCCGGTCCGATATGGCAGGCAATGCTCAAGGACAGCGGAGCCATGATCACATCCGCGTACGGATACCGTTCCTCAACCTCCCGCTTAAACTCCAGAGCCGCAGCCTCATTGCAGGTATGGGTAATGGCCAGATGGCACCGGCGGCATTCCCCGTCATGAAACCGGTTTTCCAGCTCCTTCTGAATCGCCGTCAGCATGATGGTCTTCGCCTGTTTCATCGTTCTTGCCTTGGCATAGGCATCCAGCTTCTCTCCCAGAATGATCAGTACCGGCTTGATTTTAAGCAGAGTTCCCAAAGCCGCGGCTGCCGGTGTAATCCGCCCGCCTTTTTTTAGATACTTTAACGTATCCACGGTAACGAAGATTACCGAATCCTTTCCCGTTTCCTCCAGCCGGCTTTTGATGTGCGCTCCGTCGGCTCCCTGCCGGACTAACATCAGCGCGTCTTTCACCGCCTGATACTGGGTCACGGAAATCCGGTGATTGTTCACCACAAAAACCCGTCCCTCGTAAGGACTTTCCGCTGCCAGCATCATAGCCGTCTGACAGGAGCTGGAAAGCCCGCTGGACATGGGGATATGAACCACCTGGTCGTATTCCGCAAGCAGGCTGTCCCAGAGATCCGTCACCGATTTCGGCGCAGGCTGGGAGGTGGAGATGTCGGAATTTTTCTCCATCCGCTGATAAAATTCTTCCTGACTTAAGGTAATATCTTCAAAATATGTTTCTCCATCAATCATAAACGGCATGGGAACCACCTGGATTCCCATTTCCTCTCCCTGTTTCTGGGTAATCCCGCTGTTGCTGTCGGTTACCACCGCTATTCTCATAAAGCTGCCCCTTTCCTCGTATCCTTCTTATATTTTTCTTATGTTCTCTTTCTGTCCATGCTCCATTCTACCTTATTTTTTTTGGAAATGGAAGTATAAAACACCGGAAACTATGGACGAATTTTTAAAATTATGCTATGATGCATCCATCTGACAGCACCGTGAAAACAATTGTCTGCGCATTGTGCCGGCCACGGCCGTATGGAATCCCGCCGGGATCCCGGTGCCTGAAAACTCAGCGTTTTCACTTTGTGCCGGCCGCGGCCGTACGGAATCCCGCCGGGATCCCGGTGCCAAAAAAGGAGTTCTCATGCTGGCCAGAATTTAAAAATAAGCGATACCGATAAAAGATAGGGCAGAAGAAAGGAATACAGAATGCCGCAGTCTCAGAATCAGCAAATGGAACAGGATGAACAGGACGAGCTGTTAAGACGCCGTCTGGAAGAACGGGCAAGACAGGAAACAGAGCCGGAAGAATCAGGAAAAGCATTGTTAAAGCGCCCCCAGGTCCGGGCTTATGTCAATAAAGGACAGCGCTATGAAGATATGCATTCCTCCGCTTCCGCATTTTTTCTGATGGGCGGGGTTCTGGCTGCCATTGTCCTTCTGAATCTGACGGGCATCCTCCGTCTCCCCCTGATTGCGCCCATGGATCTGATTTTTCCGCTGCTGGCGGCCCTTCTGGCCGCCGGCTGTTTCCTGGTGGCCTTTTCCTCCAGGAAACGCGCTTTCGTTCTGAAGCAAGAGGCAGCCGAGGAAGAGCAGCAGACAGAGGACATTCTTTCCTGGTTCTTAAAAACCTATACGGCAAAGGAACTGGATGAACAGCTTTTGATGGAAGAGCCGGAGCTTTCCGGGGAGGAACTGGTGTTAAAGCGGTATGAATTGATTCAGGATTTCCTGATCACGGGACGTGATATTCCGGATCAGGCATATGCGGATTCCCTGTGCGACCTTCTGTACGCACGCCTCTATGAACAGGAGGAATCCGCCTGATGATTTGAGCCGCCGAATCACTCGAACCGTACAATCTCCTTTTTCAGCCGTTTCATGATTTTCTTTTCCAGCCTGGAAATGTATGACTGGGAAATGCCCATCAGATCCGCCACCTCTTTCTGGGTCATTTCCGTCCCCTCCGAATCTTTTAACCCGAATCTCAGCTCCACAATTTTCTTTTCCCTGGGGCTTAAATGCTCGATGGCATTTTTCAGCAGATCCTTTTCAATTTCCTCCTCCATATTCCGGTAAATCACATCCTCGTCCGTTCCCAGTATATCCGAAAGCAGAAGCTCATTTCCATCCCAGTCCACGTTCAGAGGTTCATCAATGGATACTTCCAGCCTTGTTTTGCTGGTTCTTCGCAGATACATCAAAATCTCATTCTCAATGCATCGGGAGGCATAGGTGGCCAGCTTGATGTTCTTGGCCGGATTAAAGGTATTAATTGCCTTAATCAGACCGATGGTTCCGATGGAAATCAGATCCTCCACCCCCACGCTGGTATTATCAAATTTTTTTGCTATGTACACCACCAGGCGCAGATTATGTTCAATCAGCCTGGATTTGGCTTCCTTCTCCCCGTCCGTCCCGAAACGGGCCAGGGTTTCTGTTTCCTCCGCAGCCGAAAGCGGAGCCGGCAGTACATCCGCACCGCCAATATAATGGATTTCTCCCTTCCCGGGCCAGAAAACCGCCCGAAGACTGGCCACCTTTTTCAATCGGATTCTGTTTGGAATTGACATTTTGATGATCATAACCGTTTCCTCCTCGTTTGTCTCCGTGATTCTGCCTGCCGTTTCTAAGAAACAAATTCCTCCGGCAGCAGCATGGTAAAGCTTCCATCTGCGGACAGGGGCTCCCTGGTGACTGCCACAATGGGTTTTTTGATGGTAAGAGTTTCCTCCTCCTGCAGGATTTCCATTTTCTCAAATACAATACCGGTTAAAAGGCCGTCCTTCTTTCCCACAGAACAATAAGGAATACAGAAAACGGATGAGATCCGGTCACAGAAATCCTTGCAGTCTCCATAGGAAATCACGCTCACCGGCTTTCCCGTCACCGGTTCCCGAAGCCGGTTGCCGGAATCTGCCAAAGCCAGAAACTCCTTTCGTTTTCCCCTGTAATAGAGCCGTACCGGATACCTGCTCCTGCCAGCCGTCCTGTTCTTTTCCACAGCCTTATAAAAGGCTCCCCACCCCAGGCCTATCATTCCCAGGCAGAACATGCTCTCCATACCGGATAAAAGGAAAAACTGGCGGAAGAAAAAAAGACCGCCTCCGGTAATCATGGCTGCCATCATGAGAAATCCCAGAAGTTTTCCTGCTTCCTTCCGGCTCTTAAGCGGAAATCCTGCCGCAATCATTACGCAGCCTGCCGCCAGTGCCAGAAGCAGGCGGAACACGCCTGCTGACAGCACAGGAAAGAAAACCGTCAGAATACTGAACGCGCTTCCAATCATGGCTGCCGCCCCCGCCCGTATCCAGCGGATTTTCCGTCTCCCGAAAGCCGCTGTCAGGCCAAGGACAAAGAGATTCCTGAAAAATTCCATCAGAAAAAACAGATCCACATACCAGATGTACGTCAAAAAGCCCCTCCCCTTTGCCTGTCACGCTGGATAACAGACCTAATTATATCCAGACATGACTTCAGATTTTGTCAAAACGGCAGAGACAAACCATATTATTTATCGCCCTTTTTTTCGCTTTTTTCCGGAAAAATTAGATGAGATGACAAACAAAATCGGGTACAGAAACGCAGAAAGAAAGAACAGACGGGTCCTGAAAAGTCCCACAGAATATGGAATGAATCATTGAATTAATAGAATAAGTATTTTTAATAATAGAATAAATCGTGAAAAATAAAGCAAACGTGGAATTTGTCGAGACACATAAGAAAAAGCCGACATGAATTTCCGATACGCCATCGGCGTAAAAAGATGCCGGACACTGCTTCTGCCGTATCCGGTAACAGGATTCCCACCCATCCGGGCAGGCAAACGCGTACGCACATCCTGTCCGGGGGCATGCAAAAGACGCCCGCTGACAGGTATGCTTCGCACATAAGAAATGCATCAATAAGAATCAGACAAACAATCAAACCGCACCCGTCTGACTTACTGTCTGGCGGACGGAAAGAAAAGCTTCCGTTTATCTGCGGTTTTTCAGGAAATCCGGGATATTGATCTGGGTTTCCTTCTGGGCCGGACGGTATACCGGCGTTCCCGTAGGAATATTTAACTGGGGAGCTGCAGACGCAGCGGCCTCTCTGGGCGCTCTGGGTGCAGACTGGGGAGCTGCCGCAGGCTTCTGTGCCGATGCCGGCATTTTGGGCTTGTAATTGGTGAAGTCCTTCATCGCCCGCTCCACAGGCGTATTGGCTCCATGGGCATCCAGACCGGTTGCAATAACCGTAATCGTAGCCTCATCCTCTGCATTCTCATCATACATTGCGCCGAAAATAATATTTGCATCATCACCGGCCAGTTCCTGAACGAAGCTTGCCGCCTCGTTGGCCTCAATCAGGCTGATATCACCGGAGATATTGATGATAACATGAGACGCACCTTCAATGGTTGTTTCAAGCAGCGGGCTGGATACGGCCTGCTTAACAGCCTCCAGTGCCTTTTCATCGCCCTTGGCCTTTCCGATTCCGATATGGGCAATTCCCTTGTCAGTCATTACAGTCTGTACATCAGCAAAGTCCAGATTGATCAGTCCGGGAACATTGATTAAGTCCGTAATTCCCTGTACTGCCTGCTGCAGAACCTCATCCGCCTTCTTTAAGGCATCCGGCATGGTTGTCCGTCTGTCAACGATTTCAAGGAGACGATCATTGGGGATCACAATCAGGGTATCCACCGAATTTTTCAGGTTTTCAATTCCCTCCAGGGCATTGTTCATTCTCTGTTTTGCCTCAAAGCGGAAAGGCTTGGTCACTACGCCTACGGTCAGGATTCCCATATCCTTTGCGATTCTGGCAATGACGGGAGCCGCTCCCGTTCCCGTGCCGCCGCCCATTCCGCAGGTCACAAATACCATATCTGCGCCTTTGATGGCCTGGGCAATTTCTTCCTGGCTTTCCTCGGCTGCTTTCTCACCGATTTCCGGCTTTGCTCCGGCTCCCAGTCCCTTGGTCAGCTTTTCACCAATCTGCATAGCCGTCGGAGCCTTGCAGAACTGAAGGGCCTGCTTATCCGTATTGATGCCGATAAACTCCACACCCATAATATTTTCTTCCACCATGCGGTTCACCGCATTATTTCCGGCGCCGCCCACGCCGATCACAAGAATCCTCGCGGAATTTTCCGCCTCATTTATCTTTATCTCCAACAAGAATGTCTCCTCCTTCTATCTCTCATCCTGATTTCCTATTTTATATACTTTCTGAATCTCTAAGCTGGTCTAACATATATCATATTTGATTTTTGTAAAAATATCAACTATTATTTTTTAAATTCTTATGGCCCGGGACACCCGAAAAGCCTGTCCGGCCATCAGTTTTTCCGGAAGGTGTACGTGGGACTGGAATTGGCCGCATCATATGTATCAAGATAAAGCGTTCCGGAAAGTCCTTCCAGTTCCGGAAGAATATCCCTCAGCTCCGCAACCTTTCCATTCAGCTCACTGGAATCGCCCAGCTCTACCGTAATATCCCCAATAAACAGCTCCGCTTCTCCGAAACTGTTATAATTGATCTTGTCCACTTCCACTTCATTTAAAGAAAGAACCTGTGTTAAATTCAGGATTTCCTCAAAGATAGCCTGATCAGCCACCGGCAAAGGCTGATGCAGAACAATGTGGCCGTATTCCAGACCTGTCACCCAGGGAACACCCGGCAGCTGTTCGGAGGAGCTCTCCACAATGATTCCGTCCTTGTCGAAATACATATAGCTGCTCATGTCGGATACATAACCCACTACGCTCTTTTCAAACACCACGACCTCCACCCGGGTCGGACTCTTAAACTCGATGGTATATTCTTCAATAAACGGAATGGACTTGTGCTCCCGGAACCGGTTTTCATAATAGCAGTAAGCCGAGTTCCTGGACCATCTGCCGTCAAAAATCAGATCGATGATCTGTTCCTTCGTATAATGCTGGTTTCCGCTTACCTCAATTTCCGTAATCCGGACAGAAAACAACAGAACGGCGATCAGAATCAAAAGTCCCAGAATCACCGCCAGCACCAGTCCGATTTTCTTTCCCCGTCTTCTGCGCCTGTAAAGTCCGTAGCCTCCATAGCCGCCATGTCCTCTTCGTCTTCTCATCTGCTCCACCTGTATTTTCCCGCCGCCTGAACTTCGATCTTCCGGTTCCATTTCTTTCCGGTACCGGAAACACCGTTTTGCAGGCGGCGTCCATTGTTGTTTTCACGCAAACATCTCTGTCCGGCAGCCATCCTGCTGCCGAAAACTCCCGGCTCTCATTCTCTGCCGAAAAAAGTTCCCGTTCCAAAGTCCGGATTCCATTCACTGCCGCCGGGAAGCTCCTGCTCCGGAAGCCGGATTCCTCTAACTGCCGGCGAGGGATTCCCGTTCCATCCATATCTTCGCTCCCAGAAGAGAAAGATCCCGGCAAAGATCTTCATATCCCCGTTCAATATGCCCGCAGTCTTCAATTCCGCTTATGCCCTCCGCAGCCATACCGGCCAGTACAAGGGCCGCCCCGCCCCGCAAATCCGGCGCCCGTACCGAAGCGGACCCAAGAGGCCACCGCCCCTTCACATGGACCGTATCCCGATCTGTCCGGATCCTGGCGCCAAACCTCTTCATCTCGTCTGCCGCCGCAAACCTTGCCTCAAAAACCGTTTCCCGGATCCGGCTCTCTCCCCTGCACGTACAGGCCGCCGCCAGAAACACCGGCTGCAGATCCGTCGGAAATCGAGGGTAAGGACCTGTTTCGAGAAAAACAGGAGACGGCCGCTTCTTCATCTGCACCCGGATCTCCTTTTCCTTCTCTCTTACGGAAACGGCCGCACCCATCCGCTCCATGGTCTTTAACGGTTCCAGAAGCTCTCCCGGCCTTACACCGGCAACCACCACGTCTCCCCGGGAAATCACTGCAGCCGCAAGATAGGTTCCGGCACAGATTCGGTCCCCTGCCGGTGTAAACTCGCAGGAATGCAGCTCGGGCACGCCTTCCACCACCAGCTCCGGGCCCCCGATGCCCTTAATCCTGGCCCCCATGGCCGTCAGCAGCCGGCAGAGCTCTTCAATTTCCGGCTCCATGGCACAATTTAAAAGAACCGTCGTCCCATCTGCCAGAACCGCCGCCAGGAGAGCATTTTCCGTGGCTCCCACACTGGGATAGGGAAACAGAATCCAGGTGCCGAAAAGCTTTCGCGCCCTGGCTGCAATAGTTCCGTTCTGTTCCCGGAAGGAAGCGCCCAGCCGTTCCAGTGCATGTATATGGAAATCGATGGGTCGCTTTCCAATGACGCATCCTCCCGGATAGGAGGTAACCGCCTCCCCTTCTCTGGCAAGCAAAGGTCCCAAAAGCAGGCAGGAGGAACGCATTTTCCCCACATACTCCCTTGGGATCTCCGTTCTTGTCAGGTCAGACGCATCAATTTCCATCCGGCCCTGCCTCCAGTTCACCAGACAGCCCAGATGCCTCAGGATATCCGCCATAATGCGTACATCCGCAATATCCGGGACATGATGAAGCACAGTCACATCCCGGCAGAGCAGCGCCGCCGCCATCATGGGCAGCACCGCGTTTTTTGAACCCTGAATCCTGATCCTTCCATTTAAAGGACAAAGCCCCTGCACCTGTATAACGGACAAGCGGATTCCCCCTGAAAAAAGCTATACAGTATGATATGCACGGAAGGAATGTCCCGTTCCATTTATTTTCCTGCCTGAAGCCCCGGTTTAAATCACCATTCTCCGGACAGACCCCCGGCTTCTCCGGTTCCGGTGAAAACTCCCCGGCTTACGCTTCCAGCTTAATCTGATTGGAAACGCTTAGCACCATTCCCATCTCAATCATCAGGAACAAAACCGAAGTACCTCCGTAGCTGATAAACGGAAGAGTAATACCCGTATTGGGAATCACGTTGGTCACAACGGCGATGTTTAACACCACCTGAATGGCGATGTGGGCCATCACCCCCACCACCAGAAGAGCTCCGAACAGGTCGGGAGCGTTGCCTGCAATGACCATGAACCGGTACAGCATAAACAGGAAAATCAGGATCACCGAAACGGCTCCAAACAGTCCAAGTTCCTCGCAGATAATGGCGAAAATCATATCGTTCTGCGGCTCAGGAAGGAAGCTGAGCTTCTGGATGCTCTGCCCCAGTCCCTTTCCCAGAAGGCCTCCGGAACCAATGGCATAAAGTCCCTGGAGGACCTGGAAACCGCCGTCCTGGGAATAAGCCTCCGGATTCTTCCATACCAGAATCCGCTCCAGCTGATATCCATGCAGCAGTCCAATCTTCTCCAGGGCCAGGGCAATCGGTTCAGCAAACAGAATTACCGCCATAATTAGAAATACCGTCAGCACGAAAGGCCATTTTCTCTTGCAGGCCACAAACATCATAATAAATGCAATACCTACGATGATAATTCCTGAGCTCAGGTTGTTGATGGTAACCAGAAGAGCCAGAGGGCCAATCAAAGCCGCCAGCATTCCCCAGGTTCTCCACTCGTTTATCTTCTTTCCCAGTCTGGTTATAATCACCGCCAGCACCAGAATCACCGTAATCTTAATCAGCTCTGCCGGCTGAAACCGCAGGGAACGCGTTCCAAGCCAGCGCTTCTTTCCGTTTACCTCAATTCCCAGGCTGGTGAAAGTCACCAGAAACATACAGATATAGGACACCACCACTGCAGGAATCGTAAATTTGGCAAAGAAATGGTAATTCATCTTTGAAATGACCAGCATCATCAGGAAACCAACGAAAGCAATCTGGGCCTGCCGGATCATATAATAGGCGGGCGGCTGTCCATTAACCTGGGCATTGTAATAACTGGAGCTGTAAATCATAATCAGGCCGAACACGGTCAGGAAAATAATGGTAAACAGCAGACTGTAATCGTAAAACCTGCGGGGTTTTTTCTTCCCCTGAACCTGTGCCTGCGCCGGCGCCTGACGCCTTTGCTGCACATGAGCACGAGCATGTGCCATCCGTTTCCTCCTCTCCTGCCGTTCCCGCCGCAGAGAGTGTCCCCGGGCAGGAACTCCTCTGCCTACAGATTATTGACGCACTCCTTGAAAATCCGTCCTCTCTCCTCAAAGTTTTTAAACATTCCCCAGCTTGCGCAGGCCGGAGAAAGCAGAACGTAGTCCCCCGGGTTTGCGTAGGACGCGCAGACCTGAACCGCTTCCTGCATATCCTCCGCATACATGATGTCGGTGATTCCATGACGTTTGGCGCATTCAGCAATCTTGTCCCTGGTCTGACCAATCAGAACCAGATACCGGACTTTCCCGTCAAAGCTCTCAATCCATTCGTCATATTCGGAATGCTTGTCGTATCCTCCGGCAATCAGGAGGGTCGGACCCGGCATGGCTTTAATGGCCTGGATGGCCGCGTCCGGATTGGTTCCCTTGGAGTCATTATAATAGGTAACGCCAAACCGCTCCCTGACAAACTCAATCCGGTGCTCAACCGCCTTAAAGGCCAGGCATGCCTCTCTGATTTCCTTTAAGGGAACTCCCATCTGAATGGCAATGGCCGCAGCCGTCATCACATTTTCATGATTATGGCCGCCGATAATCTGAAGCTCGCTGACATCAAGGATCGGCTCCGTTTTCCTGTCATGGCGGTACACAATCTGGTCCCCGTCCATGAAAACACCGTTCTCCAGCTTTTCCTGACGGCTGAAATAAAGCACCTTGCACTTTAATGTTTCTCCGAAGGCTCTTAATACCGGATCGTCATAATTCAAGACACAGCTGTCTTCCTCGGTCTGGTTTCTGGTAATTCCTTCCTTTACCTGAATGTAGCCTTCCATGGTTTTATGCCGGTCCAGATGGTCCGGGGTGATGTTGGTAATGGCCGATACATTGGGATGGAACTCCATGATGGTCTCCAGCTGGAAGCTGGAAACCTCCGCCACCACCACCGAATCCTCTTCTGTTTCCAGAGCATGAGCCGTATACGGCTCTCCGATATTTCCCACCACAAACACACTGTCAAAATGGCGCTTCATAATCTCACCGGTTAACGCCGTCGTTGTTGTTTTTCCATTGGTTCCCGTAATGGCGATCAGCTTTCCTCTGGAACAGTGATAAGCCAGCTCAATCTCACTCCAGATGGGAATTTTCGCTTCATCGAGAACAGCCACAAAGGGAGCATCCAGAGGGATACCCGGACTGATGACGCAAAGCTCCACCCCGGACAGATCCAGCTTTTTTAACTCTCCCAAAAGGATGGTTACCTTGGCATCCTTATCAAATTTTTTCTTCAAATCTTCCGCAGAAAGCTCCGTATTTCCATCATACAAAATCACTTCGCCGCCCTGGGCCAAAAGGAGCTTCGCGGCCGCAATTCCGCTGATGCCGCTTCCTGCAACTAATACTTTCTGTGACATGGTTTCGCCTCCTATAATCCTAAGTAAGCAATCAGGCAGAGAATCGCCGTAACCGTGGAAAAGACGGCAACCACTCTCGTTTCCGACCAGCCTCCAAGCTCAAAATGATGGTGAATCGGAGCCATCCGGAACACCCGCTTTCCTCCGGTCTTTTTAAAATAAGTAACCTGAATAATAACAGACAACACTTCAACAAGATAAATCAGCCCGACAATGGCGATAAAAATCGGCATCTGCATCATAAATGCGCTGGAGGCCACAAAACCTCCCAGCGCCAGGGAGCCTGTATCTCCCATGAATACCTTGGCCGGATAAACATTAAACAGAAGGAATCCCAGAAGGCTTCCTACCACTGCCCCGGTAATGGGACTGATGCCGCTTTCCTCTCCCAGGGCCACCACCGTAAAGAAGGTTGCCACCAGAATCGTCACACTGGTACAAAGTCCATCCAGTCCATCGGTAAAATTCACTCCGTTGTCCGTCCCCAGCACAATGAAAAACAGGGCGGGCACAAACAGGTAGCCCAGATCCAGATAATAACCGTCCTCAAAGCCTCCGGTAAACGGTACCAGCATCGCCGTTCCCACATCGTCGGAGGTCAGAAGGTAGCAGGCAAAAATCCCTGTAATCACAATCTGTCCCAAAAGCTTCTGCTTCGGATTCAGTCCTTCCGAACGCTTCATGACGATTTTAATATAGTCATCCAGGAATCCGATAATTCCAAAGCCGACGGTCACAAACAGAATCGGGATAATTCTGGGATAATCTCTCAAATAAAACAGGGAGGTAATCACAATACTGGTTAAAATAATCAGTCCTCCCATAGTGGGAGTCCCCTGCTTTTTCAAATGAGCCTGCGGCCCGTCATCCCGAACCTGCTGGCCGAATTTCAGTTTATGAAGGAAAGGAATCACCACTGGGCAAAGAGCCGCGCTGATTGCGAAGGCGATAATAATCGCCAGGATTGTTTCATTAACCATGCTGCACCTCAATCTCTTATGTATCCCTGTCAGGATCTGCAGAGGGCATTCAACCTTTGGCCCTCCCGGCAGAAAACGCATCCGCTTCCGCCAAGTTCAGCGTCAGCATTCAGATCGGAAGAGGTCCGAACACCGGCGCCGCATGTAAAAATAGTATACGTCCTTTTCACAGAATAATCAATCGGAACCTTCTGCAATTTGAATTTCCAGATAAGGCAGAATATTCTTAAAAATATCTCCAATCACGGGAGCCGCAATGGTTCCTCCGTAATAAATGCCCACCGGTTCGTCAATGGTAATCAGGGCAATGACCTGAGGGTCATCCGCCGGCGCAAAGCCGATAAAAGAAGAAATGTATTTTTTCAGGCTTCTGGGCAGTTTTTCCGAAGTAGCCGTTTTTCCTCCGATCCGATAGCCTTCCACCGCCGCTTTTCTTCCGCTGCCTTCTGCCACAACCTGCTCCAGAATATACCGCATGGCAGCACTGGTTTCCTCCGACACCACGCCGGTCCGCACCGGATATTCATATTCCCGGTACCCTGTTCCGTCGTTTCTTTCCACACTGACTGCGAAATGAGGCGTGATCCGGTTTCCTCCATTAATAATGGATGCGGCTGTGGTAATCAGCTGAATCGGCGTAATCTGAAAGGACTGCCCAAAGGACACCGTTGCCAGCTCCACCAGGCCCATGTTCTCCTTTTTATGCATGATGGTGGACGCCTCTCCGGGCAGGTCGATGCCCGTTTTTTCCAGCAGTCCAAACTGCTGAAAATAGTGATAAAAAGCTTCCACCCCCAGCCGCTGTCCCACATCAATAAACACCGGATTGCAGGAGTTCATGGCTCCCTGAAGAAAAGTTTCCGATCCGTGTCCTCCCACCTTGTGACAGCGGATTTTCCGGTCCTCCACGATGCGGAATCCCGGACAGGAAAACTGATCGGTCAGGCTGACCACTCCCTGCTCCAGACCGGCGGCAGCCGTCACAATCTTAAAGGTGGAGCCGGGCTCATACGTATCATTGATGGATCGGTTTCTCCACATCTGGTTCAGCAGCAGCTGCTGCTCTTCCGCTGTCATGCCGCCCTTCTCTTCCCCGGCATCTTCCGGCTGCCAGAGACTTGCCTCCTCCAGCGAAAATGGATTGTTCAAATCAAATTCCGGCGCGTTGACCATAGCATAGATTTCCCCGTTCTGAGGATTCATGATAATAATGGAAACGGCCTTCGCTCCCTTTTTCTCCATCACCTGGTAAGCTGCCTGCTCTGCGTACTTTTGAATATTGACGTCCAGACTGACCGTCAGAGTATTTCCGGGAACCGGTTCAATCCGATCCTCTCCGGCATTCTCAAGCTCCACACCCTTGGCATCCGTCAGCGTCAGGATTTTTCCGTCCATGCCTTTCAGCTCTGACTCATACATGACCTCCAGACCGATAATTCCCTGATTGTCAGCCCCGGTAAATCCTAAAACCTTGGAGGCCATGCTTCCGTAAGGGTAATATCTCTTATAGTCTTCATCCACCTTGACGCCGGCCAGTCCCTGTCCGCGAATCCGGTCTCCCACAGCCTTATCCACATTGGTCTTTATAATCTCCCTGGAAGATCGTTTTTCCACCTTTTTCCGGATTTCTGCTTCCGAAATCCCCAGTTCCGAAGTGAGAACGGCAATCACCTGTTCCGGTTCCTCAATCTGGCTGTGAATGACGGAAACAGTGCAGACCGTCCGGTTGGCTGCAATCACCGTCCCGTTCCGGTCCCGGATTTCTCCCCGCGCCGCCTTAATGGTTCGTTCCCGCTCATGAAGCTCTTCGGCCATCTGACTGTAATGTTCCGACTGAAAAATCATCAGGTATCCCAGCTGTCCGCAGAGCCCTGTCATCAGCAAAGCAGAGCAGAGAATCACCACAAAAATCTTCCTTTTATGATGGGCCAAAAAAGAAGCCATTGAATCCCCGTCCATACGGCATTTGTTATTCATTTTATGAAACCGGAGAAAAAATATACCATGCTCCCGGCCGCAGTATTTTGATGCGCCCGGATCTGTACGGTAAGCACATAACCTGTATGCGCGGATATCATTCCGCTCTGCGGACGTGATAAACCTTCGGCCGCCCGCATCTTCCCAGGAATTCCCGGGCATCCCGCAGATGTCGGCGAAAAGGCCGTCCTTCCCCCGAAACAGGAGACAGGACGGCCAGTTTCACAGCTGTCACAGGCGCCGGAAGAAGCCGGCGCCTGCCATAAAATTTTCATATTTTCCAGTCGGAAAACCTGATTCTGGCATACCGGCTGCCTATTCCTGCGAAGTTGTTTCCGAAACGGCCGTTCCCTCTGAAGCAGCTGTTTCTCCTGCAGCTTCCGAAGAAGCTTCGGCTCCGCTGGTTTCCTCCGGGCTGTTTTCCCCCGGTCCCGGCGCTTCTCCTGTCTGGACGGCGCCGGAAGACGGCTCAATGGTTCCGCCTCCGGGCATGCTGTCGGGAATCCCCAGACCATCCTCATAGGGAATCATTTCTTCGTCCGGCGGTTCGGTTGCCGGAATGGTCTCTCCGTTTTCATCCGTCTCAGGTTCGGAAGGAGCTTCTGTTCCGGTTTCTCCGTTGTCTCCGGCAGTCTCTCCGGTTCCTTCCGTCGGCTCCAGACCGCCCTCATTGTTGTTGACAATTCCCTCGCTCTGTCCCGCCAGGCTCTCATCTTCAGGAACTGCCGCATCCGTATCCGGGAAGATATTCAGATAAGGAAGAACTTCCGTCATAATCTTCTGGAACACCTCGGTCGCAAAAGTGCTGTGAGCCTGCTCGGCACCCGGCAGATTGGGCGTGTCGATAACCACATACACAAGGATCTGCGGATCATCCGCCGGTGCAAAACCGGCAAAGGAAAGCAGATAGTTGTTTGCAGAGCGGGGAATCTTCTGAGCCGTTCCTGTCTTTCCTCCGATTTTATAGCCGGCCACACGGCCTGCCTTTCCTGTTCCTTCTTCGCTGTCCACCGTCTGAAACAGAGCTTCACAGATAAAATCGCTGGTGGACTGGGACACGGTCTCCCGAGCCAGTACCGGCTCCACATTTTTCACAACGGCGCCCTGATCATTTAAAATCTGCTTCACCACATGGGGTTCGTAATAGGAACCGCCGTTGATTACTGAACACAAAGCTGCCGCCATCTGTACCATGGTACAGTTATACGTCTGTCCGAAAGAATTGCAGGCCAAATCGGTGGGCCCCATGTTTTCCGCCGTATAAATCAGTCCGGACGTATCTGCTTCACCAGGCAGATCGATTCCCGTTTTCTGTCCCATACCAAACAAAGTCTGATATTTGGCAAACCGGTCCACGCCAAGGGCTGCTGACATCTGCATCATGGCGTCATTGCAGGACAGCATCAGTGTGTGCTCCAGATCAATGGTCCCATGTCCAATGCGGCTGACGCATTTGATCCGGTAACCGCCTACATCATATCCTCCATCACAGACAAAGGTGGAATTGGGACTGATAACCCCCTCTTCCAGACAGGCGGAAACGGTCAGTGCTTTGGCCGGAGAACCAGGCTCATAGGTATCGCTGACGCAGAAGTTTCTCCACATCTGGTTCCAGGCCTCGCTCATCTCCTCCTCCGTCATGGCGTCAATTTCCGCCTGGGTATAATAAGCGCTTAAGTCTCTGGGATTGTTCAAATCATACCGCCGGTTGGAAGCCATGGCGAGAATTTCGCCGTTTCTCGGGTCCATGGCAAGGACGGCTGCTGTCTGGCTTCCGATTCCGGCCATCCACTCGTCAATATATTTTTCCACAATCTTTTGAATGTTGACATCTATAGTGGAAACCACCGTGTTGCCGTTTTCTGCCGGTTTAATAACCCGCTCCATGTTGGATTCATCATCCAGATAACCGTACTCCCGTCCGTTGGTGCCCACAAGCTCGCTGTTGTAATACTGTTCGATTCCACCGTTTCCCTGCTTTCCATTATCGTAGGAAAATCCCACCACATTGCAGGCCAGAGAATTATACGGATATACTCTCCGGTATTCCTGTTCAAACCAGACGCCCCGCACCCGGTTTCTGCTGCCTTCGGCGGCAAATGCCGCATTCATCTCATCAGCTTTGGCCTCAAACGCCTCCTTCTGATCCGCAGAAAGCTGTTTCTCATAAGGAACATAATAGGAATCGGCATTCTCGTTAATCAGATTCAGCAGCTCCGTCCTGTCATATCCAAATACGTCACAGAGGGCCGTCACCGTTGGTTCCAGATAATTATCCTTACGCTGGTTGATCTGGTTGGGATCGATAATCAGATTGTACACCATCTCACTGGTGGCCAGATAGGTTCCGTTCCGGTCCACAATATCCCCCCGCCGGTAAGGCAGGGTCCGGCTGTCATAGGAGGAATGCTGGCGCAGCACAATCTGCGTGTATTCCTGGTTGTTTTCCTCCACCATCCGGTACAAAACAACCACAAGTCCAAACAAAGCCAGCATCGTTACGAGAAACGTAACTGCCAGCTTTTCCTGCATGAACCGTGTGAAAATTTTTTTGTTTCCGTGATTATTGCTCCGGGATGTCTTCATACTGTCTTACATACTCGCTTTCTGTCTTGCCATACAGGCGCACCTGATCCTTGTTGGCATAAACCATGCCCAGTTCCTCTGTCGCCACCTCGTATACATAGTCCAGATCCACGGATGTCTCAATTCGAGTCTCCAAAGCGTCGTTATTGGTCTTTAAGGTCTCGATCTCCTTTTCCAGCGTTTCAATGTTCTGCAGTCTGGCAGAAATGGAAGACTGCAGCTGCAGATAATTGACACACAAATAAAGGGCGCATACTGCGGCGATGGTCAGTGCAACCACATAGGGGAGGTCCATCTGCAGCGCCTTTTCTCTGTTTCTTCTGATTGTAACAGCATCAATCCGATTCCGCTTTTTGGGCCGTCTGACCGGCTCGTCCACAGGCGCCAGCTTTCTCGCGGCACTTCCGGACACGTAGGCCGCCCCGTAAGGGCTCTGCCTTCTGCGGCTCTTTGCTGCCATATGCTCTCTCTCCCTTCCTGCGATTTCTAAGCCCGTTCAAATACCCGGAGCTTGGCGCTTTTGGCGCGCCGGTTCTCTGAAAGCTCCTCTTCTGTCGGTACAACAGGCTTTCTTGTTATCACTTTTCCTTTGCTTTTCCTCCCGCAGACACACACCGGAAAATCCGGCGGGCAGATGCATGGATGTTCATTGGTTCGAAACCCGTTCTTCACAATCCGGTCCTCCAGGGAATGGAAGGTAATAATGGAAAGCCGTCCTCCCGGAGCCAGAAGCTCTATCATGGTATCGATGGACTCCTTCAGCACCTGAAGCTCCTGATTGACCTCAATCCGGATGGCCTGAAAGGTCCTTTTGGCCGGATGGCCGCCTTCCGCCCGCATTTTTGCCGGAATGGCCGCCTTAATCAGTTCCACCAGTTCGTCCGTTGTCTCGATCCGGTGGTTTTCTCTTGCCTTTACAATCTGTCTTGCTATCCTGCCGGCGAATCGTTCTTCTCCGTAGTCCTTAAGGATCCGGAAAAGCTCTTCTTCACTGTATCCGTTCACCACATCGGCGGCCGTCAGTCCGTTTCTCTGATCCATTCTCATATCGAGAGCGGCATTTTCCCGGTAGGTAAATCCCCTGTCAGCCGTATCCAGCTGATAGGAAGAGACTCCCAAATCCAGATAAATACCGTCAACCTGAGCGATCCCCAGATCTTCCAGCACCGTGCGGATATTTCTGTAATTGTCTCTTACAATGGTCACCTGTTCCCGAAAGCAGGCGAGACGCTCTGATGCGGCTTTGATGGCATCCGCATCCTGGTCAATGCCAATCAGACATCCCTTTCCGCCAAGGCGGGTCAGAACCTCAAAGGCATGTCCGCCTCCGCCCAGAGTCCCATCCACATAGGTGCCTCCCGGCTTAAGATTCAGGCTGTCGACCGTTTCCTTTAAAAGGACGGATTTGTGCTCAAACATCATATGCCCAGTCCTTCCATGTTCTCTGCGATTTCGTCCATGTCATCGTACACATTTTTCTCACTCCAGATGGACTTGTTCCAGATTTCAATCCGGCTTCCCACGCCCACCAGAACCACATCCTTTTCCAGCTTGGCAAATTCTCTTAAAACTGCCGGAATCAGGATTCGGCCCTGCCGGTCTACCTCACAGGCACAGGCTCCGGCCAGAAAAAACCTGGTAAACTTTCTCGCGTTTGCATTTGTAAGAGGAAGGGCATGCAGCTTTTCTTCAAAGGATTTCCATTCAGAATTTTCGTACACAAAGAGACATCCATCCAACCCCTTTGTCACAACGAACTCTTCGCCCAGCTGCTCACGGAATTTGGATGGAACAATCAAACGGCCTTTTGCATCGATCGTGTGACTGTACTCCCCAATGAACATCTTTTTCTCCTGTCATCCCCTGTGCTCCATGGGCCACCACTTTCCTACCATTAAGATCCACTTTGACCCACTTTCCGCCACTTCTGTTTTAATCTTACTACATTTACAAAAAAACGGCAAGGAATTTTTAAGTTTTTTTTCTTTCTGGTAAGAATTGCCAGAAGACGCCGGAAGCCGGGAAAAGCAAAAGAAGCCCTGCCAAAAGCAGAGCTTCTTTCCTTCACCGGGCCGGCTGCAGAATCTTCAGATCCCGGTCCGCCGCTGTTCCCTATTCAATTGTGGCCACAGGCTAATATCCGGCTTCAATATACCGTTCAATCAGCTGATCCAGCTCCACACTGAACTGGTAAATCTGATTATAGTCTTCTTTCGCATCAATACTGTCATTGAGTTTCTTTCTGGCAGCTTCAATCTGGCCGATCAGGTCATCCTTCGCTCCACACATATCAGGTATTTTCCTTTCTTTCACCCACTGCTTTCCGGCGACAGAACAGAATCACAGAAACGGAAACCACCACTAGAACCACTGACAATGCCTGAGAAACGGCAATCGACGTTCCCGGAATCAGAAGCTGGTCCGTTCTCAGTCCCTCAATCCACGTTCTCCCTATTCCATAGCCGGCAAGATAAAGCCACATGATTTCTCCGGTAAACTTCTTTCGTTTCCGGTACCAGAGCAAAAACAGAAGCACTCCCAGATTCCACATGGACTCATACAAAAAAGTAGGATGAACCTGGATATATTCGATTCCGTTTTCCACAATCAGGTGATCCAGAAGATCCTGGGAAATCATGTTTTCATTCACAATACTCCGTTTCAGCCTCATGGCAAACAGCCCGTCCGTATATCCGCCAAAGGCCTCGCAATTGACAAAATTTCCCCACCGGCCAATGATCTGCCCCGTCAGCAGCCCAAGGCAGGCAGAATCAGCCATGGATAAAAACGAGAGTTTCCTCTTCCTGGTAAAAACAATCAGCGTCAGCACCCCGGCAATAATTCCCCCATAAATGGCCAGGCCTCCTCTGCGCAGATTAATAATTTCCGCCAGGTGGTTCCTGTAATAATCCCACTGGAAAATTACGTAATAGATTCTTGCTCCGAGGATGGAAAAAATCAGCACATACATCGCAAAGTCCAGATAGATATCCGGATTCTGTCCCCGGCGTTTGGCATCCGCCTGCGCAACCAACAGCCCGGCCACCATTCCAATGCCAATAATCAGTCCATAATAGGCAAAGGAAATTCCTCCAATGGAAAAACTCTTTTCCATATGCTGGATGGAAATACCCAGATGTACAAAACTGATATCCGCCCCTTCCGTCATGTTCTTTTCTCCTTTT
>DVGC01000060.1 GCA_018712915.1 Candidatus Copromonas faecavium (nom. illeg.) | reverse complement strand
ACCATGCTTGCATGAGTGGAAATCTGAGTCTGTCGAAGGGAAGCGTGCGAATGCACGCGAGCGAGATGGAGCGCAGCGGAATCGAGCCCCTGCGGTTTATACCCGCAGGTCTATACCCACACATACGATTTTTTGCGTATACCGTCAAAAATCCAGACGCCGGCTTCCCCGCAGGACAGAGCCTTCAGGTCCCGCAGGGCAGAACTTTCAAATCCTGCGTAGGCCTGCTCATCTGCGGCCAACAGCGAACAGCAAGCCCCAGCACTCCTGCCGGGGATATCATAAAAGAAAAACCGTTACAATAATAAAGGGGGAACTTTTCGCATGAAACATATTCTGCTTCTTGGAACAGGCGGCACCATCGCCTGCAAGCGGGGAGACAACGGACTGACTCCGCTTTTAACCGGGGACGAGCTTTTGTCCTATGTACCCGCTGCCAGGGAATTCTGCCATGTGGATGCCATCCAGGTCATCAACATCGACAGCACCAACATCCACCCCAAACACTGGCTTATGCTTTCGGAAGTGCTGGAAAAAAATTACGACAATTACGACGGCTTCGTCATCTGCCACGGCACTGACACCATGGCCTACACCGCCGCTGCCATGTCCTACCTGGTTCAGCACTCCAAAAAACCGGTTGTCATCACCGGAGCCCAGAAACCCATCGATCTGGATGTGACCGACGCCAGAACCAATCTTCTGGACAGTCTGCGTTTTGCATCCTGCGAGCGGGCTCATGGCGTCAGCATCGTATTTGACGGAAAGGTCATCGCCGGAACCAGAGGGAAAAAGGAACGAACCAAAAGCTACAACGCTTTTTCCAGTATCAATTTCCCCTATCTGGCCGTTATCCAGGACGAGCACATCCTGTTTTACATTGACGACAAATGGCAGGATAAGGAGGAAACCCGCTTCTACCATGAACTGGACAGCAAGGTGGCTCTCTTAAAACTGATCCCTTCCATGGATGCCTCTCTTTTAGACTATATGGCCGAGCATTACGATGCCGTAGTCATCGAATCCTTCGGTGTAGGCGGCCTTCCCTCCTATGATTCAGGAGACTTTTACAGCTCCATTGAAAAATGGATTTCCATGGGCAAGGTTGTCGTCATGACCACCCAGGTAACCCAGGAAGGCAGCAACATGTCCGTTTATGAGGTTGGACAGAAAATCAAAAATGATTTCGGCCTTATCGAATCCTATGACATGACTCTGGAAGCCACCGTCACCAAGCTGATGTGGATCCTGGGACAGACAAAAAATCATGATCGGATTCGGGAGCTGTTTTACCGGACGATCAACCATGATATTCTCTGGAAAAACACCGGCTGCTAAAAGCTGCGTTATAAATTTTTTTGAGGGACGGCAAAAACCGTCCCTCTTTGTTTTCTTAAATCAATGTCCGGAATGTTCCTGTTCCCCCCAAGCCTCTCAGGGCGTATTGACCCAAAGATACGGTGTCTCCTGATAAACATAGAAGTTAAGCCAGTTGGTATAAAGCGTATTTGCCATGTTTCTCCAGACAAGAGGCGGAACGGAAAACGGATCATCATGCTCATAATAATGCTCCGGAATAGCCGGATTCAGCCCTCGTGACAAGTCTCTGTGATATTCATTATTCAAAGTCATTCGATCATACTCCGGATGGCCCTGCATAAAAATCTGCCGGCCATCCCGGCTCATCAGAAGGAAAACGCCCGCCTCATCGGAAGCCGCCAGAATTTTCAGCTCCGGATGCTTCAGGATATCTTCCTCCCGCACCTCTGTATATCGGGAATGGGGACACTGGAAGTAATCATCAAAGCTCCTCATTAACGGCACCTTCCTGTCGATGGTGCGGTGAAGATAAATGCCGGACAGCTTCTCTCCGCGAAGATGCTTAGGAATGCCATAGTGGTAATAAAGTCCGGCCTGAGCCCCCCAGCAGAGATGAAGGGTGGAGGTAATATGGCTTTTGCTCCACTCCATAATCTGAGTCAGCTCTTCCCAGTAATTGACCTCCTCAAACTCCATCAGCTCCACCGGCGCTCCCGTAATAATCATGCCGTCAAACCGAAGCTCCTTAATATCGGAAAACGTAACGTAAAACTTATTCAGATGGTTTGCGGATGTATGAGTGGACTCATGGGTGGACATGGTCATAAACGTACATTCCACCTGCAGCGGCGTGTTGGATAAGGCACGCAGAAGCTGTGTCTCTGTGTCCTCTTTCAGCGGCATCAGATTCAGAATCAGAATCTCTAACGGACGAATGTCCTGGCTTCGTGCCCGTGTCTCATCCATGATAAAGACATTTTCTTCTTCCAAAATGACTCTTGCGGGCAAATCATTCTGTATTTTAATCGGCATCAGTTTTCTCCTGTCATCTTCAGAAAGTCATCTTCGGAAAGAATGGGGATGCCCAGCTCCCTGGCCTTTTTATTCTTTGCCGAATTTGAAGTCACATCGTTGTTAATCAGATAGTCTGTTTTCGAAGAAACGGACCCGGCCGCCTTTCCTCCCAGAGCCTCAATCCGCTCCTGCAGCTCCTTGCGGTTGGAAAAATGCTCCAGCGAACCGGTAATGACAAAGGTTTTTCCTGCCAGAAGCTGCTGCTCTGCCGGCTGTTCTTCCTTCTCAAATGTCAAATCCTTCAGCAGTCTGTCCAGCATCTCATTGTTTCCGGCATTCTCAAAAAAACGAACCCATGCATCGGCCAGGACCGGCCCGATCCCATCAACGGCGCATAATTCCTCCCGGTCTGCCCGGCGCATGGCATCCAGATCATAGGAAAAATGGCGGCAAAGCACCTTCGCATTGGCTAACCCGATTCCTGCGATTCCCAGGCCATAAATCAGGCGGGGAAGCGTGGTATGGGACGCCCTGGCAGCCGCCTCCGTCAGATTTTCATAAGACTTTTCCCCAAAGCCTTCCAGACTGACAATCTCTTCTTTATGCCGATCCAGGTGAAAAATATCATCAAATTCCCGGATAAATCCATGGGCAATGAATTTTTCCAACGTCATCTCCGAAAGACCGTCAATATTTAATCCATCCCGGCTGACGAACAAATCGAAGCTTTTGATTTTCTTCGCCTGACATTCCGGATTGGTGCAGTAAAGCGCTTTCACGTCATTGACGTTCCGGATTTCCGTCGCGCCCCCGCAGACCGGACAAATCTTTGGGATGTCTTTCACACCGCTTCTCGTCAGGTTATCGGCAATCTGAGGGATGATCATGTTGGCCTTGTAAACGGTAATCCTGTCTCCTATCCCCAGCTCCAGGCTCTCCATAATGCTGATGTTATGAACACTGGCGCGGCTGACTGTGGTTCCCTCCAGCTCCACCGGCTCAAATACGGCCACCGGGTTGATAAGGCCAGTTCTGGAAGCGCTCCACTCGATATAGGAAAGCGTGGTCTCCTGCACCTCATCCTGCCATTTAAATGCGATGGAATCCCTGGGGAACTTGGCTGTCCGTCCCAGAGACTGGCCATACGCAATATCATCATACAGCAGAACCAGACCATCAGAAGGAACCTCATATCCATCGATCTGCCGTTCAAATTCCTTTACCGCATCCCCAATGGTACGGGCCGTCACCTCCACAAATTCCACGGTTTCAAAGCCCAGGCGGCGCAGCCATAAAAACTGCTCCTTCCTGGAATTATGAAAATCAGGCAGAGCTTCCTCCTCTCCCGCAGCATCAGCCGCCTCTGCCGATTCTGCCTGTACCAAGGCAAAGGCCATAAACCTCACATTTCTTGAAGCCGTAATTTCACTGTTCAGCTGACGCACCGAACCGCTGCATAAATTTCTGGGGTTCTTATACTTCGCGTCCATGTCAGGAATGGCCGCGTTCAGCCGTTCAAAATCCGGATAGGTAATGACGGCCTCCCCCCTTAGCACCAGACGCCCTTTAAATACAATGGCCGTCGGAAGGTTGATGAAGGTTCTGGCATTGGCCGTAATCACCTCGCCGATTTCCCCGTTTCCCCTGGTGACTGCCTTGGACAGCACACCATTTTCGTAAGTCAGAACCACGGTCAGCCCGTCCATCTTCCAGGATAAAAGGCCGTTCTTATCCCCCAGCCATTCTTCCAGTTCTTCCACGCTTTTCGTCTTATTTAGCGATAACATGGGCCGTTCATGCTGCTCCTTGGGAAGTTCACTTAAAATTTCATACCCCACCTTCTGGGTCGGACTTCCCGCAAAGACGGTCCCCGTCTCTTTTTCCAGCTTCAAAAGCTCGTCGTACAGCCGGTCATATTCAAAATTGCTCATGACCTCTCTGCTTTCCTGGTAATAAGCCTTCGAGGCCTCAGAAAGGATGGGGATCAGCTCCCGCATCCGCTTTAATTTTTCGTCCATGGTTTTCTCTCCCGCCGTTCGCCTGCCGCACCGGCCCGCTCCGGTTTTTTCCTGCCTGCCGTACCAGCCCGTCTCGTGCCTTCTCTTTCCGCTGCGCCAACCGGCCTTGCCGGGCGGTTCCACTCACCGGTTCGTCTTTCGGAACGGCCCCCTTCTTTTCCAAATTGCTCCGCCTCGCTGGCCGGCAGATTGGTGGAATCCCTTAACATTCCTTTCAGCTCAGCAAGCTCTTCTTCTGTCAGTTCCCTGTATTCTCCGCGTTTTAAGTCTCCAAGACGGATATTCATAATGCGGACCCGCTTCAGATTCACCACATGATAATTCAGCGCACGGCACATCCGGCGGATCTGGCGGTTCAGTCCCTGGGTCAGCACGATATGAAAGGTATGCGTGCCCGTTTTCCATGCCCTGCAGGGCTTCGTCATGACTCCCAGTTCTTCCAGCCAGACTCCTTCCTGCAGCTTCTTTATCAGTTCTTCCGTCACAGGCCTGGTCACCGCTACCGCATATTCTTTTTCATGATGATTTCCTGCCCGGAGAATTTTATTCACCAGATCCCCCTGGTTCGTCATAAGAAGCAGGCCTTCTGAGTCCTTATCCAGCCGTCCCACCGGATAAATCCGGACCTGGTAATTCAGAAACTCCACAATGTTTTCCGCCCGGTCTTTATCGGAGGTGGTACAGACAATTCCTCTGGGCTTATTGACAGCAAGGAAAACCTCCTTCTCCCTGCCGCCCACCGGCTTGCCGCTGCAGACCACCGTCTGTCCAGGCAGCACACGCTGTCCCATGGACGCTGTCTTTCCATCCACCTGAACACATCCTGCCTCAATCAGTCTGTCCGCCTCACGTCTGGAACAGACGCCGGCATCGCTCAGATATTTATTTAAACGAATCCCCTCTTCCAAAGCTTCCTATTCCCTTTCTTCCATATCATTGGTAATAAACATCGCATCGCCAAAACTGAAAAAACGATATCGTTCTTCCACTGCTTTCTGATAAGCATTTAAAATATGTTCCCGTCCGGCCAGGGCTGACACCAGCATCACCAGCGTAGACTCCGGAAGATGGAAATTCGTAATCAGGCAATCCAGGATTTTAAACCGGTAGCCCGGATAAATAAAGATATCTGTCCATCCGCTCTTTGCCTCAAGAGTCCCATCCTCATTGACCGCCGATTCCAAAGTCCGGCAGCTGGTGGTGCCTACGCAGATCACTCTTCCGCCGTTTTTCTTCGTATCATTGATCTTCTTCGCTTCTTCGTCCTCCACCACATAAAATTCCGAATGCATGTGGTGATCCTCGATGGTGTCCGCCTTCACCGGCCGGAATGTTCCCAATCCCACATGGAGCGTCACATGAGCAATGGTCACGCCCATGTCCTCAATCTCCTTCAACAGCTCTTTCGTGAAATGAAGGCCTGCTGTCGGAGCCGCCGCAGAACCGTCATGCTTCGCGTAAACCGTCTGATAGCGGTTTTTATCCTTTAACTGATGGGTAATATAAGGCGGAAGAGGCATCTGGCCCAGCTGATCCAGGATTTCTTCAAAAATTCCCTCATAGGAAAACTGGATCAGCCGGTTTCCTTCCTCCACCACGTCAATTACCGTTCCCGTCAGGAGTCCGTCCCCGAGGGACACCTGGGCTCCCACCTTCATCTTTTTCCCAGGCTTTACCAGCGTTTCCCAGACCGTATCCGATTTCCGCTTCAGCAAAAGCACCTCGACGGCGGCTCCCGTATCCGTCTTTTTTCCCAGGAGTCTTGCCGGAATCACCTTGGTATCATTAATCACCAGGCAGTCGCCTTTTCTCAGGAATTTCAAAATGTCCCGGAAATGGCGGTGCTTGATTTCTCCCGTTTCTTTATGCAGTACAAGGAGCCTGGACGATGCCCGATCCTCCAGCGGATCCTGGGCAATCAGCTCCTTTGGCAGTTCAAAATTAAAATCTGTAACCTTCATATTCTCTCCCCGGCGGCTGTCCCGTCTGTATCCAAATCTTTTTTCTATATCATCGTATCACGCGGATCATTCTACCAGAATATTTTTTAAAAATCAATAAATTAACACTTGCAAGATAAAATAAAATGTAGTATGATACTAGAGATGCATCTGTAGCTCAGTGGATAGAGCAGTGGCCTCCGGAGCCGCGTGCGTAGGTTCGATTCCTATCAGATGCATTTTTCTTTTGCCCTTCTGCAGTATGCTGCCGGAAAGCAGCCTGCAGAAGGGCATTTCTTTTCCCGCATTTTTTCACAAAAATACGTCTTTCTGCACGCTGCAATTCCAGTCAATCTGTACGTTTTCACAAAGCAGAATTATGCAGGTTGACAATTGCCAAGCTTCGATTCCCTCTTTAAAATAAAATCATCTCTTATCAGCAATTCTGTCCTGTTTTCAAGTCTTATTTTCCATTCGGAGGTATTTTTCTATGAACTACACATTATTCTGTGAATCTCTCGGTTCCATGCTTTTAGATCGGTTTCCGCCCGGTGTGCTTCTCAGCAGGGAACGGATCCAGAAAAACAACAATACTTATCTGGACGCTTTCTGCATCCCTGTTCCCGGTTTTCGCTGTTCACCTGTGATTTACCTGAAGCCTCTGTACGAGGAATGGGTACGCGGATGTTCTATGGAACAAATTGCAGATTCCGTTATGGAAACTCTGAGCAAACAGCCGCCCTTTTCCGCGGATATTCTTTCCAGACTGACAGACCTGGAGCAGGCCAGGCCATATATCGCTTTCCGCCTGGTATCAAAAAAAGCCAATGAACCTCTTCTGAGCAAGGTTCCGTGGCTTTCCTTTCTTGATTTTGCAATTCTGTTTTTCGTGGATCTGACATCTGAATCCGGCGTTCGGGCCAGCGCCCTGATCCGAAATCAGCAGATGGAGCTATGGAATCTGTCATCGGAGAAGCTGTGGGAAATTTCCAGATGGAATACCCCCAGGCTTTTTCCTCCATCCATCCGTCTTCTGCAGGATCTTCTTCCGGAATCGGAGCGAAGCACCGACAAAGAAGCCGGAAGTCTGCTTTCCGCCGTCCGCGTGCTGACAAACCGGTCCGAAACTTACGGTGCCTCCTGCCTGCTTTACGAAGGTCTGCTTCCTGCTCTGTCGGACCATTTGGGTTCTGATCTGCTGATTCTTCCCTCAAGCATCCATGAGGTTCTGGTTCTTCCTGACTCCGTCGGTCTGGATTACTCCAGCCTGCGGGCGATGATCCGCCAGGTCAACCGGACAGAACTGGAATCAGAAGATTTTCTTTCCGATGAGCTGTATCTCTGGTCTTCTGGCGATTCCTTCCTTAAGATTTGTCCCTCAGGCGCCTGCTCTGATAAAGCAGAAACAGACGGAACAGAGAATCCATGATAAAAATTGCCATGGCAATGGCACCTGCAATCTGCAGTGTCTCCACCAGATAGGACATGGAAAGGCCCATTTCGTCCTGGATCAGATAGTAAACGCAGCGATAAATTGCCGCTCCGGGAACTGCAGGAAGGATTCCTGACACAAGAAAGACGGTCACCGGAGCTTTTTTCAGCCGCGCCAGAATATGACTGAGCAAGGCGACCATCAGCGTGGAAAGGAAGGCGGCTTCCAGGGAACTTCCTCCGTTATTTGCAATCAAAAGATAAATTCCCCATGCAGCCGTACCCACAAGAGCAGAATATGGCACAAAATGCCGCGGTACCTCCAAAAGGAGGGAAAATACTGCAACAACTGCAAAAACACTGACAATCTGTATTATCATCCTGCCCCTCCTAAAACATCCGGTAAAACAAAAGTCCGCAGCCCACTCCGACAGCAACGGCAAGGGCAACAACCACAGCCTCCAGCATCCGTGCCGATCCGGCTCCATAATCACCGTTCAGCATATCCCTGACGGCTGTCGTAAAAGTTACTCCCGGCACCAGAGTCATAATGGCGCTGATGGTCATGACCTCCGCATTCAGGTACCCCGGTACCATGCCCTGAAGAATATTGGCCGTTAAAGCTACCATAAATGCGCAAAAGGCATTCACACAGAAATCATTCAGCCGAATCCATTTCATCAGCCGATCCGCCAAAGCCAGGCAGATTCCCACCGCCAGAGCACCGAAAAAATCATAAAACCCGCCGCCGAAAACCGGTGTAAAGCAGGCAGATACGCCGATAAATCCGACAGCCTTCATAAGCGGGCTGTACTGGGTTTCCTTGGCAATCTGTTCCAGTTCCGTTCGCATCTCCTGCACGGAAAGGCATCCGCTGCAAAACCGTCTGGAGACGTCGTTGACCCGGTAAATCCGGTTAATATTGGTGCTTCTTAAGGGAATCCGCTTCACCAGCGTAAGCGGTTCCCGTTCCGGATCATCCAGAGATACAAAAATTCCCGTTGCCAGTACAATAGCTTCCGTAGATTGATATCCGGATTTGGCCAGCATACGGTTCATGGTGTCCTCCACACGGGAAACCTCAGCGCCGCTGACCAGCATGATTTCTCCCGCCCGCATGACTGCTTCCAGAAGAACCCGTTCCTCCATTTCTGTTGTCCTCACTTCTAAGCAAATAATTCTCTCTGCCCGGCAGACATGCCAGGGCAAAAAAGGATGACCGGTGATTTAAAAGAGCAGACTGCCTGCCTGATATACCAGAACAGCAGCAGCCCACGCCAATATCAGCTGAAAAACAATCATTCCTGCGGTCCATTTCCAGGATCCGGTCTCTCTTTTGATCGTAGCGATGGTTGCAATACATGGTGTATACAAAAGACAGAAAATCATCAAGGCGTATGCGTTCAGACTGCCAAAGCCGCCAGCCATAAGTATCTCTGTTAACTCTGCCATTCCTGCTGCGGAATTGATGTTGCTGATTCCGTACAAAACAGAGAAGCTGGATACCACCACTTCTTTGGCAGAAATTCCGGAAATCAGGGCCACAGCAATCTGCCAGCTTCCCAGACCGGCAGGCGTTAACACCGGCACCAGAATACGGCCGAACGCGGCTGCAAAGCTTTCCGAAACATCTGTGACAAATCCTCCGGGACCGGCATTTAATACAAACCACAGAACGATGGATGCGATAAAAATCGTGGTTCCTGCCTTTGTCAGGTAATCTTTCACTTTATCCCATACATAGATCGCCACCGTCCTTAAATTGGGCGTTTTGTATTCCGGAAGTTCAATCAGCAGATCATTTTCACTGGTATTTCCGGACAGTTTATGGGCCACAAGCGCCACCACAATAGCAGTAAAGACTCCCACCAGATAAAGAGAATAAGCAACCAGCATGGCCGAATTTGGGAAAAACAATTCTGCAAACAATACGTAAATCGGCAGTCTGGCCGAGCAGGACATAAACGGAGTCACAAGAATCGTTCTCAAGCGGTCCTTTCGGCTCTCCAGCGCCCTCGTAGCCATAACAGCCGGCACCGTACAGCCAAAGCCAAGCAGCATGGGCAGAAACGCTTTTCCGGAAAGTCCTACCTTACTCATGGTTTCGTTCATTACGTATGCAACCCGGGCCATGTATCCGCTGTCCTCCAAAAAGGCCAGCGCCAGAAACAGAATGAAAATATTGGGCAGGAAGGTCAGGATTCCTCCTACGCCGGCAACCACGCCGTCCACGACCAGAGAAATAATCCAATCGGAAACACCGGCCGTCTGCAGGAGGGCCAACACCTGGCCGGAAAACAGTTCCAAAGCCTGCTCAAAATATCCCTTCAGAAAATCTCCCACTGTAAAAGTAAGGAAAAAGACAAGAGCCATGATTCCGAAAAACACCGGGATTCCCCAGATCGGATGGGTCAGAACCTGATCAATCCGATCGGTCATGGCCGATTTTTCTTCCTTATTAAACAGGCACTCCCGGATCACTTCCTCCACATAATCATACTTTTCGTTTATAATCTCTTTTTCATAACTTTTCGTAACAATGGAGGACAGATCGACCGGATGGTCCTTCATGACCTCCTTGTCGTTTTCCAGCATCTTGATGGCATGCCAGCGAAGGTTGGTCAGCTCCGCGTAATTCTGCCGCAGTGCATCTTCGACCCGTTGAAGCTTATCTTCGATTTCCCGGTCATAGCGAACCACAATTCCCTGGGGCTCTTCCTCATAATGATGAACCACCGCGTGCATCAGAACATCCAGACCGGTCCGTTTCCGTGCGGACACGGGAACCGCCGGAATATGCCCCAGCATTTCCGGAAGCCGGTGCAGGTCAATTTCCATTCCCCGTTCTTCCACAATATCCATCATGTTCAGAGCCAGGATTACCGGTTTTTTCAGTTCCAGCAGCTGAAGGGTCAGATACAGGTTTCTTTCCAGAGACGAGGCGTCAACCACATTAACGATCACGTCCACCTCATCTTCTTCGATACACCGTCTCGTCACCAGCTCTTCCATTGTATAGGAAGTCAGGCTGTAAATTCCTGGTGTATCGATGACATGGATTTTCCGCCCCTTATAGCTTGTTTCTCCCTCTTTCCGTTCCACCGTAACGCCGGGCCAGTTGGCTACTTTTAGCTTTGATCCGGTAAAGGCATTAAATAAAGTCGTTTTTCCACAGTTGGGATTCCCGACGAAACAGACGGTAATCGGTCTGTCTCCCTGACTTGTCCCGTGATTTCTCTCCTGTACGCTCATGATGCAGCCTCCTCCACGTCAATCCCGGCAGCAATCCGGCTTCCGATGGCCAGACGTGTTCCCCGGACTTTAATAATCATGGTACCGCTCTTTTTTCTGTTTAAAACACGCACCGGAGTTTTTTCATTCATTCCCAGTGATTCCAGCCGTCTGGCAATGGATTCCTCCACACCAACGGCATCGACCACATAGGTGTTTCCGATTTTTCCTTCTGATAATCTCAAGCTGTCTTCATCCCCTACAATCATATTCCGAAACGCATTGTTCCGCAAACATTGTAGTATTATTGAGAAAGATTGTCAATAAACATCGGTCAATTCCTTTTTACGGCTTTCTGCAGTCTGCAGGCCTATTTGCTTTCTGTCTCCTGCGGCCTCTGTCTTTCCGCCTTTTTGTTATTACGCTTTTTCTGCTATTAAGCTTCTCCTGCTATTACACTTTTCCCACTATTCCATGTCCAGCAGCATCTGCTTGACTTCCTTCATCCGGTCACGCAGTCTGGCGGCTTCCTCGAAATTCAGTTCGGCCGCAGCCTGACGCATCTTCTTGCCCAGCTCTTTCGCCAGTTTTTCCAGCTCCCTGGCATCCATGGATTCCGGTTCCTTTCGGAAATCCTCCTCATTTTCCTCTGCTGCTTTGGAAATGGAAATCAAATCCCGGACTGCCTTCTTGATTGTCTGAGGCGTAATTCCATGGGCTTCATTATAAGCTTTCTGAATCTCCCGTCTCCGGTTGGTCTCATCGATGGCCGCACGCATGGAATCCGTAATGCTGTCCGCATACATGATCACATGGCCTTCTGCATTTCGCGCCGCCCGTCCAATGGTCTGAATCAGGGAAGTTTCCGAACGCAGAAATCCTTCCTTATCCGCATCCAGAATGGCCACCAGGGAAATTTCCGGAATATCCAGTCCCTCTCTCAAAAGGTTAATCCCCACCAGAACGTCAAATACGTCCAGCCGCATATCCCGGATAATCTCCGCCCGTTCCAGCGTATCGATATCAGAATGCAGATATTTTACCCGGATGCCGGCTTCTCTGATGTAATCCGTCAGATCCTCTGCCATCCGTTTCGTCAGTGTCGTAATCAGCACCTTGTTGTGCCTGTCCACTTCTTTATGAATCTCTCCAATCAGATCATCAATCTGTCCCTCCACCGGACGGACAGAAATTTCCGGATCCAAAAGGCCGGTGGGGCGGATAATCTGCTCCGCCCGGAGCAGCTCATGCTCAGCCTCGTAAACGGACGGCGTCGCAGAAACACAAAGCATCTGATTGATATGGCTCTCAAATTCCTCAAAATTTAACGGCCGGTTATCCAGTGCCGACGGCAGGCGGAACCCGTATTCCACCAGCGTCTTTTTTCTGGAACGGTCTCCGAAATACATGCCGCGGATCTGGGGCAGAGTGATATGGGACTCATCAATAATCATCAGAAAATCCTGAGGGAAATAATCCAGCAGCGTACAGGGCGGTTCCCCGGGAGCTGTTCCGGTCAGATGTCTGGAATAGTTCTCAATTCCAGAGCAAAAACCAGTTTCCCGCATCATTTCCACATCAAAATTGGTCCGTTCCGCAATTCTCTGGGCCTCCAGGAGCTTATCCTCGCTCTTAAAATAAGCCACCTGCTCTTTCATCTCCGCAAGAATATTTTCCGCTGCCTTCATCATTTTTTCTTTGGGAACCACGTAATGAGAAGCCGGGAAAATGGCCACATGGCCCAGCTGAGCCTTCACCTCACCGGTCAGTACATCGATTTCTGCGATCCTGTCCACCTCATCGCCGAAGAATTCGATCCGGTAAGCTTCGCTTCCGGAATAAGCCGGAAACACTTCCAGCACGTCTCCGCGCACCCGGAAGGAGCCACGCTTAAAGTCCATCTCATTTCTTGTATACTGAATATCGATGAGCTTATGAATCACCTCGTCCCTGTCCTTTTCCATCCCCGGGCGCAGGGAAATAACCATTTCTTTATAATCGATGGGACTTCCCAAACCATAAATGCAGGACACAGACGCCACAATGATCACGTCATTCCGCTCAGAAAGCGCCGCCGTCGCAGAGTGGCGCAGCTTATCAATCTCATCGTTGATGGCCGAGTCCTTCTCAATGTAAGTGTCTGTGGAGGGGACATAGGCCTCGGGCTGGTAGTAGTCGTAGTAGGAGACGAAATACTCCACCGCGTTATTTGGAAAAAATTCCTTGAATTCACTGTAAAGCTGGGCCGCCAATGTCTTATTGTGGGCAATGATCAGCGTAGGCTTGTTTAACGCCTGGATGACGTTTGCCATGGTAAATGTCTTGCCGGAACCGGTGACGCCCAGCAGTGTTTCAAATTGATTTCCTTCCCTAAAGCCCTTAACCAGTTCGGCGATGGCCTGAGGCTGATCGCCGGTGGGGGCGTATTCGGATACTAGTTCGAAATGGTCCATATGTTTCTCCTTTAATCACAGTTGTACTATTTTTCTGTATTCTGGCTCCGCACAGATATCTCTGCCCTCACCTGCATCAAAATCTTTCCCAGAAGGTTCTGCCCCTTCCATTTATCCACACAAAACCGTTTCTCATCCCACATAGAAAGTCCAATTCCCCAGATTTTATCCTTTACCGCGCATTCTGCAATCATCTGCTCTCCTGTTTCTAGCAGTTTTTCAGCCAATTCGGGATTTTGAAGGAATTTCTGGAGCACGCCTTTATGGACAATTTTTTCTCTCTTTTCCCTCCAGATTTCTTCATCAAAATGCTGCACCATTCTGCCCAATGCCTTTATTTCCGCCACATCATCCGTACTCAGAATTTTCTCCGCTGTCTGATAATCCTGAAACAGAATCGCCTTTTCATACATCATATATTGTTCCATTGATGAAAACGTAATTTCATCAACCGTAAACACAGAATGATACCAATTACTCAAATACCCGTTTTGTTCTTCCGGGTTATGAAAGCATATCAATTATTTTCCCTCCTCAAAATCATCTGTTCTCTTTCGGCTCTTTCAAACCGCATTGTTCCCCGACTTTATGAACAGCTATCTGAAGATCAAGATCATGCAGTCCCGAATAACCTTCAAACATAAAATGAACCGGGATTAACTCCACTACATCTTTACTGGCAAGGTGATAGGTCCATTGAAACAGTGCATAGAACTGTCCAATCCAGTTGGGAGCAAATCCGCCGTTAGATGCTCCCCTTTTTATTTCATAGTGATCATTTAAAAGAAAATAATGGAACAGCGATTCTGCATCCATGGTACATAAATAGGCCTGTCCTTCATCAATCAGTGCCCGTGTACGGCTTTCCATATATGATTTAATAAAATCTTCAATATCCATCTCCGGGTAATGATCCTGTGCATATTCAAACAGCTTTCCCTGATTTTCAACGACTTCTTCTAAATAGCTTTTGCTGAACACATCCATTTTCTACCTCTTATATCAATTTGCTGAATACCTTGTCTATCTTATTTTCATCGGAATTAATCAAAGCATACATGGCCTCTCTCGCCGTTCTGTCACGCTGAATATATCGAGGATTTGCTTTTGAAAATTCAACTTCTCTCAAAGCCGAATACTCTTCTCTTAAAGCCTGAAACGCTTTTTCTGA
>DVGC01000059.1 GCA_018712915.1 Candidatus Copromonas faecavium (nom. illeg.) | reverse complement strand
AATAATTCCACAATACTTTTTCAGGCCAGCACAGGCGTGGTGGTCTTATTGTGATACCTATTTTTTCAACCTGTATAAAATTTTCAATGTTCATCAATTTAGCCTTGACTTTTTATTTGCAGGCTTATTTCCCGTCACACGGCCGGCAGCACGGGTGCTGCCGGCATGTGATATTTCTGTCCGCAGCCCAGATGTCTATCTGTTGTGGAACTGTTCTACTTTTCTTTTCTCCAGGAAGGCCTTCATGCCTTCCCTCTGATCCTCTGTCTCAAAGCACTCAGAGAAATACTTCTCCTCGATGGAAACTGCATGATCCATATCATTGAGGAATCCGTCGGTAATGGCGCATTTGCAGTTTCTCACCGCAATCGGCGCATTGTCGGCAATCCGCTTTGCCAGCTTCATAACCGTCGGCATCAGCTCCTCCTGGGTGCAGACTCCATTCACCAGTCCAACGCGAAAGGCCTCATCTGCCTTGATATTTTTGGCCGAATAAATCATTTCTTTTGCTTTTCCCACGCCAATGAGTCTTACCAGTCTCTGGGTTCCGCCAAAACCGGGCGTAATGCCAAGACCGACCTCCGGCTGTCCGAATACGGCATTTTCTGAACAGTAACGGATGTCACAGCTCATTGCCAGCTCATTGCCGCCGCCAAGCGCAAATCCATTGACCGCTGCAATCGTGGGAATCGGAAGCATTTCCAGTTTCAGGAAGATTTCATTTCCAAAGGTACCAAACTCCCTTGCCTCCTGCACAGACATATTGCTCATCGCTCCGATATCCGCGCCGGCCACAAAAGATTTCTGCCCTGCGCCTGTCACAATAATAGCTCTCGTGTCATTCAGGCTGATTCCGTCAATCACTGCTTCCAGATCTTTAAGGACCTGAACATTCAGTGCATTTAACGCCTCCGGACGGTTGATAGTAATAATGCCTACGTAGCCGTCCTTCTCATATGTAACAAAGCCCACTGCAATTCCTCCCGTTCTTTTCATCTGCCTTTTCTGTCTTTTTCAGCAACTCAGCCTTTGCAACGGCCCTGTCTTTGCAGCCGGGCCGTTTCCCGGCCATCAGTCTCTCTTTACGATCGCTGCGCATCCCATTCCGCCGCCGATGCAGAGCGTTGCAAGACCGGTCTTGGCATCCTTCTTCTCCATCTCATGAAGCAGAGTAACAAGGATCCGGCATCCGGACGCTCCTACCGGGTGTCCAAGAGCAATCGCTCCGCCATTGGGATTTAATCTGGAAAGGTCAAAGCCCAGTTCTTTTCCTACCGCAACAGACTGTGCCGCAAATGCCTCGTTGGCTTCGATAATATCGAAATCTCCGATGGACATGCCTGTTTTTTCCATAACCTTCTTTGTAGCAGCAACCGGACCGATGCCCATAATTCTCGGCTCCACGCCGGCCAGAGCTCCGGCTACCCATGTAGCCATCGGCTTTACGCCCAATTCTTTTGCCTTTTCTTCGCTCATAACAACAACAGCTGCAGCACCATCATTGATTCCTGAGGAGTTCCCGGCCGTTACAATTCCGTCCTTCTTAAAGGCGGGACGAAGCTTTCCAAGAACCTCAACCGTCGTTCCGTGACGGGGGCCCTCGTCGGTATCAACAATCACGGTCTCTTTTTTCTTCTTTACTTCAACCGGTACGATTTCATCTTTGAATGCACCGTTCTTCTGTGCTTCTTCGCACTTTCTCTGGCTGTCCGCAGCAAACTTGTCCAGCTCTTCTCTGGTCAGTCCCCACTGCTCACAGATATTTTCAGCGGTAATTCCCATATGATAATCATTGAATGCATCCCAGAGAGCATCCTTGATCATGGTATCCACCAGTTCCGCATTTCCCATACGGTATCCGTAACGGCCCTTCATCATGGCATAGGGTGCCATGGACATGTTCTCAGCGCCGCCGGCAACCACAATATCAGCGTCTCCTGCTTCGATCATCTGAGCTGCCATGTTTACGCACTGCAGACCGGAACCGCAGACAACATTCACAGTTACTGCCGGAACCTCAATCGGAAGCCCAGCTTTAATAGAAGCCTGACGGGCCACATTCTGTCCCTGTCCGGCCTGGATCACACATCCCATATAAACCTGATCTACTTTTTCCGGAGCAACACCAGCCCGCTTTAATGCTTCACGGATTACGATTGCTCCCAGCTCCGCAGCCGGTACTGTACTCAATGCGCCGCCCATCGTTCCGATAGCGGTCCGGCAGGCACCCGCCAGTACAATTTTCTTTGCCATATGATTTTCCTCCTCATTGTGCACATGCCATGGCCCAATTTTCCCAGGCTCCACAGCAATGTTGATGTGTACTAATCATAACACCATTCCACAATACTGTCAAATGACTATCATGGTTTTTTGTGGATTTTTTCAGGAGCAAAATCAGGTTTTCCGGCCTTTTTCCATGATTCTCCGGCCAGCCCGGTTGACCCTTATTTCGGAACATGCTAAAATGGATTTCAGAAATCAAAAGAAACGAGGTTGAATACCATGAACATTCAAGAATTGTATCAGCAGAAGCTGACCACCGCCGAAGAAGCTGCCAAAGCTGTAAAATCCGGCGACTGGGTCGATTACGGATGGACCACCGGCACACCCGTTGCCGTTGATAAGGCCCTGGCCAAACGGATGCCGGAGCTGACCGATGTCAATTTCCGCGGCGGCATTTTAATGTGGGTGCCTGAAATCTTTAAAATTGAAAATCCGGCAGAGCATCTGACCTGGAATTCCTGGCATATGAGCGGCATCGAGCGCAAGGCTATTGCCCAGGGATTCTGTTTCTACGCTCCCATCCGTTATTCTGAACTTCCCAGATATTACAGAGAATCCCAGAACAAACCGGATGTGGCCATCTTCCAGGTGTCCCCGATGGATGAACACGGTTACTTTAATTTCGGTCCCAATGCATCCCATATGGCGGCCTGCTGCGAAACCGCCAAGATTGTCATCGTGGAAGTCAACGAGAACATGCCGGTCTGCTACGGCGGAACCGAGGAAGGAATCCATGTTTCCAAGGTAGATATGATTGTAGAGGGTGACAATCCTTCCATCGCTGAAATGGGCGCGGGCGGAGCTGCCACCGAGGTGGATCATGCCGTGGCCAGACTGATCGTGGAGGAAATTCCCGATGGTGCCTGCCTTCAGCTCGGAATCGGCGGAATGCCCAATGCAGTAGGTTCCTTAATTGCGGAATCCGATTTAAAGGATCTGGGCGTTCACACGGAAATGTACGTGGATGCTTTCGTTGATATTGCAAAAGCCGGAAAAATCACCGGTGCCAGAAAGAACATCGATAAAGGCCGTCAGGTTTATGCCTTCGGTGCAGGAACCAAAAAGCTTTATGATTATATCAACCGCAACCCGGAATGTATGTCCGCACCGGTCAACTATACCAATGATGTACGGACCATTGCTTCTCTTGACAATTTTATTTCCATTAATAATGCAGTCGATCTGGATTTATTCGGCCAAATCAATGCGGAATCCTCCGGCTTTAAGCACATCAGCGGTGCCGGCGGACAGCTGGATTTCGTTCTGGGCGCCTACCTTTCCAAAGGCGGCAAGAGCTTTATCTGCTGTTCTTCCACCTTTACCACAAAAAGCGGCGAGTTAAAATCCAGAATTCTTCCCACTCTGAACCCCGGCTCCATCGTAACCGATACGAGAGCCAATGTTCATTATCTGGTGACCGAGTACGGCAAGGTAAACCTTAAAGGCCTGTCCACCTGGCAGAAGGCTGAAGCCATCATTTCCGTGGCTCACCCGCAGTTCAGAGATGAGCTGATTGCGTCTGCAGAATCCATGCACATCTGGAGAAGAAGCAATAAGCGGTAAGAGCAGGCGGTTTTCGCTGACCGCCAGTTCAATTGCCGGTATATAACTGTCAGTTCATTTGCTGATATATAAATATACAATAGATATTCCCGATGGGGATTCATAACGTATGACGGATATATGTTTCCCATCGGGACGTCAAGGAGGATACCAAAATGAAAAAGAGTATGAAACGGCTGGCTGCTGCCTTTTTTGCTACTGCCCTGTCCCTGTCTGCAGGATTCACATCCCTGGCCTTTTATCAGGAACCGGCCAGCAAAAAGGGGCTTTTGATTTCCCAGCAGCACATGTTTGATGATGTGCTGGAACTGGGTGTGGACCAGGTTATCTGCAACCAGGCTTCTTATCAGAACCTGGATACCTATATGCCTCTGGCTCAGAACTGCAAGAATAACGGAATCACCTTCACGATGATCCTGTTAAACAACTTCGGCGCATCCGATCCGGATCTGCTGCCTGTGGACAGTCCGGTGGAGGGCGTAGGCAACTATGCGTTCAACTCCACGACGCCGGAGGGTGAAACGGCTGTCAGGAACTATGCAAGAACCATGGCAAATTATTATGGCGATTATGTTTCCAACTGGGTCATCGGAAACGAGGTCAATGATGCGGCCCAGTGGGATTACAACGGGATTTCCGATATGGATGAGCATGCTGCCAGCTATGCGAAAACCTTCCGGATTTTCTATGAGGAAATCAAGGCCGTTAATCCGGAGGCCCGGGTGTTTATTCCCTTTGACATGAGATGGAAAGCCACCAATGATCCTCTCCGCTATACAGTCAGCGAGTATCTTCCCAAGCTCAATGCCCTGCTTAAGGACACCGAGTACGGAATCGCCTGGCATCCCTATCCGGTTCATTTCTTTGACAAGCCGGAGTTTATGGACGATGACGGAATTTCCTTCGACATCAATACGACTCCCAATATTAATATGAAGAATCTGAATTTACTCACTTCCTATATGCAGAATGCGGACATGCTGGCTCCCGATGGAAGTGTCCGTCACCTGATTCTTTCCGAACAGGGATTTACCTCTGCCTGCGAAAACGGAGAAGAAAGACAGGCCAATGCCATCAGAGAAGCCTACGAAATCGCCAAGGCCAATCCCTATGTGGACGGCTTCTATCTGAACAGACAGGTGGATGCTGCCAGCCAGGAAGCAGCCGGCGGCGCCTTCGGCCTCTGGACCAGAGATCCCAACGCATCCCGGGATGAAATGCCTCTTACAAAGAAACAGGCCTGGTATACCTATCAGTCTCTGGAATAACTTCAGAATCTTTTTTTCAAAGGCCTGAAAAAGTTGAAAAATTAAGCCTCAAACGGTCATTTTCAGGTTGTAAGAAACAGGCCCGTCGATTATAATGAAATTACAGGGAACAGGGCCGTCAGGGAAATGGACGGCTGCAAAAACTATCGTGTATAAGACGAGGAGGAGATTGCGATGAAACCATATCGTGAGATGTCCAAGGAAGAGCTGTCATCTTTAAAGGAACAGCTGGAGCAGATTTACAAAGAATATCAGGGCAAGAACCTGAAGCTGAATATGGCCCGCGGAAAACCCAGCCCGGAGCAGCTGGATCTTTCCCTTCCGATGATGGATGTGTTAAACAGCAAGAGCGACTACATGAGCGTTGACGGAGATGTAAGAAACTACGGTGTCCTGACCGGTATTCAGGAAGCCAAGGAACTGATGGGACAGATGATGGATTCTCCGGCTGAAAACATTGTTATGTACGGAACCTCCAGCCTGACCCTGATGTACGATACCGTATCCCGTTCCTACACCCGCGGCGTAATGGGCAGCACTCCCTGGTGCAAGCTGGACAAGGTAAAATTCCTCTGCCCGGTGCCCGGATATGACAGACATTTTGCCATCACGGAATCCTTCGGCATCGAATTAATCAACATTCCGCTCCATGATGACGGTCCGGATATGGATATGGTGGAAGAATACGTAAACAACGACGAAACCGTAAAGGGAATCTGGTGTGTTCCGCTTTACTCCAACCCCTCTGGACAGTCCTACTCTGATGAGGTGGTAAAACGGTTTGCCAATCTGAAACCGGCTGCAAAAGATTTCCGTATTTACTGGGACAACGCTTACTGCGTTCACCATCTTGACCCGGATCACCCGGATCATGTACTGGATATCCTCTCCGAATGTGAGAAGGCCGGAAACCCGGATATGGTTTACAAATTCGGTTCGACCGCCAAGGTTACCTTCCCGGGCGCCGGAATTTCTGCTATCGCTACCTCAAAGAACAACATCGAGGATATGAAAAAGCAGATGAATGTTCAGATGATCAGCCATGACAAGATCAATCAGCTTCGCCATGTCCGCTACTTCAAGAATCTGGACGGCATCAAGGAGCACATGAGAAAACAGGCGGCCATCCTTCGTCCCAGATTTGAGGCAGTGGATGAGATTCTGACCAGAGAGCTGGGCGGTTTGGAAATCGGTACCTGGACCAAGCCTCACGGCGGATATTTCGTTTCCTTTGATTCTCTGGACGGCTGCGCAAAAGCCATTGTTCAGAAATGTAAGGATGCAGGCGTTGTCATGACCGGCGCAGGCGCTACATATCCCTACGGCAAAGATCCTCATGACAGCAACATCCGGATTGCTCCGTCCTTCCCGGCTCTTGATGAGCTTAAGATGGCGGCAGAAATCTTCTGTGTCTGCGTGAAACTGGTAAGCATCGACAAGCTGCTGGCAGAATAAAAACTGTCAGAAAAGTTTCAGGGATTGGGACCAACGATTTGGTCTCAGTCCCTTTACTTTTTTCTGCAGCTATACTAAAATGTACGTAATGCTGGGCCCGGATGAAACCCGGCCGGTACGAAAGTATCTGGAGACACAATGGAGATTCGCATGAAAGAGACAAAACAGACACAAAAAAATAAGAAATCCCGGGCAAACGATACGCTGCGCGAGGGAGTGGCATACCTGATTTTTGGCGTTTTAACGACGGTGATTGATTACGCCATTTCCAATTTTCTTTTTTATATCGTTCATATGGCCTCTATCCCCGCTCAGACCATCGCCTGGATTGCGGCCGTTTTATTCGCCTTTGTTACCAACAAATGGTGGGTATTCAACAGCAGAAGCTTAAACCCCATGGAAGTATGGAGAGAATTTGTTTCCTTTGTCCTGTGCCGGGTAGCCACCTTCCTGTTTAATCTGGCCGCCCTGTTTATCCTGGTGGATCTGATGGGCATGGAATTTTTCATCTGCAAGCTGGCTATTTCTGTAGTCGTTGTAGTTTTAAATTATATTTTCAGTAAAATCCTGATTTTTTCAGGGAAGAAAGACAACGCATAGAGGAGTATTTTTCCCATGGAACGATACAGTTCAAATGTAGAACCATACAGTCCAAAAGACGAGAAAAAGGCCTTGCCCCTCCGGCCCTATGACGGCCTTCTGGCCGCTTTTCTTGTGCCGGTCCTGATTATGATCATTATCTTTATCCAGAGAGGGATTTTCCCCTTTGGAGACGAATGTTTCCTCCGGACCGATATGTACCACCAGTACGCTCCCTTCTTTTCCGAATTTCAATACAAGCTGAGAAACGGCGGCAGTCTGCTGTACAGCTGGGACGTGGGAATGGGCGTCAATTTTGCCGCCCTCTATGCATACTATCTGGCCAGTCCGCTAAACTGGCTGATCATCCTATGCCCCAAGGCCTATATCATCGAATTTATGACACTGATGATTGTCTTAAAAATCGGCCTGTCAGGACTGACCTTTGCCTGGTATCTGAAAAAGCACTGTCCGGAAAGCACCATCGGCGTAGGTTTCTTCGGAATTTTTTATGCGCTGTCCGGTTATATGGCCGCCTACAGCTGGAACATTATGTGGCTGGACTGTATCCTCCTGTTCCCTCTGATTGTGTATGGGCTGGAGCGGCTGGTACGGGACGGTGAAGGCGTGTTTTACTGCATCACCCTTGGCCTTTCCATCCTGTCCAACTATTATATTTCCATTATGACCTGCCTGTTTCTGGTCCTGTACTTCTTTTCCCTGTTAATCATGGAAGGACGCCGTCCCCTTGGAACTACGGCTAAGGCCTTCGGCAGGTTCGCCCTCTACTCCCTGTTATCCGGGGCGTTGGCCGCCTTTGTCCTGCTGCCGGAAATTTTTGTGCTTCAGTCCACCGCATCGGGAGATCTGAATTTTCCCCAGACTGTCAGCTCTTACTTTTCCATCTTCGACATGATTGCCCGCCATATCGGCAACGTGCAGACGGAAATCGGCCTGGAACACTGGCCCAATCTCTACTGCGGTGTGGCCGTGCTGATGTTTTTCCTTTTGTATCTGGGCTGCCGGCGCATCCCGGTACGGGAAAAAGCCGTATACTGCGGACTGATTCTGTTTTTTTTCGCCAGCTTTTCCATCAATGTCTTAAACTTTATCTGGCATGGTTTTCACTATCCAAACAGCCTGCCCTGCCGCCAGTCCTTTATCTATATTTTCCTGATGCTGTACGTCTGCTTCCGGGCCTTCATGCACTTAAAATCGATTCCCTGGAAACATATCGCATTGGCTTTCTGGGGCAGCATCTGTTTTGTTATTCTGGCAGAAAAGCTGGTAACTCAGGAACATTTCCACTTTGCTGTTTATTACGCAGCCATCCTGTTCCTGTCCGCTTACACAGGGATCCTGTACCTCTATAAAAAACACCGGACAGGCACGGCTGTTTTTCTGGCGCTGGCTCTGGTTTCCATTGAAGCGGCGGTCAACACCACCATTACCAGCGTGACCACCACCAGCAGGGAAGCATATACCAGGGATAATGAGGAGGTCCGGCTCCTGATAGATACACTGGAGCCTGCCGAAGAGTTTTACCGGGTAGAGAAAAAATCCAGGAAAACGAGAAATGACGGAGCCTGGATGAATTTTCCGTCGGTTTCCCTCTTTTCCTCCACCGCCAATGCCGATTTGACAGCGTTTTTCAGCCGGATGGGCTGCGAAGCCTCCACCAATGCCTACAGCATCAAAGGCAGCACCCCTCTGATTGACAGTCTGGCCTCCGTCAAATATGCCCTCTATTCAGAACCGGTATCCAATACCAATCTGATGAGATATCTGCGGGAAAGCGGCAGCACCTATCTTTACGAAAACCTGTATACCCTTCCTCTCGGATTTATGATTCCTTCGGATTTGGAGGAAAACTGGCAGTATATGATGGACAACCCGGCAGATGTACAAAATGATTTCAGCTCCCTCCTGGGTGCGGATGATATTCTCATGGAAACCGCCGGTATAACAGAGGGCAGCACCTTCCGGTTTACGGCCGATATCACCGGAGAATATTATGTCTATGTGCTCAACCACCGGGTGGAATCGGTAAACGCCTCCCTCCCCACAGGAACACTGTCCTTTGACAATGTGGATCGGGGGTATTTCCTGGAGCTTGGCACCATTGCCGAGGGCAATGAGGTGGTACTGACCTCCGGCAGTTCAGGAGAAGAGCTGAATGCTGTGGCATACCGGTTCTCAGAACGGTCCATGATTTCCATCTATGATATTCTGAACCGCCAGACGCTGACACTCACCAGCTGGACAGACACCCATCTTTCCGGAACGGTAAATACGGACAGCCGGGGAACTTTATTTACCTCCATTCCCTATGATAAGGGCTGGACGGTTACGGTGGACGGTCAGCAGGTGGAAACCAGGAAGATTTTCGACGCGTTCCTGGCCATCGATCTGCCGGCAGGAAATCACACCATCGAATTTTCCTACTTTCCAGAGGGTCTGGCACCCGGACTGGCAATCACCGGCGGAGCTCTGGTCATTCTCCTTCTGATCTGCCTGGTCAAATGGCTCCTGCACAGGCGGCCGGATCCGGAGCAGAAAGATGCCATGCGCCGCTGGGAAAGCGGAGAACACGGCTCCAGCCGTTCCAGAGGACGTCAGGGCAAGCATTCCATCCCAGGCAATTCCCGTCCGGAGAATGGAGACGATGAGCCGGAGCCTGATGCTGACGAAGATGCAGGAGCCCATGAGGCAGAACAAATGCCGGCAGCTTCTTTACAGGACACGGAAGAGGACTGGCTGGATGCCGATTTGAACGAGGACTGGCTGGACGAGGATCTGAAAGGCGACTGGCCAATTCTTGATGATAATGATAATAGCCAACTGGACAGAAAAGAAAATCACTCAAGGGAGGACGACAAATCATGAAATTATGGGGCGGAAGATTTACGAAGGAAACCAATCAGCTGGTACACAACTTTAATGAATCCATTTCCTTCGATCAGAAATTTTATAAACAGGACATTGCCGGCAGCATTGCCCATGTGACCATGCTGGCCAAACAGGGGATTCTGTCGGAGGAAGACAGAGACGCCATTATTTCCGGCCTGAACAGCATCCGGCAGGATCTGGATTCAGGAGCCCTGGCCATCACCACCGAATCCGAGGATATCCACTCTTTTGTAGAGGCCGAACTGATCGCGCGGATTGGAGAGGCAGGAAAGAGGCTCCATACCGGACGGAGCCGCAACGATCAGGTGGCTCTGGATATGCGTCTTTATGTCCGGGATGAAATTGACGAGCTGGATCATCTGCTGAAGGACCTCTTAAAGGAGCTTCTGTCCCTGATGGAAGAGCATCTCCACACCTATATGCCGGGCTTTACCCATCTTCAGAAGGCCCAGCCGGTTACCCTGGCCCACCACCTGGGCGCCTACTATGAAATGTTCCGCCGGGATAAGAGCCGTCTCCAGGATGTAAGGAAGCGGATGAACTACTGCCCTCTGGGCTCCGGAGCCCTGGCCGGCACCACCTATCCCCTGGATCGGAACTATACGGCTGAACTGCTGGGCTTCGACGGCCCTACCTTAAACAGCATGGATTCCGTATCTGACCGGGATTATGTGATTGAGCTTTTATCGGCTCTGTCCATGATTTCCATGCATCTTGGCCGTTTCTCCGAAGAAATCATTATCTGGAACAGCAACGAATACCAGTTTGTGGAGATGGACGACTCTTACAGCACCGGAAGCAGCATCATGCCCCAGAAAAAAAATCCGGATATCGCAGAGCTGATCCGCGGCAAATCCGGACGGGTTTACGGTGCGCTGATTTCCATGCTGACTGTTATGAAGGGAATCCCCCTGGCTTATGATAAAGATCTTCAGGAAGACAAAGAACTGACCTTTGACGCCATTGACACCGTTAAAGGCTGCCTGCTTCTGTTCACCGGCATGATCTCTACTATGACCTTCCGGAAGGAGATCATGGAAGAAAGTGCCAAGAAAGGCTTTACCAATGCAACCGACGCGGCTGACTATCTGGTCAACCATGGCGTTCCCTTCCGCGATGCTCACGGCATCATCGGCCAGCTGGTGCTTTTATGCATCGAAAAGAAAAAATCTCTGGATGAGCTGACCCTGGAGGAATACCATTCTGTCAGCCCGGTATTCCAGGAAGACATCTATGAGGCAATTTCCTTAAAGACCTGCGTGGAAAAACGTGTCACCATCGGTGCGCCGGGTGCAGATGCCATGAAAGAAGTAATTGCAGTTTATAAAAAGGAACTGGAAGAATAAAGAACTAAAAAAGAAGGAACCTGAAAAAGAAGAAACCCCAAAAACGACGCGGGGAAATCCGCAAAAAACGGCCTCCGTCGGGAAACATAAAGATTCCCGGCAGAGGCCATATTTTTTGCAAACCCTTGAACGCGTCTCTGTTTCTGTACGGAGCGTCATCCTAGGACAGGAAGTTCAGCATTCCCGTAATAATCAGTGCATTTAAGAAATCGATAAACAAGCTTCCCACCATCGGGATGGTAAAGAAGGCCACCGGAGAGGGGCCGTATTTCTTTGTAACAGCCTGCATATTCGCCATGGCATTGGACGTGGCGCCCATGGCAAATCCGATGAAACCGGCCGTCATAACTGCCGAATCGTAATCCTTTCCCATCACTTTAAACACAATGAAGTAAGCAAAAAGGAACATAACGATCACCTGAGCTGCCAGAGTTACAATCATCGGCAGAGCCAGATCCACCAGCAGCCAGAGCTGAAGACCGGCCATGGCCATCGCCAGGAACAGATTTAGGGACATGTTTCCTACCACGTCCACTTCTGCCAGAGGGAAGTCATGATAAATGGCGTCCACAATGTTTCTCATAATCGCAGCTGCAATCATGGCTCCGATATAGCCGGGGAACGTCAGTCCCGTAAGTGCCGTCAGCTGAGCTCCCACCCAGTTGCCGACGCCAAGTGCAAACATCAGAAACATAAAGCTTTTAACGAAACGCGGATTGGTGGATTCCACTTTCTCGTCTTCCACCTCAGCCACCTGAGCACCCGCATTCTTTGCCGGGCAGTGCAGTCCATATTTCTCAATGCAGCGTCTGGCTGTCGGGCCTCCCATAATGGATCCGGCCACCAGTCCGAAGGTTGCGGAAGCCAGTCCCACGACGGATGCTCCGGTAATTCCCATTCCATCCATCAATTCGCCATAAGACGCAGCTGTTCCCGGTCCGCCAATCATGGCAATGGAACCGACGCAGAGCCCCAGGCGCGGATCCACGTCCATAGCCCCAATCAGCCCAACGCCCAGCAGGTTCTGGATTACCGTCATGGAAATTCCCAGAATCAGCATCAGAAATACAGCCTTTCCGCCCTTCTTTAACAGCGGCAGGCTGACAGAGAATCCAACGGTAGTAAAGAAAATATTCATAAACACGGTCTGCAGTGTGTCGTCAAAGGTAATGTAGGCAATTCCCATCGAGTGAATGATGGTATTCAGGAGGGAAAAGCATACTCCACCTACGAGAGGCGCAGGAATGCAGTATTTGTTGAAGATTGGGATCTTATGGCATAAAAGATTTCCCAGCCAGTACAATCCTGCGGCCAGCGCCACGGCATGATACATGTTTAAGCTAATTTCTGTCATAAACCAATTCCTTTCTTGTGCAGTCTTTGATGTCACCCCAGATGTCACATCGTGCCAGTAATTTATACCAACAGATTCCCATTTTGTCAAGGAATTTATAGCAAACTTTCTGCTGTTCTTCCTGCAGCTGTATCTTTTCCCCAGCGAATATACCAAAAGAGGACGCCGTTCTCCGCGGCGTCCTCTCCTGATATCGCATCTATAAGAAGAAAGTAAATAAATTGGTTCCGCCTGCCCATTGCAGGCCTGACGGTTAATCCGTCGGTTCACAGTTTTCCCAAAGCTCTTTTACGGATGATTCCATCATAATTTTTTCCTCCTCTTTTTTAAAAGCCATCCGGTTTCTTTTGATGGACTCAGTGTAGCATAGAATCTCCGGGAAGTAAAATGACTATTTTTTTGATATAATGTTAATAAGTATTTACATTTTCTCCTGTTACAGCCATTCTCCATATCTGCGGATATATCTGCCTTTCACCACGGTCATAAGGGCCATATAGGCGGCCACCACAACGGCCAGCCAGCCAAAGAATCCGGCAGGAAGACTTACGAAATCCAGCATTGCTCCAAACGGAAGGAAGGGAAGAAGCGTCGCAATACCGATTCCAAGAGCCGTCAGGACCAGGACAGGAGCAGAAGCCCTGCTCCCGACGAAGGGCAGCTTCGGTGTCCGGATCATATGGATCACCATGGTCTGGCTCCACATGGATTCCACAAACCATCCCGTCTGAAACAGAGCCAGGTATCTGGCCTGCATAGCCCCATCCGTCAGCTGGGAATACAGTTCTCCTCCCGCAGCGGCCGGACAAAGCACAAAGTAAAGGAACAGATACGTAAGAATATCAAATACGGAGCTGACCGGGCCAATCCACAGCATAAAGCGGCTGATGCCGGACGCGTCCCATCTGCGCGGCTTCCTTATATATTCCTCATCCACATGGTCCCAGGAAATCGCCGTACAGGAAATATCATAAATCAGATTCAGCAGCAGCAGATGAAGCGCTGCCATGGGCAAAAAGGGAAGGAAAATGCTGGCTGCCACCACGGAAAACATATTTCCGAAGTTGGAGGAGGCCGTCATTTTGATGTATTTCATCATGTTGACATACGTCTTCCTGCCCTCCGTTACCCCTCGTTTCAGTACCATCAGGTCTTTCTCAAGAAGAACCACTGCAGCCGATTCCTTGGCAATGTCCACAGCCGAATCCACGGAAATTCCCACATCAGACGCCTTCATGGCCGCAGCATCGTTGATTCCGTCTCCCATATAGCCTACGCTGTGGCCGTTTTCCCGAAGGATCCGGACGACGCGGGCCTTCTGGGAAGGCGACAATTTGGCAAACACCGTCGTTTCCTCCGCCAGCTCTGCCAGTTTTCCATCCTCCATGCGCTCCAGCTCCTCGCCAAGAAGCACCTTTTCAGCCGGGATTCCCACCTGATGGCAGATGGCACAGGTCACCCGCTCATTATCTCCCGTAAGAACCTTCACCTGGATTCCATACTCATTTAACGCATGAACGGCAGCCCGGCCTGTTTCCTTCGGCGGATCCAGGAAGGCTAGGAATCCTATCAGCACCATATCTGCCTCATCGGCAGCAGAGAACTGTCCGACAGGCGACGGATTCGTTTTCTGCGCGACGGCAATGACCCGCATTCCTCTTTCATTCAGCCGTCCCGTCCGGGAAAGCACCAGACTGCGCACCTCATCGGTAAGAGGCAGAATTTTTCCTCCGCACTCGGCAAAAGAGCAGCATGTCAGCATTTCTTCCACGGCCCCCTTGGTCACCATCTGAGTCTTCCCGCTCTCATCCTTCACCACCACGCTCATTCTGCGCCGTTCAAAATCGAAGGGAATCTCATCCACCTTCCGGTAGCGCTCCATCAGCTCGGCAGCTCCCATTTCTTTCTGCTTCTCAATGACAGCAAGATCAATCAGGTTCTTCAATCCGGTCTGGAAATAGCTGTTGAGAAAAGCATGGCGAAGCACCCGGTCATCCTCTTTTCCGTCAATATTCAAATGACGTTCCAGGATTACCCGGTCCTGGGTCAGCGTTCCTGTTTTATCCGTGCAGAGAATATCAATGGAACCCAGGTTCTGGATGGCATTCAAGTTCTTTACAATCACCTTCTCCCGGCTCATGGTCAGTGCCCCTTTTGCCAGGGATGTGGTTACGATCATGGGCAGCATTTCCGGAGTCAGGCCCACCGCAACCGAGACGGCAAACAGTGCCGCCTGGACCCAGTCGTCCTTGGTGAATCCGTTCAAAAACAGCACCACGGGAACCATAACCAGCATAAAGCGAATCAGAACCCAGGACACGGAATGAATTCCCTTTTCAAAGGAGGTTTTCGGCGGCTTTTCCTCCAGCTTTTTCGCCATTTCCCCCACCAGGGTAACGCTTCCCACTGCTGCCGCAAGAGCTGTGGCGCTTCCGCTGACCACATTGCTCCCCATAAACGCCAGATTTTTCCGATCTGTCAGCGCTCTGTCCGCTTTTTCCGGCTCTCCCGTCTTTTCCACAGGTTCACTTTCCCCGGTCAGAGCCGACTGGCTGACAAACAGATCTCTGGCACTTATGATTCTCAGATCTGCCGGAATCATGTCACCGGCAGAAAGCAGCACCAGATCCCCAACCACCAGTTCTTCCATGGGGATCTCCTGCACCGTCCCCTCACGCACCACGCTGGCCGTCGTATGGATCAGACCGGAAAGCCGTTCTGCCACATTGGTACTTTTAGTTTCCTGAACGAACCGCAGAACGCCGGATACCGTCACCATGGTGACAATAATCGCTGCGGTGGCATAGTTCTTTTCTCCCGCCCCGGCCATCCAGATATCGGTGATCGCCGATATAACGGCCAGAACCATAAGAACCACCGTAAAGGGATTCACAAATGCATCCCAAATCCTGGAAAAAACAGCCGGTTTGCTTTTATTGGCCAGGATATTCTCTCCGTACGCTTCTCTGGCTTCCTTTACCTGCTCCCCTGTCAGACCGCTTTCCGTCGTCCGGAATGTTTTGAAAAGCTCCTCTTCCGGCATCCCTGATACCTTTTGAAGCCATTCTTTCTTCCCGCTGCTCTCTGAAGTTTCTTTTTTCTTCCAATTCCATAAAAATCTTACATAAAAATTCTTCATACAGACGTACCTCCAAATTCTGTCATGATTGCTGAGTTTGTTTTGGAAAGGTATCGTGCATGAAGCGGAATTTACAAAATCAGTGAAAAATGGCGCAGAAAGCCCGCTGCCATCCTTTCCTTATTCCAGTAATTCCGACTTCGCCCATTTGAGCCTGCACCGTTACTTCCCGCGTCCATTTTTTTCACCTCACTTTTTCTGATTTTTTCATCGAGCGCATCCTGGCCGCCCGCAGATATGCAGGGCGTTTTTCCCCGTCCCAAAGCGATTCCTGCGGAGCAGTTTCTCTCCGCTGCAATACAGTTCCCGCGGGGCAGTTTCTCTCCGCTGCAATACAGTTCCCGCAGGGCAGTTTCCCGAAAAATAAAAAAACCGCATGTTCGGGAGAACACACGGAAACCAGGCGCTTCTGTCCATTCGTCTGAGCTTTAGCTTTGCAGGGCGGTGAAACTGTATTATGATACACCTTGCGCTCGATGTATCCTGTTCAAACCATCGCATAGTGTCTCCACTATTTTGCGGCAACAGTCCATATCCCTGCAGGAGCCTTACCTACCGAACACGTCCACCTTATCATACCTCCTTTCTCTTGTCAAGAACCGGCCGGTAAAATATTTCCTTGCCTTTTTTCTCTTCCGATGTTATAATGTTCAATAATTAATATTTTTTATAAAAATTGAACGCAGGAGGATGATTTTATGAAGCAAAACAAGCAGCCCATGTCCCAGATAAAGGGCAGGATTGACTGGAGTACGGTCATTATCCCCTTCCTCTCCATCCTTGCCCTCTGTCTGTGCTTTATCCTGGCACCGGAGACGTCCAAGCAGGTCCTGGGCCAAATCCGTACCCTGTTCGGAGATACCTTCGGGCTCTTTTACCTGATTGTGGGCCTGGGCGTTTTTCTTCTGTCCATTTATCTGGCCTTTTCCAAATACGGCACCATCCGTCTGGGAAAACCGGGAGAAAAGCCGAAATACAATGATTTCGTCTGGAGCAGCATGATGTTTACGGCCGGCCTGGCCGCCGACATCCTGTTCTATTCCTTCTGTGAATGGATCCTGTATGCCAACGATCCTCATCTGAAGGAACTGGGTTCCATTCAGGTATGGTCCAGCACCTACCCCATCTTCCACTGGGGCCCCATTCCCTGGAGCTTCTATCTTGTGCTGGCCGTTTCCTTCGGTTTCATGCTCCATGTAAGAGGATGCCACAAGCAGAAATATTCCGAAGCATGCAGACCGCTCCTCGGTGACCGGGTAGACAAACTTCCCGGAAAGCTCATCGATCTGCTGGCTCTTTTCGCCCTGTTGGCCGGAACGGCGACCACGTTCTCTCTGGCCACTCCCTTAATGGCGCAGATTTTTTCCAATCTGTTCCACATTCCTTCCTCCAAATGGATTACCATCCTCATCCTGGTCATTACCTGCATCATATATACACACGCCCTGCTCCACGGAATGAAAGGAATTTCCCTCCTTTCCGCTTCCTGCATGTATCTGTTTTTCGCGCTTTTGGCCTATGTGCTCTTTACCGGAGGAGAAACCAGATACATTCTGGAAACCGGATTTTCTGCCATCGGTAATCTAATGCAGAATTTCTTCAGCATGGCCACCTATACGGATCCTCAGCGAAGCACGCTGTTCCCTCAGAACTGGACCATTTTCTACTGGGCTTACTGGATGGTATGGTGCGTGGCCTCTCCGTTTTTTATTGGAAGCATTTCCAGGGGCCGCACGGTCCGTCAGACCATCCTTGGCGGCTACGCCTACAGCTTGAGCGGAACCTTTTTAAGTTTCCTGATTCTTGGAAACTACAGTCTTGGCCTCCAGGTAAATGGACGGCTGAATGTTATGGACATCTACGCCCAGAGCGGGGATCTGTATACCACCATCCTTTCCATTGTGGAGACTCTGCCTCTGGCTCCCATGGTGTTAATCCTTCTGGTTGCGGCCATGATTGCCTTTTATGCCACCAGCTTTGATTCCATCGCCCTGGTCGCTTCCTCTTATACTTACCGCCAGATGACGCCCGATGAAGACCCCCACAGCCTGGTAAAGGTTTTCTGGTCCATCATGCTGATCCTCCTTCCGATCGCTCTGGTCTTTTCCGAAAACTCCATGACCAATCTGCAGACGGTTTCCATCATCGCCGCTTTCCCGGTGGCTTTCGTGATCCTGATGATCATTGCCAGTTTCTTAAAGGATGCAGGCCAGTATCTGAAAACAACTGACCGGGTGCAGTAAAACCTGAAAAACAAAATGCAACAAAATCTTCTCAAAATCTTAAGAGAAAACTGATTGCCAGACCGTTCGGCCCTGTTTATAATGAAAGAAAGTGTCTTGAGGGATGGCTCTGCGGCCGCCTTAAGACTCAACGTTCAAGGAGGAAATGATGAAAAAAGCGGGATTGTATTGTGGTCTGCTGACAGCTTCTGCCATTATGACTCTGGCCGGTGCCGGAACGGCTCTGGCTGCCGAATGGGTGGCGGAAGGAACAGAATGGCGTTATCTGGAAAATAACGGAAGCTTTGCTGCCGATACCTGGAAAACAGATAACGGCATCAGCTACTATTTGGGAAACGACGGTTATATGCTGCGCAATACCCTGATTGAAGATGGAGAAAATTATTATTATGTGCGCTCCTCCGGAGCCATGCTGACCAACGAATGGCGTTATCTGGACAATCCGGAGTGGCAGGGCGACGATCTGGTGGGCGAGGGAAGCTGGTATTATTTCGGCTCCAACGGACGGGCTGTCCGGACCACCGGCGACCGGGTGAAAATCGAGGAAATCGGCGGAAAGAAATATGCCTTTGATACGTATGGCCGTATGATGACCGGATGGATCTCCGAGTCCGGAGAAGCGGTAAATGAGGATAACTGGGAAGAAGGACTCTATTATGCCGATCCTGAGGGGAGCGGAGAATTGTTGATTAACGCCTGGACATCCATGTCCGTCACCGATGAGGACAATGAGGATGATACCTCTCCTACCTACTATTTCTATCTTACCTCCAGCGGCAAAAAATCCACCGATACAGAAAAAACCATCGGCGATAAAAAATATCTGTTTGACTCCCGGGGCGTGGCCCTCTACGGCTGGCACAGGGATGATGACGAAGCGCAAAGCTGGAGATATTTCGGCAATATGGAAGATCCTTACCTTCGGACAGGCTGGTTTGAAGCTGTTCCGGACGAGGAGCTGGATGCAGAAGACTACAATGACGGCACTTCCCACTGGTACTACAGCAGCTCCAACGGGCGGATTTCCTGCTCTGAATTTGATACCATCGACGGAAAAACCTATGCTTTCAACGGAAGCGGAGAACGGGTAACCGGATTGAAGGCCATCACCTTTGACGGAGAAAGCAGCAAAAAGATTACCAGTATCACCACCATCGATTATATTGAGGATCTTCCTTCCGGAAATGATTCCTCCGTCAAGGTTTTCTATTTCAACGATGACGGCACCGTAAGAACCGGCGACGTCACCATCGATGTGGACGGTACCCGTTACGACTTTTCCTTCCGCACCACCGGAAGCCCCAAGGGAGCCGGAGCAATGGGAATCGATGATAATAAGATCTATGACCACGGCAGATGCCTGACGGCGGAAGATGATACCAAATATCAGGTGGTTTCCTGGGATGGAAGCAATTACCTGGTCAACGAAAGCGGTGCCATTCAGAAAAACAGAAAGAACCTGAAGGATGCAGACGGCTATTACTACTGCACCAATAAGGACGGCACCCTGCTTCATGGTCCTCTTGATGACCGGTGCACGGAAAAGCATTAGCAGTTTCCCGCACACGAATGCGGCAGAATGCAATACAGCGGACAGCATGTCTGCCGTATCTGCCGCCCATACAGGAATGAAAGTCATTTGACAAACCATCACCAAAAAGACCGGCCAGTTCTCACTTGAACTGTCCGGCCTTTTTTTCTGCCTTGTCTTATCCTGCTATTCTACGTCCTGCCCGCCCTTCACCGGCGGCCGTCCCAGACTTTCCCATTTCAGATAAGCACTGATGAACCCATCGATTCCTCCGTCAAGGACACTGCTCACATTTCCGCTTTCATATCCGGTCCTGTGATCCTTTATCAGCGTATACGGCTGCAGAACATAGGAACGAATCTGGCTTCCCCAGCCAATATCCTTCACGTCTCCGCGGATGTCAGAAATCTTTTCAGCGTTGGCCTGCTGCTTTAACATATACAGCTTGGCCTTTAACATCTGCATGGCCCGGTCCTTATTCTGGAACTGGGAACGCTCATTCTGACACTGAACCACGATTCCCGTCGGAATGTGGGTAATGCGTACTGCAGAGGAAGTTTTATTGATATGCTGTCCGCCGGCGCCGCTGGAACGATACGTATCGATCCGCAGATCGTCTGGATTGATTTCCACATCCACATCTTCCTTAATATCCGGCATTACATCGCAGGATACGAAAGAGGTCTGCCGCTTTCCGTTGGCATTAAAAGGCGAAATCCGTACCAGCCGGTGTACGCCATGCTCCGATTTCAGATATCCGTAAGCATTCTCCCCGTCAATCTGAAGGGTCACCGACTTGATTCCCGCTTCCTCTCCGTCCAGATAGTCCAGGACGGAAGTAGAAAATCCATGGCTCTCTGCCCAGCGGGAATACATCCGGTACAGCATGCTGCACCAGTCACAGGACTCAGTTCCGCCGGCTCCGGCATTCAGCCGGAGAATGGCATTGTTTCCGTCATATTCTCCTGTCAGCAACGTCCGAAGCCGCAGCGCATCCAGCTCCGTCGTAAACTCTCCCAGCATCTTCTGGATTTCCGGGAGCACCGAGGAATCATTCTCCTCACCGGCAATCTCGATCAGCAGGCCAATTTCCTCATACTGGTCCTGGAGCCTTTTGAACTCATTGACCGTATCCTTTAAATTTTTTGCTTCCTTTACAAGCTTTGTGGACTGTTCCGCATCCTCCCAGAAGCTGGGCTCCTCCATGGTCTTGTCCAGCTCATCAATCCTGCGTATTTTGGCATCCAGATTCAGCGAGTCCCTGACTTCCTTCAAAGGAGCTTCATATGTGGATAATGTGTATTTAAACTGATCCAACTCAACCATCGAATTTGTCCTCTCCCGTTCTCAAAACAATCTCACCCGGCCTGCAAGCGCCAGTGGTTCTGCCGCCTGTCATCAGCCTGCCAGCGGCTTTCTTCCATGACACTGTTTATACTTTTTACCGGAACCACAGGGACAGGGATCATTGGGGTAAATCTTCTGAGTTGCCCGTCTCTGGGGAGCCCTTGCGGCCGAATCGTCTTTATTTGTTCCCGTTACCTTGGCAGCCGGCTCCCGTTCCACCTTCTGCTCAACCCTGATATGGCAGAGAATCCGGATGGTATCCTCGCGGATTGCCGATGTCATATCATCAAACATCTCATACGCGCTCATCTTATATTCCACCAGCGGATCTCTCTGTCCGTAGGCCTGCAGGCCGATACCCTGGCGGAGCTGCTCCATGTCGTCGATATGGGACATCCATTTATTGTCAATCACCTTAAGAAGCACAACCCGCTCAATCTCACGGATCTGCTCCCCATCCGGGAATTCTGCTTCCTTTGCCTCATACAGCTTGGTCGCAGCTTCCTTTAAGGAATGCTTCAGCTGATCCTTCTTCATCTTCCGGATCTCGTCATTCAGCTCCACCGGCTGCAGGGGAATAATTGGAAGAAGCAGCTCATTTAACTCCTTAAAGTTCCACTTCTCCGGCGACTGCTCGTCACCGATGGACATATCCACGGCGCCCTCCACGATGTCTGTCAGCATCTTCATGATCACGCCGCGCATGTTCTCTCCGTTTAATACCTGGAGACGCTCTGCGTAAATCACTTCACGCTGCTCATTCATGACCTCGTCATACTTTAACAGGTTTTCACGGATTCCGTAGTTGTTGGTCTCAATCTTTTTCTGTGCCTTCTCGATGGCGGAGGACAGCATTTTATGCTCAATCTGCTCATTCTCCGGAACGCCGAGGGCATTAAACATACTCATCAGCTTCTCAGAACCGAACAGCCGCATCAGGTCATCTTCAAGGGAAATATAGAATCTGGATTCACCCGGGTCTCCCTGACGTCCGGAACGTCCGCGCAGCTGGTTATCGATACGGCGGGATTCATGGCGCTCTGTACCGATAATCTTCAGGCCGCCTGCTTCTCTGGCCTCATCGTCCAGCTTGATATCCGTACCACGGCCGGCCATGTTGGTGGCGATGGTAACCGCGCCGTGAGCTCCGGCTCCGGCCACAATCTCCGCCTCCAGCTCATGGAACTTGGCATTCAGCACTTTATGAGGAATGCCGCGGCGTTTTAACATCTGGCTTAACATTTCCGATGTTTCGATGGTAATCGTACCCACCAGAACCGGCTGTCCCTTTTCGTGGGTCTTTACAATCTCATCCACAACCGCATGGAATTTTTCCTTTTTCGTCTTATAAACAGCGTCATCCAAATCCTTCCGGATTACCGGTTTGTTGGTCGGGATCACGATAACGTCCATCTCGTAAATATTCCGGAATTCCTTTTCCTCAGTCTGAGCCGTACCGGTCATACCAGCCTTTTTCCGGAATTTATTAAAGAAGTTCTGGAAGGTAATCGTCGCCAGCGTCTTGGACTCTCTCTTTACCTTCACATGCTCTTTTGCCTCAATGGCCTGATGAAGGCCATCAGAATACCGGCGTCCCGGCATAATACGTCCTGTGAACTCGTCCACGATCAGGACTTCATCATCTTTCACCACATAATCCTTGTCCCTGAACATCAGATAATTGGCACGCAGGGCAAGAATAATATTGTGCTGGATCTCCAGGTTTTCCGGATCCGCCAGGTTTTCAATATGGAAAAACTGCTCCACCTTGCGGACGCCTTCCTCTGTCAGGTTTACCACCTTGTCCTTCTCATTGACGATGAAATCTCCGGTTTCCGTAATCTCCTCGCCCATGATGGCATTTAACTTATTAAACTCACCGGACTCCTCGCCGCGCACCAGCTGTCTGGCCAGCACGTCACAGACCTCATAAAGCTTGGTGGACTTGCCGCTCTGTCCGGAAATAATAAGCGGTGTTCTCGCTTCATCGATCAACACCGAGTCTACCTCATCGATGATGCAGTAATCCAGACTGCGCAGAACCATCTGCTCCTTGTAGATTGCCATGTTGTCCCGCAGATAGTCAAAGCCCAGCTCATTGTTGGTGACATAGGTAATGTCGCAGTTGTAGGCTGCCTTTCTCTCCTCAGAGTTCATGGAGTTCAATACAACGCCGACCTTCAGGCCCAGGAATTCATGGACCTGTCCCATCCACTCCGCGTCACGCTTTGCCAGGTAATCGTTGACCGTAACGATCTGCACGCCTTTCCCTGCCAGAGCATTCAGATAAGCCGGACAGGTGGACACAAGGGTTTTACCTTCACCGGTTTTCATCTCGGCAATACGTCCCTGATGAAGCACGATGCCGCCAATCAGCTGAACCGGATAATGCTCCATATTCAAAGTTCTCTTGGCGGCCTCCCTCACCGTAGCAAAAGCCTCCGGCAGAATATCATCCAGAGTCTCCCCCTTGGCCAGTCTCTCCCTGAATTTTCTCGTCTGATCTCTGAGCTCTTCATCGCTCATCGCCTGCATCTGCGGACGCAGCTTCTCAATTTTATTCACAATCGGATAAATCAGCTTCAGCTCCCGATCACTATGCGTACCAAACACTTTTTCAACAAGATTCATCACACACGCTCCTAAAACGCATTCTCTAATATCACTGTACAATCTTTTATATTTTATCACTAACTCCCTCTTTATTCAATCACTTCATATATTTTTAACATTTTGCTGCGAAAACCCAGACGGCGGAGACGTTCTGTGGAATGCTTGTATCCCACAGAACGTTTCCATCGGATGGGTAAGGGAACAGGAGCATGGAGGGCTTCGCCCGTAATGCGACGGCTCCCTCATCTGGCTCCATTCGGAGCCAGATGGTTTTCGCTGCTTCCCCGGCTGATAGGTCAGGGAGCAGTCGAATCCTGTTTCCTGGTGACATAACGCGCAAAATTATGGTAAACCAGACAAATTGCACAAATCATACATTCGATTCACAGGTTATCCACATTATCCACAGCAATCCACAGAAAATCTGTTGAAATCTGTCCACCGGAAAAACCCATGAATTTCCTTTAAACTGCACTTATACACCAAGTTATCCACATTATCCACAGTTTTTTCCCCGTTCATACCGTTTTTTCCCGGGAACCGCCAAATTTTTCATTTTTTGTACACATCTTATAAAATACCATTTTTCGACCAGTTTTTCCAAAAAAGCCCTTGACAAATGGCGAAATCCGGCATGGATTTTTTTTCGTTTTACATCAATGTTTCCCGGTTTAAGTTGTCTCATTTTTCCCGGAATTTAGTTGTTTTTTACAGAACTTTATGTTATACTTTAACTACCCTAAAAAAAGGAGTTGATTTTATGCGTTATATCATCAGCGGAAAAAATATCGACATTACCCCGGGATTAAAGGAAGCGGTTGAATCAAAAATCGGCAAGCTGGAGCGCTATTTTTCTCCCGATACAGAAGTCCATGTGACCATGAGCGTTGAAAAAGGGCGCCAGAAAATCGAGGTGACAATTCCCGTAAAAGGCACAATTATCCGCGCGGAGCAGGATTCCAGCGACATGTATGTTTCCATTGACCTTGTGGAAGAAATCATCGAACGGCAGATAAAAAAATATAAAACAAAACTAATCGACAAAAAGCAGAGCGCTCTTTCCTTCAGTGAAGCATTCCTTCAGGAAGAAACCGCCCATGAGGAAACCATCAATATCGTTAAAACAAAACGTTTTGCAATGAAACCTATGGATCCGGAGGAAGCCTGCATCCAGATGGAGCTTTTAGGACACAACTTCTTTATGTTCCTCAATGCAGATACCAATGAAGTCAATGTTGTATATAAGAGAAAAGGAAATTCCTACGGATTGATCGAACCGGAATTCTAAATCCGCTCAGTATGGTAAACGGAATCAGAATTTTCATATCGTGAAATTTGGACAAGCTGTTAAAATTGAATGATAGATAAGGGAAACCGCCGTATCCGGATTATCTCCGGCCATACGGCGGTCTTTTTCCCCTTTCTGCATCAAATGCTTCCCGTTTTCCAATTACATGAAACATGTTTCCGGCTTTTGCCGGTTCAGATGCCATACACATTCTTTTCCAAAGATTATTTACCTATTTTCCCAAAGGAGGTTCTTTATGAAACTGAAAAAAATTCCCTGCAACTTTTCCATCTGCAAAGTAACCGATTATCCTGCTTCCCTTCTGAATCTGGAATATTGTTTCATCGGAAAAACAGACGAAGAAAACTCCCTGGTATGTCCTACCAGTCAGGTACCTGCCTCTGTCCTGGAACGGGATGACGGCTGGGCTGCCTTCCGTATCGAAGGGGTGCTGGATTTTTCCCTGATCGGAATTCTTGCGGGCATTTCCTCGCTGTTAGCCGAAAACCAGATTGGAATCTTCGTCGTCTCTACCTTTCATACAGATTATATTCTGGTAAAGAAAAAACATGCCGAAAAAGCTGAGCAGGTTCTGACTGATGCCGGTTACGAATTTCTGGAAAGCTGAGCATTCCGGCTCCGGAAAATTCACAGATTTTTCACGTACTAAATGTAGACGAAATCGTCTGTAAGTGCCATACTCCTGAATTATAGACGGAATCGTCTGTAATTTTTCAAAAGGAGACTTGCATGATGGACATTTTATTTGACGTATTTCGATTGCTGGCATCCATTGCCATCGCATTGGCTGCCGGCAAACTCATTTCAAAATTAAAGCTGCCCTCGATTCTGGGCTGGCTCATTGCAGGTATGATGATTGGCCCGCACGCGCTTAATCTGCTGAACAGCTCCGTGCTGGATTCCCGCTGGTTTCAGACACTGGAAAGCCTTTTTGAATGTACCTTCGGCCTGATGATCGGTACGGAATTAATCTGGAAAGAGATGAAAAAAGCAGGTCCGCAGATTCTCGTTACCACCGTTACAGAATCCCTGGGCACCTTTTTGGTCGTCAGCCTGGTATTCGGTACTATTTTCTGGCTTACGGATATCCCGATTTATCTGGCCTTTATGTTCGGCGGTATCGCCCTGGCCACCGCTCCGGCTCCGTCCCTGTCGGTGGTCAATGAACTGAAAACAGACGGACCGGTAACAAAGACCCTGATCCCGATGGCCGCGCTGGACGATTTGGTGGGAGCCCTTGTTTTCTTCCTTGTGATTGCCTTTGTTTCGGCCCATATATCCTCGGCCGGAATCCCGGTACCGGTTGTTCTTTTTCTGGTATTCCTTCCGGCCATCATCGGCGGCGCAGCCGGTTTTGTGACTGGAAAAATGCTTCAGCATACAAAAACGCAGACCAGCACGCTGATTGTTATGCTGGCCATGCTGCTGGTTTCCGCCGGCATCGGTTTTGCCATTAACAGCATGCTTCCCACCCCGGTTCTCAACTTTATGCTCATCGGAATGTCCTTCTCCACCGTATTTTCCAATATGATTACGGAAGAACCGCTCAATGGCATCATGAAGGTGATGAATCCTGTCATCGGCTTTTCCATGGTGGCGGTGATTTTGAATCTGGCTGCTCCGCTGGATTATCATCTGATTTTCAATGCAGGAATTTATACGGCCATTTATATCATCGCCCGTGCCATCGGTAAGTACACCGGCGCCTATTTCGGAGCGGCTGTGACCCATTCGCCTGCATCCGTAAGAAAATATCTGGGCTTCACGCTGCTGCCCCATTCCGGAGTATCTCTGGTATTCACAGGCATCGCCGTATCGGTTTTATCAGGCCCCGCACCTGAATGCGCCGCGCTCATTCAGGGAACCATTGCAGCAGCGGCAGTGATTAATGAAATTATCGCCGTTTTCATGGCCAAGAAAGGATTTGAATGGGCCGGCGAACTTCATAAGGCAGAAGCAGTAGGAGGAAGTGCAGCATGACGCAAAAGGAGCGGCAGGAACGCAGCCGGGAAGAAATTTACCGGGCAGCTCTGGAGGAATTTGGAACCTGCGGTTATGACCGTGTAAACATGGAACGAATCTGCGGAAATCATGGAATTTCCAAAGGTATGATGTACCACTATTATTCCGGTAAAGATGAACTGTTCCTGCTTTGTGTGGAAAAAACATTCTCCGATCTCCATGCCTATGTGGAAGAACATATGAATACACTGGAAAAGCAGGCCGCACCGGATGCCGTGAAACATTATTTTATGCTTCGGGAATCCTATTTCCAGGACCATCCCCGGCAGAAAGTTATCTTTGAGAGCGCCATGCTGCGGCCTCCCAGACATCTGATTCAGCAGATCCAGGAGCTTCGTGCCCCAATCCGGCGCCTGAATCAGGAATTTCTTGAAAAACTGGTTTCCAGAATGCCCCTTCGGACAGAACTGAATCCAAAGGCGGCAACCCGTTATCTGGAAAGCGTAGAATCCTGCTTTCCAAGCATCCTGAGCAGCTATCAGGATGAGCCTGCAGAGGATTTTCACAGCATGCTGGAAGCCACCGGAGAAATTTTAAATATGATTTTGTTCGGAATTCTCCAGCAGCCAAAGCCGGACGCGTCCATCACCTGAGGTTTGTCATCTTTGGCTCCGGACAAAGCGGTTCTCTTGTGGGGCCCCCGCAGCGAATGCCGTTTGGCAGCTCATTTTCCTTTCGCGCAATGCGCAGCCTGCGGTCATTTTATACAGGGAACAAAATTTCCTGTTATACACAAAGGCGGTACTCATCCCTCCGTGGGATCCGTACCGCCTTTCATGATTCCGCTTTTTTCGAATTATTCCAAAAACAGGTTTTTCAGCTATTTCCCCATTTTCTCACACATTTCAGCGATTCTGCCTTCATCCCGCCCATGAACCGGCCTGTCAAAAACACGCCGGCTACTTGTTTCTTCTGCCCTTTGCACAGGCAGCGCAGGCCTCGCAGGCACTTTTGGCCACGGCCATTCCGCCAAGGGAAGTCTCCCGCAGCTCAGACGGAAGGGATTTTCCCACGGCATACATGACGCCGATGGTCTCATCGATGGGGGTAATGCTCTTAATTCCAGCCAGCGCCAGTTCCGCGGAAATCAAAGCATTGGACGCTCCCATGGCATTCCGGTTCTGGCAGGGATTTTCTACCAGTCCGCCAATCGGGTCACAGACCAGACCCAGAATATTCACCAGCGCAAAGGAAGCCGCATCCATGCACTGGGCCGGAGTTCCTCCCATCAGCTCCACCACCGCCGACGCGGCCATGGCACTGGCAGAACCCACCTCCGCCTGGCATCCTCCTTCTGCTCCGGCTGTCGTCGCGTTTCTTGTAATCAGATATCCGATGGCTGCCGCATTAAAGAGCACCTGACAGATCTCTTCATCAGTGCACTCGTATTTTTCCTGCAGAGCGCAGAACACGCCCGGGATGACACCGGAGGAACCGGCCGTGGGCGCCGCTACGATTAGTCCCATGGATGCGTTGACCTCCAGAACGCCCACCGCATAGGCAATGGCCCTGGAAACCACATCGCCGCAAAGATTCTTTCCTGATTCCCGCAGCGCATGAAGCTTCCTGCTTTCGCCGCCGATCATGCCGCCCATGCTGACAATTTCCTCTTTTAACGGCTTGTTGGCCGAGGATTTCATGATGGACCAGGCTTTTTTCATCCGTTCCCTGGTCTTTTCCGCATCATGCTCCAGATCCACCGTCTCCCGCTCAAACATGGCCTCGGAGATTGTCTTATGATTTTTTTCACAATATTCCAGAAGCTGTGCGCCATTGATAAAATTCATCTCTTATCCCTCCATCAGTCCAGGTGAATTGCCGGTACCAGCAGTACATTGATGACCGCCTCGATCCCCTTTAACGCGCTGACCACCTGCTCCGGTACATCTCCATCCAGTTCAATGATGGCATAAGCCACCTTTCCCTTGCTTTCCCGGTAAAGTTTCAGGGAACCGATGTTCAGGTCATAGGCGCTTAGCACTGTGGTCACAAACGCCAGGGTTCCCTTCCGATCCACATGCTGCACCACCATCGTGCAGTAATTGCCGGTCAGCTCCACCTCTACGCCGTTCAGCCTGGTGATCACCGCATTTCCGCCTCCGATGGACTCTCCCCGGAGGGACATGGTGTTTCCATCCTCGCCGGTGACATAAATATCCACTGTATTGGGGAAAACTTCCTTATCCGTAAAATTCTCTTCAAAGATAATCTGGATTCCTGCCTCCTCTGCATAATGGAACGAATCCCGGATTCTCTCATCATCGGGATGATATCCCAAAATTCCTCCCACCAGCGCCCGATCCGTACCATGACCATGATATGTACGGGCGAAGGATCCATAAAGAACAAACCGCACCTTGGATACCTTCTCCACCATTTTCCCGGCGATAAAGGCGATTCTTAGCGCCCCGGCCGTATGGGAACTGGAGGGGCCGATCATATTTGGCCCCAGAATGTCAAATGTTCCTATCTCATTCATCTTCGCTTCCTCCCGCTTTTTCCTTTTATCTGGAAATCTTTCTATCCCGTCTTTACTGTCCGTTCAGGTACCGCTCCACGGACGTCACGCAGTTGGCTCCATCCGCCACGGCTGTCACAATCTGGCGAAGCTGCTTGGTCCGCACATCACCGGCGGCAAAAATACCGGGAACCGAGGTTTTTCCGTCTTCTCCGGCCACAAGATAGCCGCCGCCGTCCATTTCCACCAGTCCGCGGTACGCTTCACTGTTGGGTGTAATTCCAACCGCAATAAACACGCCGTCCACCGGGAGCGTCTGCTTCTCACCGCTCTTTTTATTGAGAAGCTGCAGGCTCTCCACCTGGTTCTCACCATCAATGGATTCCACCACCGTATTCCAGAGAATTTCCACATTCTCCATGGACATCAGCCGGCTCTGCAGGCTCTTCGCCCCACGAAGCTCATCTCTTCTGTGAATCAGGTAAACCTTCTGGCAGAGTCTGGCCAGGAAAATCGCATCCTCAATGGCCACATCTCCGCCGCCGACCACAGCCGTTGTCTTATTTTTAAAGAAAGCGCCGTCACAGGTGGCACAGTAGGAAACTCCCATTCCGGTCAGACGTTCCTCTCCGGGAACCTCCAGTTTTCTGTGATTGGCCCCGGCTGCAAGGATGATGGTCTTTGCCAGATACGTATCATTTTCTCCGACCACCCGTTTTAAACTTACGGACAATTCCGCCGCCCGCACCTGCGCTCCGTCCTCTGCCTGTTCCTCACAGGGCTCAATCCGCACCACCTGATCCTCTGCAAATTCCGCCCCCAGTTTGTCGGCATGCTCCCGGAACTTCATTCCCAGATCAAAGCCGTTGATACCGGGAAGTCCTGCATAATTATCCACCTCATAGGTGGTTAACACCTGGCCGCCGCTGACCATTTCCTTTTCAATCACCAGTGTTTTCAGTTCTGCCCTCTGAGCATAAATTGCCGCTCCCAACCCTGCCGGACCGGAGCCGATAATGATCAAATCATAAACCGGTTTCATACTGCCCTCCGAATCAAATTTGATTTCCTGTTTTCCCATCAGGGAACCACAGGCACAGCCTGTCATCGCCATTTGCCGTTTACTTCACAAACGCAAGCTCTCCTGTGGCTTACTTTCGCTTATTATATCACATCTGCGGCATTCAATACAAACACTTTCCAATACCGGCAGAAGCCTCTGTTTCGTCTTTTCCAATGAGCCTGCTGCGCCGGCCCCAGCCGAATCCGGCGGCATTTTCATTTTGTCCCGGCCGGCGCCTGTTTTCTTTTGTTTTGCCCCCTGTTTTCGCGTCCGGATGGTTTATTTTCTACGTCTGAACGGTTTGCTTCCGTGTCCGAATGGTTTGCTTTCCACGTCCAAACGGTTTACTTTCCGTGCCCGAATGGTTTGCTTTCCACGTCCAAACGGTTTACTTTCCGCGTCCGGTGGGCTACAATACTGACAGAAGCCAGATTTGGCGGTTCCGCTGCTTCAGCGCATTCTGTAACTGCACAGAGCCGGAACCCATAACCCCCGGTTTTCACAACCGGATTTCAAAGGAGAATCGCAACATGAAAAAAACCGCACTGGTTACCGGAGCCTCCCGGGGAATCGGACAGGCCATCGCCTTCACGCTGGCGGCCCACGGATACGACCTGGCCGTCTGCTGTTCCTCGGATCCCGGACAGCTTTATCCGGTTCAGCAGGCGGCCAGCGCTGCCGGCGTCCGCTGCCTTCCGTTTCAGGCCGACGTTTCCAAAAGCCAGGACTGCGTCCGCATGTTTGAAGCAATAGAAAAATCCCTGGGCGGTGTGGACCTTCTGGTCAACAACGCAGGGATTTCAAAGATCGGTCTTTTGCAGGACATGCCTTTCGAAGAATGGGAGCGGCTGATTTCCGTGAATCTCTCATCCGTATTTTACTGCTGCAAGCTGGCCATCCCCGGCATGGTACGAAAAAAGCAGGGATCCATCATCAACATATCCTCCGTCTGGGGTGTCTGCGGCGCCTCCTGCGAAGCCGCCTACTCTGCCTCCAAGGGCGGAGTCAACGCGCTTACCATGGCCCTGGCCAAGGAACTGGCTCCTTCCGGCATCCAGGTCAATGCCATCGCCTGCGGCGCCATCGACACAGACATGAACCGGTTTCTGGAACCGGAGGAACGGAATGCCCTACTGGAGGAAATTCCCGCGGGCCGCATGGGAACGCCCGAGGAAGCTGCCCAGCTGGTCCTTCAGCTGGCCCAGTCCCCTTCCTATCTTACCGGACAGATTATCCGACTGGACGGAGGATGGATTTAAAAGCTCCTCCAGCCGCGCCCTGTTCTCCGCCGAATTTTCAATCTGTCTGGCCGCCACATGGCAGATTTTTACCTGTTCCGCCAATGTCTTTTCCGGGTGCTCTGTTCCCCAGATTTCCTTTCCTTCATCCATCCTCCAGGAGGCCAGGAACAGCTCTTCCATGAGAAGCGTACAGAACACAGCCATCTTTCCCTTTGCATAAACTTCCCCGTCGTAAAGGGATGTAAGGAAAAACGAGTAGAGAAAATACCGGCAGATCCGCTCCCAGCGAAGCTCCGTTTCCGGATGTTCTTTTAAAAATTCTTTCCGGTCCTTTAAATACCGGCTGCGGCTGTCCGGGGAATGGTAAAGAATGGTTCTGCACTGCTCCAGCATGGCAGGCCATTTCCGGCTGACCCTATCAAAGGATGCCAGTTCTGCCATCATATCGGCCATCATGGTAAACCGTTTTTCCTCCAGGGAATCATACTCTTTTTCCAGCCGTTCTTCCCAGGAGGAGTCAGCCGCTGATTCCTCCAGAAGCCGTTTCATATCAGCCGTTTTTCCATCCCGGATCCATTTCTGGCCGTCATGGCAAAGCTTTAAAACCGTAAGCATTCTCATATCCAGCGGCCTGCTTCGGTCAGACAGCACCTGAAACAGCCGTTTTCTCAGGGTCAGCAGTCCCTCCAGAAGTTCCCTGTCAATTCCCTCCGTATTTCCGGAAACCTCCGGCTTTTCCCGGATCAGAAAACCTTCCCCTTCCGTTAACATCAGTCTGGCTGCTTCCGGACAGGAAATCAAAAGAAGTACTTCGTGAAGCTCCCCATAATCCTCCATATGCCTGGGATAATGCCTGCAAATCCGGCACATGGACTCTTCCCCGTATTTTCTGTAAATATCACAGAGATGATCCACGCCGAGGAAGGGGCAGTATTCCCCTTCCGGCACAATCTTTCCATGCCGGATCCGTTTTCCCAGCTTTTTTCCAACGCGGCTTCCATCTCTGGAAAACTTCTTATATTTTTCCGCCGTCTCCCGGTCCACCGCAATTTCCCAGGCCACACAGCAGGTATCGGGACATTCTCCCGCCAGACAATGAAATTTCTTATAATATTCCGGATACCGAATCTTCATATGGCATTCTCCTTTCTGAAACGCCGGCGGGAAGCTGCCGGCCCGCATAGGCGTTCCGGCGCTTCCCGCCTCATCCTCCCATCCGGCTGTCCGCTCAGTCAAACATGAAAGGACGCCATTTCCGGTTTCGCTGTATCTGGCAATATTATAAACCAGAAGGCTGGAAAGTCAAGCCTTCAATACTTCCATATCCGATCCGCTGATCTGGAATACGCTGGCTGCCATGGCTGCAATCCCTGTGGGAATCGCCTCCTCATTAAATAAAATGGACGGATTGTGCAGTGCCCAGCGGGATTCCGGTCTCTCATCAAAAGTCCCCAGACGGAATAAAGCTCCCGGAACCTTCTCAAGATAAAAAGCAAAGTCCTCCGCTCCCATGGACGGTACCGGTACCTGAAGAAGTTTATCCGGCCCCAGCACCTGGGACACCGCCTCGCTGATTTTATCAATTAACACCGGATCATTCATGGTGGGACCCACGCCGAAATGATAGTCCACTTTCGCGTCTCCTCCCATGGCCCGTGCCGTTCCCACAGCCAGCTGCTCCATATATTCCGCTACTTTTTTCCTGGTATCCGGATCCTGGGTGCGTACCGTTCCTTCCATCACTGCCTCATTGGGAATGATGTTGCTCACCGTTCCCGCTGTCAGATGTCCCACCGTCACCACAGCCGCGTCCACCGGCGCAATCCGTCTGGATACGATGGTCTGGAGCTGGGTAATGATATGGGCCGCAATCACCACCGGATCAATTCCCTTATGGGGATGGGCCGCATGGCCTCCCTTTCCGGTGACCGTAATGGTAAAGGTATCGGATGCTCCCAGCATCGCTCCCTTTCTCACGCCGATGCTGCCCGCAGGCATTTCCGGCCAGGTATGGCAGGCCAGAATATAATCCACCTTGGGATTTTCCAAAGCTCCGTTTTCAATCATGGTGAGGGAACCGCCCAGCCCTTCTTCCGCAGGCTGAAACAGGAACTTCACCGTTCCGCACAGTTCCTTCCGGTAGCTTTTCAGGATCTTTGCCGTCCCCATCAGCACCGCCGTATGAATGTCGTGGCCGCAGGCATGGCAGGCGCCGGGATTTTTGGAGGCAAAGGGCAGATCCGTCTGCTCCGTCAGCTTCAGTGCATCCATATCAGCCCGAAGAGCAATCACCGGCCCCGGTTTGTCTCCTTTTAAAATTCCGATGACTCCAGTGGAAGAGCCATTGGGATGATTCTCAATTCCCAGACCGTCCAGATAGTCACGTACCAGCCTGGTGGTTTCCACTTCCTGAAAGGAAACCTCCGCATGCTCATGGATCCTGCGGCGCAGTCCGATAAATTCTTCTTCCTGTTCTCTGACCCGCTGCATTAGCGTCATATCCTTTTCCTCCCTTCTCCTACTGACACAGCACACAGGCTACAAAGTGCCCCGGGCTGACTTCCTTAAATTCCAGATCCCTCTCCCTGCATTCCGCTTTGGCATAGGGGCATCTGGCCGCAAACCGGCAGCCCGGCTTGGGATTGATGGGACTGGTCACCTCTCCGCGAATAATCTCCTGCTTCTTTCCTCTGGATTCCAGGGTCGGTTCCGGTATGGCCGAAAGCAGAGCCTTCGTATACGGATGGAGAGGATTCTCAAACAGCTCATCCGAGGAACACCGCTCCACGCACTGTCCCAGATACATAACCGCAATCTCATCGCTGATATGCTTGACCACGCTCAGGTTATGGGTCACAAACATGTAGGTCAGTCCCCGCTCCTCCTGAAGATCCATCAAAAGATTTAATACCTGAGCCTGAATGGACACATCCAGGGCCGATACCGGTTCATCGCAGACGATAAACTCCGGATTTAATGCGAGGGCTCTTGCAATCCCGATTCTCTGGCGCCGTCCACCATCCAGCTCGTGGGGATAGGTGTTGACAAACCGTTCCGCCAGTCCCACAATCTCCATCAGCTCATCCACTTTATCCAGGATTTCCTGTTTTCCGGTGATGGTTTTGCATACCCGGATGGGTTCTGCAATGATTTCACTGACCGTCATTCTGGGATTCAGGGAAGCGTAGGGATCCTGAAAAATAATCTGCATCTTCTGGCGCATTTTTAACATCTGTTCTTTGGAATAATTCAGGATGTTTTCTCCATCATACAAAACTTCTCCCGAAGTGGCTTCCAGAAGCCTTAATACCACCCGTCCAAAGGTGGATTTTCCGCAGCCGGATTCCCCTACAACACCCAGCGTTTTTCCTCTGGGAATCGTAATGTTCACATCATCCACCGCATGAAGCAGTCCACCGGGGGTGTCAAAATATTTTTTCAAATGTCTCGTCTCAATTAACGGCTTACTCATATGGCATTCCCCTCCCAACTCAGTCTGTCGCAGCCTGGCTTCCCTGGCCGTACAAATGGCACCGGATCATATGTCCATCTTCCTCATAAGGCTGAGGATTCATGGTTTTGCAGGTCTCCATACAATGAGGACATCTGGTATGGAACTTGCATCCGGAGGGCAGATCCGTCGGATCCGGCATCAGGCCATCGATGGGATGAAGCCGCCTGGTCTTCTTCTTTAAATCCGGGATAGACTGGAACAGTCCTACGGTATAGGGGTGGTGCCGATCTCCGGAAAAGATCTGCTCCACTGTTCCCGTTTCGATAATTTCCCCCGCATACATGATCGCAACCTTATCGCAGGTCTGAGCTACGACTCCCAGATCATGGGTAATCAGAATCATTGCCGTATTCAGGTTCTTCTTCAGTTCATTCATCAGGGCCAGAACCTGGGCCTGAATCGTAACATCCAGCGCCGTGGTCGGCTCATCCGCCAGTAAAAGCAGCGGTTCACAGGCCAGAGCAATGGCAATGACAATTCTCTGTTTCATACCGCCGGAAAACTGGTGGGGATAATCGTGTTTCCGCTCCGGAGGCAGACCCACCATCTTAAGAATCTCATCCACCCGGGCTTCCACCTCCGGCTTGGTCTTAAACTTCTTATGAAGCTCCAGAACCTCGGCAATCTGATCCCCCACCGTCAGCACCGGATTTAAGCTGGTCATGGGATCCTGAAAGATCATCGAAACCGTCTCCCCCCGCAGAAGACGCATATCCGCTTCCGTGGCCTCAGTCACATTTCTTCCATCCAGCAGAATCGTACCCTTCCGAATCAGACCCACTTTTTCCGGCAGAAGCCGCATGATGCTTAATGCAGTCGTGGTTTTCCCTGCTCCGGTTTCGCCCACCAGTCCCAGGGTTTCACCCTTATTTAAAGACAGGTCAATGCCGTTGACGGCAAATACCTGGGCGTCGTCCGTAATATATTCCACATATAAATCCTTTATCTCCAATAACCGTTCGTCCATGAAAACCTCCCGTCCGTCAATGGCTATTTTAATTCTTCATTCTCGGGTCAAGGGCATCCCTCAGTCCGTCTCCAATCAGGTTTAAGGAAAGCACGGAAAGCATAATGAAAATTCCCGGGAATATCATCAGGTACGGATAGTACCGCATCTGGTCCCTGGCCTCAGAAAGCATGGAACCCCACTCGGGGATCGGTGCTTCAATACCCAGTCCGATAAAGCTTAAACCGGCAACGCCGAGAATGGTGGTTGCCATGTTAAGAGTGGCCTGAACCACCAGCGGGCCGATGGCATTGGGCATAATATGGCGCAGGATAATTCTCGCATCCTTCGTTCCGCATGCCCTGGCCGCTTCGATAAATTCCTGTCCTCTTAAGGACATGACGGAGGAACGGACAATCCGGGCAAACTGAGGAATCCGGCAGATACTCATGGCCATCAGGACATTCACCAGTCCGGGACCGAGAGCTCCGACAATGGCAACCGCCAGGATGGTTCCCGGCAGGGCCAGAAAGACGTCCATGATTCTCATAAGAACCATATCCACCTTGCCGCCGTAGTAACCGGAAAGAGCTCCGATGGCTCCTCCGATGGTCATGGCAATGCCCACCGTAAAAAGTCCGACAGAAAGAGAAATTCTGGAACCCCAGACAATTCTTGCAAATACATCTCGGCCATACTGATCCGTTCCAAACCAGTGTTCCGGACTGGGGAACTGAAGCCTCTGCTTCATCTGCTGACCGATGACATCCGTGTCATAATCCAGAAACAGGCCGGCACTTAAGGCCATCAATACCAGCATGAGGAACAGGATCAGGCCAAACATGGCCAGCTTGTTTTTCTTAAAGCGAAACCAGATGGATTTTAACTGGCTGCGCTTTTTTACCTTCTTTTTGGCTCCTGTTTTTACCATTTCCGCCATTTTCATCCACCTCCGTTTTACTTCTTTTTCTTCACAAACTGGGCCTTGATTCTCGGATCAATATAAGTATAAAGGACATCCACAATCAGGTTTACCAGTCCTGCAATCACAGCCGCAAACATAACGCTTCCAATCAGCATCGGCGTATCCTTGGACTTTACCGAATTGACCATTAACGTTCCCAGTCCGGAAATACCGAATACGTTCTCAATAATCAGAGCTCCGCCAAGCAGATTACCCATACTTAATCCCACAGTTGTAATGACCGGAAGCAGAGCATTCTTGATGGCATGATGGAAAATAATTCTCCTTTGAGGTGCACCTTTGGCCTTGGCCGTGCGGATATAGTCCTGACGAATCACCTCAAGCATGGTGGAACGGGTCATTCGGATAATCGTAGCCATCTGAGCAGCCGCCAGAGAAACTGCCGGCATCAGCATGTGCTTCCAGGTATCCGAGCCCACCGCCGGAAGGAGATGAAGGCGCACGGAGAAAAGCAGAATCAGGAGAAGCCCCAGCCAGAAAGCCGGAATGGATGTGAATGCCAGTGCAATCACCGTACTCAGAATATCCGCAAAGGAATACTGTTTCACCGCTGAAATAATTCCCACAGGGATTCCAATTAAAACCGCAAGAAACATGGCCAGAAGCGCAATCTGCAGCGTGGCAGGGAAACGGGCCGCAATCTCTTCCACCACCGGAGTGCTGGAACGGTAAGATGTGCCAAAGTCTCCGGTTACCGCATCCGCCACATACTTCCCATAGCGGACAAAGAAGTTTTCATTTAACCCCATTTCTTCCCGGAGAGCGTCCACCTCTTCCTGGCTGGCATATTCTCCAAGAATCATCCGCGCCGGATCGCCAGGGGTCAAATCCATAATCGTAAATAAGATAAATGAGATGCCCAGAATTACCGGGAGCATCAGAATCAGACGTTTTCCTATATATTTTAGCATGTTACCTCCTTGCAACAGACCTCTCCGGTCTCAGACCAGATACAGCATCACAGCAGCTTCGTCCATTCCGTTTCCAGCTGCCGTCTGCACAGATTGACCGGACAACGCCTGGCGCCGCCCGGTCAATATCTCTGCCAAGAGTCTTTCTCAGGAATCAGCTGCCTGAAGCATCTTTCTTGGAAGCGACCTTCTTAAAAGCATTCTTTTCAGAAGCATTCCTGTATGCCGGCATTCCCTTATTCCCAGCTGTATCCATATGTATAATATCTTACCATCGGGTCCGCATGCACACCCTGCAGTTCTTTCACCGCCGCATAGGTTCTCTCACCGGTATACATGGGTACAAACAGGCTCTCATCACGGACGATTTCGCAAACCTGGAGATACAGTTCCTTTCTTTCCTCCTCATCTGTGGAAAGACGGGCTCTGTCCAGAAGATCATCCAGCTCCGGAATGTTGATGCCCATGTAGTTGTTGCCGCCGTTGGCCTCGCTGCTGTGCATGAACGGGTACGCGCCGAAATCAGCGTCGATTACCTGTACCGGATTGGCGTAAATTGTAATATCAAAATCACCGCCGGTATAGCAGATATCAAACCAGGAAGCCCGCTCCATCGCCTCGATGGAAACATTGATTCCGATTTCCTTTAACTGAGCCTGTACAACCTCTGCCGGTTTGGAGTAGTTGCTGGCGCTGATGATCCGCATGGTTACGTCCACTCCATCCGGATATCCGGCCTCCGCCACCAGCTGTTTGGCCCGTTCCACATCCCTCTCCAGTCCTTTGAAGTCCTGCGGAGTCTGGGGACAAATCGGCGTGATTCCCACGTCTGTCGGCGTCGCATAGCCATTGGTTGCTCCCAGTGCGATTTCTTCTTTATCGATCGCAATGGCTACGGCCTCTCTCATCCTCTTATCGGAAAAGATTCCTCTTGCATTGTTAAATCCAATCAGGAACGTACATGCCTGAGGAGCGGTGTAATAAACAAGATTCGGGTTGTCCTCGATGGCCTGGCGATCTGAATAGTCCTGGTTGGGCTGCATCACGTCCAGCTCTCCGCTTTCCAGCGCCATCAGTGCTGCATTGCCGTCCGGAATAACTCTGGCCACTACCGTCTTAATCGGTGCTTCCCCGCGCCAGTAATCAGGATAAGCCTCATAAACATATCTCTCGCCTTTTACAATTTCCGATACCATGTAAGGACCGGAACCAATAGGACTGGCCGTAAAGCTGTCCGGATCCGCCTCATAAACCGCCTGAGGAACGATGGATGTGGAAGCGCTGACAAGGCAGCCAAGAATGGGACTGTACGCATGCTTTAACACCAGCTTCACCGTACTATCATCCACCTTTTCCGCATGATCCATCACGCTGGTAAACTTGGTGGTAAAGGATGAGGCAATGGCTGTATTTAAGGAAAATACCACGTCATCAACTGTCAGCGGCTCTCCGTTATGGAAGGTAACATCATCCCGGATTCCCATGGTCAGTTCTGTTCCGTCATCGCTGAAGGAATATTCCGTTACCAGATTGGGAACGACAGAACCGTCCGCCTCCTCACGGAACAGCTGGTCATATATGCCGTACATGTCCTCCCATTCATTCTGGTCTGCTGTCTTATAGGGGTCATAAGTCGTCTGATCTGACAATTTTCTCTTATTTACAGAGGTTCTGTCTTGTACCCCCCCCCGGTATTTTCTGCTGCCTGACTGTCCCAGGACGCATCACCGGAGGTGCTTCCTCCCGTGCCGCAGCCGGACAGGAGCATCATGGCCGCCATGGCCGCACATACCACTCTCACCGCTCGTTTTTTCAAATACATACTGTTTCCTCCTTTTTCTCTTACTTATCTGAATAACTGCACTCCTTCTTAATGCGGTCGATCAGCCCGTCCTTGTCGTATTCAAAGAATTTTACGATGTCCACATCTTCCCTCTGCAGGAACCGGTATCCCTCTTTTTCGATCCGTTCCGCCCGGCGCAGCTCATTTTTGGTCATATTTTCCGCCGCTTCTATCAGTTCCTCCGTCAGAAGTTCCGGAGATAAAGCGATAACTCCGTCGGCATCCCCGAGAATGATGTCTCCCGGATGGACCACCGTGCCTCCGCACTGAACCGGCACATTGACTTCCCCATTAGTCCCCTTGCATAAGGTTGTCACAGGAGAAAAGCCGGTACAGAATACAGGGAATCCCAGTTTTGCCAGGCCAATCCGGTCTGTGGCCGGTCCGTCGATGACCAGGCCTCCCAGTTCTCTATGTTTCATCATCAGCACCAGCTGATCTCCTGCAATGGCAAATATATCCTCCCGGCCTCTGTCCACCACAAGGACTGCTCCTTTGGGCGCCTTCATGATTCCATAATAAAGTGCGGAACCATCCCGCTCCGTGGCCCGAACCGTATAGGCTGGCCCGGCTAACTTCATTTCCGGCACCACCGGTTTGATCCTGGGATGCATAAAGCCATGTTCAATATGATGGCCGAACTGCGCCGGAGCAATGTTTAAAAGCCGTTCCTTTAATTCGTTTGTAAACTCCATGTTCCATTCCCCCTAATATCCGCACTCATTCTTTTTCACTTCACTGATCGCCTGGTTCACACCGTATTCAAAGAACTTCACCACATCGAAGTCTTCCCGTTTATCATAAATCATTCCCTTTCGGAGCTCCTCCCGGCGTTTTACCTCGGCTGCCTCTTTCTTTTCCGCATCCTCCAGATAAGGCATGAAATTTTCGGGAACAACAATCACTCCGTCGGCATCTCCAAGAATAATATCGCCGGTGCGGACCACAGCGCCGCCGCACTCGATGTCAATTCCCACTTCTCCGCTGGTTCCGGTTACAATACTGGTCACCGGAGAAAAGCCTGTGCAGAACACGGGAAAAGAACTGTTTTTCAGTGCCAGCTTGTCTGTGGCCGGTCCGTCCACCACAATTCCTGCCATGCCGCATCCCTTTGCCATTTCCGCCAAAAATTCTCCCACACAGGCAAAAGTATGATCTCCGGAACGGTCCACCACAATCACTGATCCCTTCGGTGCCTTCTGGAGCGCATAGTACAGAGCCGAACTGTCACGTTCCGTGAGACGAACCGTATAGGCCGGTCCCACTACCTTCATCTCATCCGTCACCGGCTTAATCTCTGCCTTCATAAAGCCGCCGGCAATATGATGGCCGATGGCAGCCGGCGACACCTTCATAAACCGATTTCTGATTTCCTCTGTAAATTCCAACAAAACCTCCCCTTTCTTTCCGGCGATTCCCACAGCCTCTCCTGCTTGTTTTTTCGTCGGAATTTTGATATACTATCCTTATTCTTTTTTCTGTTTTACTTTAATTTTGCTTTTATTATACTTTTATCTGACAATTTTGGGAAACGAAAAAAACAGCTAAGTTCATGCGGTTTGCGCATAACTGTGAGGGAATTATGAATATAGAAAATATCCGCTGTTTCATCAGCCTGGCGGAATGTCTGAATTTTACGCGGGCCGCTGCCAAAGAGCATATTACCCAGACAGCCATGAGCAGAAAAATCAGCGCTCTGGAAAAAGAACTGGATGTGGTGCTGCTTTACCGGGATACGAGACAGGTGGCATTAACGACAGCAGGAAATGAGTTTTATCCCAAAGCCAAGGAGCTGATCCGGCTTTATGACAGTACAGTCAAACAGGTTCAGAATGCCCAGGACTATTTCCTGGCAGAGTTAAAGCTGGGAGTGGGCGTCTATGACCATGTGCTTTTAAATCAGTTTCTCGGGCAGTATGTTCAGTCTGTCCGGGAGCAGAAAATCAAAATCAGCTGTCAGCAGGAACCTTATCCCTCCCTGGCCAAGGATTTCGAGGAACGGCTGCTGGATGTAATCATTTCCACCGACCAATACGAAGAAGATCTCCTCTCCTTCAATGCCCCGCAGCTTGGCTGCTTTACTATTTATGACGAAGACTGGTATCTGATACTGCACAGAGATAATCCACTTTCCAGGCTGGAGCGGGTCCCGGTGGAGGAGCTCTCCTCGCAAACGGTCGTCACCATGCACCGCGGCAGCAGGGAACAGGTAAAACGGGCCTTTGCAGCACACTTTCCTCTGAAGGAAACTGTTTTTGTCAATTCTTTTGACACCAAGCTAGTCATGGTCAATGCCAATCTGGGAGTTGCATTTGCTCCGCCTTTTGTGTTTCCGGTGGCGGATCGCTACACCAACATTGTTCTCCGGAAAACGATTCCGCCTTATCACGCCCGTATTTTCCGGGTCTACTACTGGAAGGACAATCCTAACCCAGTGGTTCACGATTTTATCCGCCAGCTCCGGCAGTTCTGGCAGGAAAGGCAGGAAGGATGAGCCAGACAGCAGTTCTGCCCTGGCAGAGCCGCCGGAGAGGCAACAACGCCTGCCTTGACATCTCATATCCCGTACACTATAATAAAAACAGCACAATTTCATATGCATGGCAGTGCCAGAAATGGCCTGACAGGGAATTTGCAAAACAAAGCAGCCCCCGCTACTGTATTGGAGGACGAAGTCTTTGAGCCTTAGGGCGTCACTGGGAAACCGGGAAGATAAAGACGGAGGAAGAATCCGAGCCAGGAGACCTGCTGTCATGCGAGCTATCAACGCTTTCGGAGGGAGAGCCGCGCAAGGTTATACGCTGTAGAGATATGGCGTTTCTTTTGATGTGGACAGACAGGCCGGCAGCCTGTCTTTTTCATTGCCGTTTTCCTCCGAACCATTCACGTATCAGGAGGAAAATCAGAATGAAAATCACCAGACTCATTATCCCGTCTCTGCTGCTTGGCGCCGCCTTATTAAGCGGATGCGCACAAAACGGCACTGCTGCAGAAACCGGCACAGAATCCGTTTCTTCCGCCGAAGTATCCTCACTCGCAGAAACGGAATCCATTCCGCAGACAGACAGCCTCTCTCAGGCACAGCAAGAGGAACACACCGGTGGTTCCTCTCAGACACAGCAGGAGGAAGAGACAGACAGCCTCTCCGACTACGGAACCGTCACCATTCAAAACGGGGATCGGACCATCACTTTTACGGAAATGCCCAAAAAGGTTCTCTGCTGCCATCTCTATGCCGCGGAAAACATGGTCATGCTGGGGCTGGAGGATTATATCGTCGGAAAGAATGTTCCTGCTAACAGTGCGGAAGCACCTCTCCCGGAACTGGCGGACAAATTTGAAAACATTCCGGAAATCGAGCGTTCCCATGAAAATGCCGTTGCTCTGGGAACCGATCTGGTCATCGGCCAGGTCAGCGCATTTAAGGATACTGCCTGGGGCAGCTATGAACAGTTTGAATCAAAAGGCATCAACTGCCTCACCATCACGGGAACCCTTGTTTCTGACGAGACTGTGCAGGACGTCTATACAGACATTGAAAATCTTGGAAAAATCTTCAAGGTGGAAGACCGGGCCGAAGCCCTGATTCAGGACATTCAGGGCCGCATCGCGGAAGTGGAAGACGCCGTCAGCCAGGTTCCGGAATCCGAACGGGTGACCGCCTTTGTCCTCGATACCTTCAACGGAAACGAAATCTATACCACATCCAGCGGCCTGGAAAGCAATCTGATTGAGCTGGCCGGAGGCATCAACGCCACCAGAGGGATGTCTGATTCCCGCTGGTTCAATACCAGCGTCGAAACCCTGGTGGAAACCAACCCGGATGTGATTATCCTAAACGATTACGGCAGCCAGACCATCGAAGAAAAGCTGGATTTTCTGAAATCCAATCCAGCGCTTCAGGAAGTAACGGCCGTAAAAAATGAAAATTTCCTGGTGATTCCTCTGGTTTCTGTCATGCAGGATGTCCGTGCCGCTGACGCATGCAGAACCTTTGCCGAATTTTTTTATCCGGAATGTTTCCAGTAAACCTTTCCATGAAAAGAGGGAGAATCCACGGGCTTCTTCTTCTCCCTCTTTTCCTTCTTCTTTTGGCAGGCTCCATGATTGCCGCCATCAGCATCGGTTCCACGGATATTCCGATGTCTGAGGTATTCGGCATCTTAAGTGATCAGCTCTTTTTCGGAGGACGCAGCCTGGCATCCGGCCAATGGCAGATGTCTCATTTTCAGATTATCTGGAATATCCGGCTCCCAAGGGTTTTATTCGGCGCCCTCTGCGGAGCCGGACTCTCCATGTGCGGCGTCTGTATGCAGGCGCTGGTTCTGAATCCCATTGCCGACCCCTATATTCTGGGCATTTCCTCCGGTGCCTCCGCAGGCGCGGCGGCCGCTCTTTTAGCGCCTCTTCCCCTATTTTCCGGCCAGTATCAGACTGCAGCCGCAGCCTTTGCCGGCGCCCTTTTGTCTGCCTGTCTGGTATATGTGATGGCCAGGGCTGCCGGAGGAGGCAGGATTCAGCCCGTCTCCATGCTGCTTTCCGGAACGGCCGTCAATGCGGTCATGAGCGCCGTCACCAGTTTTCTCATCTTTCTGGCCAAAAGCCCGGAAAGCATCGCCGCCGTTTACAACTGGCAGATGGGAAGCATTGCCGCCGCTCAGTGGAGGACGCTGTCCCTCCCCGCCTGTGCCGTCACCGTCGGCCTGATTCTTTTTACCGCCTGCGGAAGCCGGTTTAATATGATGATGATGGGAGATGAAGACGCGGCTGCCATGGGACTCTCCGTCCGCCGTTTCCGGACGCTGATGTTCCTTCTCTGCTCCGTCGTAGTCGCCTCTCTCGTATCCGTTACCGGCATCATCGGATTCGTCGGTCTGGTGGTTCCCCATGTATCGCGGATGCTGACAAAAACCAGTGACAGCCGCCTCATTCTTCCTGTCAGCGCTTTGACAGGCGCCATCTATCTTGTATGGGCCGATGCCCTGGCACGGAATGCCTTCGGCGCTGCCGAGCTGCCCCTCGGAATTATTACTGCCTTTATTGGGGCACCGTTTTTCCTGTATCTGATGATTCATAAAGGTTATGGAGGAAAGCAGAAATGAATGTAAGCTGTGAACAGGTTCATGTGAAACTGGGAGGGCGGGAAATTTTAAAGGGAATCAGCCTGACCGTTCCCGATAGAAAGGTCACGGGAATCATCGGCCCCAATGGCTGCGGAAAATCCACTTTAATCAAATCGTCCCTCGGCCTTCTTCCGCTTTCCGGCGGGCGGGTTCTTTTTGACCGCGTGGATGCCGTCTCTCTTTCGCCAAAGGTCCGCGCCTCCATGGCCGGCTATGTCGGTCAGGAAAACGCCTGCGTCTTTGATTTTACGGTCAGTCAGGTGGCTGCCATGGGCCTTTATGCCAGAAAATCCGGTCAGACAGGAGTATTTCGCATCGGCATGCGCTCATCACAGGCCTCCAGCCAGCTTATCGTAGAAGAAGCACTGAACGAGCTTCAAATCGCCCATTTAAAAGACAGAAGCATCCTTTCCCTGTCCGGCGGAGAGCGCAAACTGGTGTTTATCGCCAGGGCTCTCGTCCAGGGAGCCGATACCCTGATTCTTGATGAGCCGACCAACCATCTGGACATCCGGCATCAGCTTTTTCTTTTGGATTATCTGAGGAACTGCGGCCTCACGGTCCTGATTGTTCTTCATGATCTGCGTCTGGCAGCCCATTACTGCGATCTGGTATATCTCCTTTCTGACGGAAATCTGGTCTGCGGCGGAACGCCGGAAGAGGTTCTTTCAGAAGAACGGGTTTTCCAGGTATTCGGAATTCATGGACACGCGTACCGGACAGAAGGCGGGGAAAAGGATTTCTCTCTTTTTCCCTGAACCGGTCCGTCAGACAGCGGCTCTGCCCTGGTAGAGCCGCCGCACAATTTCTTCTATCTCCATCCCCTGGATGGAAATATCCTGAACCTCATATTCTGCCAGGTATCTGGCAATAAAGTCGCTGATCCGGATTTTATGATGATCCACCCGAAATACATATTCCAGCTTTCCCCTGGGAATAATCTCACAGCCATCCGGACAGGCAAGCATACCAGGTTCACGGGCAAAGGTAATGACCACATCATGAGACTGACAGAACCTGTCCCTCACTTCAGAAACCGGCATATCCAGAACAATCTTTCCTCCGTTGATCAGTACGATCCGCTGGCATAAATCCTCCACATCCTTCATATCATGGGTGGTCAGAATCATCGTTACGTTTTTCTCCCGGTTCATGCTGCGGATAAAACCTCGAAGCTGCTGCTTCACCAGCACATCCAGCCCAATGGTGGGTTCATCGAGAAAAAGAATTTCCGGATCGTGGAGCATGGCCGCTGCAATCTCCCCTCTCATTCTTTGTCCCAGGGAGAGCTGACGGACCGGCTGCTGAAAAAAGGCCCGGAGATCCAGCTCTTCCATGAAAAGTTCCATATTTCTTTTGTAAACCAAATCAGGAATCCGGTACATGCTCTTTAAAAGCCGAAACGTATCAGAAAGGGGCAAATCCCACCAAAGCTGTGTCCTCTGGCCAAAAACCACACCGATTTTCATGGCATTATCCTTCCGGTACCGGTAAGGCTCCTTTCCGAGAACCTTCACACTCCCATCTGTTGGCACCAGAATCCCGGTCATCATCTTAATCGTCGTTGATTTTCCTGCGCCGTTGGGACCGATGAACCCGACGGTTTCTCCCCGTTCCACTTCAAAGGAAATCCGATCCACTGCCCGAATTTCCCGGAACTGATTGGAAATTATCCGTCTGAAAAAAATTTCCTGACCGACACGTACCCTGTAAACACGGCTCAAATTTTCTGCCTGTATGACCCGCTCTCCCATGCTTTTTTCCACCTTTCTCTTTTTCCTCGCCGCTGTGTCCCCGTTTCTGTTTCTCTGTTTCCGGCTTTTCTCCTCTTTCTGCTCTGCTTCTGCCTTCCCTCCTGTTTCTTTCTCTGTCCTCCTGCTTGTTTTCCGTTTCTTCCTCTCCTCTTTTTCCTGCTTCTCTTTCGTTCCCCATTCTTTGTATTAATTTCCCGTACTGCTGTACCGTTTCATTCCACAATGAAAGGCAAAAATGGAAACGGCCAGAACTCCTGCTCCCACCGCCGGCGAACACAGTCCCAGCACATAGTCTGCCGTGGTTTTTGCCTTTCCAAGAATCACCAGTGCCGGGTAATAGTTGATAAAGGCCCATGGTGCAAAAAAGGTCAGCATGATTTTGACCCAGTCTGGATAAATCGTCAGCGGATAATGTGTCAAAGAACGCAGGTCGTAATAGTAGAAGGAGCCAATTTTTTCAGACTTCATGGTCCAGAAACTTAAAGCGCCAATAAGAATCATGGCACCGGCCTGAAGCGCTATGCCTCCCGCCAGAACCAGAAAAAGATAAACGACAAGGGGCCAGGATAACTGACCTCCATTTTTCCAGAGAGCATTCACCAGAAACATCAGTGTCACGATAATCTGTCCAAGAAACGTATCGCCGAACCTGCTGCAGATCAGCTGTCCGAGCACGCTCATGGGCCGGGTCATATAAAGATCCAGGCGGCCGCTGTTAATTTCCTTTTCCAGCTGAAAAACGTTATACCATACGAAGGTTCCTGCCACCGCATAGGAGAAGAGGTTCAGCCCATATAAAAGCGACATATCCTCAAATCCCCAGCCATCAATCGACTGGAACCGGCTGACAACAATCCAGAAAGATAAAAAGGTCAGAAGGTAACAGTAAAAATTTGCAAGAATCCCAAGGAAAAATCCTACCTTATACTCACTCCTAGATTTGAAAAATACCTTCACATACATGCAATATAATTTAACCGCATTCATTTTTCATCCTCCCTGCACCACGCAAAACCGAATGGCCAGCCGATAAGAAACGTATAAAAGAAGCGAAAGGCCAAGTCCCCAGACAAGAACTCCGATAAACTGCTGTTTTACATAAAGCCAGTCTGTCGATTCACTTAATAATATCTGCAGAGGAAAGTCATAAAGATAGTGGAACGGTAAAAATTCTGCTGCCTTTTTTAACGGCTCAGGAAAAAGAGCGATGGGCAGCAATGCCCCGGAAAACAGTCGAATCGTATCCTCCGTAAGTCGCCTTAAGGCCCATACCTCCACAAACAGGAACGCCATCAGCCCAACGATGGCATAAATCATAGAAATCAGAACATGCCCCGCAAGGAGCGCCAGGAGAGCCGCCGCCAGATACTCCCATTTTGTAACGGTTCCAAGAACCGGAGCAAAAAGAATCAGCAGCGGAAGTGCCTGTAAAAGAAGGGACGAAAGCACATCTCCCAAAGATTTCAGATAGGAAAACCACAAAAGATTTACAGGCTTTAACAAATCGAGAATAAAGTCCCCATTGAGAATCTTTTCAGCCAGCAGATGGTACATTTGATTGGAATAAAGAATCCGCAGAATACTGGAGTAAATAACATAACCCACCATATATTCCAGCATCCCCGGATTCTCTCGATACAGGTACCTCCAAAGAGCCATCTGAACCAGAATTGATGTCAGAGATGACAAAATCGTAAACACCCACTCGGCCCTGTAGGTCAGCTTCCGCTTCATCTCAATGACAACTGCTTCCATTCCCGTTCCCCCTTTCATTTTCTCTGCCGCTTTTCTCCGCTTCCCATGCCAGGAATCGTTTCTCTTTTATAGAGATGCATTTCTGCTTCCCTTTTATAAGGACGCCTTTCTGCCAGGCGGAAGCATTTCTACAACTTTTTACAACATGAACACCATAATTCGTTAAATTTTCTGTTAATATTACCCCCCCCCCCGCCATTTTATTTCTCTATTTTCTCATTTGTCGACTTTTTTGTCAATATATTTCCATCAATCCCAGCGCAAAACGCAAACACCGAAACCATGGAATAAAAATACAAAAACAGAACCGCTGCCCACAGGCCTTGGTTCTGTCCTCATAAAACTTTCTCTATACACTTTTCACCGTCTTTATCCGGCCGTTTCATCACAGCCATGCCGGAAAGTCTTCCCCGTTTCCTTTTCTCTGCTTTCCCGCTCTTCACGCTCTCTCTCCGCCTGGGATTTCCGCAGATAATCCGGTTTATGCTCCGCAGCCGTTTCGATCTTTCCCTCCCGGAAATATACGGCTCCCAGAGCCGCCACGGAAGCCGCCCGCTGACGGTTTGCATGAGCCGGAGCAAAGAGAAAGGGAACCGTCAGAAGCTCCGTCAGCTGCATCTCATAAACGGGAACTCCGTCTCCAAGAAAAATGACCCGTTCTCCCATCTGATTCAGCCTGGCAGCCAGCTCACCCACATCCATAGCCGCCTGTTCCATCACAGTCTCAAATTCATTTTCAAACCGGTAAATCCCTGTATATACCTGATTCCTTCTGGCATCCATGATGGGGCAAATCAGACCGGAGACCCCAAATAACCCGTAAGCCATGGCATCCAGCGTCGGAACATGAATCAACGGCTTCTTTAAAGCCAGGCCCAGGCCTTTGGCCGTGGCCGATCCAATCCGAAGTCCGGTAAAGGAACCGGGACCGCCGGAAACGGCGATGGCATCCACCGAAGACGGTTTCATCTCCAGCAGGCTCATCAGGCTGTCAATCATCGGCAGCAGCGTCTGGGAATGGGTCTTTTTATGGTTTACCGTGTACTCTCCCACCGTGACGCCGTCCTCCACCACAGCCGCCGACGCCACCAGCGACGAACTCTCAATTCCCAGAATCCTCATATGCTCCCTCCACCGTAATTTTTCTGTAGTCAAAGCCCTTTTCCAGGTCCTTTTCAATGGTCACCGTGATCACGCCAGGAGGCAGGAGCTCCTGAATCCGTTCCGACCATTCAATCAGTGTGACTCCATCTCCAAAAAAGTAATCCTCATACCCGACTTCATCCATTTCACTGACATCTCCGATGCGGTATACGTCAAAATGATACAGCGGAAGCCGGCCATCCTCATACTGCTGAACAATGGTGAACGTAGGGCTGTTGACCGGTTCTTCAATTCCCAGGCCGGCAGCAAAGCCCTTGGTAAATACGGTTTTTCCGACCCCCAGGTCCCCGTCGAGACAGAAAATATCCCCGGCTTTTGCCCTGCTTCCCAGCCGCTGCCCCAGGGAATAGGTATCCCCGGGGCCAAAGCTTTCCATTATCATAAACAATCTGTTCCTCTGACTTTCCTCTTACAGATCCTCCAGAGCCGACTGAATCCGCTTCATGCAGTCCTCAATCACGCTTCTGGGCGCTGCAATGTTGATTCTCTCAAAGCCTCTGCCGGCGGTTCCAAAGATATAGCCCTCGTCCAGAGCCACCTTGGCCTTCTTCTGCATCAGCTCCTCCAGCTTCTCTGCATCTCCATGCACATAGCCGTTGAAATCAATCCAGGCAAGATACGTTCCCTCGGACGGAACCATATGAGCCTTGGGCAGATGCTCTTTTAAGAATGCATCGATGTAAGCAAAGTTGCCGTCGATGTACTCTCTTACCTGATCCAGCCACTCTTCGCCCTCATTATACGCAGCAATCATGGCCGTCAGACCAAGCGTGGACGGGCCGCCCATGGACAGCTTGTTGTCCAGCAGGTCTACCCATTTTTCCTGCAGTTCCTTGCTGTGGATCACAATGTTGGAGGTCTTCATTCCTGCCAGGTTAAAGGTCTTGCTGGGCGCCGTGCAAACGACGATTCTGTCCGCATAATCAGGAGCAGCCTTGAGAATCGGATGGAATACAACGCCTTTGCGGATCAAATCGCAGTGAATTTCATCGCAGACGATCCATTTGTCATGCTTTTTACAGATATCCACAACCTTACGCAGTTCTTCCTCGGTCCATACCCGGCCGGCCGGATTGTGGGGGCTGCAGAAAACAAGAACCTTATTGGCCGGATCCGCCATCTTCTGATCCAGATCCTCATAATCAATCCGATAATTACCGTTTTCATAAATCAGAGGATTGTCCACAATGCGGCGGCCGTTCTTTTCTGCCTTAATGGTAAAAGGATAATAAACCGGACGCTGAAGAACGATTCCATCGCCTTCCTTGGTCAAAAGATTTACAAGAACGGCGTATGCCGAAACAATTCCGGGGCAGAAGAACAGATTCTCCCGTTTTTCCTCCCAGCCATAGCGCTTTTTAAACCAGTTCAGAACAGCATTCATGCATTCGTCCGTGTTGTACAGGGTGTATCCGAAAATCTTTCTGTCAATTCTCTCGTGAAGCGCCTTTAAAATCGGCTCCGCGCACGGAAAATCCATATCCGCCACCCATAAGGGCAGTGCATCCTTTTCGGATCCCTTTGGAAGCTGCTCCACCTTGGTTGCCATGGTTCCCCGTCTGTCAATTACTTCGTCAAAATTGTACTTCATGTCCTGCATCCTCCATTTCTGCTTGATTTTTATTTCCATGCGGTTTTCCCGAAGCTTCTTTCCGGGATCCCCGCATTTCCATCCTGATCCTTTTACCGGTTCTGCCGTTTTCCGGCCATCCACGCTGTTTCAGGCCGGCTTTCGTTTCTGTGAACCCCTTTTCCCTAAAGCTTCATGGTCAGGGCGATCCGCTTCTTTGCCAGATCCACCGAAAGGACCTTTACCTCCACCACATCTCCTACGCTTACCGCTTCCAGCGGATGGCGGATAAATTTCTGGGACATCTGGGAGATATGGACCAGTCCGTCCTGATGAACCCCGATGTCTACAAAAGCTCCAAAATCAATGACATTGCGGACCGTTCCCTTTAAAATCATGCCCGGCTGAAGGTCCTTCATATCCAGCACATCGGTTCTCAGAACCGGCTTGGGCATTTCTTCTCTCGGGTCTCTGGCCGGCTTCTCCAGTTCCGCCGCGATATCCTTTAAGGTCAGTTCTCCGACTCCCAGCTCGCCGGCTAAGGCCTTATAATCCGCAATCTTTCTGCTGATTCCGGGAATGCCGCCTTTTTCGATTTCCTCCGGCTTCACCTGAAGCCGCTTTAAAAGCTCCATCGCAGCCGGATAGCTTTCCGGATGAACCGAAGTGGCATCCAGAGGATTGTCCCCTCCACGAATCCGCATAAAACCGGCACACTGTTCAAACGCCTTTGGTCCCAGCTTCGCCACCTTCAGCAGCTGCTTTCTGCTGCGAAAGGCACCGTTTTCTTCCCGGTAAGCCACAATGTTTTTTGCCAATGCCTTGGAAATGCCGGAAACATATTCCAGGAGGGAGGCAGAGGCCGTATTCAGATCCACTCCGACCCGGTTCACACAGTCCTCCACCACATTCCCCAGTGCTTCACTCAGATGCTTCTGATTCATGTCATGCTGGTACTGGCCCACTCCAATGGACTTGGGGTCGATTTTTACCAGCTCTGCCAGGGGATCCTGCAGCCGCCTTGCAATCGATACTGCACTTCTTTGTCCCACATCAAATTCCGGAAACTCCTCTGTTGCCAGTTTGCTGGCGGAATATACAGAGGCTCCAGCCTCGCTTACAATCACATACTGTACTTTCTGCGGAATTTCCTTTAAAAATTCCGCGATGATCTGCTCCGATTCTCTGGACGCAGTTCCATTTCCCACGGAAATCAGGGATATATGATATGTTTCTATCAGTTTTTTCAGAGTTTTCTTTGATTCCGCCACCTTATTCTGAGGCGCCGTCGGATAAATCACCACCGTATCCAGCACCTTTCCTGTGGCGTCCACCACGGCCAGCTTACAGCCGGTCCGGAACGCAGGATCCCATCCCAGCACCACCTGTCCCGTAATCGGCGGCTGCATTAACAGCTGCTCCAGATTCTTTCCAAACACCCGGATTGCTCCGTCCTCTGCCCGTTCTGTCAGACTGTTCCTAATTTCCCGCTCAATGGCCGGTGCAATCAGGCGGTGGTAGCTGTCCTCAATTACTTCTCTCAGAACCGGAGAGGTCACAGGATTTTCCTTTAAAATAACCTTCGCTTCCAGATAACGGAGAATTTTCTCCTCCGGGGCAGAAATCTTCACCGTCAGGACTTTCTCCTTTTCCCCGCGGTTTAACGCCAGAATCCGGTGGCCGGCGCACTTTTTCACGCCTTCCTCATAATGGTAATACATTTCGTATACCGACTCTGCCGTCTCATCCTTGGCCTCAGAGGAAATCGTTCCCTCCTCCATGGTCAGCTTCCGGATGCAGGCACGGTGCGAAGCATCCTCGGAAATCCGCTCCGCCAGAATGTCTCTGGCTCCGTCGATGGCCTCCTTTACAGAAGCTACGTTCTTTTCCTCCGAAACGTAATCCTCTGCCAGTTTTTCCAGCGGCTCTCTCAAAAGCTGCATCCATATCAGATCTGCCAGCGGTTCCAGCCCCTTTTCTCTGGCAATTCCGGCCCTGGTCTTCCGCTTCGGGCGGTAGGGTAGATATAGGTCTTCCACCGCCACCATGGTCTTTGCGTCAAGAATTTTCTGTTTCAGTTCCTCTGTCAGTTTTCCCTGCTCTTCAATGGAAGAAAGGACCTGCTCCCTGCGTTCTTCCAGGCCTCTGAGATACTTCAGACGCTCATCCAGGTTTCTTAAAACCTCGTCATTGAGCGCTCCCGTGGCCTCTTTTCTGTATCTTGCTATAAACGGGATTGTATTTCCCTCATCAATCAATTTTACTGCCGCTTCCACCTGTCCGCGGCCCACCTCCAGCTCCTTCGCCAGCGTGCCGATAATATCCATTCTGTCACTCCTTTTTCTGCCGGGCCGCCGTTCGAAACTCGAAAGAAGCCCTTTGTTTATTATAATTCAAAGCCTGGGGTTATGCAACTTAAATGTGGACAACCCAATATGGATTGTGGTAAACTAGGAGCATGCAGTCTTGATAAAAATCATGCATATCAGAAACCAGTTCCGGCGGCCGGAGGCAGAGCCAGGTACGGGATGCCGGCCTCTGACACCGGCAAAAAATTGCCTGGAGCCGAAAGCTGAAGCCATAAAAAGCAGATGTGCAAAACCGGCCTCCAAAGCAGGGAAAATCAGGCTCCGGAAAGCCAGCGCCTGAACCTCGGATTGTGGGATTGTGGTATGTATGCAGCAGGAAAACAGTAGGAGGATCTTTTATGTCAGAACAGGAAAGGGAACAGCAGGAGCAACTTTCCCAGCAGATAGACGCCGGGGACAGCCAGCCAAACACGGAAGCCCGGCAGGATAAAACACAGGGCAGTCAGCAGAATCCGGAACCCTGGCAGAATGAGCCGCAGGGTCATCAGCAAAGTCCGGATGCCTGGCAGCAGGAACCGCAAAGCAGCCAGCAGGCCTCGGAGCCCTGGCAGGATAGTCCGCAGAATGGAAGCCACAATCAAAGCGGAGCTTACAGCCAGGACGAATCTTATCGTCAAAATGGAGCCTATAACCAGAATGCCCCCTACGGGCAGAACGGGCCTTATAACCAGAATGCCCCTTACGGGCAGAACGGGCCTTATAACCAGAATGCCCCTTACGGACAAAACGGACCTTATAACCAGAATGCCCCTTATGGACAAAATCGTCCTTACGGCGGGCCTCAGCAAAATGCTCCCTGGCCCAACCAGCCCAGCGGACAGAATCAGCCGCCCAAGCAGAAAAACAGTTTCGCCACCATCTCTCTGATCGTGGGAATCTTTGGCCTGCTGACCCTCTGCTGCATGGCCTTCCCCATTGCCATCATCATGGGAGTCGGCGCCATCGCTTTTGCCGTTATCTCCAAACAGGGCCGTTCCTTTTCCGGCCCGGCCATTGCGGGAATCATCCTGGGAGTTTTCTGCATCGTTTTGGGAATTGGAGAATTCCTTTATGTCATGGCGCTCTCTTCTTTCATGAGTGATCCGGAAAATGCGGCCATGTTCAATGAATTTTACAATCAGCTGGAACAGCAGCTCCAGTAAATAAAATTTTCAGCATCCGAAAAGCTGCAGTCTAACCACTGTATATTTCCTTTCTTGCCCGGTATGTGCAGCATCGGATAAAGCGCCCAAAAGCTGATGGTTTCTGCGCTTACATATGCGTCAGAAAGCCATCAGCCTTACAGGCAGACAGATTTTCCAAAAAATCTTCATGTCCAAATGCCCATCCGTACCGGCAGGTTCCGGTGATTTCCACATTACATACATTTCTGAAAAGCATAAGCAGAGCATTACGTTTATCATAATTCCGCAGGCAAATCCATATTTCTCAGTCTGCCGGAGGCGTTATCCTTTCCATAGAGAAACAGCGGTCGGAAAAACAGGCCTGTTTCCCAACTCTTTATACTTTGTTTAAGTTTCATCCCTCTTTTGTTTAAGCCGCAATGTTATCCTCAAGACAAGAACCATATGATGATACAGCAAAAGAAGGTGCTTTGTTTATGAAAATACTGCTGACTACCGATTGGTTCACCCCCGCAGTCAACGGGGTTGTAACCTCGGTCCTGAATCTGCGCAAAGGCTTGGAAGAACGCGGCCATGAGGTTCGGATTCTGACACTTTCCCATTCTTCCCGTTCCTACGTGCAGGATTCCGTATACTATATTTGCTCCATGGGAATTGGAGCCGTATATCCCAATGCACGGGTAGGAGCTGCGATTCCCCTGAAAATACTGAAAGAGCTCCTGTTCTGGAAACTCGACATTGTTCATTCCAATTGTGAATTCAGCACCTTTCCGGCAGCCTGTCATATAGCCGAAAAAGCCAATGCTCCCTTATTGCACACCTACCATACCGTTTACGAAAACTATACGCATTATTTTTCTCCCAGCCGTGCATGGGGAAAAGTAGTGGCCCGTCATTTTTCCCGCTGGGTTGCCCGCCGCACCGACAGTATCATCGCTCCGACTGAAAAGACTGTTTCCCTTCTCCGCGGATATGGTATCTGCTGTCCGCTGTATATCATTCCCACCGGGATTTCATCACCGCAGGCTGCAGATCCGGAAGAAACGCATGAGCTGCGGAGCCGTCTGGGAATTGCAGAAGGGCAAACGGTTCTTCTGTTTCTTGGAAGACTGGCCCGGGAAAAAAACTGTGCTGAACTGCTCCGGTTTATGAGCAGGCTTTATGATTTTCCGGTTACGCTTCTTCTGGTAGGCGATGGTCCGGAACGGGGGCCGCTGGAAAAGCTGTCCCAGCAGCTGCACCTGGAGAAGCATGTCATATTTGCCGGAATGGTGCCGCCGGAACGGGTTGGACATTACTACCAGCTGGGAGATTTATTCGTCAGCGCATCCACCAGCGAAACGCAGGGACTGACTTATATGGAAGCCCTTGGAGCAGGCGTTCCGCTCCTCTGCCGGCGTGATGCCTGTCTGGATGGTGTGGTAATACAGGGAGCTAATGGATGGCAGTATACAAATGAAGCGGAATTTGCAGCCCGTGCTGAGAAATTTATTATCCATACGGAATACCGGGAGCACATGAAATCCTGCGCACGGGCTGCTGGTCTGCGGTTTTCTGTGGCGTCTTTCGCACAGGAGATTGAGTCTGCTTATATTGATTGTCTCCGTTCACACAAACAGAGAGAAAGAGGAAGCGCGTGAAAAAAACGGATATTCACAGTATATTGCAATATTTATCACTGCTGGGCCTGGTTCTCTGTGCTGTTCTGGCTGTTCTGGCATGGCACAGCGGCCTTTTGACCTCCCAGCAGGCCATAGCAGACTTCATACAGAATGCGGGAATTTGGGGGCCGGCAATCTTTCTGGTTTTGCAGGCAGTTCAAGTTGTGATCCCGATTTTACCCGGCGGCATCAGTTGTTTGGCCGGAGTGCTGATTTTCGGCCCATGGCCCGGATTCCTTTATAATTATCTTGGAATCTGCATCGGATCCATGGCGGCATTCCTCATTGCCCGTCACTTTGGCCGCCCCATTTTAAATAATATCTTTCAGCAGGAACAGCTGGAGAAATACGATCAGTGGATGCAGTCCCGCAGGCACTTATGCCGCTGGCTTGCCATCGCAATCTTTCTGCCGGTAGCGCCGGATGATCTTCTATGTTACCTTGCAGGAACTACTTCTCTTCCTTTTAAAACATTTACGGCCATTATCTGGCTCTGCAAGCCGTTTTCAATAGCTCTTTACAGCATGTTCCTGCTGTTTGGCTGGACCAGGCTATTATCATGGCTGCACTTAGGAGGTCTTTAATATGTCTGTCTATCTTTATCCGGGCGGGTTTCGCCTGGTTCGTAAAAGCGGTGTCGGTCAGGCCCTTCTGCATCAGCAAAAAGCTCTGATATCAGCAGGCATTCCGCTGGCACAAACCATACAGGAGTCCAGTATTGTCCATATCAATACCGTGTTCCCGGACTCCTTCCTCATCGCCTTCACAGCTCGGATATCCGGAAAAAAAGTCGTTTACTATGCCCACTCAACGATGGAAGATTTCCGCCATTCTTTCCCGGGTTCCGACCAGTTTGCTCCGCTATTCAAAATATGGATCAAATGGTGTTATCAAATGGGGGATATTATCATAACTCCCACAGAGTACTCCCGAAACCTTCTTATTAATTATGGCATTCAGAAACCCATTTACGTCCTCACAAACGGTGTGGATACGGATTTTTTCTCTCCTGCCGGGAAGGAACATCATTTCCGAAAAAAATACGGTCTTTCTGACAGCAGGCAGGTAGTCATTTCCGCAGGCCATATGATTGAACGTAAGGGACTTTTGGATTACATCTTTCTGGCCCGGAAGCTGCCTCAGATAACTTTTTTCTGGTTTGGTTATACGCCCTCCTGTCTGATCCCAAAAACCGTCCGCAGAGCCATCGCAGATGCCCCTGATAATTTGATTTTCCCCGGATACGTCACCCAGGAGGAATTAAAGGCCGCATACTGTGAGGCAGATGCTTTTGCTTTTCTCAGCCTGGAGGAAACCGAGGGCATTGTAGTGCTGGAAGCGCTGGCCTGCGGCATTCCGGTTCTATTAAGAGATATTCCGGTTTATCGGGAATGGATTCCAGAAGGAGATGGAGTATGGAAAGCCCGTGACATAAACGGCTTTATAAATGCATTGTCCAATATGTTATCCACCCCGGTCTCCGCCTTTAAAGGGACCGGCCGCAGCATCGCTCTCAGCCGGCGTTTAGAGTCCGTTGGAAAATGCCTGGCCTCCATTTATGAAAAAGAAGGCTTTCTGTCCCGGAGCAAAAAGGAAGAAACCGTCTTATGAATCATTTCATTTTCCAGCTTCCAAATGCTCTGACAGCCGTTCTCAGATTATAGATAAGCCTGTTTACTTCTGCGGACGAAACGGCCGGTTTTCACCATTTTTATCTCCGGCTTTCCGTTTTCCCCGGAGCATTTCCCGGGAGATTACCTCTTCTCCACCGCCCGCGCCGGGCAAATCTCATAGCAGTTTCCACAGTGCAGACAGTGTTCCTGCCGGATGAACACAGGCTTTTTTGTGATATCAATACATTTTTGCGGACATTTGGAATAACACAGCTTGCAGCCGATGCACCGTTCCGTCACGAAATATCCTGTTTCCTTCTCTTTTGCTCCGCCGAAAGAAAAACCGGCCCGTTCGATGGGATGCCTGGAAAGATCAAACCATTCCCCGGTCCCCTCACAAATTTTGAAAACCGTAAGGGCGCTGCGTGCACGCACGTCGGGATAAATCTGATTCATGTACGGATTTTTCTCAAAAAGAGCCGGCAGCATTCCCGGACCAATCTCTTTTGCTTTTCCCTGTATGGATACGGCCACGCATGAAAGCGTATCCTTTCCTTTCATGGCTGTAAGCGCAATATTTTTATTGGCTTTCAGCCGTTCATAAAAATTTTTTCCTTTTGCAGTCAGAAAATAAAGTCCATTCTCATCATAATCCATCATATCAATGGCGCAGGTGACCGGCCGTCCCTCTTTATCAACGGTTGCAAATACCGTGGTATGAATTTCCTCTGCAATATACTTTAAATAATCTTTTCCAGACATCGTGTTCCTCCTGTCTTAACCTTTCTTCTCTGTCATAATTTTTCTTCTCTGCCTCAGCCCTTTTTTCTCCTCCTCGCCTTTCTTCTCTGCCGCACCTTGATGCCTCAATGGCTGCCTCAAAATGTGTTTCCTTCTTCATCCCCCTTCTCTCCTCTCATTATAGCCAGACAGATTTTCTCCGTAAAGTAAGCACTTTTTTGTGCTGTAGTTACCGTCAGGTTACTGACCGCCCGTTCCCAAAAATTTCCGAAACACAGATTCCTCTATTTTCAAAAATAAATCTTTGCTATATAATGAAATCAGCAGCAAGTTGGAATTTCATTCACTTCTCTGGCGATAACAGAGAAAACTCATGAAAACTTTGCATCTTTTTCAGAAAAATTTAATCAACTCCGTTTAACGTGTTTTTCAAAAAATATTTCTGTCCATGGTGCAGGTTCGGGCAGGGAGGATACCATGAATTCAAAAGAACCATCTAAAAAACATTTCTATCTCAAATGGCCATGGAACTTGGTGGTCTATCTCATTTTAATCATATTTTTACGGATTTTTGCTGTCCCCCCGGTTCTCCTTCTCATGTGGTGGAATAAAAAGCAGCAGCCGGATGGTCCGGAAGAAGGCTATTGTCTCCAGCGCACCCGAGGACGGCTGTTCCAGCTGATATGGGCGGCTGTTTTTCTGCTGATGGGCGCGGCAGGAATTGTCTGGGTCATTGCAAACTGGACAGAGGATCGAAGCGGATGGGAGTACATGGATTATATCAAAATGGCCATAGCCGGAGTGCTGGCTGCAGGCGGAATGCTGGGGGCCGTCTATGAAGCCTATACCGGCCTCCGGGACGTTTTATGTCCGGAAAAAAGCAGCCTGGCCAAATCCATCCGAGCCCAGCTCTCTCATCCGGAAGAAGCACCCCCGGTACGGGAGCTGTTTGCCATGGTGGATCAGGATCTAAAGCAGAACGGCCGGTGGTTCGGTAAACTGGGAATCGGAAAAGAATGGGTACTGGGAGATGAAGTGTCCCACATTCCCCGAATCCGCGGGGTCTTCAGCCGGGTCGAAAAAAAGACCTCCAACAGCGGCGGGCGGATCCGTGTCACCCACATCGTACAGCTGTGGATTGTAGATAACCGCCAGAAACGGCAGTTCACAAATCTTAACTCCCCTCAGGAACTGGAGGGCGCCATAAATTGTCTGCGTCAGCGGGCGCCTGCTGCCATCTTTGGTACGTACGGCTCCAAGGAATATAACGATCTGGCTTACGCCGGGGAAATGGAATGGTATGTTCATGACCGGGACTACCGTCAGAGAAACGCACAGTTTGAGGAGCAAGAATACGAAAGGCAAAACATCCTGCCGCAGAATCAGGTGCTCACTCTGCCGGACGGCTCGGTAACTTCCCGCATTACCTGGGATATCCTCCATCAATTGCTTGTCTGGCCCAACCGCACAGGAGAACCCAGTCCCTTTCAGCTTGTGCCCGGCATTCCTATCCAGGGAGAAAGTCATACTTTCAGCCGTCTGGCCTGTCTTCCCGGAGGATCACAAAAGCCAACGCGCATCCTGTTGGAAGAGTATTCCGGCTCTCCCGGCAGGCCTGGAACATACGCCTGGACACGGGATATGTCTGTGAGTGAGGCGGAAGAAGTGGTACAAAACTGGAGTCAGGGCCGAATTCCTTCCCTTGACGGCTGGATACTCATGGAGCGCGCCGGCCGTACCTGGCAGGAAGCGATAAAACAGCAGTAAATCAATCATTCAGGAGGGTACAAGTATGGGACGATTTTTCAGTGATACCGTAGAGATCGCGCTGCGGAACATTTATTACCAGATGTGGACCGGGCAGGGTCAGCAGGCATTTCAGAGCCTGGAGCATGCCTCAGAGGCCGGAGACGGAGATGCCAGCTGCCTTCTGGCCCGGTGTTACTGCGGAAGCCAGTATGTATGGCGCGGCCATCATTTTCCGGAAAATGACCGCATGGCTTCCCAGCTCCTTCACAGATCTGTGGAGCAGGGCAGTGCCATTGGAGTAATGACTGCGCTCCGTTCCGGAGAATTGTCACCGGCTCTTCAGAATAAAATGTCTTTCGGAAGTCTCCAGGAGGCCTTCGATCTTGTTCTGGATATGGCCAGGGCAGGCGAACCCTTCTGTCAGTACATCATCGGCAATGCTTACTTCTGGTGGGATTTCCTCCGCATCCAGAAGAAAAGCAGACAGGACTTTTCCAGCCAGGACGCTTTCCAGTCCTATCTTCGGGAAAACATCTCAAAATGTGAAGAGTGGTTCTGGAAGTCCTTCCGAAACGGGATGTATTTAAGCGGTATTAACCTGAATTACTACTATCAGAATGGGAACGAGAATCTGATTCTTCCCCATCCGGAAAAAGCCGCCGATCTGAACCGCATCGGAGCGGAATACGGCTATCCCAACTACCAAAGCGATTACGGAGCGGAACTATGGACGGCCGAACGGTATGACGAATCCTTCCGCTGGCTGAAAGAAGCAGCCGGCCACGGAGAAGTGGAAGCATGCTTCTATCTGGGAATGGCCTATGAATACGGTCATGGAGTAGAGGCCAATGCGGCCAAGGCTGCCGAATGCTATACCATAGGACTGGATTCTAAAGGATACCAGATTGGATGCAGCAACCGGCTGGGCGCTTTATACTTTCTCGGCAGCGGAGTGCCTCAGGATTATGCCAAAGCCTTTCAGCTTCTCAGATGGGCCTATGACCGGGTTCCCACCAATAACTGGGGCGCATACTACCTCGGTGCCTGCTATGCCTACGGATATGGTACCCAACAGGACTATACCCTTGCCCGAAAGTTTTTGGAGATGGTAAACTGGAACAGTCGAGACGCCTTTTACCTTCTGGGATATCTCTACGCCCGGGGACTTGGCGGTCCGGAAGACATTCCAAAAGGCGTGGAATATCTTCAGAAAGCCGGTGACCATGCGGATGCCCGGAAGGAACTGAAAAACTATAAAAAGACCTTCTTTGGCGGAAAATGGGTTCGCCGATAGCGAAAAAGAAACCGGCAGGGCCGGAAGCTGCAGCAGCTTCCGGTTTCGCCGGCTTTTTCCGAATCATTTAGTAATGGCCTCCGTCCTTGCGGTTTTCCTCCAGGTCAAACCGCATTTCATCAAACCAGAGTTTTGTCTGTCCCCAGTGCTGTTTCTTTGGCCAGGCAAAGGGATGAAGGTGTGCAGCCCTCTCAGCCGTTTCCATGGCCTCCTCCTCGGCCTTTAGCAGGATCTCCTCCTCATCGATTCCCACTGCACGGCCATCCCGGAGCCTGATTTCACCATCCACAATCACCAGTTCCACATCCGATGGATGTCCGTTCCCGATAAGCGTATCCAAAAGATTGAATCTCGGCATCAGGCGCGGATTCATTAAATGAATGGCAATCACATCTGCCCGCTTCCCCACGGACAGGGAACCAACTTCATGTTCCATTCCCACACACTTGGCCGCATCGATGGTTGTCATCTCAAAAAGCTTCTCTGCCGGAAGATAAAATTCATCGTTCATGGCACGGCGGAATACCATCTGCGCCCGCTTCATGGCATCAAACATGTCAAATCCGGAACTTAACATGGAACCGTCGGTGGTAAGAGCCACGGTAACGCCCAGGTTCAGAAGCTCAATGACCGGTGTCCGGTTCACAAGCTGCTTCATACTGGGAGCCACACTCACATGGGTGTCCGTTTCCCTGAGAATCAATGCCTCATCAAAGGACAGTCCGGTGCAGTGCTGCAGATGAACATCCGGCCCCAAAAGTGCGTGTTCCTTATCCTGATATGCCAGATGGATCATCCCGCCGAACGCATCCGTATGGATTCTCGTATTATATTTCTCCGCAATCCGGCGCATCTCCCTGGCCTGCCTTCTGTCATGGTCCGTAAGCTTTACGCAGCGGTCGGCCGGAGTCGGGGCTGACGGATCCACAGAAGTAACGACGCCAAAGGGAGCCACATAAGCCCTGGTTCTGTCTCCGTTTGCATGGTGAAGCTCCGAAACCACCGTCTCCAGGCTGTCCAGCACTTCTTCATAGGCAACTTCTTTTCTGATCCGTTTTCCGTCTTCATACCGGCTGAACCGATGTGGCCACGGCACACTGCACGGCCCGGTGCAGACAATGTCCTTTACGCCAACCTCCGCATACGCCTTTGCGTTGTTAAAGGCAAATACCGGCGAATCGCATCTTGGCTGGGAGCCCAGGACACAGACTCCCGTGGTGACCCCCGCATGGAGCCGCTCCAGAGCCGAGAGCCGGCCTTCGTTGTACCAAAATTCATCCGTCACATAATTTTTATAGGTGTGGGTCATCACCGGCATCCAGTAGCTGGTGCTGCCGACGATGGATTTAAAAAGGGAATGGCCGCCATGACCATGGGCATCCACGAATCCGGGCATGACGACATGATTCTTCAGATCCAGAACCTCTTTTGCCTGAAAATACTCAGCCTCCCGGCTTTCTCCCACGAAGGCAATCTTGCCATTTTCAATTCCGACGGCTCCATCTTCGATCAGCCGCCGTTTCTCATCCATGGTAATCACATACGCATGCTTCAACAACAGATCAAACATCGTTCTCCTCCTATCGCACCGGGAAGGACGGGCGGAACAGCTCTTCTTTCGGAAGATGTTTATAATCCCGCTCCAGATACCCCAGCTTCATCCTGTCGTAATACTCCTGTCCTTTTCTTTTCAGTTCTGCAAGGTCAATTCCCGGAATTTCCCGATCCTTCATGACCGTGCGGCCGTTGATAACAGAAAGGACCACATCCCGTCCGGATCCGCACATGAAAATCGTACGAATCGGATCATCCACGGCTCCCATATGGAAGCCTTCCAGGTCTACGGCAATCAGGTCTGCCTTCGCTCCGGCACAGAGACGTCCCAGGTCCTCTCTGCCCAGCATCTTCGCGCCTCCCAGAGTCACTGCACGGTAAACATCCGCATAGGTAGAACCCTCCGCGCGTCCCTCCACCATCTGGGAATACATGCAGGCCACACGGATATTCTGGAAGAAATCCGGCGGGAAGGTATCCGTCCCGATGGCCACATTGACGCCGCGGTCATGATACCGCTTAAAGGAATCCAGATGACGGCCGCTGCGTCCGATAATCAGCGGGCAGTAGATGGCCGTCGTACCGGTACGGGAAAGAATTTCCAGATCATCCCCCGGATCCGCCACCCATTTGGTTCCCTTTAACATATAACAGTGAGGGATACCCACTCCCGGTTTTAAAAATCCCAGGCTGTCCAGATACTCCACAGGACTCATGCCGTTTCTTTCCCGAATATAGTTGTACTCAAAAGGCCCCTGAGCCGCATGGAGCTTGACAGGACAGTGAAGGCGATCCGCATACTCTCTCGTCCGCTTCAAAACCGTTTCCGTCTGAGTCTCAATCCGCTCCGGCAAAAGCGCGCCGCGAATCAGTCCGTCATAAGCGCCGTCATATGTTTCAATAAACTTTCTGGCACGTTCCAGCCCTGCCTCTCCCGCTTCCTCATCAAAACGTACCGTCGAAGTCCCGTCTGGCCGGACGACCCCCATTCCGCACTGATAGCTGGGGGAAGTATAGAGCCTGAGTCCCAGTTTTCCTGCATGACGAACGCCAGCCTCCTCCTCTTCGTAGGTATCGGCCCACTTCTTATAATAAGTAGAGGTGATGGGCATGGCTGTTGTCACGCCGTTTCGAATTAGCTGGGCATAGGCAAACAGGGACTTGAAGGCCTCATCCTCCGCCGTCATAAGCTCATGCGTTCCCTTATTGAAGTATTCCTCGGACGGATTTAAGCTCGGCTTTACATGCCGATAGACCTCCTTGTGAAGAATATCATGGTCGATATCCCCCAGCGCGTTCAGATCGATGAAGCCCGGCATAATGACAGAGTTTCCCATATCCTCCGTATGCTCTGTCTTCCCCTCGCAGCACTTTCCCACATAGAGGATAGTATCCCCCTCATACACCACTTCACCATTTTCGATGATCTCATGATCCTTCCCGTCAAAGCCGATGACATATCTTCCTTTGATCTTCGTTTTCATCCCTGTTTCTCCCTTCTGCCGTTCTCTTTTATTCCGCAAAATATGCTTTGTGATAAAAATGGCTGGCAGCCCTTCTCCGGCAAAGTCTCTGTGAGTACAGTGTACCGCGCAGGAGGACAAATAGCAATTACATTCTCCGTTTCATTCTTATATGCGCTCCATCCTCCCTTCCCCCTGGCATGAGAAAGAGGGGACATTTTGCTTGTCTCCGTCTCCCTGTTTCCCCTCCTGCATACGGATCCGGAGCTCTGCCCCATGTTTTGTTATAGAGAACGATGTTAGGGAACGGTGTTTCCATCAAATAACAAAAGCGCCGCAAACTCCAGGCCAGAACATTCCAGCCGGGATTTGCAGCGCCCCTTTAACCTTATGAAAAGAAATCCTCTCGTAACATCAGCTCAGTGCCTTTTCCCCTTTTCTGAACAGATTCTCATTGATTTCATCCAACGATGTGTGATGAGCAATGCCATGATAAATAATGGCCTCCCGCCTGATTCTGGGATAAAGCTCCCCGAATGCGGCCAGTCTTAGCAGCTTCTGTGTCTCATCAATCGTCAGCTCCATCCCGATGCAGAGGCATAAAAGCTTGTCTCTGGATGGTTTCCTCCGCCCGGAAAAAAGCTGGTGGAGATACACCTCGCTCATGCCGGCTCTGCGGGCCAGCTCCGCCTTGGAAATCTCCTGACGCTTATAAAACTCCGTCAGCAGCTCGGAAATACTGCTGTCCGCAAAATAGGACTGATTCTTCTTCATATAAGAATCAATATTCGATTCCTCCATCAGTTCCTGACAAAGATCGTCTGTATTTCTTCTATCCGTAATACCCACCCCCATACTTCCGCTGCTTTTATTTTATACAATTTTCGCCAAAAATCCAATATGCCGGCTGCATAGTAGGCAAAACTTTCCAGAAAAACTTTGCCAGAAAAATTTTCTTTCCGCTTCTCTTCCAATTTATCGCAAAATTATATATAATATTCTATAAAGTTCCACAAAATAAACCATATGCAATCTGCATAGTGACAATATCATCTGAAGTCTTAACCCCAATATGACAGGAGGGAAACCCAATGGAGAAAACATGTCCTCACTGCGGAGCGCCTCTTCCAAAAGAAGCTGCCTTTTGTCCTTATTGTGCCAGATGCATCAATTCACGCAGCGTGCTAAAGCGTCCTTACCCCGGTATGAGAAAGACATTATGGATGTTTTTGCCCCTGTTTCTGGCGGCAGCCGTGTTTTTCTCCATTTTTCTGAGGACACGCCCCAGGACCTACGACGGCATGGGAGAAGTCATTTACACAGATAAAAGCGGCACATATCAGCTTGTCATAAATAATCTCAAAGACCGCTACACTCCTGTGCCAGTGTATGAAACAATGGCCGGATTTGAAGAATCTTACCGCTCTCCCATATGGCTTTACGTCAGCGATTTGGAAACCGGAGCGGATGCCAGTGAGCCGTTTATGCAAAACCTGGAATCCGTCGGTGTTCGGATTGACCAGCCCTCTGACAGCCCAAGTCCAATTCAGTGTACAAAGCCAGAGCCAAAAGACTTTAATACCGATGCGGCTCTCGTCAGTCTCATCGATTATACCCGGGAGAGCTCCTGCCCGGCCCAGGCCGTCTGGACTCTCTCCATGAAAAACGGAGATACCATTTATCTTCGCATGGATTTATCCATTTCACCATCCGTTATTTACAATTTTAGCTCTGATAATGCCGATCTTTCTGATTCCAGGGCACTCCAGGCACTGATTGACTGGGCGGCAGAAGAAACGAATCCGGAAGACTCCGTAATCATTCATCTTCCAGCCATCACCTATACGGAACCCATTGTGCTGAAAGAGCATGCTGTCAATCTGACCGGTTCCAGTCAGAATGGGCAGCGCACAACCTTCACCGGCGGCATCCAGATGATGCGAGGAGAAACCAGCAACTATTCGATCAGCTATTTCACCGGTATCGATTTTGTCGGTGACGGAACCGGTGTGGGGATCTCGGCGGCAAACCGCTTATGGGCAAAAGACTGCCGGTTTTCAAACTGGAAAACCGGGCTTCTTAGTTTTGGAAATGTCTGGATGAATGCGACGGACTGCACCTTTGAAAATAATTCCGTCGGCCTGCATTATAATTCCGAAAATGTCACTGCCGGTGATACCCATTTTACAGGAAATCATTTTATCGGCAACGGAACTGCCCTGCTTCTTGAAAATGTTCCCACGGATGTCCTGATGAATTTTTCCGGCTGTATTTTTTATGATAATGAAGCGGATATTGATAACCGCTGCAATCAGCCCATCGATCTTTCTCAGGCTGAATTTCCAGATTCCCTTCCGGTTTCTGAAACTTATGAACAAGGAGAAGATACGCCATGAAAAAAACATGTCCCTATTGCGGTGCGCCGCTTCGCGACGAAGCTTCGTTCTGCCCTCATTGTGCAAAAAGCATAAATTCCCGGGTTCCTTTTACCCCCCCCCCACTCTATTTTGAACAAAAAATTTCTGTTCTTTCTTTTCCTTCTCTGTCTGGCTGCAGTGCTGAGCCTTGGATTTCATCATTACACTGCTCCTCAGTTCTTCTCCGGTGCGGCAGAAGTTCTCTATGAAGACACAGATGAAACCTATCAGCTGATTCTTAATAACAGCCTTGACCGGTACCAGCCAATCAAAGAAGTTCATCATACAGCAGGCGATCAGGAGAGCTATCGTTTTCCCGTTCGGATGTACGCAAACCACCTGGTCACTGGTGAAGATGCATCCGAAGAATTTCTAAGTAAGGTTGAATCCGTAAATGTACAGGCTGAATCTTCTTCTGAAGGCACTTTTCCAATCCAATGTACGGTTCCGGAAAAAGGGATCGAAGCAGGGTATTCCGGCGTAACGCTGGTAAGCTTTATCAATTTCAGCAGGGAAAGTCCCAGCCCTTCACAGATTATCTGGACGTTTTCCATGAAAAATGGGGATACCATCCAGTTAAGCATGGATATGACCATTACTCCAACCCCCATTTACAACTTCGACTCTGCCAACGCGGACCTGTCTGATTCTGCAGCCCTTCAGGCACTCATTGACCAGCTGGCAGAACAGACGTCCAAACAGGACATCGTCAATATCACTCTTCCGGCAGTTACTTATACAGAACCTGTCATTCTCCATGACCGGGCCTTTAATCTGACCGGAACGGAGGAGCAAGGGAAACGTACCACCTTTGCGGACGGAATCCAGATTCGTGCTCAGAACGGCAGCAGGGACTGGATCAGCTACTTTACAGACATCGACTTTATTGGCAGCGGCAGCGGTATGGGCGTGTCCTCAGCCAACCGCTTATGGCTCACTGGATGCCGCTTTCTTAACTGGGACACAGCGGTTCTGGCCTATGGAGAGGCCTGGGTGAATGTCATAGGCTGCGAATTTGACGGCAACCGGACCGGGCTCCATTATAACACAAGGGACACCAGCCCCAGTGACAGCCGCTTTACCGATAATCAATTCAAAGAAAACGAGACTGCCGTTTTGCTGGAATCCGTTTCCGTGGAGCTTGAAATGAATTTCAGCGGATGCCAGTTTGAACATAATGGAACCGATATAGACAACCGCTGCGGACAGCCATTGAAGCTGTCCTGAGACACATCATGCGAGGGAAATATGACTTACTATACATGGCTTGAACATGCTCTGCAAACGGAATTTGAAATGCATGAGCTTCTGAAAAAAAGTGAACGCGGTACCGTATCTCTCATCCGGCACCGTACTTCCAATGAGCGATTTATTCTGCGTTCTTTTACCGGAAACGCAGAGGTATATCATAAGCTTTTGAGCTATGAAAGCTGTAGTCTTCCAAAAATCTTCGAGGTTGCCTCAGATGAAGGCAAAAACATCGTCCTGGAGGAGTATATTCAGGGCGATAACATGGGCGTCATGCTAAAAGATGCGTTATTTACTTCCAAAGAAACACGAAATATTGTAAAGCAGCTCTGCTGCGCCCTGTGGGTGCTTCATTCCATGGAAGCCGTACACCGGGACGTAAAGCCGGAAAACGTGGTGCTGCGCGGCTCCAATGCCGTTCTTATTGATTTTGATGCCGCCCGTTTCCATAAAGACACACGCCAGAATGATACGGAAATCCTTGGCACCACCGGATTCGCTGCTCCGGAGCAGTATGGTCTGTCCCAGTCAGATACCTATTCAGATATTTATTCTCTTGGGATTCTAATCAATACCATGCTGACGGGTCAGCATCCCTCCACCAGGCTGGCCGATGGCCGCTGGGGACGTATTGTTACCAAGTGCACTCAGGTAAATCCAGCCAAACGCTATAAAAATGTCCTTCGTCTGCTGGATGAGCTGTAGCATCACATGTCCTGCATTTGCTGAAAAGAGGAGCCTTTGTCATATGGAAAAAACCTGTCCTTACTGCGGCACAGCCCTCCCGGAGCATGCGGTATTCTGTCCCTACTGTGCCAGGAGCATCAACAGACGGATACGAAAAAAAGCTCCCCGCCATATTTCTTTCAGATTCCTGCGTACAATCCTCATCAGTTTTCTCGTTCTCGCCTCCATAACCGGGATTTATCTCGCTGCAGCGCCAAAAACTTACGATGGGATGGGGGAATTAACCTATACCGATTCGGACGGAACTTATCAGATTCTTACCAATGTCAGCTCCAATCCTTTTTATCCCATGGCGGAAATTCCCCAGGACGCAGGAGAAAGGGAACAGTACCATTTCCCTCTGAGGCTTTATATCAACCACAAGGACTCCGGAACCGATGCCAGCGGAATCTTTTTGCAAAAGGTGGAAAAAGCTGCACTCCAGGCTGTACCGCCCGGCGATGCAAAAAGTCAGGTACAGGTTTCCGGTCCCATATCACAGAAAAACAGTTTTCCCGGAACCGCCCTGATAAGCTATGTTAATTTTAATAAAGAATGCGCCAGCCCCACGCAGCTCATCTGGACGCTTACCATGGAAAATGGAGATACCCTCCGTCTTCGCACGAACCTGGTAATCACCCCGATTCATACCCACCATTACAATTCAAAGAACGCAGATCTGTCCGATTCCGCTGCGCTTCAGGCGCTTATCGACCGATTGGCGAAAGAATCAGACAGCAAAGATGCAATCAACATCACACTGCCCGCCGTTCCCTATACAGAGCCTGTTGTTCTTTGGGGCCGTTCCTTCCATCTCATTGGTTCTGAGGAAAACGGAAAGCAGACCACGTTCACCGCAGGGGTCCAGCTGCGTCCCGCAGTTCCCTATCAGGGCTGGATCAGTCAGTTTACCGGTATCCATTTTGCCGGAGACGGCACCGGCGTCGGCCTTTCCGCCGCCAATCGAGTCTGGATTCAAAATTGCCGGTTTTCCAACTGGAATACCGCTGTCCTCAATGATGGAGATGCATGGGTCAATACTTTTAACTGTATCTTTGAGGGAAACGAAACCGGCCTGTACATCAACTCGACAAGCAGCAATTCCAGTGATACCCGCTTTACAGGCAACACATTCCATCGTAATCAGACGGCCGTGGTGCTGGAAAGCATACCTACCCGTGCGGAAATGAATTTCGATGACTGTGTCTTTGAAGACAATAGAATTGACATCGACAATCGCTGCCAGCAGGCCCTTGGAATTTCCCATGCTGTTTTTCAGTAACGGAGAATCCCTCCTGAAGCAGCCGCTTTCCGGGAATTTATACGGATAAGCAAAAAGATATGTCGTAATGAAAAACTTATCGTGCGGAAATGTAATGCCGCAAACAGTAACTCGCTTTTTCACGGCATAACAATGGCCGGAGCTTAAGGACTACTCAAGCTCCGGCCAATATATTTATGATTACTGGGTCTGGATAACGCCGTCAACAATCCAATGTCCGTCAGCATCTACCGTGTAATTCTCCACGGTCGTATTGGCAGCCATCTTTCCTCTGGTGCCATCCGCGTTGGGATTCAGATAGTAACAGCGTTTCATGCCGTCTGCACCTGTAATCCAGTTCCATCCTGTCATCATCCGACCTCTGGTACCATCAGAGTTGGGATTTAAGTAATACCAGCTTCCATCAACATCCTGGAACCAGCCGGTCAGCATTCTTCCTCTGGTGCCGTCGGAATTCGGATTCAGATAATACCAATTTCCATCGCTGTCCTGGAACCAGCCAGTGACCATGTTTCCATCCGCGTCAAACCGGAACCAGTCATAACCATACTGTCCAAGCGCCGCGTTGGCATACGGATTTTCCACTGCTGCCCATCTTCCCTTATAAATGGTGCCGCTTCCATCCGTAAATCTCCACTGTCCCTCACCATTCCGGGACCAAGTTCCGCTTACGACATAAGCCGGAAGGCTGGGCTTTTTCGTAGATGAGGTAGAAGAAGGTCTGCGGGAACTGGAGCTTGCGCCTCCGCCTCCGCCGGAGCTAGAACCGCCGCCTCCGCCGCTGGAACCGCCGGAACTGCTGGATTTAACCGTTACGGTAATCGTATAATCCTCCGTCGTCGTTCCATCTTCTGCCATTACCGTAAAGGTCCATGTTTTGCCGCTGTTATTTGTTTTTAAATCCATAACCAGCGCACCGTCATCTTTGGTCGTAATCTTGACCGCAGACGCGCTTGTCGGAATCTTGGAACCGCGCGGAAGCACAACGGAAATCTTTGTACCACTGATGGTTCCCTTGGTGCCGTCAACCGTGACTGAGGATACGGAAGTATCTTTTGAAGGCGATTCAATCGGTTCCCAAACTGCTTCTAATGTCATATCCGTCATAACCGGATCATCAAAGTCCCACATTGTACTCGGATTATAACTCCAGCCCATAAATTTATAGCCTGGCTTCACCAAATCGCCCGGATACGGCACTTTATTCCCCACCTTTACAACCACAGTCGCGAGAGGGCTGGGGATTCCTCCATTTGTATTATATTTCACAGTAACGGTATCAACATTTACACGATTGAACCCTTTCGGATTGCTGAATGCCTCCGTACTAGCCACGTCATTGCTGTCAAGAGCTTTTACTCCAAAAGAATACGAATACTGAGTATTACTGATACTAAAAATATAGCTCGTTCCTTTAACAATAACTGGATCTCCCATCGGCGAGCGTTTGTTTGGTCCGTGAGTATATAACTGAACCTCATATTCCGAAGCTCCCGCCACTGCATTCCAGGTTGCCTTTCCAACAGTAACCGCATCCCACTTTACATTGGATGGAGCTGCAATTGATGAAGATATCGGTTCCCAAACAGCCTTCAAGGTCATCGCAGACATAACCGGATTATTGAAATTCCATTTTTCCTGCGGATTTTGCGGATTCCAACCGTCCCATCCCATCAGGCGGTAACCTGCTTTTGTCGGAGCCGGTTCCGTTATTTTGCTTCCGACCTTGATATGCTGAGTTGCAAGAGGACTCGGGATACCGCCGTTCGCGTCAAATTTTACATCGATAAAGTCAACATTTACTTTATCAAAAGTGATCGTGGAGCTAACGGTTTCATCACTCATTGTATTTCCGCTGCCAATTGCTTTGATACCAACGAGATACGTTGGGAAAATGCTGTCAATGGTAAGCTTATACTGCGACACTTTGTCTACGCGGATCGGATCACCAATTTCATATTTACCGGACGGATCATATCCATAAAGCTGAATCTCATATCCAGTCGCACCTGCTACCGCGCTCCAGGTAACCACCCCGTTTTTCGATGCATCCCACTTTACATTGGTGGGCGCCGCAAGAGCCGATTCTGCGCCGTCCTCTCCCACAGTGAGAGGAATATCAACAAAATCACTTGCATAGCTGCTTACGCGAGCAGAATTGTGCCCAAGGGGATGAAGATCAACAAACAATTTCAGTGTATAATTTCCTGTCTCAATGTCATCAGGTAATGTAAATGTCAATTGTACAGCTGAACCATTTGAAGTAAAGCTAGTTATAGGCCCATAATAAAGAAGATTTTCATCTTCATCAACAAGCATAGCAGAAATCCGTCTTCCGTATTCTTCTTTTGTATAATTTGCCGGAATAGTTCCAGAATATTTAAACGAAATATCTTCTCCTGCTGCTGCTTTATTCCCACCAACCAACTCCGCATCAAATTTTACAGCGTCATCCCTCAGGATCAGCCTCCAAGAATCTACGGAATTTTCCTTAACCTTTTGAAGCCCAGCAAATCTTCCAGGTTTATTGGAATATATATCTTCAAATTCCAAATCCGCATTAGCGGAAAACAGGACCGAATCCAGATTGATTTTCATTGCCGGCCGAATCGCCATATTTTCAGATGTTGCGGTTACACCAGAAGTCTGAATTTTACCATCTGCATCTACATAAACAACATACCCCGTTTGCTCTGCAGCTGTACGAAGCCACCATCCATTCTTCTCCAAATCATTCGCTGTCGGTATTCTGTCCGCGTTTCCGCCCGGAAAATATTCTGGATTTTCCGCTTCCTCTTGCGACAATAAGAACAAGGTATCCGAAGTGGCTTCTCCCGTATCTTGATGAACAGTTTGCGAAATAATTGCCATTTCTTTCGCTTCCATAAATCCAGACTGTTCTCCAAGTACCGTTAAAAAGCTTTTTACATGACTGCCATTCCACCGCGAACTGGCTGTTTTGTTAAACGGTACTAATGCAAGATTTTCGTCTGAAAGCAAGAATAATTGCTCACCTTCATTATCCAGCACACGCCACTTCACAGTATCCCAATCTGCTGGAGACGCGTCAGGGTCACTATTATGACCAAAATACAGATAAGAACCACTCTGGATCTGCTCCGTCCCCAGCACTACTTCCGGGCCGTTGTACTCCACCGGCTCGCTTACCAGTAAAACGGGTTCGTGAAATGCCTCAACAACTTCCAGCAGTTTCTCATACCTTTCCAAATCGAGCTGAGCATATTCCTCTTCGCTCAGTTCATCCATGGCGGCTTCCACAGCCTCTAACTGCTTCTCCACATCCTCCAGATTTTCTTCTGTGACACGATCTGCATCTTCCAATTCGTCAATCAGGTTCTGAACGCGCTCCACGTTCTGTTTTTCCTGAGCAATGACTGTCGTTCCATCCTCAGGCAGCTCTCCGTTTGCCGGAAGCGTCGGCTGCTCCGCATTGGACGCAGACTCCCGTCTTTCTGTTCCCAGACCCGCAAACTCCCTGCCTCTTACATCCGTAACATCTGCGCTGTTTCCCATGTTATCCACAAGCACTGCTGCAGCTGCCGGAGAGCAAAGCAAAAGTACCATCGCTCCGCTGAGAAGCAGACTTAATGCTCTCTTTTTAACCCTTTTTCTCATACTCCCATCCTTTCCGAAATGTTCTGTCAGCAGACAGAATATAAGCCTTTTCTCCGTTCATCCATGGATTGGCACCGTCCATATGACAGAAAAAAGATTCCAGGCAAGGCAGAAATTTCTTTATCCTATATACAAAAGCGTCCTGATCCTGTAAGCCTCCCTTCCCGCACTTTCTCCCTGACCCGGACCGTTCCAGATAAACTGTTTGCTGATTTCCACACTGGCTAAAAACAGATTTTTACCCTTTTTCTGCCAGCCTAATTGCACAATTTTATTCTAGCCAATTTACTTTTGAATAACAATGCGCTGACTGCATAGTGTTTTCCTGCGTGATATGGGGATGCTTCTCATATTTTTTTCGATTACAGGTTTTTCTTACACAATATGAACATTTCCAGAAATTGGGAATTTTCCGTTCGCAGGCCTTCGCTGTTATAAACACTTCCATTCATAACTGCCGGCATGCAAACGGATATGATCAGAATATAAGATTGGCAAAAAAGCTACTCCGCCAGTTTCCTTTCCCGCAGTTCCGGAAATTCTGCTTCATGTGAACATCCTATGACAAAAAGGGGGAGCGCTGGTATATCGGCCCTCCCGTTCTATTATCAAGATACAGGAATATGGTTCCCATAATTCTTTTTTACAGAACATGATATGAGATATCTAAAAATCAACTTCCCCGGTTCGGTTCCGGGACGTTCGATTAATCGTGAATGTTCATGCTGCAGAGCATTTTCACAAATCCAGGATCATCGTGATCCACGATCTCACTGTGTCCCAGGTCTTTGGACGCAATCTTTGCCATCTCCTCGTCGGTCAGTTCAAAATCCCAGATATCGATGTTCTGCTCCATCCGCTCCACATGGACAGACTTGGGAATGATGGACACGCCGCGCTGAGCATTCCAGCGAAGAACCACCTGAGCCGCGCTCTTTCCATACTTTCTGCCAATCTCAGTCAGCTCCGGGTCGGTGAAGATACCGTGCTTTCCCTCAGCCAGCGGTCCCCAGGCCTGCGGAACCACGCCGTAAGCTTTCATATTCTCGAGGGCCTTCTCCTGAACAAAGAAAGGATGCAGTTCTACCTGGTTGACTGCCGGAATGATCTCCACATTCTCACACAGATTGGTAAGAGGACCCGGATAGAAATTTGCCACGCCGATGGCTTTGGTAAGCCCATCTCTATAGGCTTTTTCCAGACCGCGGTAGGCTGCAAAATAATCTCCCATGGGCTGATGAAGCAGAACCAGGTCCGCATAGTCCATGTTCAGCTTCGCCAGTGACGCCTTAACTGCCTCATAGGCAGTCTCTTCATTCTTCTGATCCTGTACCCACACTTTGGTGGTAATAAACAATTCCTCTCTGGTGGTAAGGCCGTCTGCAATAGCCCGGGCCACGCCCTTTCCTAACGCCTCCTCATTTCCGTAAGCCGCAGCCGTATCCAAAAGACGGTAACCTGTCTTAATGGCGTCATAAACCACCTGCTCACACTGAACGGGATCGGGAATCTGAAATACGCCAAAACCTTCCAGCGGCATCTTTGCACCAGTATTCAAAGTCAAAAATTCCATAATCTTTCCCTCCATATCTTCTTTTCTTTCCCTGCTGTTTATTGCCAATCATGGCTGCCATTTCCGGCAGGGCCATGACGTCAGCCTGATTTTTATTGCCGGGATTCCTCCCATTGGTCATTGGCCGCGATAATTTCGCAGATACTGATACTCTCGTTGCGGTATCTTGCCCGCGGATTTTTCTCCAGGATTTTCAGCTTAGCGGCCAACATCGGGCATGCATGAATACAGTCCATGCCGCCCTGAGCCATACGCTCCAGAAACTTCCGGTGCATCTCCCGTTCCTGCCCGGTCTGGAACCATACCCAGCGCGTCTTGGAACCATGCTGCAGCTTGCACAGGCTGTTGTTCTTTGCTATAATTAGAAATGATATTCAAACGGCTCTTGGTATTGGTATCTCCTGTTCTTTATGACAACAGAATACCGTATTTTCCTGGAAAAGTACAATGCCAAACAAGAATATAGTGATAAATGAAATGAATACTGAGGAGGAATTACATGATTGAATTGTATGAACTGCGCCAGTTTGTGGTCTTTGCGGACTGCGGGACTCTCTCTGAAGCCGCAGAAGTTCTGCATCTTTCCCAGCCGGCTCTCAGCCGGAACATGAAAAAACTGGAAGAAGAGCTGGGTATTCCTCTGTTTTTCCGGCGGAAAAACCGGCTGGAGCTGAATGAAAACGGGACTTATGTGCTGGGACTCGCAAAACAGCTGCTGTCGGATGCAGACTCCCTGGCAGATAAGGCCCGGGACTTCGACCGAAAGCACCGCACCATCGCTCTGGGAGTCTGCACCCCGGCCCCAAGCTGGCTGCTGACACCGCTGCTTAACAGTCTGTACCCAGGAAAAACGGTTCAGACAGAGACTGCTGACGAGGAGGCCCTTCTGTCCGGTCTTAAAAACGGCACATACCAGCTGATTGTTCTCCCTGAAAAAATTGAGGGAAATGATTATTTTATCAAAGAATGCGGCCATGAGACTCTGGTGTTTGCACTGCCGAAGGGCCACAGATATGCAAGGCGAAAGAGCCTGTCGTTTGCAGAAATGAACGGGGAAAATATGCTGTTAATGAATGACATCGGATTCTGGAATTTCGTACAGACGGAAAAAATGCCGGATTCCCGTTTCTTAACCCAAAGCGATCATTTCACCTTTAATGAACTGGTGGAGGCGTCCTCACTGCCGTCCTTTACCACCGATCTGGCAAACAAGTACATCCGCTCCGGCCGGGGACGCATCGAAATCCCCATCTCGGATCCGGAAGCATCCGTTACTTACTATCTCATCTGCCGGAAGGAAGCAAGGAAAGAATACCAGGCACTGTTTTCGTCGTTATAAAAAGCTGCGGGCACGCTTTTTTTCATGTCCGCAGCTTATTGTCCTTATGTCCTGACATCTCTTATCCTCAGCGTGCACACTCTTCCGATAAATCTGTCTTCCGGTGCATCCGCCTTCCCGTGTGCCGGTATTCCTATGTCCCTGCACTCCGTATGTTTCCACTTCGGCAAAAAGCCGCAGCTGATGTTTTTTAGCTTTCGGACAGCCCCAAAAGACTGCCCGAATCTTTATTCACTGACAAAATCAACATCAATGTCACCGTTGTTGCTTGTGACATTCATGGTTTTTTTACCTCCGTCTTTCGATGACGGCAAACTGCTTTCCCCATTTTTAATTTCGCTGGAATAAGTGAAATTTTAATTTAATCAAAAAGCATGAATTTCCATACTGTATGTTTCATATTACAAAACTTAAATTTCCATATCGTATGTTTCACAAGGAGGAACCGCTATGCCGCAGAAAATCTGCCCTCGCTCAAGGGACACGGAAACCATCTACCTGAAAAATGTCATCCATAATCCTAATATCATAGTCGGCGATTACACCATGTATAACGACTCTGCAAAGGATCCGACGGATTTTGAAAGGAACAATGTTCTGTATCACTATCCTATCAACCAGGATAAACTGATCATCGGCAAATTTTGTTCCATCGCCTGTGGAGCAAAATTCCTATTTAACAGTGCCAATCATAATCTATCTTCCCTTTCTACCTACCCGTTCCCCATATTTTTTGAAGAATGGGATTTAGATGCAAAGGATGTTACAGATGCATAGGATAATAAGGGCGATATTGTTATCGGAAATGATGTCTGGATTGGCTATGAAGCAGTCATTTTGGCAGGCGTTACGATTGGAGACGGCGCCGTTATCGGGACTCGCGCTGTCGTTACAAAGGACGTTCCGCCATATACCATCGTCGGCGGCGTTCCGGCAAAACCGATAAGAAAGCGCTTTCCGGAAGGAACCATTGAACTGCTGCTTAAACTGAAATGGTGGGATTGGACAGAAGAACACATCAGGCAGCATTTGTCCGAGATACAGTCCGGGAATGTGGAACATTTTCACCAGGATTTCTTGACTTCCCCTGACTCCTGATATAAGATCAAGTGGAATCGAAACTTCTTAGAGCAAGTTCTTTCATCTTCATTTTCGGAAATTCTTTATATAAAACGGAAGTCGTTGGTTCTTGGGAGGGTAGAGCAAGCGTGATATTCGGTCAAAAAACTAAAAGTCCGATTGTCATTGAAGTATAAGGGAAAGTTTAAAAACCTATGGTATGTCTTTCCCTTTCAAATAGGAATAGCGGAGGAATCAATGCCATGTTGGAAAATACGGAAATCACAAACACAAACGAACTTGAATTTGCTGTTTTTTGTATCGAAAGCATTGCAGCCCGACTCGAAAAAAATGCTGAAGAAATCTATAGCATGCTGACAGAAAAAAGCGATATCTTATTTGGTTACATCATACCGGAATATGAAATTCTGCATACGCAAAGCAAGGATTACTTTGTGAATGATATTATCAGCTTAATGCAGGAAAGGGGAATTGAAATATGATTTTATATCATGGTTCCTACTTAGCGATTCCATCGCCTGATTTAGAGCGTTCCAGAAAGCATGTGGACTTTGGGTCTGGTTTTTATTTGACTCCTATTTATGAGCAAGCTGTAAGGTGGTGTGAGAAGTTCAAACGTCGTGGAAAAAAGGGAATTGTTTCCTGATACAACTTTGACGAAACGGCATATCAGGAACTTAAAATTTTGAAGTTCACTTCTTACTCCGAAGAATGGCTTGATTTCATCCTTACTTGCAGAAGTGGAAAAGACTCCACAAATTATGATATTGTAATTGGCGGCGTCGCAAATGACAAAGTCTTTAATACCATCGAACTTTATCTTGACAATTTAATTGATAAAAAAGAAGCTCTGCAGAGGCTGCGTTACGAGAAACCCAACTTGCAGCTATGTTTCCGGTCGCAGAAAGCTTTGGGCACTTATTTGCACTATGAAGGGAGTGAACAAATTTGACTGCTAATCCTATTTTATTGCAGAAAAAATATACGCGAATTATTGAGCGTTTTGCAGAAAAAGAACAGCTTTCTTTGAACGATGCTCTGAGCTTTTTCTACCACTCAGAAATTTATCGTTTCATCAGCGAAGGGGTTTCCGATCTGCATTGTATGAGCGATGAGTATCTGGCAGAAGAGCTTATTTCCGAATATAAAGTAACATAACGGACCTGCTGCCCCGGTAAGTTTCCTCAAATAAGCACTGTAAGCATCTGCTTTATTCTTACCGATTTGACTTCCTTTTGATGGGTAGCCGTTTCATATTATCACATTCCTTTTTCAGCTACTCTTTTACAAAAATCAAATGATGAAAGAAAGCAATTTTTCTAAATTCATCAATTTTTGCCACTCTTAATTCCAGTTCTTCCATCCTATGCTGCCATTCTTCAAATGCATGCTGCGTTTGATTCTGCTGCAATCCCCAAAAGGTACGTATCCCGTATACCTCCTCGCTTCCAGAATCCGAATAATTCCACAATACTTTTTCAGGCCAGCACAGGCGTGGTGGTCTTATTGTGATACCTATTTTTTCAACCTGTATAAAATTTTCAATGTTCATCAATTTAGCCTTGACTTT
>DVGC01000058.1 GCA_018712915.1 Candidatus Copromonas faecavium (nom. illeg.) | reverse complement strand
AGAGCTCCTTTCAGATGCTGACAGATCACACAAATATGACAGTCAAGAAAAAGTTTGCTGGATACGGCATTTATCTCTTGACAAAAGTCACTTCATAACAGGAGAGGTGGAATTTAAAATTTCATTTTTGGTCATTGAAAAAACCATAAAAAAAGTGTTGACTTTCCGGGACTTCTGTCATATAATAATGGACGTGTCACAGAGATACAAACAAAACAAGCGCCCTTAGCTCAGTTGGTAGAGCAGTAGACTCTTAATCTATTTGTCCAGGGTTCGAGTCCCTGAGGGCGCATGTAAAGCACTGTTTTTGCAGATATAAATGCTGCGGGGACGGTGTTTTTTATTGCTTAAAAACGCTGTTCCCGTGAAGAGGAGCATGCGCTGTCCACATGCAATGGAAAATACCCGGTTCCTTTTGGAGGAGAATACCCTGCTCCTTTCGGCTTGTGAAGGCTGGTGGCGTATGTTATACTGAGCTTATGGAACCAAGATTCAATGAGGCATAGAAGAACAGACGGCTTTTACTGCCGGAACATTCAGAAATTCGCGGTGAAACGGGAGGATCGGATGAAAGAAATTAAAATTACAGAGTTCGAGCATGTGAAGATTGGAAATGCGCAGAATATGGAGGCAGGAACCGGCTGTACAGTTCTGCTTTTTGAGGATGGAACGCCGGCCGGGCTGGATGTGCGGGGAGGCGGTCCTGCATCCAGAGAATCTGAGCTGTTAAAGCCCATGGCTGCAGCCGAGGCAATTCATGCAATCCTTCTCAGCGGAGGCAGTGCCTTTGGGCTGAATGCGGCCGGGGGTGTGATGAAGTATCTGGAGGAGCGGGGAATTGGATTCGACGTGGGAATTACCAAAGTGCCTCTGGTTTGCCAGTCCTGTTTGTTTGACCTGGGAGTCGGGGATTTTCGGGTGCGTCCGGATGAAAACATGGGGTACGAGGCATGTGTCCATGCGGAGGAAGGAAATTATCAGGACGGAGTTGTCGGAGCAGGAACCGGCTGTACGGTGGGAAAGCTGCATGGAATGGAATTCAGCATGAAGTCGGGAATCGGGAGCTATGCTGTTCAGACGGGAGATCTGAAAGTTGGGGCGATCGTGGCCGTAAATGCGCTGGGAGATGTGTTTGACTGGCAGTCGGGGAAAAAACTGGCCGGTCTTTTGGATAAAGAAAAGAAACAGTTTTTAAACAGCGAGGAGGAGCTTTATAAAAGCTATGAGGCGGTAGAAAACCGGTTTGTGGAAAATACGACCATCGGTGCAATTCTTACCAACGGAGCATTTACAAAGGCACAGCTTGGAAAGCTGGCCGGTATGGCCCATGATGGTTTGGCCAGGGCGATCCGGCCCATTCATACGACGGCAGACGGAGACAGCATTTATGCCGTTTCCGTTGGTACCGTAAAAGCGGATCAGGATATGGTTGGAACACTGGCGGCACAGGTGATGGCGGAGGCCATTAAACGGGCGGTGCTTTCGGCCGGCGCGGCGTATGGATTTCCGGCGGCAGGGGATATGAAAAAGTAAGAAAAGCAGAAAAAGACGTCTGCAGACGGAGACTGCGGCGCAGCAGAGGGAAGAAAAGGATATACAGGAAAAGAGAAGAGAAATGAAAAACGGGGGCAGCGCCTGGGAGGAAATCCGGAAGCCGGAATTTCCCTTCAGACGGCTGCCCCTTTAAATGTGTCTGTCTTTCAAAGGCCCGTTCTGCTCTTATACTGCGGGGTGGACAATCTGTATATGTGGCAGAATCGGGCCGCAGGCCGGCGGTCTGCATTTACGGTAGAATCGAACTGCGGGCCGGCGGCATACGGCGAGAAAATTACATCTGTCCGGTCATGCGCAGATAAAGTCCCAGCTCCATTTCCAGGCCGATTCGCAGGCCCCGCTCATCCAGCTGGAAATTGCAGTTATGGTGCGGTGTGGAGGTGATGGGACGCTCCGGATCGGCCATGCCAATCTGGAAGAAGGCACCTGGTTTTTCCAGCAGATAGTAAGCAAAATCTTCACCGCCCAGTGCATCTGGACGCTCATACACCGTGTAGCTCAGATCCTTTGCGACGGTACGTACAACTTCAATGTATTCGGGAACATTGATGGCAGCCGGATAGCCTACGGTGGTCGTCACGTCGCAGGTAAGGCCGAATCCTTCGCAGATTCCATGGCTGATGGAATGGACAGAGTCGAACATCTTCTGAATCAGTTCGTTGTCCAGTGTACGGATGTTGCCGCCAAGGGTCACGTCTCCAGGAATGATATTGGGATACTGACCGCCATTGATATAGGAAACGGTCAGGACACCGCTTTCTGTTGGGCTCTTTTTTTCGGCCATAATCTGGTTTAAGGAATTTCCCAGCATGCATGCGACAGGAACCGGATTAAGAGCATTATGGGGAGAGCTTCCATGCCCGCCTTTTCCATGAACCGTTACCTCATAAATTCCGATGGCGGCAGAGTAGGCGCCGGGAGTGACGGCAACTGTTCCCAGAGGGAATCCGGAGGAACAGTGAAGGCCGAATACATAATCCACATCCTTCATGACGCCTTCCTCACAGAGTGTTTTTGCACCGCCGGGCAGCTTCTCTTCGGCCGCCTGGAAAATGAATTTCACGGTTCCTTTGACCAGTTCCTTTTTTGTGGAGAGAATCTGGGCAAAAGTCAAAAGGGTAGCCGTATGAATATCATGTCCGCAGGCATGCATGACGCCTGGAATTTTTGATTTATAGGGCAAATCATTTTCTTCGCTGACAGGAAGCGCATCGATATCGGCCCGGAATGCGATGCAGGGACCGGGCTCGTTCCCCTTTAAAATACCAACCGTGCTGGTTCCGGAAAAGCCTTCGGCAATGGCAATTCCCATTTTGGATAAACTTTCCCGGATATAAGCGGCTGTCTGGTATTCCTCAAAAGACAGTTCCGGATATTCATGAAGATGATGCCGGATTGACTTTAACTGTTCTTCGTAGGTATCAACAATGGATGTTACGAAAGTATTCATGGTAAAACCTCCTGTTTTTATTTTGAATCCGGCGGAATATTGGTGCCGGATGCATATGGCTTTTGAAATGTCGTATGAAGAACCATGATTTCATTATCCGTTCCAAGCCTCATGGGCGGCCCCCAGACACAGGCGCCGGAGGTGACAGCGGAAATCATGGAACCTTTCTTTAAGATTCCCCATGGGTTCTCCCAGAAAAACCGGAGAAACAGGTTGGCGGGAAACATCTGGCCGTTATGGGTGTGGCCGGAGAGAAGCAGATCCACTCCGGCAGACTGGGCTTTCTTCAGTTCCTTTGGCTGATGCTCCATCAGGATCATTGGAACAGAGCGGTTAAGGGACATCAGAAGCTTCTCCACCGGAAGGCGTGTATCCTGTTCCTTGCGGGCCATATCCGGATCTTTTCTTCCGCCAAGATAAAACGCGCCGTCGATGAGCCGGACTTCGTCTTCCAGAAGGAAGATTCCGGCATCTCTTAAAAACTGTTCAAACCGGTGTTCCCTTTCACGTTTTTCTTTCGATGAGAAGGTAAAACCGGCAAGGATTTTTTCACTGACATCATGGTTGCCCCAGCAGGCATATACGCCGTAACGGCTTTCGATTCCGGACAGAATGGCACAGGCTCTTTCCGGACTGGAGATCGCGTCGTATTCGTTGTCAAAAATATCCCCGGCAATGCAGACCAGGTCCGGGTTCTCCCGATTGACTGCATCGACAAGCTTCTGGAGCTGCTTCATGCTGGAATTGCAGCCCAAATGGAGATCGGCCAGAAGTACAATGTCCAATTTTGGCAGCCGGCAGCATGTTTCAAGTACAATAAATTCGTGACGCACCGTAATTTTACAGGCCCGCTGTACGCCTCTGATTCCGATACAGACCAACAGGAGCAGGATGATGCCGCCGCAGATGAGAAGGCTCCGGGGCATGGAAGCAATGGAAGACGGATACCTGTATCCGAAAAAGTCCAGGTACCCGGCCAGCCTGCGAATTCCGTCGAATGCAAGAACGAACAATAAAAGATACAGAAAAATTCCCAGCCATAAATTGCCGATAACTTTAAACATGTGATGAAAAGGATTTTTTGTCACCAGCATTCCGGTCAGAGGGCTGAAGGCCAGAAAAAGATAGAAAACAGCCGCAGGTGCCCGAAACCAGACAGAGTCGAGCGCCGGGGACAGAGAGCTGGCCCAGACGAAAATCCAGGATAAGATATAATATTGAAACAGCAGATACACAGGTGTCAGAAATACAGCAATCATTGGCGCTCCGAATTTGATAATATGCAGGCTTTTTCTTTAATCAGTATACAAAGGACAGACAATTTTTACAATAGCAAACATTGATTTATTTTCGCGGACATGATAAGGTAGGACAAGAGGTGAAACAGATGATTGATTTAAAAGGAATGGTTTCCATTCCGTTTTTAAAAAAGGCTGTGTTTACGGGAAGCAGCCGGGGGATGAATTTCCTTTTAAGGAAGCTTTCGGGGGAGGACGGCAAAGAGGACCGGCTTCAGGCGGCGGTCTGGCCGGGGCCCTTTATTTTTGCCGTCACAGAGGAAGAAAAAAAGATCTTTCAGGACTTTTCCTTCAGCCCGGAAGGTCTGAAGGAGGCGGTAGACTGGCTGAATCAGATTTATGAGGCCAGGTTTGCGCCTGAAACTTCACCCTCAGAACCGGCCGGGGTCAAAGATTAGCAGGAGGGAGCCCGCAGTTCCAGATCCAGGGAAACGGAGTCGAATCTCGTTTTTAAGAGGGACAGAAGAACCGACCGTTTCTCCAAAAGCAGAGGAAGCTGTGCCTCGGTAATCTGCAGTCTGGCGGACCATGAGGTACTGGTTTCCGTTTCGTCTTCCTTTCTCACACGGACGCGGAAATCAAAAAAGCCCAGCCGGGACAATTCTGTTTCGGCCCATTCCACGTCGGACAGAATGGCACTGTTAATGGCGGTTCCCGCCGGGATCCTTGTGGCCAGACATGCATAGGCGGGCTTGTTCCAGGTAAATAATCCGGCGTTTCGGGAATATTCCCGAAGCGCCTTTTTTGTAACCCCGCAAAGCCGCAGGGGAGAAAGTACCTTTAACTCTTTTAAGGCTCTCATCCCGGGCCGGTCATCCGCGTCGTCGGAGGCGTTGGTGCCATCCATGATTTCTGTGAAACCGTCTGAGGCCGCGGCACTCAGGATTTCGTGGAAGATGGCATTTTTGCAGTAATAGCAGCGATCTTTCGGATTGGCGCGGACAGAGTCCTGCTGAAGAACATCCAGTGTTAAAATCTTTATATCTGCTCCCAGCTCAAGTGCCAGACGCCTGGCGTCTTCCAGCTCAAATTCCGGCTGGAAGCTGGTGGAAACATAGTAGGCCCGCACCTGGCAGCCGCAGGTTTGGGCGGCATATAAAAGGTAGGCAGAATCCGTTCCCCCGGAGAAGGCCAGCGCCATCTTCGGATGCAGACGGAAAAATTCCTGAAGCTGTTCTGGAACGCGCAGAGAGAGAGAGGTGCCTGCGGACTCCTGGGAGAAATTGCGAAGATAGGTTTCCATAATTTCAAGTACCTCCTCAACCTGTTTTTTCCCTTCCGGATTGGTAAATATGACCCGATCAAAGGGCATGCGGTAATATCCCTGATTTTTTGTGATCACGATGCTTTCCGGATAGTTCAGATCAAAGAAGAATCCGAGAAAGCTGACCCAGAAATCCAGATACGTTTTCCGGATGCGTTTATCGACGCAGCGGTGTTCCCGGATTGCGGCAAGGACCTCCGGGGAAATGGTTTCTCCTGTCACTGCTTCATCCGGAACCCCGATGACGTCTTTCATATCGTCCGTGGCAAAGACACGGAAAATATCGCACTTATCGGCATCCCGCAGCAGCCGGCAGAGCGTCAGGCATTCCTCATCCGAAGCGGCCGATTCCTCAATTTCCAGGCGGTTGTGATTGGAAATGGCAGTCAGAATTTTTTTCTGATCGGATTCGGGCAGTTCTTTTAACATTTCCTGTTCTTTCAGAACCTGGCATCCAAGAGCTGCATGGTCCACACTTTTGTGATCCAGGAAGGTATTGTACTGGCAAAGCTGTTCAAACCGGCCAATGTCATGAAACAGGGCACAGAGCAAAGCCAGTTGCCTGGTATGTTCCGGAAGAGCTCTCAGAGTGCACAGCCGGTCCATAATCGTTACCACTGCGTCGGTATGGACAATTTTTAAAGCAATGCGCCCGTCGGATGCATCGAAGCGGGCGGCGTACTGTTTAAACTTCTGTTTGTATGCATCAAAGGAAGTGGTCTGCTCCATCATAGTACCTTCTTTCTGTCTGTATCAATCGTCAATAAAACGCCGGAGAAGCATTTGATAAACGCGAGTTTCCGTTCTTTTAAGGCATTTGGTGCCGCCGTATTCAAATCGCTTGCCCCCGGTGATATCAGTATAGCATTTCCCCTCTTTTTTCACAACCGCAAGAAAAACCGGTTGGAAGAATCCGGTTTCAAGTGTATAATGAAGGGTGGAAAAAATTGCCCGCACATTGGGGCAGGGAAGGAAACAAAAATTATGGAAATCGTATTGCTGAAGCAGATCTGCATCATGTTTTTGCTGATTGCGGTGGGAATGGCTCTGGTGAAAACCGGATATCTTTCTGACCAGGGAGCCAAGGATCTGGGCGCCCTTCTTTTGCGGGCTGTTATCCCCTGCGTGGTGATCCGCTCTTACATCACGGAGTTTTCTGTTGGGAGGCTGATGGAACAGGCGGAATCCATGCTTCTGACCGTTTTATCGCTGCTCATTGCCATGGCTGTGTCCTACCTGGTGTTCGGCACCCGAAGGCGTATTGAAAACGTGGCTGCGGCCTTCAGCAATGTGGGATTTATCGGGATTCCGCTGATTCAGTCCATTCTGGGTGAGGAAGCAATTTTCTATCTCACGCCTCTGATTGCCGTTTTAAACATTCTGCAGTGGACCTATGGTGTTTATATTATGACCGGGGATCCGAAAACCATTCAGATAAAAACCATTCTTTCCAATCCGGTTGTGTTGGCGTTAGTGGCGGGCTTTCTGATTTTTGTTCTGCAGATTCCCGTTCCTTCGGTAATTTCAGGAGCACTAGGTCATATGGCATCCATGAATACGCCGTTAGCCATGATCATCCTTGGTACGTACGTGGCACAGATGAACTGGAGGGAGCTTCTTCTTACGAAGAGCGCTTACCTCTGCTCCCTGGTCCGTTTGGTGCTGATTCCGGCAGTAACGCTGCTGATTTTCTGTCTGATTCCTGGAATCAAGACGGATATTAAGCTGGTGATTCTGATTGCCGGCAGTACGCCTGTGGGCGCCAACATTGCCATCTTCGCCAAACAGTACGGTGGAGATTATAAGCTTTCCGTTGTGACCGTCTGCCTCAGCACGCTGGCCTGTATCGTCACGGTGCCGGTATTTTACATGTTTGTGGAACGGTTCCTGTTAAGCATATAGGGAGGAAATGGCAGAAAATATGAAGGGAGACTTGCATTATGGAAACGGGAAAGAAACGATATGACATGCTGGGAGATCATCCGGGGAGGGCGCTTTTGTTTTTCGCCATCCCCATGATTTTGGGGAATCTGTTCCAGCAGCTTTATAATATTACAGACTCGGTGGTTGTCGGTCAGTTTGTGGGAGAACAGGCACTGGCTGCGGTGGGCGCTTCCTACGCGATTACCAACGTATTCATAGCCATAGCCATCGGCGGGGGAAACGGAAGCGCAGTCGTTGTCTCTCAGTTCCTTGGAGCAGGGAAAATTGCGAAAATGAAAACGGCTGTTTTTACGACGCTCATTAATTTCCTGGTCATCGGTATCTGCCTGGGCATATTCGGCATTGCCTTCCATGAAACCATTCTCCGGCTGGTAAATACACCGGAGGATATTTTTGCCGATGCGGCCCTCTACCTGGCGATTTATTTCATGGGGCTTCCTTTTTTGTTTATGTACAACGTACAGGCATCCATTTTTAATTCTCTGGGAGATTCCAATACACCGCTGCGTCTTTTGATTTTTTCATCCCTGCTAAACATTGTGCTGGATCTGGTATTCGTGATCCGTTTCGGCATGGCCGTCCGGGGAGTTGCCGTGGCAACTTTAATCGCCCAGGGAATTTCTGCAGTTCTGTCCTTTTTCGTTCTGATGAGAAAGCTGAAGGGCTACAAAGAAGAGGAAACATACCGGTATTATGATGCGGACATGATGGTGTCCATGGTCCGGATTGCCATTCCCTCCACGGTTCAGCAGTCCATCGTTCAGCTGGGAATCCTTCTGGTTCAGTCGGTGGTCAACAGCTTCGGTTCTGCTGCCCTGGCCGGATATTCTGCCGGAACACGAATTGAATCCATCTGCATTGTTCCCATGCTGGCCATGGGAAACGCCATGGCCACTTTCACAGCACAGAATATCGGTGCGGGAAAGCAGGAACGGGTGAAGGAGGGCTATCGGATCTGCTATATCACCGTATTCTCCATTGCCATTGGCCTCTGCATCCTGTGCCAGCTGTTTGGCGGAAGCTTTGTTTCTCTGTTTCTGGAGGAAGGAGGCAGTGAGGCTTATTCCATCGGTATGTCCTACGTCAGCTTCCTGTCTTTCTTTTACTGCTTCATGGGATTAAAAACTACCACAGATGGTCTTTTAAGAGGCGCCGGTGATGTTCTTGCCTTTACGGCGGCCAACCTGGTGAATCTTTCCATCCGCGTTATCGTCACCAATGTATTTGCTCCGATTTATGGAATCCAGGTGGCATGGATGGCTGTTCCTTTAGGTTGGGCCGCCAATTATCTGATTTCCTTTGCCTGGTACCTGACCGGCAAATGGAAAAAGATTAAGGTCATCGAACGATAGCGCTTGATCTTGGCAGCAGCGCTTAATTTTTAATCGGGAAGGTAATGGAGACCTTAAATAAATCTCCATCGATGGTGAGTTCCAGGCTGCCGCCCTGCAGAGTGGTCAGATCCTTTGCAATGGAAAGACCCAGTCCGCTTCCTTCGGTGGTTCGGGATACGTCACCCCGGACGAATCGCTCCGTCAGTTCATCCGGACTGATGTTTAAGGGGGAGGAGGAAATGTTTTTGATGGTGAATACGACTTCAGACCCCAGATCCTCCACCGCCACGTAAACGCGGGTATGCTCCAGCGCATATTTGAACGCATTATTATAAAGGTTTTCCAACACTCTCCACAGCCGTCTTCCGTCGGCCTCGATCATAATGACTTCATTGGGGAGGGAGTTTACAAGCTCCAGATGTCTTGCGGCAAACCGATCTTCAAATTCACCGGTGGTCTGCTGGACAAGCTCCACAAAATCGATGTTGGAAATTTCCAGCTTGATGTTTCCGGAACTGGCTCTTGATGCCTCCACCAGATCTTCCGTCAGAGTTTTTAATCTCTGGGATTTCTGATCAAGAATCTCCAGATACCTCTGAATCGTTGGGTTTTCTATGTGCTCCCGTTTGATGAGATCCACATAATTGATAATGGAGGTCAGAGGCGTTTTAATATCATGGGACACATTGGTAATCAAATCTGCCTTCAGCCGTTCGCTTTTTACCTGCTCGGCCAGAGCCGTTTCCAGTCCATCGCTGATTCGGTTCAATCCTTCGGCCAGCTGAACCTCCAGACCGGAAAATTTGGATACGTCTACCTTATAGCTGGTTTCTCCGGAAGCCAGCTTTTCGATTGCTGCATGAAGCCTGTCGGTCTGCTCGGCGTTTCGGTACAGCAGATAAAAGACGATGAGATTTCCCAGAATCCAGATGACCATCAGGGCAATAAAGGGAATAAAGCGGAATACGTTTTCTCCCTGGCGGAAAATCATAAAGACTCCCAGCGTAATCAAAAAGACATTGGAGCCCAGGTAGAAAATAAAGCCCATGGTCAGCCGGTATTTGAACGTACTTTCTGAAAGCGTTTCCATCAGCTGGCGCAGCATGCTGTTTTTCCAGAGGGTTTCCGCTTTATACCGTCTCAGCAGGCTGAAAAAGGTGATCAGGCCGCAGAAATAAATGGCACCGAACATCACCATTCGATTGGCCCGGTCCCAGTAGGATTCCACCACCAGCAGATGGAGAATTTTGGACCCCAGGGGGGCGGCGAACTGAACGCACAGCCAGGTGACAAACAGCATAAGAAGGAGCATGAAGTCCGCAGGCAGCTTGTCAAAGGGGTACAGATGAACCGTCCGGTCGGAAAAGGAATCATGGCCCGAGGTGAACATCATGAAGCCGATGGTCAGGATGCAGCCGGCCAGGCCGATAAACATAATGTAAAGGCCATTGATGAAGGACTGACGGGAACTGTTGTAGGCATTGTATGCCTGGAAATAATCGTCGTTGGCCTTATAGGTGGTGTCCAGACCAATCACCACGTAATTTTTGTTGCTGGTATAAGGATTACTCTGAGCCATCAGAGCCGGGATACTGGGGAAGGTGGAATCAAAGTTGGTCCGCACGGCCAAATCGCTGGAGTCGCCCGAGTAATACAGGTATTTTCCCATGGACATGATGTCGTCGATGGACATTTCCGGCGCGTTGGTGTGAACCTCATAAATCGCGTCGTTGTTGGAATAGTAGGCAACCCGGTAATAGAGGTTGGTAAAATCGGACATCAGCCGCTCATCGATGGAGTAATAGGCAGAAAACCGCCTTAAAATTTCGTATGTCAGCTCAGGAAGAGTGGCAAAGGACTGGTCCGGACCGGTCAGTTCTTCTTCTGACTGATAGCAGCGGTAAAAGACATAAAGCTGCTGCTGATCTTCCTCGGAAAGCTCCGTCGGCTCGCCTTTTAAGGCATAATCGTCAGCCTCATCCAGATAGTACCCCAGACTTTTTCCGTAAGTGATGATGTCGTTTAAGGTGTAGGAACGGTCACCACCGGGGCCGGAGCTGACTTCAAGAACCACCTTGGAGTAGTCCACAGTGCCGTTGGTTTCAAAAATCTCCTGATACCGGATATAGTCGAAAATATTGGTAATATCGTTCTGAACCTTCCGGTTGAAATCGGGAGACTGTTCAAAGGCTTCATTCGTCAGCCAGTCCAGACCACGGCCATAATTGCTGTTTAAGTACATAAAGCCGATGCCGATGAGGGTCACACAGGCAAAAATGACGTGAAGAAGTCCGATAAAACGCTTTAGCATTGAAATTGACTTTGTACGTTCCATCCATGTGCTCCTTACTGCTTTTCAATCTTATAGCCGACGCCCCATACCACTTTCAGATACCGGGGCTCTTTGGGGTTGATTTCAATTTTCTCACGAATATGGCGGATATGCACGGCTACTGTGTTGTCAGCGCCGATGGCGTCCTCGTTCCATATCTTTTCATAAATCTGGTCGATGGAAAATACTTTTCCGGCATTTTTCACCAGAAGCAAAAGGATATTGTATTCGATGGGCGTAAGCTTGATGGGCTCTCCGTCCACCGTCACCTCTTTGTTTTCATCGTTGATCATGAGCCCGCCGCACTTATAAACCTGGGAATTGTTCTGCTGGTTCAGATTTCCAAGCTGGGTGTAGCGCCTTAACTGGGATTTGACCCTTGCCACCAGCTCCAGGGGGTTGAAGGGCTTCGTTATGTAGTCGTCCGCCCCGATATTCAGGCCCAGGATCTTATCCGTGTCTTCTGATTTTGCAGACAGAATGATAATGGGGATGCTGCTGGTTTCCCGGACTTTCAGAGTCGTCCGGATTCCGTCCAGCCCCGGCATCATCACATCCACAATCATCAGGTTCACTTCATGAGTTTCCAACAGTTCTAACGCTTCATAGCCGTCATAGGCCTTGATGACTTCAAAGCCTTCTCCGGTCAGGTAAATATTAATCGCTTCTACGATTTGTTTATCGTCATCGCAGACAAGTATGGTTTGCATTTGATCGTTCCTCCTCTGCATATGAAAACACTGGGATTTGCTTCTGCTCATCATACCGCAGTCAAAGTCTGCGGTTAACTGTGGTCAGTATTCGCCGCTCGCGGCAGATACAGATTTTCATTCATGCAAGCATGACAGAACCTTCCCCTGCTGGAGAATGCAGTATATCTGCTCCGCAGGGGCTCGATGCCGCTGCGCGCCATCTCGCTCGCGTGCATTCGCACGCTAGTCTCAGACATATCTGGATTTTTGTTCATGCAAGCATGACAAAAACCCTGCTATGCCTGAGACTGACCTGCTCATTGCTTCCCGAACATTATATCACAGGCATAGCCTGTGATCAGCATTCGCCGCTCGCCATATGTGAGCGAGCTCCCATAGGCTCGCTTGCGCTCATTATATCATAAAATTGTGGAGAAAATATTAAAATTTTCTGACGAATACAAAAAGATAGAAGAAAGCCTGCCGCCGGTGCTCCGGCCGGTTCAGCAGGCGATATGCTTAGCTGAACCGGAAAACGGCAACTCCGTACGGGGGAAGCGGATAGGCAAAAGAATAAGGAAGACCGTCGCATTCCTGTTTTCTGGAACGCGCCGAGAAAGCATGTTCTCCACGCTTATAAAGACCGTGGCAGCTGTCAAGCAGCAAGTGGTATACGGCGGATTTCGGTACACCTACCCGGTAATCCGTCCGCTCCATGGGAGTAAAATTGATAACAAACAGAAGGTTCTTTTTTCCTGTTTCATCCCGGCGAATGAAGCTGAAAATGCTCCGGTCTCCGTCGTTGGCGTTGACCCACTGGAATCCGCGGCTGTCCCGGTCCAGACGGTAAAGAGCCGGATGTTTTTTATAAAGAGCGAGAAGATCCCTGCAGAATTTCTGAAGCTCTCCGTTTAATGCTTCGTCGGTCAGATACCAGTCCAGTCCGGTTTTTTCGTCCCATTCATGGTACTGGCCAAAGTCCTGCCCCATAAACAGCAGTTTCTTTCCGGGATGGCCCATCATAAAAGCATATCCGGCTTTCAGATTGGCAAATTTATCCACCGGATAACCAGGCATTTTGTTGATCATAGAGCATTTTAAGTGGACAACCTCATCATGGGACAGCGGAAGAATGTAATTTTCGCTGGAGGCATAGGTGATTCCGAATGTCATTTTGTTGTGGTTGTATTTACGGAAGTAAGGATCCAACTTCATGTATTCCAGGAAGTCGTGCATCCAGCCCATGTTCCATTTAAAGGAAAAACCAAGCCCGCCATGTTCCGGCCTTTCTGTCACACCCGGCCAGGCGGTGGATTCCTCGGCAATCATGAGAGCGCCTGTGAGCGGGCCGGTCAGGACGCTGTTTAAATGGCGGAAAAATTCAATGGCTTCCAGATTCTTATTTTCTCCGTATTGGTTGGGAACCCAGTTCCCATCGCTTCTTCCATAATCCAGATAAAGCATGGAAGCGACCGCATCCACCCGGAGGCCGTCCACATGATAAGTTTCCACCCAGTACATGGCGTTGGCGATGAGGAAGTTTTTCACTTCATTTTTTCCGTAATCGAAAATCTTTGTGCCCCAGTCAGGATGCTCACCTTTTCTCGGATCGGAGTATTCATAAAGAGGCTCGCCGTCGAAGTCTGCCAGTCCATGAGCGTCTTTCGGAAAATGGGCGGGAACCCAGTCCAGAATGACGCCGATGCCTTTTTTATGGAGATAGTTGACGAAATACATGAATTCCTTCGGCGTACCGTAGCGTGAGGTGGGCGCATAGTAGCCGGTAACCTGGTAGCCCCAGGAGGCGTCCAACGGGTGTTCGGCGATTCCCATTAATTCCACATGGGTGTAGCCCATTTCTTTTACATAGGCCGCCAATTCATGGGCCGCTTCCTTATAGGTGTAAAAACCGTCTTTTTCGGCTCTGTTTTTCCGCTTCCAGGATCCGATATGTACTTCGTAAATTGCCATGGGTTCTTTTTCCGGATCTTTTTTTCTGCGCTGTTCCATCCATGCCTCATCAGACCAGGAGAAACCGGAGAGATCGGCAGTAACCGAGGCTGTTCCCGGGCGAAATTCAGAGGAAAATGCGTAAGGATCCGCCTTTAAAATCACATCTCCGGAACGGGTGGTGATGGCATATTTGTAAAGCTCTCCCGTTTTGAGTTCCGGAATGAACAGCTCGTAGATCCCTGAATCTGCCAATGGTTTCATGGGCGATTTTTTCGGATCCCAGCCGTTGAAATTTCCTACAACGCTTACTGCCTTTGCATGGGGAGCCCAGACTGCAAAATACATGCCGCTTTTTTTTCGGTATGTTCTGGGATGAGCGCCCAGCTTTTCATAAATTTTATAGTGAGTGCCCTGACCAAACAGATACCGGTCCAGGTCGGTAATAAAGCCGGTTCCGGATGATCGTTTTTTTGAAGGTGTCTTTGTTTCACTTGCCTGTTTCATATTGAATCCTCCAAGGGTGTATGTACGTCCTCTCGTGTTCTTAAATGATTCGGGAAGAGTTGGTTCATGGTATTAGGAAAAATGGTTCCCAGGTGCTGGAGCATTGCTGCAGACTGTGGGCCGTACTGCTGCAGAGTGCTGGAATATGCTGTTTCAGGATACCGGAGCGCTGCTGCAGACTCTGGGCCGTGCTGATGCAGAATATCGTGATGTATTGTCTCAGGATACCGGAGCACTGTTTCCGATTCCGGACAGTGTTGCTTCAGAATATTGGGCGGCACTTCTTTAGGATACCGGGAAGAGCCGGAGTACGATTCCTCCATTGGGCGGAAGGGTAAGACTGAGATGTCTGTCCTGCAAACAGAAAACACCGGTTCCTTCTGCTTCTCCTGCTGCTGGATTCCGGGAAATCGGATTTCCGGGACTCTGCAGCAGAAACTCTGCTTCTTTTACAGAAAACGGAAGGGAAACGGAAACGGCCGCCTCCTGTTCATCGTTGTTGACGGCTGACAGAACAACTGTTTCACTTCCAAAGCGGCAGAATGCATACTGACGATTGGTTAGGAAAAGCTCCTGATAGCGGCCTCCATGAAAGGCATCATTCTCCCGGTGAATTGCAGCCAATGAAGAAATATATTCTGTCAGCTCATTATTTTCCATTTGCTCTAGGGAAAGTGCGGGACGCAATGCTTCGTCTGAACAGGAGGAGCGTTTCCCCTCGATTCCCCACTCGCTTCCGTAATAAATGGAAGGAATTCCGGGAAGGGTAAACAACAGCTGATATACAGGGAACAGATGAGCCTTGCAGTGAAGCTTACTGTAAAGCCTGTCCTCGTCATGATTATCGGTGAAGGTATAAAGAGCCGTACCCACCGCTTCCAGACGCCTGACATTATGGGCAATTTCAAAGTAGTTATGGTCGTTGTGACCGGAATACAGAGCTTTATGAAGTTCATAATTGGTAACGGAATGGAGCATCTGCAGATTAACCCAACGGCCGTATTCGCCGTGAATGACTTCTCCCATCAGCCAGAATTCCGGTTTCATGGCTGCCGTTTTTTCCCTCAGCTCCTGCATAAAGGACATATCCAGCACGTTGGCGCAGTCCAGGCGGATTCCATCAATATCAAACTGCTCAATCCAGAAACGGACCGTGTCAAACAGATAAGTTTTTACTTCCGGATTGGAAAGATTCAGACAGGGCAGGGAGAAATGCCCCTGCCAGCAGTCATAACAGAAGGAGTCCCCCAGGGGACTTCCAGTGTGAAACTGTACATTCCGGTACCAGCTGCTGTAAGGAGAATCTTCCCTATTTTCCTGCAGGCTGCGGAAAGCAAAGAATTCCCGCCCGGTATGGTTAAAAACACCGTCCACAACAACCTGGATTCCGGCTTCATGGCACAGCTTTACAAAGCGGCGGAAATCTTCATTGGTTCCCAGCCGCCTGTCCACAAGACGGTAATCCCTGGTGTCATATCCATGGGTGGAAGACTCGAATAGAGGGCCGATATAAAGGGCATTGCAGCCAAGCTCCTTCATGTGAGGAATCCATGGTTCCAGATTCCTGAGAGGCGCCGGGCAGACCGGCTCTTTATCCGGAGAAAAGTTTTCCTTAGGAGCTCCTAAAAGCCCAAGAGGATAAATATGGTAAAAGACTGCCTTTTCGTACCAGGCACGCATATCATTTAAACCTCCTGCAGTTCACGCTTTTTCAGGTTTCGCAAAAGGAATTGATAACGAAGCTGGGCAGCATTCAGCTCATAAATATAACAGTCAATCAGGGTGGGGTCAACCACCTGCTCAAACTGATTCTGAGCGGATAAAATTGCGGTTTTGCTGAGTTCAATCTGCCGGATCAGCTCGGAAATTTCTCTTTTTCGTTCTCTGCTGAAAGCGTTTTTTTTGCTGGCGAACAGCATACGGATACACCCCATTTCATGTAATTTGCCGGATCATCTGCTCAGAAGGGCAGAGATTCCGGGCCGTTTCTTTTAGTATCGGTATGTTTCTGCCAGAATATTCATTTTGTAGCTCTTCTGCCATGGAAAGGATGCAGCTTCCAGGGTCTGACCGGATGATTTTATGCCTGAACCATGGAAAAGAAGATTACTGTTATTCTACCATTCTTCCATGAAAGCGTCAATTCATTGTACAAATATTCCCATAATACAAAACAATATAAAATATTTTTTGTAGAAATTTGATGAAAATTCGGAATGCGTTTTTACATTTTCGAAATTGACATTTCGTCATTTTTCGACGATAATAAGAACACATTCAAAAATGATTTCTTCATTTTTCTGCCGGTCATCTTCCGGCTTAACGCTTCTGTTTCGGCAGAAACACTGCCAAAAGTATTTGCCGAATAGGGCCCGTATCGGGCAGGATTTCCAAAGAAAAAGCAAAATTTTCTTTTGCGTAATTTTAAATGGTTCTGCTTTGTCTACTGTCATTTTGTACATAGAAGGGAGGGCGAACAGATGGTTTTTGGTGTACTTCTGTTTACAGCGGCGGCTACAGATTGAAAGTATGGAAAAATTTTTCATATTCAGATAGGAGCCGGATTGGTTTGGGGAGTGATACTCTGCCTGTTCGGAGCGGCAGGAACGGCTGCTCTTGCCGGAACCGCCGGCATTCGCCTGTTGGGATACGCAGGCCGGGTTTTTGGCACCTGCGTGATTCTGTACCCTTTTTTCCTTTGCCGGATGCTTGGAGCGGGGGACATTAAACTGATGGCGGTGATGATGGGGATTCTTGGTATATGGAATGGTCTTACGGCATTGTTTTTGGGGCTGTTCTGTGCACTGACAGCAGTTTTTTTGAAAATGATATGGAAGGGGAAATTTAGGGAATGGGGATACAGGAGCTTTTTGGATTTTTCTTCTTCTTTAAAGAGAGGGGGGACAAAAGAGATTCCTGTTCCGGAAAAACAGCGGAAACCAATAAGAATCAAGCTGGGAATCTGGCTGTTTATTGGATATCTGCTGTATGAAATTCAGACACTGGTATAAAAAATGAATATAGAAGATGCGGTCGATGCCGGGAGGGACTATGAAAAAACTGATGGCGGTCTATGATACGGACCCGATGTACGCGGAGCGGCTTTCGGATTATGTCAATCGAAAGGAAAAGGGAGTTTTTTCCGCGCAGGCCTTTACCTCCAGAGAAAAACTGATGGACTTTGCAAAAGACAATGAGATTGATGTTCTTCTGACAGGAGAGCCAGTGGAATCTCAGGAGATGCGAAGGATTCCGTCCCGGCAGAAAATTCATCTGACGGAAGAACGAACCGGGTGTTCAGAACAGGAAATCTATAAATATCAGTCCGGAGATGATATTATCCGCGAAGTCATGACATTTTACTGCGATCTTCCTGGAACAGAACCGACGGCTTCACTGGCTTTTGGGAAGCAGAAACGTCTCATAGGAGTGTTTTCACCGGTGGGCCGATGCGGGAAAACCTGCCTTGCATTATCCATTGGACAGCTGCTGGCGAAGGAAGAGAAGGTGTTATTTGTCAGTCTGGACACATTCACAGGATTCCCCTGCCTTTTTAACGAACGGTGGAAACGGGATCTTTCGGACTTGATTTACTATTATAAGCTGGGGCGGTTTAATGGGATTCGGCTTAATTCCCTGGTATATTATCTGGGAGATATGGCCTGGCTTCCGCCTATCCGGTTTCCGGATGATTACAGCCAGGTGTCGGCAGAGGAAATGGCAGATTTGATGCAGAGCATTCTGAGGGAAAGCAGCTATACTACGCTGGTTCTGGATGTGGGAGATTATGGAAGGCAGGTGCTGCCGCTTCTTGAAATCTGTCAGGTGGTTTATATGCCCATGAAGGAGGATGCGTTTTCTCTGGCCAAGCTCAGAGAATTTGAGGAATATGTGGAAACCAGCTCGAAGAACAGGGTGAAAGAAAAGCTGCAGAAGATTCATGTCCCGATGGTGACAGGAGGAAAGAGGATGGAACACTTTCCTCAGGAACTTTTGTGGAGCGATATGGGAGACTTTGTACGGGGATTACTGAAGGGACAGAGGGATATATGGGACAGCTGAAGCGGGAGATCAGACAAAAAATTATGCAGACTATGACGTTTGAACGGCAGATGGAGGACGAGGAGCTGGCGGAGTTAATTGATCAGGAAATCGCCAATATGTCCGGGGGAGAGCTGCATTTAAAAGACCGTCTGCGCCTTCAAAAAGAATTGTTTGACTCCTTTCGCCGTTTGGATATTCTGCAGGAGTTGGTGGAAGATCCTGAAATTACGGAAATTATGGTCAACGGACCCGGTGATATTTTTATTGAATCGGAAGGGAAGATGCGCAGATGGGATAAAACCTTCGAATCAAGAGAGCAGCTTCTGGATTTGATTCAGCAGATTGTCAGCAGCGTCAACCGGATTGTCAACACCAGCACACCTATTGCAGATGCGCGTCTGGCAGATGGTTCCCGTGTTCATGTTGTGCTGGAGCCGGTTGCTCTTGATGGTCCTGTACTGACAATCCGAATATTTCCTGAGCCGGTAACGATGGAACGGCTTTTGGCGTATGGAAGTATTTCAGAGGAAGCAGCCGGACTTTTAAAAACGCTTGTCATGGCCCGCTATAACATTTTTGTCAGTGGAGGAACAGGAGCCGGGAAAACCACATTTTTGAATGCGCTGTCTGAATATATTCCCGCGCAGGAACGGGTGATTACCATTGAGGATTCTGCGGAACTGCGGCTGCAGCACATAGAAAATCTGGTTCGGATGGAAACCAGGGATGCGAATGCGGAAGGGCAGGGGGCTATTGGAATCGGAGAGCTGATCCGGGCGGCACTTCGGATGCACCCGTCCAGGATTCTGATAGGAGAAGTAAGAGGCAGGGAGGCTTTGGATCTTCTTCAGGCGATGAATACGGGACATGACGGCAGCTTTTCCACCGGACATGGAAACAGCCCCAGGGACATGCTTTCCAGGCTGGAAACGATGGTATTGATGGCGGCAGACCTGCCCCTTCCGGCCATTCGCAGTCAGATTGCGTCTGCCATTGATGTGATGGTTCATGTGGCGCGGCTCAGAGACAGCTCGAGAAAGGTGACGGCAATCGAGGAGGTGGATCGGTATGAGAATGGAGAAATTGTTCTTAATCCCCTGTATCGCTTTCAGGAAAGCGGTCTGGCGGATGGGAAGACTGCCTTGGCCGGGAAAGTGGAAGGAAAGCTCATGCGGACAGGAGAACTCAGGCATAAAGAAAAACTCAGATTGGCAGGGCTTGAATTATGAGAGATACCGGCTCAGCAGAAAAGAATGGCTGTTTTATGGTTTTCAGGGAACAGCAATCCTTGGCCTGATGGTGTATGTATTTTACCGCAGCCTGCTCATATTTTTCCTTCTTCTTCCGTTTGGAGCGCTGTATCCGCTGCTGTTAAGGGGAGAACTGAAGAAAAAGAGGCTGGAGACTTTGCGGCTGCAGTTTAAGGATGCCATCCTGGCAGTTGCTGAGGGGCTGCATGCCGGATATTCCGTAGAAAATGCATTTGCTTCCAGCTTAAGGGAGATGGAGCTGCTTTATGGGAGTGATTCCATGATTGCGGAGGAAATCCGGCTGATTCTTCGGAAAACGTCTTTGAACCAGACCTTTGAGGAGGCGTTAGAAGACTTTGCACTACGAAGTGGTCTGGAGGACGTGAGAAGCTTTTCGGATGTGTTTCTGGCGGCCCGAAAAAGCGGGGGAGAACTGATGAGAATTATTGCGAGGACGGCAGAAATCATTGGGGAAAAGATCCGTATCCAGGAGGATATTCTGACGGCGACTGCTTCCAGACGTATGGAACAGCGGATTATGAGCGGGATTCCCGTTTTAATAGTCTTTTATATTGAATTTACGTCACCGGGGTTCTTTCAGGTATTATATACGACGCTTCCCGGCAGGCTGATTATGACAGTATGTCTGTTTGTTTATCTGGCATCCTGCCTGGCAGCCAAGAAACTTCTGGAGATTGAGCCATGAAAAAGGGTAAGAAAATCAAACAAACAGGAAGCAGAATCTGGCGAAGCGCTGTTTGTGTGGCGGCGGGAGTTTTCTTTTACATTGCGGCACAGCTTTCCGGAACCGGGCAAACCGGTGCAGCGGAAGGAGCATTAAAGCGGAATCCGGCTGGCTTAGGAGATATGGAATATACGTTTTTGGTGGATGGACTGGAAACATCCGCTGTCCCGGTTCAGATTTTTGTCCCGGAGCAGAAGCTGTCACAGGAGCAGCTGGAACGCCGGCTGCCGGAGATTATGGAGGTGCTGTGTGATGAAATAAAAGGGGAGAATCCGTCCCTTCTGGAGATCCGATCGGATTTGATTCTCGTGGAAGAACTTCCGGTTTATGGCCTTTCCGTCCGCTGGGAATCAGAGGCCCCTGAGCTTGTCAGCCATATGGGCCTTCTATACGAGAAACGGCCGGATTATGAACAGATCGTACACCTGAAGGCGGAATTATATAATGGGATAGCTAAGGAGCAGGTGGAAATTCCGGTTATGATTCTTCCGAAGGAATCCACATCTGTTTCCCGCTTTCTGGAATTGCTCTCCGGACTGGCAAGCTCTGGGGAAAATCAGGAGGAAATAAAACTCCCGGATACATTTGAGGGCCGCAGATTGTCTTATCATGAGGAACCATCCTCCGGGAATGAGATTTTGCTGCTTTTGGGGATTCTGGCTGCTTTCTGCCTTTCGTTTAAAGAAAAAAATGACGAGAAAGTCAGGAAGAAAAAACGGGAGGAGAGGCTTCTTCTGGACTATCCGGACCTTGTTTCCAATCTTCTGGTCTTAACGGGAGCCGGTTATCCGGTTCGGCAGGCCTGGAAAAAACAGGTTCAAAATTACCAGAAATCAGGGAAAAAGGGCTGCCATCCTGTGTATGAGGAGATGCAGATTACATTAAACCAGATGGAGACGGGAATGGCGGAGACAAGAGCATATGGGGAATTTGGCAAGCGAATTGGGCTGAGGTGTTATGCCAAACTGGCTTCTCTTCTGGAAAGCAGTGTGTACATGGGCGGAAGAGAGATGAAAAATCAGCTGGAGGCTGAAATGGAGCATGCTTTCAGTCAGAGAAAGGATGTGGCCACGCGCAGGGGCGAGGAAGCATCGACAAAGCTGCTGCTTCCGATGTTTATGATGCTGGGAGTTGTGATGGTAATGGTAGCCGCACCGGCGTTTCTGACGCTGGGATAGGCGGCTGAGGGGAAAGGAGGAAGGTATGAGAATCCGGGAATTTTTGCTGGGAGAAGAAGGAATTGGTGTAATAGAGGTAGTATTGATTCTCGTGGTTCTGATCGGTCTCGTAATTGTATTTAAAGGTCAGATCAACAAACTCCTGACGAATATTTTTTCTGAAATTACCAAACAGTCTAAAGAGGTTTACTGATGAGGCGGCTGCCAGGAGAGATTACTGTATTTCTGAGTCTGATTCTGGTTTGTGTTCTTTCTTTACTTATGGGACTTTTGGAATCTGCCCGGACGACAGGAGCCAGATGGTATCTCCAGATGGCTTCCAATTCCGCCATCACTTCCGTGATGAGTCAGTATAACCGGAACCTGTGGGATATGTATCGTCTTTTGTTTCTGGAATATGAGTCGGAGCAGGCCATCACAGATTCCTTTCAGGAGTATTTGAACTTTTATCTGGAACAGGAAAACTATTATAACGCTCGTATGGAATCGGTTCAGCTTTCCAGAATTGTCAAGGCCGGTGATAACCAGGGATCGGCGTTGGAACAGGAGATCCTTGATTATGTAAAATACAGGCTTCCGGATATTGCAGGAAATCTTGCGGGTATTGCTGCAGAGGCAGCAGAAGCAAAGAAGGCGGGAGATTTCAGGACACTGCTTGATGCATGTAAGAGGACGGGAGAGCGGACTAAGGCTCTGGAACGGGCAAGAGCGGATCTGGAAAAATCGCTGGAACAGATGAGAGAAGAGAAAAGTGCTGTACTGCGGGCTGCCGATGCTCAGGACTCGGGCAGATTTCAAAGATATGCAAAACGGCTCCTGAAGGAAGTAGAGAACTATCCCAGGCTTGTGGCAAACTACGAGCAGGAAATAGCCAAGTTTTCTGAGAACAGCAGGAAGGATGAGGAGACTAAAAAACCGGAGGATGAACAGGCATATGCGCTTTATCAACAGGAGCAGTCGGCTTCCCGTGAGGTTCTGGCTTCGGCAGAAGAGAATCAGAAATATTATCGGTCTCTGGAGCCGGATATGGATGCAAATGCACGGCTTCTGTCAGATGCTTTGAATCTGGCGGAGGCGGCAGAAGAGGCTGAGGAAAATGAGGACGAAGGAAGTGAAGGGCAGGAAGCAGACTGGGACGAGGTCCTCGAGCTGGCGGAGGAAATCCGGCTGCCGGAGAAAGAAATGTACCAGGAGCCTGACAGCGAAAAGGAGGCTGCTCTGGATCGGCTGGAGCAATTTTTCCAGAAGGATTTGCTGGATTATCTGGTTCCTGCCGATCGGGAGATTTCCAATAAACAGATGGAGACAGACGGGATGCCATCAAAATTCTTAAGCGCTCAGAATGAAGACAGACAAAGCGAAGACATTCAAGACAATGACGGCGGGAACTGGAATGGCTCAGGAGAACGCTCGGGAGAACATGGTCTTTCTGTGCCGGAGCAGTTACTTGTAAATGAATATATTTTCCTGTTTTTTGATTCATTTTTAATTAAAGCAAATCAAAAGAATCTTCCAGATGACAGAGAACTTTCCTATGAGCAGGAATATATTCTCTGCGGGGAAAAAACGGACAGGGAAAATTTGAAAGGGGCGGCAGAACAGCTTTTGGCAGTACGGGGAGCGCTGAATCTTCTGCATCTTCTGGGTTCTCAGGAGAAAAGGGCTCAGGCAGAGGCATTTGCGGCGGCTGTATCTGCCGGATATGCTCCTGTACAGCTGATCCTTTCTTTTTTTATCCTGACATTATGGGCTCTTGGGGAAGCCGTCTTAGATGTGCGGGAGCTGTTTGCCGGGGGAAAAGTAAATTTCTGGAAAAATGCAGAAGACTGGAAGACAAGTTTGGAGTCGCTTTTTTCGCTGGAGTTTCTGGCTCTGGAAACAGGAAAGAACCAGGAAGGGAGCGATTATACGGATTACTTAAGAGTGCTTTTGTGTCTGAAGGATACGGGAGTCAGAAACGGTCGGATTTTAGATGTAATCCAGTGCAACGTACGAAAAAAGCAAGCAGATTTTTCGATTCTCTCCTGTGCATCAGAAGTGGAAGTAGAAGTAGAACTGTATCAGAAACATTTGTTTTTTATAAAGGATGAATATTGTATCAGTATGAACGCTTTCAAAGCTTACTGAAGGGAGGTGAATGGCGGTGCCCTCTTTTCTGCCTGTTTCTTGTCTAAGGCCAATCTTGCAGTTTTATATACATCAAAACCGTATTCGGTGTCTCTCCAAGTACCTGAATGCCCCCTTATATCAAAATAAAATAACGGGAAAGAGGGTGCTGCCATTTGCTTCCCTTTGGGTGAAAGGCCGGAAGCTGGATGCTTTTCCGGCTGGGAAATCCTTTTCATATGCCGAAGGAAGATTTGTACCTGCCAGTGTGACGATAGAAGCGGCGCTTTGCCTGCCGCTTTTCTTTTCTTTTTTATGGCTGTTCTGGAACCGATTTGGTGGCTGGACCGGCAGAGAAAAATTCAGACAACAGCGGAGGTCTGGTCAGAAAAGTTGTGCCAGTATTCGTATCTGGCGAGCCGGGAAACGGAAGATGGGAAAAGAAACGAGAGCGCTGGAAACAAAAGGCTTTCAGAAGCTTCCGGAGGTGACTCCTTTAAGGCCGACGGAAAAGAAGCAGAAAATCCGGTCAATGAGGAAATACAAAATGCGGCGGTATTTTTATCAGAAGCAGCCGCATCTCTGTGGCTGATGGGAGAAGCCGGGCAATATGCAGACCAGTTGAGAATTGAGAATGCAGAAGTTCCGGATGAGACAGGAAATATTATATTTCAGCTGGAATATGAAGAACAAATTCCATTCTTTCCGGAGGCCTTTCAGAAAGTCACAATGAACGTGGGGGTTAAGAAAAGGGCCTGGATTGGTCTGGACGGAAAACTGAGAGCAGGCAGTACAGAAACCGGTGATATGGCAGAAGAAGATCGAGAGGAACCGATGGTTTATGTAGGCTCTGGCATGGGACGGTATCATCTGAGCCGGGATTGTCATTACCTGTCCAATCAGTATGAAGCTGTTTCTGAGGAGCAGGCAAAGGAGATGCGGAACGGAACAGGACAAAAGCTTTCTCCCTGCGCTTCCTGCAGCCCATCTTCTGCTGGGAATGGAATAGTATATGTTACGCCATCCGGCCGCCATTATCACTACAAAAAATCCTGTTCTGCAATGGTTTCTTATGTAAGAAGGGTTCCGCTGAAAGAGGTGAGTCATCTTGGAGTCTGTTCTTATTGCGGGAAAGAAGGGAGTCATTGAGGCAGATGGTATTTTTAGTGGTTCTTTGTGCGGCGTCCGTATCTGATTTATGGAGAAGAGGATTGACAGGGAACTTTCTGATATGGATGGTCATTGCGGGAATGATTTTTTCTGCATGGATGAAGCGTTCCCCTGGAGAGATTTGCTGTGCGGCATGTCCGGGTCTGGCTCTTTTGCTTCTGTCTTACGTGACGGGAGGGAAAATTGGGGAGGGGGATGGATGGTTTTTTATCGTGAGTGCCTTGTTTTTGACCTTAAGGGAATGTCTGCTTATACTCTTGTCAGGAATGTTCTTTTGCAGCATATTCAGTCTGGGCTTTGCGGTTTTTGGGATTATGAACAGAAAACGGATTGGAGGGAAAAAATTTCCCTTTCTTCCGTTTTTGCTTCCGGCAGGACTGTGGCTTGCGCTTTGGCAGATGTGAAGGTACGGTTTTATCCTGCCAGCTTTACAGTGGAAGCGGCTCTTGCACTATCTGTAGTTTTCCTTGCCATCGCAGTGCTTATACGCCATGCGCTCTGTGTTCATGATATGGTTAGCGGCAGTATGATTTTAGAAGAGATGGTGGAAAAAATCCGTTTCCGGAAGGACGGAGATGAATGGGAGAATGTTTATGAAGCAGAAGGCATGAGAAAAGGGAATCCGCGGCCATATTTGGGAGATTATAAAATAGATATCCAGTTAGAAAGCCGCCAGGCATCAGGAACAGCAAAAGCCGGAGGCTGGGAAGGACAAATTTATATGAAGCGTTTTCAGCCGGAGACATTTTTAAGGCAGATGGAAGCAATGCTGGAGATAGGAGATGTGATGGATGCCGGAGAAGATGGAGTTTAGAAGGGAACAGAATAGAAATTATATGATCCTGCATCCTGAATCTGAAATACAGAACCGGTATACGATCCGGATGCTAGCCGAAAACCGCATGGAAGGTCTCCTGTATTTTCAGGAAAAGAGAGTTGATGAAGAGGTTCGCCATTACTATGACATTACTTCCAGACAGCCTTTAAACCGCCTGTTAGAGCATCGTTCACTGAAAGAAGAAGAGATAAGAAGCCTGGTGTTTGATGTGGTTCTGGCTCTCAGGCAGCTGGAACGGTTTCTTCTGGATGAGAATCAGCTTTGCCTGATTCCGGAAATGATTTATGTAGAACCGGATACATTTAAAAGCCGGTTCTGCCTGATTCCGGGCCAAAGGGGAGATTTTTCAGAAAATTTTCGGATACTGGCTCAGTATTTGCTGGATCATGTGGACCACAGTGATGGGAATGCGGTTATGGCTGCTTTCGGTGTTTTTAAAGAAAGCAGGAAAGAGAATTTTGGAATAGAGGATATCGAAAGATGTGTACGGAAATGTGAAAGAAAAGAAGAAGCTGTGCCTTTGATTTTTCCTGTGGAAAAGCTGTCTGCCGAAGAAAAGGGACCGGGAGAAGAAAGAGACAGTGAAAGAGGACTTGAAGGAACGAGAAACAAAGAAAAAGGAAGCGGGGGAAATAAAAGCAGAAAAACGAGAAAAAAAGAAAAACGCAATGGGGAAATCAGAAACAGTGAAACTGGAGGCAAAGAAAGAAGAAATAGAGAAAATTCCTGTGGGATTATGGGCAGGGGAAACGGACTGGATATAAGTGCAGAAAATATGGAAATATTTATTCCGGAATCCGCAGCAGAAAACAGGGATGCAGCAGAAATCGCGGCAGGTGAATTGCCTGGGGTCTCTGCCTTAGGAAAAAGAGAAATGAGCCGAACTTTTATTTGCTTCCTTCCTGCCGGGGCTGCTTTGGTGATGCCGATATTTCTGTTTCTGTCTGGGAAGCTCTGGCAGTATCCATGGGTTCTGGGATTTCCTGCAGTATTATTGATGATATCCGGACTTCTTTTTTATAAAACTTATGCTCCGATCCGGGAGAAGATTAAGAATGCGGATCAAGATGAGGAGCAGGCAGAAGAATGGGAAATTTTATTTCAGGGGGAGGCTGGAATGGAGGATGACGGGAATGAATTAAACCATTTTTCATCAGATTCAGAGGAAGCCGGAGATGAACTGCAGACGGTACTGTTAAGCGAGAGGCCGGCACAGCTGCAGTCCAGAAAACTGGTTCCAGATGATGGAGGAGAGGAAATTCCGATTCAATATTTTCCATTTTTGATTGGTAAAAATGAAATGTTAGCGGACTTGTGCCTGCCGGTTCCTGAAATCAGCAGGCTGCACGCGAAAATTGAAGAAACAGATGATGGATATACGATTACAGACTTAAATTCTACGAATGGAACGACCGTTGACGGCCATCTGCTTGAAACGAACGAAACATACCCGCTAAAACCGGGCGCAGAAATCGGAATTGCGGCAAAACGCTTTCGTTTTTTGTGATAGTATCAATTTTTCCCAGCAATTTTTTCGCTGGGGGTAGTCATTTCTTCCTTTTTAAGATATGATTAAAATAATAAGAAACAAAAGGAGGACTTGACATGAAATTTGAACTGCCAAAATATCATGAGCCGGATTTTTCGCTTCCGCAGTTTACAAATGCGCCTGAAGTACGCTGGGAAGCTGTAGAAATGGACGGAGTGGCTCCGGAGTATTTTCATAGTACCTCCATGTATCCGGAGTATTTTAAGATAAATGGCGAGTGGATACTTGCGAAAGAAAGCCGGATGGACTCCAGCGTCGTGATTTGCCCGGATGGCCACCTGGAGGTCGTGGAAAACAGGAATCTGAAAGAGGGAGATCATGTTATTCTGGGACGGAGCGAGAATTGCAGTGAGGGAATTTATGTTCATACCACTGGATTTCAGTCAGACGAAAATGAAACGGAAGACAAATTTGTATTCCGCCAGGGCCGGAGCAGAGAAACATCTTATGCCAGGGATTATGATCGCCTGTTTGAGCTTTTAAAATACGAAAAGGAACATGGAAACATCGTATGGGTCATGGGACCGGCATTTTCTTTTGATTTTGATGCAAGGAACGCAATGCAGTCTCTGATTGAAAACGGATATGCTCATGGCCTGATGGCTGGAAATGCCCTGGCCACACACGATCTGGAAGGCGCGCTTCTTCATACTGCGCTTGGACAGGACATTTATACACAGAAAACACAGCCTAACGGACATTATAATCACCTGGATGTCATTAACAAGGTGAGAAGAAGCGGATCCATAGAACAGTTTATTGAGGATTATCATATTGATAATGGAATTATTTACAGCTGTGTGAAAAATAAGGTTCCCTTTGTGTTAACCGGTTCTATCCGTGATGACGGTCCGCTTCCGGAAGTTATAGGAGATGCGTATACTGGGCAGGGAGCCATGCGCAGCATGATACGTCCGGCAACATGTGTGATTTGCCTTGCCACCATGCTCCATACCATTGCCACAGGCAATATGACACCTTCTTTCCGCGTAATGCCTGATGGAAGCATCCGGCCGCTGTACCTTTATACGGTCGATGCAGATGAATTTGTAGTAAATAAACTTCTGGACAGAGGAAGCCTTTCTGCCACAACCATTGTAACGAACGTTCAGGACTTTATTTCAATTGTAGCCAAAGGACTTGGCGTGATGAAATAGATGCAGCCGGAGTAAGGGAGTCCAATGCCGGATTCTTGCGGCGTTTATAAAAACATGCTATACTTTGGCTGATTGAAAGGACGGAAATAATGGGAGACAGCTCTGGTGGAAAGGTATATGTAAACAGGCTGCTGATAGCGCTGAATGTGCTGGTTTTTTTATATCTGGAAATTGCCGGTTCTTCTGAGAATGCGTATTTTATGTATACAAAAGGTGCAATGCTTGCGCCTGCTGTTCTGGAAGGAGGGCAGTATTACCGTCTCTTTACCGCGATGTTTATGCATTTTGGGATCGACCATCTTATCAATAATATGCTGGTTCTTTTTGTTATGGGAGAACCGCTGGAACGGGCTCTCGGGCATGTCCGATACCTGATTCTTTATCTGATTTCCGGTATTGGAGCGAATACAATTTCAATGCTGTTAAGAGAACCGGATTCCATGGTGATTTCTGCGGGGGCTTCAGGAGCAATTTTTGGAGTGATAGGCGGTTTGCTTTATCTTGTCATCGCAAATAAAGGAAAGCTGGAAGATTTAAGCACAAGGCAGCTTGTTATTATGATAGCCTTTTCCCTGTACTTTGGTTATACCAGTACGGGAGTGGATAATACAGCCCATATATCAGGACTGATTTTTGGTTTTTTGCTTGGGATGCTTTTGTACAGAAGGCCAATAGGCCATAAAACATGGAGGGTAGATGATTATGAAAAACGATAACTGCATTTTCTGTAAGATTGCCAATGGAGAAATTTCGTCCGCTACAGTTTACGAGGATGGAAATTTTCGGGTCATTCTTGATATGGGGCCTGCATCAAAAGGGCATGCACTTTTGATACCGAAGGAACACTTTAAAGATTTATGTGAGCTGGATGACAGCGTGGCAGAAAAGGTTTTGCCTGTATGCAGAAAAGTAGGAGAAGCAATGAAAAAATCTTTGGGCTGCGCCGGGTTTAATCTGGTGCAGAATAATGGAGAAGAGGCTGGACAGACCGTATTCCATTTCCATGTACACATTATTCCACGTTATGCCGGAGGACCGAAAATTGTTTCATGGACACCTGGCAGCGAAACACCGGAGGCGCTGGAGGAAACAGCCGGCAAAATCCGGGCTGCTTTGTAACTCCTTTTGTCTCACCAAGGAGTTACTATGCTGCAGAATAAGGAAGATTTGCTGCAGGAGCTGATTGAGAAATATGCGAAGATGTATATGAAGATGGCCTATAACAAAGGCATTCCATACGATGATGTGGAAGATGTCGTTATGGAGGCATTCTGGTCCTTTTACCGTTCCAAACATTTCGGCAAGTTGAGTGAAATAGAAACGAAAGCCATGCTCGCCCGCATCGTGGAAAATAAGTGTATTGACCTGTTCAGAAAAAGGAAAAGAGCAAAAATGATGGAAAGCGAGGAGAGTGCTGACGAAATGGAGCTTTTAATGGACTCCCCGGAGCATGACCCACTTCACCAGATGGTCACAGACGAAAATTACAGAGATATTATTCGCTGTATGGATGGAATGAAAAAGGAATGGAGAGATGTTGCAGTCATGTACTTTATCGAAGAACTGTCAGTCAGTGAAATTTGTGAACGCCTTGAAATCACGGGAGACGTATGCCGTTCCCGGATTTCAAGAGCAAGAAAATACCTGAAAGAAAAGCTGAAGGACCGCTGGAATCAGTCCTGATGAGCAGAACAGGAATTGATTAGTGCCATAATGGTTTCGATTGCGTTATTCAGATGACTTTTTTCCATTGCCTCTATAAAATGACGCCGATTTTCATATGTGTTTTGAATAAGTTCAAACAGGGTTTCGTCTGTCATTTGTTCTTCTTCAAGAACCGCGGAAAATCCCTGTGCTGCGAAGGAACGGGCATTCAAAATCTGGTCGCCGCGGCTGGCTGAGGCTGATAACGGAATCAGGATATTGGGCTTGCGAAGAGCGAGGAGTTCACAAATGGAGTTCGCTCCAGCTCGGGAAACGGCTAAATCAGCAGCAGCAAACAAATGTTTCAGAGGTTTATCTACATATTCATATTGGACGTATCCAGGAGTGCCGATTAGGGAGTCATCCAGATTTCCTTTGCCGCAGATGTGAACCACCTGGAATGAGTCCAAAAGTTTCGGGAGAATTCTGCGGATTGCAGTGTTGACTTTGACAGATCCCAGACTTCCTCCGATTACGAGGATAATTGGTCTGCTGGCAGAAAGATGAGTGTACTGGAGCCCTGCCAGTCTGTCGCCTGTCAGCAGATCCTCCCGAATAGGAGAACCGGTAAGAACCGCTTTGTCTTTTGGAAGATACTGCAGAGTTTCCGGAAAATTGCAACACACCTTTTTTGCAGAAGGAATGCAAAGTTTATTGGCCAGCCCCGGAGTCATATCAGATTCGTGAATGATGACGGGGATTCGGTAATGCTTTGCAGCAAGCACTACAGGTACAGCGACAAATCCTCCTTTTGAGAAGATAATATCCGGTTTATATTTTTTCAGAAGTTTTCTGGCTTCTCCATAACCTTTCAGAACCCGGAGCGGATCGGTGAAGTTTTTTAAATCGAAATATCTGCGCAGTTTGCCGGAAGAAATTCCATCATATGGGATTCCAGCAGCTTCGATTAGTTTCCGCTCAATGCCGTGGTAGGAGCCAATGTAACGTATGTCATAACCTGCTTCTTTCAGAGAAGGAAGCAATGCGAGATTGGGGGTAACGTGACCGGCTGTTCCGCCGCCGGTAAGAATGATGGTTTTCATATTAAATCCTCCAGATAATCAGATACACGGACTATTTTTATAGTAACGGTTCGCAAAAAAAAGTCAACCCCTAAAAGGGAAAGGAAGAAATGAGGTGTCAGCAGATGTCAGACCTGGAAAGTCGTGAAGATAGGGAAATCCGGGAATGTCTTCAAAAAGCATATGGATATTCGGACGAACAGCTTTTACGGAAACTGGAAGATGCAGAAGACTCCCTCAAAGAGACAGACTTTCCCGGAGCGGAGAAACGAATTTTTCAAAAGTTAATGGAGCGCAAGGCTGCAGAAGAAGCAGCTCAGAATGATAAAGGAGAAGGAAACGAAGAAGATAGAGAGAACGAAAAGCTGCCGGCTGTTGTGGAAATCAGAAAAACCGACATTGAGGATACAGAGATGGACGCGCCTGCTGGACCTAAAAAGAAATCAGTCCTGTCAGGCAGAAGGAAGCTGTTTTTATCGGCAGCTCTGGTGGCTGTATTTATGATTGCGCTGGGGATAACGGCAATTGGAGAGAGGAGCAACTTCTTTAGTAGCCGCAGAAATCGTGTACAAGTGAATATTGTTAATAATGTCGTCAATAATGATCTTAATAGACGAGGCGTTTCCAAGCTTGAAGATGCTTACTTACAAATTAAAGATGACTTAAATATTGAACCATTAAAGCTGGGGTATTGCCCATCAAAGTTGCTTTTTAAAGATATAATATTAAAAAGAAGCGGGGCCACTATTTATTTTTTATATGATGAAAATATAATTACTTTATATGCAAATAGAAGTTCAGGTAATAATTCCATAGGTATTGACTCTGATAGAAAAGAAGAAGGGACAATATTTAATCAGTGGCTGGACATAGAAATTGAATATTTTGGAAATATGCTTGAAAATGGAGAAGTGGAATATGAGGCAATGATTATAGCTGAAGACAATTTGTATTATTTTTCAGGTATCTTGCCGGAAGAGGAATTTGTTAAAATAATTGAAAATTTTTATTTGTAATCTGTCACAAATGACTTTCTTTTTGCGTTTATATTAGTAAAGGAGGTATTTACAAATGAAAAAACTGAAACAATTATTCTGCTTTACCACGATTTTTGCAATGCTGTTTTCTTTCAGCGCTCTTGCGGCATCGGTGAACGGTACAATCACATCGGAACGCAGGGGAAGTGTCCCGTCAAAATGTGTGAAAAACATTGAGGATGAGACACGCAGTGTTTTAAGAGGCAACATTATTTCCACTGGCATTGTGGATATTCGTGATAATGGAGACGGAACTCTTTATCTCTGCATCGAAACATATGCCCATAAAAACGTGGACAGGATTGCCCAGACGTTATATCTGGATCAGTGGAATAATAGCCTGAACGACTGGGTTCAGATTGAGGACTGGGAGTTTGAAACTACCAAGTCAGAAAATGGCGGTGAATTGTATTCCTACACGGTGGAGCTGGAGGTTGACGGCTGTGCTGTAAACAGAGAATACCGCGCCCGCGGACTTCATCTGGTTCGCCTTGGTTCTCAGACGGAAACATTGTCATCTGGAACGGATGGCGTTGAACTGACCAACTAAAATCATTATATAATTAGGCCTATTATATATGATAAATATAACAGCAGAGGAGATGGTCTATGGAGAATAGTCACTCAGAGATTCTACTGTTAAACTACACATGAATTGAATATTTACTGACAGAACAAATTCGATAAGAAGCGGCAGCCCCGGAGTGATACACCGGGGCTGTTTCCTTGAAACGGTATGGACAAAAGTTTACGTACATATTTGAAAAAATGGTTTGAAATTTATAATGTAAGTTCTGTCAATGCTAAACATTAATATTATCGCATCAATATTCACAGAACTGACAATGGCACGATAAAATTAACAGGACTAATCGATGATGCAATACAGGTCCCTTGCCGATAAAAAGAGTCTGACTTTAGTTAGATGCGTGCTCGGCTTTATACTGCTTCAGAGCCCGGGCAAGCTGATCCGGACATGAAGTCGGACGGGCACCACACTGAATACCTTCCACACGGTTGATTACTTCGTCAATATCCATTCCTTCTACCAGTTTTCCGATACCTTTCAGATTTCCGTTACATCCTCCTTTGAAGGAGACATTTTTTAACTTATTTCCTTCTACATCGAAAGAGATCTCTCGTGAACAGGTTCCCTGTGTCTGGTATACCATAAATAAATTCCTCCGTTCCTGTAACATTCTGGCCGAAGCCGGATCTTATTTTCAACGAATCTGATTATACCTGTTTTTTTCATACCTTGTCAAGAGAACAGAAGGCAGAGTAAAACATGCAGCAGAAAGCGAAGGTTCCTTAGAAGGATGAATGGAGCTGATATGGCGGGGAAGAGCCAAATGCGGAGCGACGAAAGAGAGAAAATCAGCCGTGCTATCTGATGGGAAAATAAAAATTAAGCCTTTGGTTGCGTTTCCACTGCTCATCCCGTATAATGGAGCTGTTAAAAAAGAATGATTTATGGCAGCGGCCGGAATAAACGGAACTGCTGCTATGAAAGCACAGAATAGTTGTCAGGGAAGGCAGCGGCAGGGGTATTTTTGCTGACTTCAGGAACGGCGTGTCATAATTATAGATTGCAGCAGACAGGAGGTTTTTGCATGCTTGGTATTATTGGAGCAATGGAAATTGAGGTTCAAGCACTTTATGAACGGATGACAGATGTGGAGATTCAGACTGTTGCCGGGATGGAATTTCATAAAGGTGTGCTGGAAGGACTGGAGGTTGTGGCAGTCCGGTCTGGAATAGGAAAGGTGAATGCGGGAATCTGCAGCCAGATTCTGGTGGATCGGTATCAGGTCAATGCAATTGTAAATACGGGAGTTGCGGGTTCTTTAAAAAAGGAAATTAATATTGGAGATATTGTGCTTTCTACCGTAGCGGTTCAGCATGATGTGGATGCCGGCGGCTTTGGTTACCCGGCAGGGGAAATTCCCCAGATGGGAATTAAGGAATTTCCGGCGGATGAGACATTGCTGGAGCTTGCACGCGCCTGCTGTAAGGAGGCCAATCCGGATATTCAGATTTTTACCGGCCGGGTTGCCAGCGGTGACCAGTTTATTGACAGCAAGGAGAAAAAACAGTGGATTCATGACACGTTCGATGCCTGCTGTACGGAAATGGAGGGGGCGGCCATTGCGCAGGCGGCCTATCTGAACCATGTTCCATATCTGATTATCCGGGCGATTTCGGATAAAGCGGACGACAGTGCCCATATGGATTATGGAGAATTTGAAGCTAAGGCGGCAGAGCATTCTGTAAAGCTGGTAACGGCTATGGCAAAGAGGCTTTCAGCCTGATTCTCAACCTCTTAAGAATCGAATTTCCCCGCTATTTGGCGAACGATTTTCGGTTCCTCAACCTTCTCAAAATGATTCCAGGCGGTTATAATTGGAACCATCATCTGGAATCATCTGGACGAAGAAAGGGGAGCTTTTTATGTTGCAGTTTTTACAGACAGGAAAAATGCTGTATGTCCTTGGCACCATATGCGTTCTGGGAATCATCAGCAAGCTGGTAACAAGCAGCCTCTACAAAAGATTAATAAAAGAAACAGGGAACATGGCCCTGACAAAGAATAAAAATCTGAAAGCACTGAAGCAGAAAACGGAGAATTTGTTCCTGGTGAGTCATGGAATCAGAAATCCTGCCGCTTACATAGAAAAACAGCTATATGGATTTCAGTTTTGGCGGGTATCGTTAGATCATTGGGACAATCTGTCTCTTCAGGCGATGATTCTTTGCTTTTTAGCCGGAGGCGCGGCGGCGTTTGCCTCTTATTGGTACCGGTGCGATTCTTATTATATTGTGCTCTACGGTTCCATGGGAGTGCTGGCGGGACTGGTTCTTGTTCTGGTGGACAATGGGGCCAACATTGCGCTTAAACGGCAGCAGCTGGCGGATTGTTTGGTGGATTATGTGGAAAACTCACCTCATTTTTATAAAAATGTGGAAACAACAGCTGAATATGACAAGAGAGGAAAGGCAGCAGCCGGTTTGTTAAGGTCCAGAGGCAGGGAAGCGGACAGACAGGCGGCGAGAGCCGTCAGCGAGACGGCGGCTGGTGAAAACAGGGAAGAAGTTTCCCAGGAGGAAGGGTCCGGAGACAGGACAGGCCGTTTTCATATAGAGCAGCCGGAGGAGAAGGAGCCGGAGGAGAGGATGGAAAAATCCCGTACAGAACGGCCGGGAGCCAAGCTTTCCGTCCTTTCAAGAAAAAAGGACAGCGGGAAAGAGCTGCAGAGAAGCCGGGGGCAGGAAATGAAAGATGCTGAAGGAGGCGGCCGGCAGGAACTGGCGGCTGTTTCCGAGGAGGCGGAAGGAGATGAACTTGCCAGGAGTATTGAACATCTAAGACAGAGCCTGGAACAGATTGCCGCAGGGCGGGAACAGTCACGCCGGGAAAACCAGCCAAAGGTTTTGGAGAAGACACTGGCGGGTCGGGTAAAAAAGGAGCTGAATCAGGAAGACTTAAAATTGCTGGGAGAGCTGCTGCAGGAGTATCTGTCATAAAGTGTGTCGAGGAGTCTGGTGGCTGTTTCGCTTAAGTGAAATGTCAATATCGGCTTGCTTATTTGTAATATGGGTATATAAAGCGACAGCCGCCGATAAACTGCAGGGTATCCTTATCACTACGGTGCTTCCGCATATTTCCAATAGGGGTATATGAAGCGACAGCCGCCAATATGTTCAGGGCCTCCTTATCACTGCGATACGTTACCGTTTATTTCCATGGAACGAACAGGTATGAATATCTTTTCGGGATGGCAATAAATTCCTCTGGCGGCATTGTCAAATTGTTGACAAAGTGATATAATGACGAAGAAGTGAAAAAGAAGTTTGTGCCGGCTGAACTGCGAAATCAGCCGGGACTGTATGAAACGCAGGCAAGGCTTTTACTTGAGGAAAAAGGAGAACGAATCATGGGAAATGAAATCGTATTTGATTATTCAAAAGCGGCTGGTTTTATCCGGGACGAGGAAGTAGCCAATATGAAAAGCGCAGTTTTAGGCGCGAAAGAGGTCCTGACAGGAAAAACCGGAGCAGGAAATGATTTCCTTGGCTGGATTGATCTTCCGGTGGATTATGACAAGGAAGAATTTGCAAGAATCAGGAAGGCTGCGGAAAAAATCCAGCAGGATTCGGATGTGCTTCTGGTGATTGGAATCGGCGGATCCTATTTGGGAGCGCGGGCAGCCATCGAGTTTTTATCCCACAGCTTTTATAATGTCCTGCCTAAGAGTGTAAGAAAAACGCCGGAGATTTATTTTGTTGGAAACAGCATCAGCAGCAAATATATTAAGGATCTGCAGGATGTTCTGGAAGGAAAGGATTTTTCCATCAATATTATTTCCAAATCGGGAACAACGACGGAGCCGGCTATCGCGTTCCGTGTGTTTAAGGAAATGCTGGTTCAGAAGTATGGCAGAGAAGAAGCCAATAAGAGAATTTATGCGACCACCGACAGAGCAAAGGGAGCATTAAAAAATCTGGCAAATGAGGAAGGCTATGAGTCTTTTGTGGTGCCGGACGATGTTGGAGGACGTTTTTCCGTGCTGACAGCAGTGGGCCTGCTGCCGATTGCCGTAAGCGGAGCGGATATTGACAAGTTAATGGAAGGTGCCGCAGCAGCCAGAAAGACGGCTTTAGAAGCAGAGTATGAGAAGAACCCGGCTCTTTTGTATGCTGCTGTCAGGAACATTCTGCTGAGAAAGGGAAAACAGATCGAGGTTGTGGCCAATTATGAACCCAGCCTTCATTATGTTTCTGAATGGTGGAAACAGCTTTACGGCGAGAGCGAAGGAAAGGATCAGAAGGGAATATTCCCGGCGGCTGTGGATCTGACGACAGATTTGCATTCTATGGGACAGTTTATCCAGGATGGTGCAAGAATCCTGTTTGAAACGGTTTTGAATGTGGAAGAGTCTGAGGCTGAAATCGTTCTTCAGAAGGAAGAGAAGGATACGGACGGCATGAATTATCTGGCCGGACAGACAGTGGATTTTGTCAATAAGAGCGCGATGAATGGTACGGTTCTGGCCCATACGGATGGAAATGTGCCGAACCTGATGGTAAGAATTCCGAGACAGGACGCTTACAGTCTGGGACAGTTGTTTTATTTCTTTGAGTTTGCCTGCGGAATCAGCGGATATCTGCTGGGGGTAAATCCGTTCAATCAGCCGGGTGTGGAGAGCTATAAGAAAAACATGTTTGCTCTTCTCGGAAAACCGGGATATGAGGATGCAAGAGAGGCGCTGTTAAAGCGGCTGTAAGCGGAGCCGGGAAGTAATTTCCAGGTAAGCGGAGAGATTTGAGCAGAGCCTGTTTTAGCAATTGATAAGATGGATGGGCAGGACATTCCAACATTGTGGAAAGCGTCCTGCCCATTTTATGCAGATATTTTTAGAAAAGTCCTGGTCATGGAAGCAGACCCTGGATGTCTTACATCGTCAATGGTCAGAATCACAGTTCTTTTTTATTCTTCTATCACCTGAATCTCCAGATAATCAAAATCAATGGATTCAATGAAACTGTCCTGGGTGAAACGGGTTTTATCATGAAGCTTAAAATCCTTGATATTGGAATCCAGCCAGATGGGACGGCTTAAATCAAAATCCTGGCAGATTTCATCCAGTGCCTGAAAAACCATGGCAGTCCTGGACTGGGAGTAATCGGCGTTACATGCAACCATATCTTTTATCAGATGATGGTCCTTCCAAATTTTTCCCCACATTCTGAACATGGCGCATCCTCCTTGGCTGATGAAATGTCTGGCTTGGTAATCCCAAGTATACCGGATTTTTCCCGGAAAGTAAAGAGACGGGAAGGGGCTTATGATACAGCGCCTATAATACAGGAAATATACAGACCGGCATGTGCGGCAGCACAGCCATTTTGATGACATAAAACCTGGATTTTGGATGAAAATACAGGATTCTCCCTTGTGCGTCAGAAAAATCTGTAGTAATCTATAGTATAACAGGGATATGAAAGAAATCTTATAGGGACAGGTTCCGCTCAATTGCTTGCTTGGCAGAGCGGCCTGTTGATAAATGCAGAATACGGAGTCATGCTTCACATAAGCCAGGAGGACAAAAGATGGCACAGCCAATGATGGATTATGCTGCCTTTTTTTCCGGTGCGAAACAGGCAGTTGGAGAGCTGGAACAGCTGAGAGCGGAAGAAAAACGGCTGGAAGGACAGGAAAAGCAGCTGGAAGCTTCTCTGAAAAGCAGACAAAAGCTGGTGATGGACACCATCAGCCAGACGGTAAAAACACGCAAAACAGAGATTACCGAGAGTTATGATGCGGAGCTTTCAAAGCTCCAGGAACAGCTGAAAAAGGTCAGAGCAAAGCGGGAGAAAGCAAAAAACCAGGGCGTAAAGGAGCGGATTGCCGAAGATACCAGAAGTCTGTCAAAAGAAAATGAAGATTTAAAGGAACAGATGAAACAACTGTTCCGGGCATCCCATGTGCCTGGGTTCTGCCGGGGGAGTCTTTACTATTCCCTTTATTTTACCAGAACATTAAAGGAAATGGGGCTCCTGTTTCTGGTGATGGTTCTTTGCTTCCTGGTGATCCCCTGCGGTGTGTATTTTCTGATTCCCGGCCACCAGACCTGGTATCTGATTCTTATTTACATTGCCGTGGTGCTGGTTTTCGGGGGGCTGTATGTGGCGGTTGGAAATCGTACCAAAATGCGCTATTTGGAAACACTGCAAAAGGGCAGGGAGATTCGCAGCAAAATCCAGGCCAACCGGAAACAGATGAAACGAATTGCCAGAGCGATTCGCAGAGACAAAGATGAGGCGGTTTACAATCTGCAGAAGTTTGATGATGAAATTGCTCAGCTGCAGCAGGATGTGGATCAGGTGAGCCGGAAAAAGGCAGAAGCGCTGAACACATTTGAAAATGTAACGAAAACCATTATTTCTGATGAGATATCCGGGAATTTTAAGGCAGAGCTGGATGACATGGAGGCAGAGCTCTTAAAAACAGATGAGGGCCTTCGAAGCGTCAGAGCCAGCTTGAAGGAGAAGGCACTCCTGGTTACGGATGAATATGGGAGTTATGTGGGAAAAGAGTTTCTGACCACAGACCGGCTGGATGCTCTGGAGGAACTGATCCGGTCCGGGGAGGCGGCCAATATTACGGAGGCCATTGCCAAATATAAGAGTAAAGTGACCCAGACAGATTAACTTAAAAATCGCCGCCCGTCGGCGGAGTACAAATTTGAGGGATAGATCATCGTCGGGAGACAAACGACAATTTACACCAATTGATGGGATGTAATTTTGGCCTGGCGACTGACAGAATACAAATTTTGGGGGAAGGAAGAGTACAGATGAGAAAGCAGACATGGAAGGCGGCGGCAGCGACTGCTGTTTTTTGCAGCCTGTCGGTAATGACAGCTTTTGCGGGAACATGGAGGATTGACGGCGGGAACCGATGGTACCAGAATGACGATGGGACTTATCCTAAAAATGGATGGGCCTGGATTGACGGAGATGGAGACGGCGTATCCGAATGTTATTACTTTGATGAGAATGGATATGCGCTGATAGACACGGTTACGCCGGATGGCTGCCAGGTGAATGGAATGGGTGCATGGGTTCAGGATGGCGAGGTACAGACCAGAATAGAAAGCGGGATCGGAGCGTATGGTCCGGGAGGATCGGGGAATACAGGTTCCACAGGATCGGGAAGTACGGGCAGCGGTTATGGTCCGGGAGGTGCCGGTGATTCGGGAACCGGCGGTTCCAATTCCGATGGAAGCGATGATTTCTACAGCTGGCTGTGGGGATATGAGTATGACCCCAACTGGTATCTGTATGACGAGACGCTCTCAGAGGGAGATAAAGCCTATTGTCACTATCAGGCCAATTACTATAACTGGGAAGGAAAATCCATGGACACCTATCAGAAGGTGGAGGAGCAGTTCAGCCGGATTGCCGAAAATCCGTCGGCAGAGATGGCGGCACAGGAAATGGTATGGGTGGAAATTCCCGTATGGCGGCTGGTTAATGGTCAGAAGGTGGCAGATACAGACCGGGTTCAGGTGTTAAGCTCCATTGCTGATGAGGTGAAGGCGATTTTCACGGAGATTTATAATGGACCGGAGCAGTTCCCCATCAACAGCATCGGTGGGTACTCCTGGAGAAGCAATGGACTGAACAGTTATCACAGCTCCGGGTTGGCCATTGATATTAATCCGGACCAGAATCCTCAGGTGCGTGAGGATGGAACGGTGCTTGTCGGAAGCAAGTGGGAACCGGGCGTCAATCCTTATTCCATCAGCCAGGACAGCGATGTGGTAAAAGCGTTCGGCAAGTATGGCTGGAACTGGGGAGCGGCATTTACGACGAAAGATTATATGCATTTTGAATATTAGAAAAGGGGACGGGCACCAGATCGCTTTTTCTATTTCAAACAGGCTGCAGGGCATGTGAACCACGATAGGTTATGCGGTTCACATGCCCTGTGTTTGTGCCGGCGGCTAATGGAAGAGTGAAAAGCCGGCGGGTTCTATGGAAAAGTTATCGCGGAAGCCGCAGCGAAGTATCACCGCAGCGGGGGGATCCAGCGATTCCATATCAGTATTTCTTCAGCCGGCTTGAAGGGGAATTCCCCGCTTCTTTGCAGTCCGTTCTTCCAGCTTGGCAACGGTTACGGTACCGGCGACATCACCAAGAACATTTCCTGTGGTAGTTCCCATATCAAAGAACCGGTAGAAACCTGCGATAATTCCGACGATTTCTGCCGGAAAGCCGAAGGTGGAAACCAGAATTGATAATTTGACAATTCCGCTGCCGGGGATTCCTCCTCCGCTGGCAGAGATGAGTGACCCGACCAGAATAATCTGAACCATAGTACCGAGAGAAAGAGGGATATTATACATCTGACTGATAAAAACAAGAACGCAGCCGTACATGAGCGCGGTTCCGTGGGAATTAAGCTGCCCTCCAATGGTAAGGCAGAAGTCGGCAATATGGTCAGGAACCTGAAACTTTTCTTTCACATTTTTTATGGAGAGAGGAATGCAGGCCGCACCGCTGCAGCTTGCGATCGCAAATGTCCATACTTCTGCCGTGTCTTTAATAAACTGTACAGGATTGATTCCGGATACGACCCATAAAATGGTGCAATAAACAACCAGAGTATTGACTAAAATGCTGAGCCAGAAAGTTCCGATTAATCCGACCATGGAGGAAAAAATAGAAAATCCATATTTGCTGAAGGAATCGGAAATCAGGAAAAGGACAGCGACAGGTGCCAATTTGATCAACATGCGTAAGAACTCATTAATAACATCGTTAAAGGATTCGATTGCATTGATGAAACGCAGCTTTGTTTCCTGATTTTTTACTCGCATGACAGCAATTCCCAAGAGAATTGCGATGACCATTGTCTGTAGAAGATTGCCTTCAGAAAAACTGGCAAAGATATTCGAAGAGAACAAACCTGTAACGAAAGCCTCAACGGTGAAACTTGTTGTCTGAGCTATTTCTGTAATTTCGTAATCTGAAAGAACGACTCCGCTTGCTGGCTTTAAAAGAAAGGCAAGCCCGAGTCCGATGGCTACTGCGGCGAGCGTTGTAAGAACATAATAAATGGTGATACGGACGGCTACCCGACCAAGGGTTTTCATATCCTCCTGACTTCCGATGGCCAGAGTAACAATGCATAAAACCAGCGGAATCAGCATCATCTGAATGCAATCAATCCATATGTCTCCGATGAATTTCAGCTTTCCCATGGTTTCTGGAAAAAGAAGGCCCAAAATTGCGCCCAGAATCATCATGATAAAGCTCCAAAAAGCAGTATTATCAAGTCGAAAAATAGACTTCTTTGTTTTTGCCATTGTATTTCCTCCCATCTGATATACCGTTTCGATTGGGATTCCCCCTTAAGACCTTGTTTATAATGAGTGATCAAGCTTTAGAATTATGTTTGCGGCGTCTACAGCATTCTGTCTGGAAATGCCCTTGTAGACTACCAGCCGCACTTTGTATTGAGTTCGCACAGGACGAATCAATAACCCCATCTCCTTTGCCCTTGCGCAAAACTCCTCCGCATATATGCCTGCATTGCTTAAATCCAGCATAAGGATGTTTGTTTGAACATCCTTCTGCATACCAATTTTGTGCAGCTGCCCGTTTAGCATCTGATGGATCAGCCGGGTATTTTCAATGTCCTCGTTTAATCGTTCGATGTTATGCTCAAGAGCATAAAGTGCTGGGGCAGCGATCACGCCGGCCTGACGCATTACTCCTCCGAAAAGTTTACGCATTTTTCTGGCTTCCAGACAAAACTCGGCTGTACCGCATAACAGAGATCCCACGGGAGCGCCGAGACCTTTGGATATGCAGAACATTACGGAATCTGCATACTGGCAAATCTGGTCTACTGTTACGTTCAGATGTGCTGCGGCATGAAACAGACGGGCCCCATCCAGATGAACTTTTGCGCCATGGCGATCGGCAATTTGGCGAATTTGGGCCATTGTCGGCAAATCGATGCAATATCCGCCGGAAAAATTATGAGAATTTTCTAGGCAAACCAGTTTGGCCTGTGACTGTTCCAGGAGAATTTCAATCTCTTTCGGATCAGGCATTTGATTTTCGCCCAGGTGATAAAGAACCGGATTCAGTCTTCCAAAATCAGGATCGAAACAGAACTTTTCAGTTAGTAATAAATGCTGATCTTTTTCTACCAATACGTTGTCGCCCGCATGGCACCAGGTCATGACAGCGGTACTGTTTCCAAAGGTGCCGGTTGGCACAAAAACAGCGGCCTGTTTCCCGGTCATTGCTGCGGCTGTATCTTCCAGTTTGTTGACCGTGGCATCTTCTCCCCGCCCGTCTTCATTGGTTCTTCCATCATCTCCCATGGGGGAGGAGAGGACCGTTTCCAACATGGCATGGTCCGGCATTGTTAATGTATCACTTCGTAAATCGATCATAGTTTCCTCCAAAGCATTAAAAATATCACACAATCTGCAGATTTGATGATTCTATTAAAACATATACTTGACAATTAAACAAATACTAATATAAATATAGAAATATAGACTGCAAACTATAAAGGAGGAAGGATATGTTTCATAATATGGATTATGTTTACTGTGTATATAAAGAAAAAAGTTTCAGCAAAGCAGCCGAACTGCTGCATATATCCCAGCCTTCTTTGAGCGCAGCAGTCCGGAAAGTGGAAGATTCGGTTGGAACGCCTATTTTTGAAAGAAAGACCCGGCCAGTCTCTCTGACACCTTTTGGGGTAGAATTTATTCAAGGGATTGAACAAATTTATGGAATTGAAGAACATCTTAGAAATATGGTTTATGAGATGGACACTCTCCAGCGTGGATTTATTTCCATTGGCGGAAGTAATCTGAGCATGCCTTTCGTAGTTCCAGAGAAAATTGCAATGTTTAAAAAGCGCTACCCCAATGTTACGCTTCGAATTACAGAGACATCAACGGATCGGGCAAAAGCCCTTTTGGATAATGGGGACTTGAATTTTATTATTACCAATTCTCCTTTGCCTAAAGAAGAATATGAGCAAAGAATTTGCTATCGGGAGAATCTTGTTCTTGCTGTTCCAAAGGAATACTCTGTAAATCAGGGACTAAAGCATCTGAGACTCACAAAAGAAGAATGTGGAGACAAAATTTTTCAAGTACCTAAAGAGCAATGTGTTCCTCTGTGCGGCTTAAGTGCAATTCCTTTTGTGCTTCTTTCCGAGGACAATTATCTTCGCCAGTGCTCTGACCATATTTTTCAGGAATACGGCATAACTCCGAACATCATTCTGGAAGTTGAAAAATCCTCGGCTTCCTATAACTTTGCCAATTTGGGCGTGGGGGCTACGATCATCAGCAATGTCTTGGTAAAAGACATTATGGATACTGGAAATCTTTACTTTTATAAGTTGGACAGCCCATATGCAGTCAGAGATACTTTTATTTGTTACCGGCGGGGAAGATATATTTCAACGGCTATGCGGGTTCTTATGGATTCCCTTACGATGGAGGTGAATTGAAGGAAATATGCTAATAAAATGAGGATAATCATTGCAGCAGTACCTCTATTTCCCATGTATAATCCCGGACACGCCTGCCTATAATAGAAACAGGAAATCGTGAACGGAGCAGATGGAATGAAAGTTGCGAGGAGAGAGATTTACTATTATGACACGGTGGCAGATTTCGAGATGGAAAAATTTGCGGGCCGGCTTCTTTTGCTGATGATGGAAGAACTGAAGGAGAAGCGGAAAACAGAAATTGTGTTTTTGTGCATTGGAACGGACAGGTCTACCGGTGACAGCCTGGGGCCTTTGATTGGATATAAACTGAAGGAGCGGGGAGTGAAAAATGCCCGGGTAATGGGGACGCTGGATCATCCCGTTCATGCCATGAACCTGGAGGCCTGCATGGAGCGGCTGGCAGAAAAGTTTCCCAATGCTTTGGTTGTGGCTGTGGATGCTTCGGTGGGAAATGTGGAGCATGTGGGATTTGTGACTTTAGGACGCGGGTCTTTAAAGCCGGGGCTTGGCGTGAAAAAGGAGCTGGACGCTGTGGGAGATATTTTTATTACCGGAATCGTAGGCTCCTCCAGAAGCGGGGACCCGCTGATGCTGCAGAGCATCCGTCTTTCCATTGTCATGCGCCTGGCAGACTGCATCAGCCGCAGTATCTGTCTGGGAATGAGCCTTCTGGGGAGGCGTGTCGAAAACTTTTTGGAGGAGCCAGCCCCGTTTTGACAGGTTTTGCAGACATGCCATGCTATACTTTCGCAAGAATATGAAGGCGGCGGTTGATTCGCCGCCCGGATTAAGGTATGGCGAGGTGAGAGTATGGGAGATTTGTATAATCCGTTTCCGAAACTGCCGAAGAACGTCCGGCAGATAGGCGATCCGGATCAGGTGGTCCGGCTGTATATGGAGGATTATGTCAATACATATTTAAAACGGCTGTATCCGTCTGGAAAGCAGACCATGAGAGTGGGAGTGCTTTTAGGAAGTACAGAACAGTACGACGGAACGCCGTATATTTTTATTGACGGTGCCATGGAGCTGGAGGATGTGGAGACAGACGGGGAAAAGATTGTATTTTCAGAAAGCTCCTGGAAGAAGTTGTATCCGGCTATGGAGAGCACATTTCCGAAGAGGACGGTTCAGGGATGGTTTCTCTGCGGAGGCCCGTCCAGCCAGCTGAGCCCGTTAAATTACTGGAAGCAGCACAGCCAGTATTTTGCCGGAAAAAATCAGCTGATGTATCTGAACCATGGGCTGGAAGGGGAAGAAGCGGTATATGTCACTTCAGAAGACGGATTTTACCGTCTGAAAGGTCATTATATTTATTATGAGCGGAACCAGATGATGCAGGACTACATGATCATGCGCAAGGATGTGCGGCGTGTGGAGCCGGGGTCTCATGAAAAGGTGATTAAAGACTTCCGTCAGCGGATGACAGTCCGAAAGGAGCAGGCGGGAGCAAAACAAAAAACAGCCAATGCTCTGGGACTGGCCTGCGGGATCCTGTCTGTGGCCGTTCTGGCAGGCGGCGTGGTTTTGATGAATAATTATCAGAAGATGCGGCAGATGGAAGGCGTGCTGGCTTCGGTGCTGCCGGCGGACGTTTCCAACTGGCAGGAGTATCAGGAGGAGCTGGCCGGGGAGCCGGATTTTATTATTGAAGAGATGCCTGGAAATGTGTATCCGACAGAAGGAGAAACCGGGGAAAGCTATATGGCAGGCGGAAAACAGGACGGAGTCTGGGAAAGTGCAGACGGAACGGAAGGACAGGCAGGGGATGAAACCGGAGTACAGGGGCGGGGAGGAAGCGATGGACAGGCCGGACAGGCGGCTGGCGCCGGTGCAGGAAACAGCGGGCAATCGGGAGAAGGCACCGGCACAGGAAGTAGCGGGTCATCGGGAGAAGGCGCAGATAGCGTTTCCGGAGATGGTATGTCATCGGGAGCCAGTGCGGATACTGCAGCAGGAAGTGGCGGGTCATCAGGAGACAGTGCGGATGCGGCGGCAGGAAATGGCGGCCCATCAGAAGCCGGTGCGGATGCGGCAGTGGGGAATCATGAACCGTCGGGAGCGGCAGACGCAGGAGGACAAGCGGAAGGAAACGACGGAGCGGATCTCTCCAGTCATGCTGCAGCTGCCGGATCCGGGAGAGAAAGCAGTCTGGCCGGTGAAAATTCAGGAGAAACCGGCCGTCTGGTAGGAATGGGAAAGGAAATCGGGGAGGGAGATTCGGCAGAAGCAGCTGGTACGCCCATTGATTACGAAGCGGCGGAAGCCAATGGATACCGGGTCTATCAGATAGGCGAGGGGGAAACTCTGTATGGCATTTGCTGGAGGGAATATGGGGATCTGAGCCGGCTTACGGAAATCTGTGAGCTGAATTCTCTGGAGGATGTGGATCACATTCTGGCGGGTCAGAGGCTGATTTTGCCGTAAAGAAATATTCAGAAAGAAATTAATGCGAATCTTCTGGAAATGGTGTATACTAACCATATACAGGCATTTCCAGGAGATTTTTTCATGAGTGACATGCAAAATATGGACAGAGAAAACAAAAAAAGACGGCTCAGAAATAATATTGTTCAGATGCCGGGAAGTCAGGCGCCTCCGGAGGAAATGGATGAAGATGAGATCATCACAAGACACAGGAGAAAGAAATTTCTGCGAATTTTTCTGGTCATTTTGTTTCTCGCAGCTGCGCTGTTTTGCGGATACCGTTATTTTTATCAGCATGAATACACGGATTACAGCGTTCACTGGGAGAGGGCCATGCGGTTTGTAGATGAAACGGACAATGGAACAGACAGCCAGACATCAGCCGGAACGGATGAGACTTCAGCATCAGGAGGGGAGGAAGGAGCGGAGGCATCCGGTGAAGGAGAAACCTCCGGGGATCCGGCGGAAACGGAAAGCACGGATTCGGCTTCTGATTCCGGAAGCCTTCAGGGGGTTACCGGAAGCCAGTTTGTGGAATATATTCCATTTGGGGAAAATGTGATTCGCTACACCAGAGACGGTGCGACCTACATAGACGGTTCGGGAAATAACGTATGGACAGTCAGTTATGAAATGCGGACACCGATTTCCAATGTGAACGGGGATTATGCAGTGATTGCTGACCAGCAGGGAAATCAGATGTATATTTGCAATACGACTGGATGCACCGGAGTGGCAGAAACCCAGCTCCCGATTACAAAGGCTGCGGTTTCCTCCATCGGAGTGACGGCTGCCGTGGTGGAGGACAGTACGGCCAGCTACATTTTTTATTTCCGCCGGGACGGAGAAGCGCTGGGCATTAATATTAAAATGCTGCTGTCTGGTGACGGCTATCCGGTTGACATAGCTCTTTCCCCGGATGGAACGCAGATAGTCATGTCTGTTATGTATCTGGATGGCGGTACCATGAAAAACAGAGTGGTCTTCTATGATTTCTCCGAAATCGGGAAAAATGTCAATAACCGGTATATCGGAGGATTTGAGGAGGAATTTGACGGACAGATGGTGGCCAGAGTGCGGTATCTGAATCAGGACACCGTATGTGCATTTTCCGATACGGGGCTGACGTTTATTTCTGTGCGGAATGTCATTCCGGATCCCAATGTCATTTCTGTGACGGTGGAAGAGGAAATAGAAAGCATTTGCTATTCCGATCAGTATGCGGCCGTGATTGTGGACAACCAGTCGGGGACGCCTTACCGGATGGATATTTACGCAACAGACGGTACCCTGAAAGAAAGCATCGAATTTGATTATCCTTATACAGGAGCTTCAATTGACGGAGATAAGGTTATTTTGTATAATGGGGAGTCGTGTATGGTTTATAATCTGGACGGCTATAAAAAATTCGAGGGTCAGTTTGAGTTCCCGGTGTCTCTGGTCAGAAGCGGAAAAAACAGGTTTAATTCCCTGATTGTGGCCGGAAGCGATCGGATGCAGGAGCTCCGGCTGAGATAGAGACAGAAAATGGCCGGAGACGGGAGTTTTTCAGAAAGAGCGGCCTGTTTCAGGTTTCTGAATGAAAGAAGGACCAAAACAGGAGGTACATAAAACGCGGGCGCACAGGCGCCGGATTTTAAAGGAGGAAACAACATGAATGCGATTGACAACCTGGCGATTAATTCCATCAGAATTTTGTCGGCGGATGCGATTCAGAAAGCAAATTCCGGTCATCCGGGACTTCCATTAGGATGCGCGGCTGCAGCTTATGAGCTGTGGGCCCACCATATGAACCATAACCCGGCCAATCCGTCCTGGGCCAACCGGGACCGGTTTATTCTTTCGGGCGGACATGGTTCCATGCTGCTGTATTCTCTTCTGCATCTGTTCGGCTACGGACTGACGAAGGAGGATCTGATGAATTTCCGCCAGCTTGGCTCCCTGACGCCGGGACATCCGGAGTATGGTCATACGGTTGGTGTGGAGGCAACTACGGGTCCTCTTGGAGCCGGAATGGGCATGGCTGTGGGAATGGCTCTCGCAGAGAAGCATCTGGCGGCTGTATTCAACAAGGAAAATTATCCAGTAGTGGATCATTATACATTTGTTCTTGGCGGAGACGGATGCATGATGGAAGGAATTTCTTCCGAGGCTTTCTCTCTGGCAGGGACTCTGGGGCTTGGAAAGCTGATTGTTCTTTATGATTCCAATCAGATCTCCATTGAGGGAAGCACGGATATCGCATTCCGGGAGAATGTTCAGGAGCGGATGAAGGCCTTTGGTTTCCAGACTATTACGGTAGAAGACGGCAACAATATTGCAGCCATCGGAATGGCCATCGAAGCGGCGAAAGCAGATACGGAACGTCCTTCCTTTATTACGATTAAAACCCAGATTGGTTATGGCTGCCCGGCCAAGCAGGGAAAAGCCAGCGCTCACGGCGAGCCTCTGGGTGCGGAAAATATCAAAGCCATGAGAGAAAATCTGGGCTGGCCTTACGAGGAACCGTTTTTCGTGCCTCAGGAGGTTTATGAGCATTATTCCAAACTGGCGGAAGAAAAGGCGGAGACAGAGGCTGCCTGGAATGTGATGTTTGCCGCTTACTGCCAGGAATATCCCGATATGGAGGCGCTCTGGGAGCAGTACCATAAAAAGCCGGATGCGGATGCCCTGTTAAAGGACGAGACGCTCTGGATGCCGAAGGAGAAGGCGGAGGCAACCCGTTCTCTGTCAGGAAAAATGATCAACCTGTTAAAGGACCGGCTGCCCAACCTGATTGGAGGTTCTGCCGATCTGGCGCCCTCCAATAAGACGGCAATGAAGGATGCGGGAGATTTCTCGGCGGAGAATCCGGCAGGAAGAAACCTGCACTTTGGTGTCCGGGAGCTGGCTATGGCGGCCATCGGAAACGGCATCATGCTTCACGGCGGTCTGCAGGCTTACGTGTCCACGTTCTTTGTATTCAGTGACTATGTAAAACCAATGGCACGGCTTTCCGCACTGATGGGAATGCCTCTTACCTATGTGCTGACTCATGACAGCATCGGCGTTGGAGAGGATGGCCCCACCCATGAGCCCATTGAGCAGCTGGCCATGCTGCGGGCCATGCCTAACTTCCATGTGTTCCGTCCCTGCGATGCCACGGAGACTTCTGCGGCCTGGCTGGCGGCTGTAACCTCCGAAAAGACACCGACGGCGCTGGTTCTCACGAGACAGAACCTGAATCCCATTGCGGGAAGCAGCAGGGAAGCATTAAAGGGCGGCTATGTGATTGATGACTGCGAAGGCATGCCGGAGGCGATTCTGATTGCCAGCGGATCTGAAGTGGATCTGGCGGTGAAGGCGAAGGCGGAGCTTGCCAAGGAAGGTATGAAGGTTCGCGTGGTATCCATGCCCTGTATGGATGTGTTTGAGGAGCAGAGTGAGGAGTATAAGGAATCTGTTCTTCCAAAGGCAGTCAGAAAGAGAGTTGCCATCGAGGCGCTTTCCGGCTTTGGCTGGGGCAAATATGTGGGCCTGGACGGCGGCTATGTGACAATGAGCAGTTTTGGCGCCAGCGGCCCTGCAGAAAAATTATTTGAAAAATTCGGATTTACGGTGGAGCACGTGGTGGAAACCGTAAAGTCGTTATAAGAGAGGAAGCATCATGAACCAGAAGTGCATCGGGATTGATATCGGCGGAACCAGTGTCAAAATGGGTCTGTTTCAGGCGGACGGAACGCTTTTGAAAAAGTGGGAGATTCCCACAAGAAAAGAAGACGGGGGCGCAAATATCCTGGGGGATATTGCGGCCTCGATCCGCCGGCAGATGAAAGGAGAGGGCATTGCTCTTACGGAACTGGCAGGTGCCGGTATGGGGCTTCCGGGCCCGGTTCTTCCCAATGGGCACATTGAGTTCTGCGTAAACCTTGGATGGAAGGCCGGCAACCCTCAGGAAGAGTTAAGCCGTCTCCTGGACGGAATTCCTGTAAAAAGCGGAAACGATGCCAATGTGGCGGCCCTGGGTGAAATGTGGCAGGGCGGAGGAAGAGGCTACAAAAACCTGGTGATGGTGACGCTGGGAACCGGCGTAGGCGGCGGAGTGATTCTGAATGAGAAGATCTGGACCGGCATGCAGGGCGTGGGCGGAGAGATCGGACATATGCACATCGTGGAAGGTGAGAAGGAGCAGTGCAACTGCCATGGATATGGCTGCCTGGAGCAGGTTGCTTCCGCTACAGGAATCGCCAGAGTCGCGCGGCGCCTTCTGGAAAAGGATGAACGGCCTTCCGTGCTGCGGCAGGCAGCGAATCTGAATGCCAAGCATGTGCTGGATGCGGCCAAGGCAGGCGATGAGCTGGCCCTGGAGGCGCTTAACACCTCCTGCTATTATCTGGGATGGGCGCTTGCTGCGGTGACCATGGTCCTGGATCCGGAAGCTTACCTGATTGGAGGAGGCGTTTCAAGAGCCGGTACGTTCCTGACAGATCTGATCCGGAAGTATCACAATGAACTGTCTCCCATGGCAACAAAAAAGGCGGATATTGTTCTCGCGGAGCTGGGAAATGATGCGGGAATATACGGAGCGGCCAAACTGATTTTAGGATAAAAAAGGAGTCCCCTTCCGGGGACTCTTGAGAAGACTGCCGGCGGAACATCAGGTCTGCGGGCAGTCCTTTTTAAAGCGCTCTGAATATAAGACCTCTAAACATGAGGAGACCCCGGTCAGAAACCGGGGCAATTATGAAAAATCTATGTGCAATTTGTCTAATAAGCAGGCTTAAGTAACTTTTGATTTATGCGATAAGTATAAAAAACAAATGTGAACGGAATATGAACAAAATGTAAAATAAATGTAACTGTTCGGGGACAGCGGACAAAGCTTTCAAAGGTTTCAAGAAATGTCCGCAGGAAATGGACGATTTGTCCGCATGTTAAAGACAAAGAAACGGAGGAGAAAAAATGAGCGACAGGAACGGACAGAAAACACTGGTTCTTGGTCACAGGAATCCGGATACGGATTCGATCTGTTCTGCGATCTGCTATGCGAATTTGAAAAAGAGGCTGACAGGGGAAGAATATGAGCCATGCCGGGCGGGAAATCTGAATCCGGAGACTCAGTTTGTATTAAAGTATTTTAAAGTGGATGCGCCGCAGCTGGTAGAGAATGTAAGGACCCAGGTGAAAGATATTGAAATCCGTAAAACCAAGGGGGTCAACAGGGGAATTTCCTTAAAGAATGCATGGAGCCTGATGCAGGAAAACAATGTTGTAACATTGCCCTGTGTGACAGACGACGGCCTTCTGGAGGGCGTCATTACCATCGGCGATATCACAAAATCTTACATGAATCTTTATGACAGCAGTATTATTTCCAAGGCATGCACCAAATATGCCAATATTCTGGATACACTGGACGGGACGATGGTCATTGGAGATGCGGAAAGCTATTTTGACAAGGGAAAGGTTTTAATTGCGGCGGCCAATCCGGATTTAATGGAGAATTATATCGAAAAGCATGACCTGGTCATTCTTGGAAACCGGTATGAATCCCAGCTTTGCGCCATTGAAATGGAAGCCAGCTGCATCATTGTCTGCGAAGGGGCCGGAGTTTCCCTGACAATCCGCAAGCTGGCGCAGGAGCGCGGCTGCACGGTTATTACCACGCCATACGATACGTACACGACGGCCAGACTGATCAACCAGTCCATGCCCATCAGTTATTTCATGACCACGGAAAAAATCATTACGTTTTCAGAGGAAGATTTTCTCGATGACATCCGGGAGATTATGGCCAGCAAGCGGCACCGGGATTTCCCGATCATGAACAGCGAGGGGAAATATCTTGGAATGATTTCCAGACGGAATCTGTTGGGAGCCCGTGGAAAAAGCATCATTCTTGTGGACCATAATGAGAAGACCCAGGCCGTAGAGGGAATTGAAAGCGCTGACATTAAGGAGATTATCGATCACCACCGTCTGGGAACGGTGGAAACCATGTCGCCGGTATTTTTCCGGAACCAGCCTCTGGGCTGTACGGCCACCATCATCTATCAGATGTACCGGGAAAACAACATTAAAATTGATAAGAAGACGGCAGGACTGCTCTGCAGCGCCATCATTTCTGACACGCTTTTATTCCGTTCGCCTACCTGCACGGAAGTGGATAAGGAGGCAGGACTGGCTTTGGCGGAAATTGCCGGTGTGGAAATTGAAACCTATGCCATTAAGATGTTTGCGGCGGCCAGCAATCTGAAGGGAAAATCTGATGAAGATATTTTCTACCAGGATTTCAAGCGGTTTACTGTTGGGAAATCCGTGTTCGGAATTGGGCAGATTACCTCGTTGAACGCAGCGGAGCTGGAGGAATTAAAGGGCCGGATGCTTGCTTACTGCGAAAAGGCCAGAGAACAGCATAATGCGGATATGATGTTTTTCATGCTGACCAATATTTTAACGGAATCCACCGATGTGCTTTGTGTAGGACAGGGAGCCGAGCAGCTTGTGGCCTCTGCTTTCCGCATTGCCGATGAGGAAGAGGGCGGAATGGAAAAGCGGGATGGAATCGTATTCCTTCCGGGAGTTGTGTCCAGAAAGAAGCAGCTGGCACCGCAGATTATCATGGCGCTTCAGCAGTAAATCGAGAGAAGAGGAGACAGGATTATGGGGAAAAGACAGTTTAAACCGGGAAACATGCTGTATCCGCTGCCGGCGGTTCTGGTGAGCGCGGCAGATAAGGAGGGAAAGGCAAACCTGATTACGGTAGCCTGGGCCGGAACCGTTTGCACCAATCCGCCCATGCTTTCCATCAGCGTACGTCCGGAGCGGTATTCCTATCATATGATTCGGGAAACCGGGGAATTTGTGGTGAATCTGACCACGGAGGAAATGGCATATGCAGTGGACTACTGCGGAGTAAAGTCCGGAAAGGATACGGATAAATGGAAGGATACGGGTCTGACCATGGCGAAAGCTTCGGCTGTTTCTGTTCCGCTGGTTGCCCAGAGCCCGGTAAACCTGGAGTGCCGTCTGGTGCGGGTGGACGAGTTGGGAAGCCACCATATGTTTCTGGCTGAGATTGTCGCAGTGGATGTAGATGAGAAATATATGGACGAGAAGGACCGATTCCACCTTTCCGACGCAAAACCATTGGCCTATTCTCATGGAAAATACTACGGACTGGGAGAATGCCTGGGCTTTTTCGGCTACAGTGTGAAGAAGAAAGGGAAATAGAATGAAAAAAACCAACATCGTTCTCATCGGAATGCCTGCTGCGGGAAAAAGCACCGTTGGCGTTCTGTTAGCGAAGCGCCTGGGATATTCTTTTGTAGATGTGGACCTGGTGATTCAGGAAAAAACAGGAAAACTTTTGAAGGAACTGATTGCAGAGCTGGGAGAACAGGGATTTCTCCGCCTGGAGGAGCAGATAAACCGGGACCTTGCGGAAAAGAAGGCGGTTATTGCTCCGGGAGGAAGTGTAATCTACGGAAAAGAAGCTATGGAGCATTACCGGAAGACGGCGGTCATTGTTTATCTGAAGCTTTCCTGTGAGGAGCTGAAAAAACGGATTGGAGATGCCAGGGATCGGGGCGTTGTGCTGAAGGATGGAATGACGTTGGAAGATTTATACGCGGAGCGCGTCCCATATTATGAGGCCTATGCGGAAGTCACCCTGGATGAGGAAGGCAAGGACCTGGGCCAGGTGGTGGACGAACTGAGAGCCTGTTTTGAGGAGCGGTTTTCGGCGGAGGCGGAGGCTGAAAAGAGGACAGTCTGATGCGGAACGGCAGCTTTTCTTGTTGGAAAACGGGCTGGGAGTCGGAAACTTTGCCATTGCTTCCGGGAAGCGGATCGAGAATCAGGAGGCCGTCATTACTGCCGGAAGGCGGCTTTGGAATCGGAAACCTTGTCATTGCTTCCGGGAAGCGGGCTGGGAGTCAGGAGCTCCATGATTCCTGCTGGGAACGCAATGCTCATTATCAAAGGAAGCAGATTCCGTCCGGGCATGATGGAATAAGGAATAGGAGAAGGGACCACAATGGACAGCGAGAAAATATATCAGATGAATTTTTCCAGGATATATCCTTTGCTGGAGAATAAGGCTTTGAAAAAAGGCCGTACGAAGGAGGAGGTCACAGCGGTGGTCTGCTGGCTCACCGGATACGAAAGAGCGGATATTGAGCAGATGTTGGCAGAGCCTGTGACATACAGGGAGTTTTTTGAACATGCGCCGGAACTGAATCCAAACCGGCACCAGATCAAAGGCGTTGTCTGCGGCGTCCGGGTAGAGGAAATAGAGGATCTGCTGATGCGGGACATCCGTTATCTGGATAAATTAGTTGATGAGCTGGCTAAGGGCTGGCCTATGGAGAAAATTTTGCGTGCGTAGAAAATTTGGGAAGGAAGGCGTTTGAAAACCAGCGATTTCGCCAGTTTTCAAGCGCCCTTTTTTACGGATTCGCCATGGACAGCCTTGTTCCGTTCATGGTATAGTTTTAGTATTCTACAGAAGTTCTTCTGTTTTTGTGCCGGGTTCTAACCGGCCTGAAGTCTGGTTTTTCTTTACGTGAGGTCTCTGGCAGTTTCTGCCGGGAAATCCTGGAGGTTTTGTTGATTATGAAAAATAGAAAATTGTGGAGGTGGGCGATTGCTGCCGGCTCTCTTCCGCTGGTAATTTTTGCGGTGGATACCAGGGAAGTGCGGGCAGAGACAGTTCATTCAGAGGAGGTCAGCCAAGAGTCTGTCCGGCAGGAAAATATCAGCCAGGAGGCAGCTTCTCAGGAGGACGCCAGCCAGGAGGCAGTTTCTCAGGAGGACGCTAGTCAGGAAGCTGCTTTCCGGGGGGATGTTTTCCCGGGAGGCGGGTATCAGAAGGAGGTTTTCCGGGAAGCCGCTTTTCAGAGGGAATTGCTGCCGGCTGAGGCTTCTTATACGGTTTCTGACCGGGAGGACTGCCGCAGGCTTCTGATGGAAGTCGTTTCTTCTGCCGCCGGAAGCGGAAGACATGAAATTTATGTAACAGGGGAGGACTATGAGCCGGAGACTCTGGTGATTGCCCAGATGTTTCCTGAAGTATGCCGGATTTCCAATACGGTTCTTTCCAGAAGCAGGGAAAATGGAACAGAATATGTCACCTGTCGGATTGGGTTTGAAAAGGCGGGGGATGCTTTCCCGTGCAGGCATGTCTGGCAGGAGGAAATCCTGGAGACGGCTGGATGCCTTTCCTATGGAAGAACCCTTCTGACCTGCAGGTACTGCTCTGAAACAGAAGAAGCGAGTCTGGCGCCTTCGGGGCACAGGGATGAAAATAAAGATTCCCTCTGCGATCAATGTCAAAAGCGGTTCCTTGAGCAGAAAAAAGGAGACAGACTGGAGTTTGGGTATGAAGAAAAGACAGGGGACAGAGTATTTTCCTTTATCTGTCTTGAAGAGGACTTTCACGGCGGAATGCTGTATGGCTGTGAAAACAGCAGCTCCTTGGAGGAGATTCTGGAAGAAACGAAGGAAATTGATGGGTCAGAAGAGGACAGAATCCGGTGGTGGCTGCAGAATGATTTTTTAAACGGCTTGTCTGTCCGCAGTGCCTGTCTGGAAATTCTGCTTCTGGATGAGAAAGGAAAACCGGTAGGAGCAGGAAGCTGGATACCGGGACAGGCAATTTGGCCAGGAATTATTTTGACGCTTCCTGAAACACGGGAACAGGCGGAGGAGCGCTTCTGGAGAGCCGGCGATCTTCAGATACGGAATCTGGGAGAAACGTCTTACAGATTTCGGTGTGTGGATGATGATTATGCCGACAGCAATTCTAATTATCAGCGATTCGCACTATTTCTGTGCGAGACTGTCATCCGATCGGATGTCGACAGTACAGATTCCAAAAGAGAAATCATATCCTTCGGGGATGACAACAACTATAAATATTCTGCAGTCAGAGCATGGCTTTCGGATCATGCCGGAGAAGGAGCGCAGGCTCCGCCATTCGTACATACAGGAGTAAATTCCGCGTTTTCCGGGCAGACGGCCGCAGGAACCTGGCAGGAAAGCAGAGGGGAAGGACTGATGTCTTATCAGATTCCGATGCAGTCTCTGACGGACAGACTGTTTCTTCTTTCTGTGGAAGAGGTCCTGGCATATGAGGAGGCCTGGGCAGCGGAGGGCATCGGAAGTTCATACAGCCGGGGATACTGGCTGCGGACACCGGCTGCTGCTTTGAATACAGAGGGAACATTTATGGATGGGGAGCTGGTTTACGTGGTGGACCTGGAACAGGGGTGTCTGCGCCCGATGGACGTTTCCAGGACTGAATTCGGAATCCGTCCGGCCTTCTGTCTGCCCCAGGGATAGGGGCTGATGGAGTGTCTGTCTGAGAGACAGGTCTTGGAAAGTAAAGGAGGAAATGTATGGGAAATTGGAACTGGCATAAAAACTGGAAGCTGCTGGCGGTGGGACTCTCCTTCCTTGCGGTCCTTGGAACACCGCTTTGCGGGCTGACGGAGGCATCAGCTCAAAAAAGGATAGTACCGGATCCGGATGGAGCCAGTATTCGGATGGTAAAACCTCTGCAGGCTGCCCGGATATCAGAACGAATAAACCTGCCTTCATCTTCGGATGCAGAGGCAGACGGGGACTCTGAGGCAGAGAACGAGAGTTTTCAGGAGGAAACGGGAGATCTTCAGGGGGAAGGAGGAGAGCTGCAGGCAGAATCTGCATCCAATGCTCTGGCACTGGCACCTCTTTTTGCCGGTCCGGCCCAGGATTTCTGGAGCGGATGGAATGGGGATCTGAGCTTCCTGGACGGTTCCCGGGGAGATGGAACGGAAGAAAAACCTTATCAGATTTCAACCAGGGAACACCTGATGGGACTTTCTATTTTGGCGGTCGGCGGTATGGAAATCAGGGAAGGAGAGGGGACTTATCCCGGTGATTATTCCGGAGCATGGTTTGAACTGACCAGAAACCTGGATTTGGGCGGGATTCCGTGGATTCCCATCGGATTCTATGAGAATGAAACGGCCATGCAGGCAAAAAACGGACAGGCTTTCGACGGACATTTTAACGGAAATGGAAAAACCATTTCCAATTTCCGGATGTACCAGCCGGGCTGGACGGAAGCTGGCCTGTTTGGAATCCTTGAGAATGCTGTGGTGGAGAATCTGACGGTGCAGCCGGGGAATATTCTGACCGTAAAAGATACAGCGGGGATTTTGGCAGGGAGTGCAGAAAATTCGGTGATTCGGGATGTGACGGTTACGGGAACGCTGAAAACTTCAGGAACTGTTGGAGGACTGGTGGGAAAGCTGTCTGAGAGCAGTATAGTCGAAAACTGCACGGCAGATCATGTGGCTATTGATGCCGGAACCGGAAAGGAAATTTTCATTGGAGGAATTGCCGGTACGGCGGCGGAGTCCCTGGTGGCTGATTGTACCGTTAATACGGGAGACAGCCTCAGCGCAAGGATCCAGGGCGGCGGCTATGTGGGAGGAATCACAGGCTTTCAGAACGGGACAGACATTTATAATGTTCATGTGATGGGAACCATTGGCGGGACCGGTTCTCAGTCCATCGGAGGTGTTACCGGGAAATATGCTTCCGGAAAAATGAAGGTTGCAAGATTTGAGGGTGAAATTGCCAGTTCAGGACTGGGGAGTGCCTCCCGGGAAGGGACGTTTATAGGAACCAGGGATCCGGGTTTTCACTTCCGCTATGGAACAGGAGAAGGAGCGGATCTGGCTTATCTGTTTGCAGATAAGGAAGAAAAAATAGCGGCCGGAATCTGCGGCTCCGGAATCGCCGATGACAACAGGTATTCTTATGATGCGCATATTGGATTCTGGAACAGCAGAGACAATTTCTTTTCCCTGATTCAGGGGCAGAACCGCCAGATAGTGGAAACCCGGTATTTTTATGAGGAGCTGGAAAATGGAATGCTCCATGTGATCGATACGGAGGATGCAGTCAGAAACTTTACGTTTGCTCCGGATCATTTTGCTCCTAATGCTCTTGGGCGGCCTGTGCGGGGATATCTTGTGTCGGTACTGCAGATTGATACGGCAGCCAATGTACAGAATTATTATGATGTGGCGACTCTGACAGCCAGAAGTGAATCCGTTTATGGAAGGGAACTGGATAAGGACAATCGTGGTGCAGTTGCGCCGGGAGATGTGGTAACAGTAACGACAGCGCCTAAGAATACGGATGAAGAGAAGTATCAGATGGACGGAGTACCTACTTATACGGATGAAGATGGAAAACGTCAGGAGATGGCTTATCAGACCGGAGGAACGTACAGTTTTATTATGCCGGAGCACGATACGGAACTTTCTGCTGTTTATAAAAAAGTGGCAGCCAGCGTAAGGATTGAGCCGGAGGAATATCTCTTCCGAGTCGTACAGGAACGGACGGGAGATCGAAAAAATCCATCTGTGACGACTGAAGTGCGGGATGGAGCTGACCGTCTGCTGGCCAGATATCTGAATGGAGAACTGGAGCCGGGGACAAAAGTTCAGGATGTGAGTTTTGAGGCAATTGTAGACAGGGAAAATGATGTGGCGGATGAAGCGGTGGCCTGGAGCGTAGATGACGGAGATCTGATTCTTCTGAAGAAGAATCCGGACGAAGACAATTCCGGTTATACCAGGCAAAGCGCATCGATCGAACTGAATCTGAATGCGGATTTTTTTAACCGGATTATCAGCCAGGAGGAAAAAGAACAGGCAGATATGCAGTACCGGTATCCTATCCCGGATACGGTTTATGGGAATGGGACGTTAGGAGGTCTGGCTGTTTTAACGGCCAGAACCCGGCCATCGGCAAGCTTTGAAGGAAAACCGGCGGCGGCCAATTGCCGGATCTCCGTAACCTTCCAGATAAAAGACAGAACCAATGTGGCTGCGGAGGGAGCATCCTTAAATAAAACCGGACTGTCCTTTACGGTAACAAGGATCCTGTCCGGAGATCGGAAAAATCCGGAGGAGAGGATGACAGTAACAGCACCGGAAACTCTGCAGGCAGCTTTCTCGCCGGATTATTTTGATAAAAAGGATGTTCAATGGTCTGTGGATGACGAAACCGTTATCCGCGTAAATGCCGGAACCTATGAGGGAGCGGGAAGCGGAACAGATTATAAAAATGCAGTAATTGAGGCAAGAAAGGATACGAAATGGATCCAGGACATTATGGAATCGGATGATGCGGTTTACCGGCAGGACGTTTACCGGAAACGGGACGGGAGCGGAACAAGAAAAGCTGTGGTAACCGTGACGGCAGATGATACGCTGGGGAACAGGCAGACAGCATCCTGCGAGGTGACAGTACAGTTCCGGACAGAAGATCAGACAGAAATTCTTCCCGAAGCGGTGATTCTTAATCAGAATGAGCTGGAATTTACGATTATGGAAGAAAAAGCCGGAGGCCCTCTCTCAGAAACAACAGGGATGTATGGTCTTGAGCCTAAACAGCTGTCTGCAAAGCTTCTGCCCGGCCTGGCGGAGGAAACGGTTTATGAGCCCTATAACCGGGAGCTCATATGGGAATCTTCGGATCCAGCCGTCACTGTGACGGACGGCAAGGTGACTCCGGTGCAGGACGGGGCTTGGATTCAGGAAGCGAGGAGAAGTGCTCCTTATCATGGGGAAAAGGAAGTAACCATTACGGCCAGAGCTGCCGGAAACCCGGAAACGCTGGCGAGCTGTCTGGTGAAGCTGACTTACGATATGGAATGCCTGGAAACAACTCGGAAAGAGCTGGTGTTTGATATGACGCTGACAAAAACCGGGCCGCGGAGAAATCCGGTTCTGACCTGGGAAGGAACTGACGGGCAGGAGATTCAGGCAAAACAGTATCCGGTTTCCCAATCCGGGCAGCAGGAAAATGAAAATAAACTGGTATGGAAGACGGACGATAAGCTGCTGGCATTTGATGATGAGGGGAAAATTTTTCCGCTTACAGATGCGGACTGGATCACAGAAGCGATGAAAACCTATCCTTATACGGCTGAAAAACAGACAGAGGTTACCGTAAGCTCCGAAAAACAGACGGAAACCATCAATGTGACTCTGAAATTTAAAATGACAGATCGGACGTATTCCAGCAGTTCAGGAGGCAGCTCAGGCAGCGGCGGATCATCCGGTTCAGGAGGCGGTTCATCTTCTGGCATTACGGTCAATGGAACCACAACGTCAGCGGTTCAGGCTCCGGCAGGCAGTGTGACTGGAACCTGGGTGCAGGATGGGGCAGGCCGGTGGCTGTTTACCAGCGAAGGGAGGACCTACGCCAGTGAATGGGCCTATATCCATAATCCGTATGCAAAGGAAGGACAGGAAAGCACATCCTGGTTCCGGTTTGACGAAAATGGTCATATGCAGACCGGGTGGTTTCAGGATCAGGGAGACGGAAGCTGGTATTACCTCCATGATCAATCAGACGGCAGCCAGGGGCATATGTATACGGGGTGGCGGTTCCTGGATGGAAGCTGGTATTACTTTGGAGCTGATGGCCGGATGGCTGCAGGATGGCACTGGATTGACGGGAAATGTTATTATTTGGACGATTCCAGCGGAAGGATGCTGGCAGACAGGATAACGCCGGATGGTTATACCGTAGACAGCTCAGGAGCCTGGACTGTGGATGGGGTTGTACAGATACAACCGGATAGCATATGAGGCGTGCCGGAAACAGCATGGGAAATGCCCGAAGCAGGATGAGAGGGCGCTGAAACAGTCTGGGAGGGCAGTTGGCTGGGGAGGACAGAAAGGGGAGGACTATGACGGGAAAAAAGAAGCTGAAACGAATAACAGCCGGATTTCTTGCGGCAGTGCTTACAGTGACAGGAGTGGGAATTCCCTTCCCCCTCCCCTCTCAGGCCTCTGATATCTGGCCGCAGAAGGCAACGGCGCCGTTTTACTGTATTGATGGAGGCAAAAGCTGGAGACAAGCAGATCGGTACGAAAACTATAAGTACGATTCTCTGCCTTCTCCGCTTTCGGATACGCAGGCCAGGAGACTGTTCTGGGCTTATCCGAAGAACTGGTCCATGTTAAAACTGGCGGCTCAGGTTCATGATCCGGAGCTTTACAGTCAGATTGCTTCCACGTCTTCCGGGCCCAATACAGTAAAACGGGTGAAAGACGATGGAGGGACAAAGTTTGCCTGGGTTGCGGATAATCCGGAGATTGAGGCAAGAGCCATTGCGGCCATCGAACAGATGTCTGCAGGAGAGAGTACGGAAGGAAAGGAAGCGCCGGAGGCGATTCGGGATGCAACCTCCGAGGAAACGGCAGTACCGTTTGTGGTGCTGCCTTTCTCAGATGGACCTGGAGCATTGGAAACAGAGTTTGTCCTGGGAGAATCCTTTATTCGGGATATTGCCAGGATTGAACCTCAAAGCGTCTGGGACAACGGATCTACCGGAGGCGCTGTGGGCTGGCTGGACGCTTCTCAGGATAAAAATATTGCCAAATCTGCCATGGGAGAAGAATTGTATGAAGTGACCTGGAGCGGAAATTCCATCAAAATCCGTAACAATGGTTCTGCAATTGCCAATGATAATGCTGTGGGAAGCGATATGTCAGAGGAAGAAAAATACAATAAAACCATGGTCCGTTATAAGATTACCATGCGCCAGGATTCAGGCTGGTATACCGAAGGGAGCTGGAATGAGGATTACCTTCATGAATGGATGGATTTTAAGGCCTGCGTCAATGCGCCGGAGCACCAGAGGCTTTATAAAGCAGATATTCAGATTGTTCCGTCGGATATGGTATTTTACATTGTGATCAGCCAGGAAGGAAGCGATACGCCTGGAACACCTCCGGAAATTCCCCCGGAGGAGAAGGTTGGGGAGCCTAAACTGGACTTTCAGGTATTTCAACATGAGGAAACATTTGAAGCCAACTATAATGTCAGACTGAAGAAGTACGATGATGAAACCGGTATGCCGTTAAAGGGCAGCCAGTTTTATCTTTATGAAAGATTTGAGGACGCAGATTTGCTTGGAGAAAGCCAGAGAAATGGCGGACTGGCAGAAGAAAATCTGAGTTTTCGTCCATGGGAGGGCTTTCAGATTTTTTATGAGGGAACTACAAATGATCAAGGAGAGGTTTCTTACGGGGATGTGAGAAAATACGCATACTCCAAAACATACTGCAATGGACACCCGGCTCCGGAGTGGGCCCAGATTCCTGAGGAAGATGAAGGAGAAAATGAGGAACAAACAGAGGGAGAAGGGAGCTCAGACGCAGCGGAGCAGACAAAGGATAACAACCGGGCAGCCGCTGCCCAGTGGCTGGCATGGGTGGAAGACTGTGAACGGGAGCAGGAGGAGCAGGACACCCATTTTCACTGGATGACAGACGAAGGGCTGATAGAAGAGGTAAGAGCCGTCTTAGAGAGCGGGGAGCCAGGGGAGAGTTCGGGAGAGGTTCCTGATTCCAGGGAAGCTTTTGAAAAATCCGGATGCCGTGAAGACTGCGAAAAAACTTATGAAGCATTTACGGGACTTAGGTTTACCTATACCTGGAAAGAAATCCAGGCCAGGACGGGGTATATTCTTCATGGCCTTCATGCGGATGACATTCCGGTGGAAATGATTACCACTACTTCGTCGCAAGATGGAGCAAAGTGTATTCGCCTGGACGGAAGCAGTGAAGAGATAGAGGAAAATATCTGGTATACAGGAACGACAGGCCTTGAAGACGTTTTGGAGCAGATCAGTCTGTGGAGGTTTCGTGTCGATGAGGCAGAAGCAAAGACAGCCCTGGGGAGCGCCATTATGATAGAGGCGAAAGCAGAAAGCGCGTCCAATGCAGATTTCAATATTGCCAGGAAGTCCAGAAAAGAGGAATTGAGGCCAGAAAGTGTGTTTGATGCAGCTTCTGATACCATAAGAAAGGATGCGAAAGAAAGGCTGAGGCTGGAAAGTGCATCCGATGCTGTTCCTGCTATTATTGGAAAGAATGTAAAAGAAAATATAAGGCCGAAGAGCGCGTCCAATGCGGTTTCCAATCCCGTTGGAAAGAGCGAAAGCAGGGAACAGAAGCAGGAAAATCCGGCACATATGAGGATTGCGACATCTTCCAACGGCCGGGAATGGAAAGAAAAAGATGACGAAAAAGCTGCAGTACCTTCTGCATCCAACGCTGCATACCGGCAGATGGCCCTTTTGCTGGAGACGCAGGCAAGAGCGCTGGATGACAGCGGATGGGATTCCATGGAGGGAGGAGAGCGCTTTGGAACTTATCTTGAGACGGCGGAGGATGATGGGATTCGTCATTTGGATACAGGAGAATCTCACCGGTTCTCACATTGCAATGGACAGGAGGAATGCGGGGATTCCTGGAGAATATATGATCACAGAACCGAAGGGAGGCTGCATATCAATAAAAAGTCCTTGGATCTTTATAAAAAGGAGTCTGAAGAATATGCTTCTTATGGAGATGCAGAAGGAGATGCCACGCTGGAGGGAGCTGTTTATGGATTATTTGCGGCGGAAGACATTCTGCATCCGGATTCAGACGTAAGCGCTTCCGGGGCCGTTACCAATACCGGAACAGTATATCTCCGGAATGATCTGGTGTCCATGGCGGCCACAGATGAAAACGGGGATGCGGATTTCCTTGTTTATACTCAGGCTCCGGGAATGACATACGATTACGAAACCGGAACGGTAAAAAAGAGGACGGATCTTGTATGGGACGGACCGGAAAACCGGTATGAAGAAAACCAGGAGAGGAATGGAAATTACTGGATTGGGCGGCCTTTGATTCTCGGAAATTACTATATTAAAGAATTGTCCAGAAGCGAAGGATTTGAGCTTTCCGTCAATGGACTGAATGAGGATTGGACCAATTACGGAACCGGTTTTGACACGCCGGCAGCGATTGCTTCCGCTCATGGAACAGCTGTACTGTCTTTGCCGGAACTCTCCGGTGCCATGGAAGGGGATGACGGCGGAGGCCCCGGATATGATCAGATATCTTTTTCCGTTACTTCGTCAGGAACATCGGATGAGGAGGCTGGAACAGATGGATACGATATTCTGACATATGGATTTCCGGAAGGAACCCAGTTTTATCGTGTGGATACGGGGGAGGAAGAGGTAACCGGTCCCCATGTGACAGGAACGGAGGAAGTAATCGTCAGGGATGAAAACGGAGAGATTGTATGGCGGAAGGCGGAAAGCGATAAAAGCCATGTACGGTATGTGCCGGAGTATGATGAAAACGGAAACCTGACGGGGCAGACTCCCATGAGCCAGGTCGTACCGCAGATTATTAAGGCAGAAAGGATTCCGGAACAGAAGCGGCCGGTATTCACAGATTTAAACATGGAGCCAGATCCGATGCTTGAAGAAGCTGCGATGGATTTTGACTTCCTGGACGATGGGGATCCGGCATTTGAGACTGTGAAAAGAATGGCAGAGGAACTGCTGGACAGAAATGGTTATGAAGTTCCGGTAACTGCAGACGGGCTGCGTTCTATGGAGGACGCACTGGTATACAGCCGTGGAGTCAGAAAAGGAGAACCGGACATTTACGGACTTACTACACGGGCCGGAGAACCGGCGCTTCGGACGGTATACGGAGCGGCGACAGAAGAAGTTTCTCTTCAGCTGGCTCAGGAAACAACCGTAGGAGAAGTGATTTTTGAGGTGATTTCATGGTATCAGAATCATTCGCAGTGGGGGTTTGGAGGCATTGATTCCATTCGCCGGGAGGGAAATCAGCTAATTCTTACGCTGTATAAAGGTGTGCCTGTGAGCAGTAACTCGTACTTTTTTGTTTCCGGGGAAGAGAATGGAGTCAGGACGGTGGAGAGAATTTATGCGGTCTTACAGAATCCTGCAAAACTGCAGTGGATGTATCAGGAATATGGGGAAGGAACGTATGAATTTCAGATTGAGCGGCAGTATTATATCGGAAACGGAGAAGAAAAAAGGTATTACGTAGATGCGGTGCTGACGCCGGCGGTCCTGGTGGAACAGGATGGAACGGTCAGAGAGATTACACACCAGGTTATGGTTTATCATAACGAAGGGGAGGAAATAGTGGATTATCTGACCGGCGATCCGGAAAATGGGTACCGGGTTCCCATGACCAGGCTGGAAGATAAAATAGAGATTACGACAGAAATGGAAGTGGTGGAGAAAGACTTTCCGCTTATGGAAGTTTCTTATGATCCGGTGTCAGAAAGTCATAGAATCCATATAAAGACGACAGGAACAGACAGCTTTGGACGGAAATTTTCAGACGGAGAGGGAGGATTGACGCTTCAGTTTATGGCCAGGCTTCCCAGGAAGAATCATATTTTGACGGAAGAAGATATCCGTTCTTTGGGAGCAGGGAATGCTTATGGATATACGGCAGGGGAAACCATTGGATACGGCATATATCTGATGCGGTTTTTGGGAGCATCTGTTGCTGCGGATGTATCGGGAACCGGTACGGCTCCGGATACATATATCGTGACAAAGAAGCTGGTTTACCGGGGACAGGACCGGGTCAGTGAGGATGGCGAAACGAAAAAAGCTCCGGTTCAGGTGCTGGAGCGGCCCATTAAGCAGAAGGTTCAGGTAAAGAAGGAACTGGAAGGGGAACCGGCCATTGAAAATTTCCGGTTCAAAATTTATTTGAAATCCAATCTGGAGCGGCTGTATTGTGATGAAAGGGGACAAGTTGTCTGGCTGAATGAAGATGGGACGGAAGTGGACATTGATGCGTATCGGGAAACTTTTCCTGAACTGGTTCAGAAAATTTTCACGAAGGAGACAGGGAGACGGCTTTTGGAGGAGGTAAAGGATGAAGACGCTTCGGGGGAGGAAACATACCGGTGGAATTATGAGAAGTTTTTTGATGCGATTCGTACGGCAGATACCGATAAATGGCATAACCAGGGCGAACCGGTTAATACTTCGTTTAAGCCGTTTGCGGCCAGTCTGCTGACAGGAACGGTCAATCAGATCAATACTTCCTATGAGGCAGCAGAGAATGCAAAGCGCTCCGATGCGGTTCGGCAGTTTGCTGTGACCTGGTATTTGGAGGATACAGCCAGGCCCCTGATAGAAAATTCCGAAAACGAGGGGATTACCTACACAGACGAAACGTATGATAAGGCGCTTTACCAGGCAATTCAGCAGGCAGAGACTTATCTGGAGCCGTTTTTCCGATATGATATCGATACGGTTTATGAAATCCTGTGGGACAGTGAAGAAGAGGGAGGGCTGGATATGGACCGATCCACTCTTTCTGCGTCGCATCTGGCGAAGAATAGTGGGGAATCCTATGCGTATGGAATTTCTTCCTATCTGCCTTATGGAGACTATGTACTGTCGGAACAGCAGCCGTATCGTTCGGAGTGGCTGGATTATGCCAATAAGCATTATGAAATTGATCAGCCAAGGGAATTGTCTTTGCCTGCTGTTTATGAACAGGACGGGGATACCCTTTCATCCAGATATATTTACCGGAAAGAGGATACTCCCAACCAGCTGGCAGAAAAATATCTGATTCGATTTAATGAAGAGTGGGCTGAAAATCAGACCCAGAGTCTGCGGGAATATCTCGTCAGCGGCCATAATCATGACGGAGATTTTGAGATTTATCCATATGGCCTGAGTAAGGCATGTGCCGAGGGGCACTATGAGCCTTATCAGAATCCGGTGGTGGCCGGGTATTACCATTATCGCTCAGACAGTGAGGAAGGAGGAGAGGAAGAAGGAACTGCCACCATGACAGGGGTAAAAACGGCATATGACAGAGAATACGCGCCGATGCTGGTGCCCTGGAGTGTGACAGATCCGGAAGAAGAAGCTGGCGATATGACCGGATATGGTATCCGGCAGTTTTTAAACCGCCGGTATCAGGCCAGGCTCAGGGTGGAAAAACTGGATCAGGAGACCGGAGAACCGATTCTTCATGATGAAGGGATTTTTGCTCTTTATCAGGCGGAGCGGGACGAAAGCCCGGACGGAGACGGGGCGGTGAAACGATATGAAACGGATACGGTGATTACAGGCAGCCTGGAATTTTTAAAGGCCATGAAGGCCAGACAGATTACGCCTTTTGCCAGAAGCTTTTCTTCCGGCGGAGGACCAGGGAACACTTATTACGGAACTGTGCCGGCAGGAACACCTGTCTGCCGGGAGCAGGATTTGACTGCTCTCCTTGATGAACACGGACTCCGGACCGGGATGCTTCAAAATATTACCACGATGAAGGATACCGGCGAAGAAGGCATTCTTCAAAATACCGGTTATTTTGTGACACCAGAGCCTCTTAAGGCGGGGGTCTATGTGCTGGCAGAGCTGAAACCGCCGGAAGGATATGTGGGAACCGGTCCCATTGCCATTGAACTTTACAGCGACCAGATTACGTATGCTCCAGCCGGACAGGAGGAGGTTTCTGCTGTTCTCTATTCCTATGAAGGGAAGACAGAAGATGGGATGGAGAAAGTAACCGAGACAGCAAGAATTTATGCCAATAACACGGCTACCAGCCTGGAAGTCTCCAAAGAGAAAACGGCGGATTCGTCCCGAAGCATGAAAATTTCCGGACGGGTGGAAGGTACACTCTCATATCTAAAAGAACAGTATGGGCTGGAAAATCTGGAACTGGCATATAACCAAAGCGGCACTTATCTGGGATTTGGCTGGAAAAAAGGCACGCTGGAATATCTGGAAAACCGCAGGGAACATGGAGAACGAATCGAAATCGTTTATGAGGACGGTATTTTCCAAGGATATGGATATGTGACAAGGTCTCTGGAAACGGCATCTCAGGAAAACAGATATGCAGCAGGAGCTGTGATGGCTCTTTATGAGGCAATTGAAGTAAAAGGAACCGGAGACAGGGAGGATTATGCGTTTGAGGGAGTCGAAATTGTTCGAGACAGAAATAGAAACGTCAGAGAGATCCTGGTGAAAGAAGGATATGCGGGCAGCAGATATGAGTATGTCCGTGTACAGGAGACACCGGATTTGGAAGATGAGATTCTTCCCGGAATTTCCGGTGAAGGGGTCTGGACCATGAAAGCTGTTTTAAGGGAAGATACTCCGGTCCTTTTTTATGACCTGGGCGGTTTGCAGGTCATGGAACGGGGAGCAGACGGTACGCTGTATGGCTATGACCGGAACGGCAGGAAGCAGAAAATTACTTTTGATACCAGATCCATTTATGCCCTGAAGTGGGGGCGTCCTGCCTTTGAAATTTCAGGAGGAGATTTTTCACAGCTGGTCTATGATTCAGAAGCAAAAGCGTTTACATCCATGGATTCTGATACGGTTCTCTATCATCTTGATGAAAATCTCTGCAGGGATGCTCAGGTAGATGGGTATACAGGACTGGCATACATAGAAAAGACAGGAGTAAATGAAAATGGACAGGAGGAAGTGAGCTATTATGTATGGCCGGTGGAGCTTTTGCGAGAAGAAAATGGAACTGTGCTGGAGAGAAGGAAAATTTTTACCGGGCGTCCGGGAGAGATTGGTGCGGGAACAGAAACGGCGTATCTGACCGGTACCTGGAACACAGAGACGAAAACATTTGAAAAAAGAATGAACCCTGTTTTGGATTCCTTTGGACTGGCAGAGTTTTACAGAAAACAGGATGCCGTTTACCAAAAGGGTTCTCCGGTTTATGACCGGGACGGGGATTATATAGGATATGAATATGATGATCTGCTGGAGTCCTATAACCGGGCTGCTTTTGCGTTCCAGGAAGCAGAAAAGGTACTTTCTGTAGGAGATCCTGAAAGGGAAGAGGATGACTGGCCCTTGTACCATCGAAAAGGCGAGGCGTTTCTGATTCCCAATATCTGGATTTCCGGGGAGAAAACACCGAATGACCCGACAGATTTCCAGATGACAGCCGGACAGCCGGATTTGCTGCGGAGAGTAATTCCGGGAACCTATATTCTGGAAGAGCTCGAGGCACCAAAAGGATATGCAAAGGCATTTCCGTCAGCCGTCAACATGGAAGAAAAAGCAGAGATTCAGCGTGTCTCTGTGACGGACGAAAAAACAAAAGTGGAAATTTCAAAGGTGGATGGTTCCAGGGAACTAAGACTTCCGGTAGAAAACATGGATGCACCGGATTTAAAGGAGACGGTTGCAGAGGAAAAAGGTGCTTATACCTGGGAACCGGTAACGGGAGCTCGTCTGGCTCTGTTTAAGGCACAGAGAGTCTATACCTCTGACTATACCCGTTATCCCAAAGGTTATTATCTGACGAAAGCGGAAGAAACACCAGCCATGTGGACAACAGATGATTTTGTGGATTCTCAACCGGTTTCGGTAACGGCTGTGTGGATAACAGAAGAAACACCACAGTATTTTGAAGGGATTCCTGCAGGGGATTATATTCTTGAGGAACTGGAAACGCCGGAAGGGCGTGTCCCGGCATCGATGGAGATTACGGTTGAACCAGTGGGGCATTTGCAGAGCTTTATGCTGTACAATGATCATACAAAATTGGAAATTTACAAGTATGAAAGAGGAGAACATGGAGAAAAGAAACTGCTGCCTGCTTCTGGAGGCGCCCGGCTGGAACTGTATCCGGCGCTGACGGATGAGCAGGGAAACGTACAGATGGAAGATGGCCGTTATCTTTATGATGCAGAACAGAGAATTGATTCCTGGATTGCCGGAGATTTTTCACAGGAATACAGAAATTTAATGCAGGAATATGAGGGTATGTTTTCCGCGTATCAGGATTCATTTAAGGAATTTTCCTGGCAGAAGGAAACAGAGGAAGAATCTCAATGGATACGGGCAGCTCTGGAGGAAAGTGAATCCACAGGAAATCAGGAAACGGTGACTCAGCTGTGGAAGCTGGAGGATGGCAGTCAATTTCGCGTGACGGCGGTAAAGAATGGAAGGAGTGCTTCTCTGGATGATGGCGGACAGCCTGAGTATTTGTTTGAATATCAGTTCCGGTATCGGAAAGCGGATTCTTCTTCATTTGCGGAAACGGTTAGTTATGATACGGCATCAGGAATTCATAGGATTGACAGGCTCCCGGCTGGACAGTACATCCTGGTGGAAACAGAAACACCGGAGGGATATTGGATGGCAGATCCTAAATTGATAACGGTGGAACAGACAGGGGCCATCAGGAGATATGAGATGGAGAATCAGCGGATTCCTGAACCGGAAGAACCCTGGGGGGAACTGGTAATTAAGAAACTGGATGCAGAGGATGGAACAGGGCTTTTGGGCGCAAGATTTGAAGTGGAAAATAAGCAGACCGGAGAGCGGTTCCAGATGGAGACAGGAGCGGATGGCAGGGCGGTGTCGGCAAAAATCCCTGCAGGAGAAAGAAAGGAGGATGGTACCTGGCAGTCTTACGAATATGAGGTAAAGGAAATCCAGCCACCCAAAGGATATGTTAAGGCGGACGAAACATGGAGTTTCTCGTTCCAGCCTGGAGAGGAAGGGGAGAAACTGGTTTATGAGCTGGTGATTGAAAATGAAAGGACAACATTTTTTGTCTCTAAAACGGATGAACAGACTGGTCAGCCGCTTAATGAGGCTCGCCTTGCAATTTATAGGATAAAAACGGAAAATGGAGTTCTTGTTTTAGACGGCGGCCCGATAGAAACCTGGCTGTCAGGACAAGAACTGCATATGATCCGCAGAAAGCTGGAAGGAGGAAGCCAGTATCTGCTGACAGAACTGGATTTGCCCGAGGGGTATGCGGGGAGAAAAACGCTCCTGTTTACTGTTTCAGAGGATGGAAAAACCGTTGAATCTGTCAAGTCAGAAACAATAGAAGTGAAATTTCAGGCGGCATCTTCTTCGGAAGGAATGCAGCTGGAGGCAATTGGAAGTCCGGCGAAGGAAATTCAATATGTTCTGGAACGGAACGGACATCCGGTTGCAAAAGAGGAGCTGGAACAGGGCGATGTCCTGACACTGAAAAGGCAGGTTGTTTTTCCAGACGGAACCCGGGTCCCGGCAGGGAGAAAAATATTCAGGCTGATGGACGAATCTGAAACGTCATGGGCTGATCTCTGGCCTGAGTGTGAGCAGATTCAGCGAACAGAATTTCTTCTGTGGGAAGGTTCAGGAAATATTCTTGCGAGACAGGAACTGACGGAGGAAGGAATGGTCTGGAAGCTGGGAGAGCTGACAGAGGAGGACGGAAAGAAGATTTTCCAGCCGGGAAGATGGATTTATCTGGAACAGGTGGTGACGCTGGAGGACGGAGCCAGCCTGGTGACGGAAAAGAAAGGACTGTGTATTGACGAAAAGGGAAATCTGACAGAACTTTGTCTGGAGAATGGAAAAACCAGAACAGAAATCAGTAAGAGAGATATGGCAACAGGAGAGGAATTGCCCGGAGCCAGCCTGACACTGACGGACGAAGACGGGAATGTGGTGGATTCCTGGATATCAGGAGAGGAACCGCATTATATTGAAGGTGATCTGAAGGCCGGAGGGAGCTATACACTGACAGAGATTCTTGCTCCTGATGGGTATGAAAAGGCGGAGACAATTACCTTTACGGTTTCCTCAGAGGGCGAAATCAACCGGGTTGTGATGGAGGACAAACCGAAGCCAGAGGAACCGGAAGAACCAACGGAACCGGAAGAACCGGAGGAACCAGAAGAGCCGACGGAACCGGAAGAGCCGACAAAACCGGAGGAACCGACGGAGCCGGAAGAACCAACGAGCCCAGAGGAGCCGACAGGACCAGAAACTCCTGAGCGTCCTGAGAAACCCGACGAACCTGACCGTCCGGAAACTCCTGAAACACCTGTTCTGCCGGAAAAAACCTGGGGAAGCATCACAGCACATTATGAAAACAGAAATCCTTATGAGGGGATTCTGCGTCTGGAGCAGCCGGGAAGGTTTTATCCGGATATTCCGGATACAGGAGACAGACACAGGCCAGTTCTCTATCTTCTTGGGCTAACCGCCGGATTTTTTGGGCTCGGTTTCTGGATGAAAAGGAGGCGTGATGAAACATAAAAGAAAAGGAAGAACAATTGTCATGCTGCTTTTGATGTTTGCTTTTATCGGGACAGAGCAGGCAGAGGGAACTTCGAAAGAATCAGGGAAGCTGAATGAAGAAGCACAGGATAGGGAAAGATCGGAAACCATTACCTATGAAAGTCCTGTTTTTCTTGGAGACGGGGAGGAGTATAAACCGAAAGAATGGATGGAACAGGGCGGTAAAACCTACCGCCTGGTCTCCACCAATATTCGCAGGGCCCAAAAGGAGGGAGAACTTACCTTTCTCACATCAGAAAGCTCTTTTGAACTGGAGGGAACGGAGGAGCCTCCGGAAAGTGCCGTGATCACGGTAAAGGAGACAGGAAGCGAGTACGAGAGGCAGGTTCCTCTATTGGAAACGGAGGAGCTTCAGGTATACTGGATGGATGATTTTCGCTTTTCCGTCACGGTATCCGGATATGGAGCTGATACCTTAAAGCTGGAAGAATATGAGATTCCGGGAGATGCGGAACTTTCGGATTACGGAAAGGAATTGCTGGAATCTATGGGACTTCCGGAAGAGGCGTATCGGGTAGAACGGGTTTCCTGGATCGGAGAACCTTATGAAAAAGAGGGAGTGATGTTCAGAGATGCAGAGGCATCCGGAAGCAGGAGGATTCGAAGGGTAACAGCCAGATATGGCGGTCAGGTGCGTACACCGGATCTGGACGGGAAGCAATATATCGGAATTTATGAGGCAATCGAAGAGACCATGGAAACGATTCCGGAGACAGAGAGGACGGAGCAAACTGAGCGGGGGACGGATGGAACGAAGGAGTCCCGTCAGGAAGAACTGCCGGCGCCTTCAGCTCAGTTAGGAGTTTTGGACAGGCTGATAAACTGGCTTACACGGCGCCGGACGGTTGTAGCGGTCAGTATGATGTTTTTCCTGATACTGGCAGCCGGAGGATGGCTTTTTGTACGTTCCTTTTACCGAAAAGAGGAGGACTAGGGAAGCAGTTTTTCTTCCCATTCCTTTTCTTTGAAGCCGACCAGTACGAAATCGTCTGCTACGATGATAGGACGCTTTACCAGCATGCCATCGGTGGACAGAAGAGACAGCTGTTCTTTTTCTTCCATGGTCTGCAGCTTGTCTTTTAAAGCCATGGATTTATAAAGGACGCCGCTGGTGTTGAAAAAACGCTTCAGAGGCAGCCCACTTCTGTGATACCAGCTTTCCAGCTCTTCAAAGGAAGGATTGCTTTCTTTGATATGACGGCTGACATAGGAAACCTGATGTTCATCCAGCCACTTTTTTGCTTTTTGACAGGTAGAGCATGGCGGATATTCCAGAAATAAAACCTGCATAAAAACCTCCAATCAATGTCCCGCTGATTTTGGGCCGGGATGGCAGTTTGCCGACCTTCCGGCGCCGGATGAGACATTCTCTCATGGACTCAGTATATCTGATTTTCTCAGGGAATACAATTAGGAAAAGAGAGCTGACAGGAAGAATGAAATGGATATTCTAATTTATTTGTCGGAATTTATGGTTCCACTGACGATTTTTTATATTGTTGGTTTTGGAATTCTGTCCGGGCGGCCGGTGTTTGATGACTTTCTTGATGGCGCCCGGGAAGGAATGAAAACGGTGGCGGGTATTCTTCCGACCCTGGTGGGACTGATAACGGCGGTTGGAGTTCTGCGCGCTTCTGGGTTCCTGGAAGCACTGGCGGAATTTTTAAAAAGTCCAGCTTCGCTTCTGCATATTCCGGTTCCGATTGTACCGGTAATTCTGGTTCGTATTGTATCAGGCTCTGCGGCCACCGGCCTGATTCTTGATATTTTTAAACAGTATGGACCGGACTCCCTTGAAGGCATGATGGCGTCGGTGATGATGGGGTGTACGGAGACCGTGTTTTATACGATGAGCATCTATTTTATGGCGGCTCATATCCGTAAAACCAGATGGACCCTGCCAGGTGCTCTCCTTGCTACCGGAGGAGGAATTGCTGCCAGTATTTTCCTGGCAGAACTGATGGTATCATGATTACTCTGGAATTTTGATGATGCACTACCGGCTTGCGTGTTCGCTGCAGCAACTGAGCGCATCAAATATGTTATGTCCGGAGGCCGTGACATAATAGGAAAATGAGCGGAAACTCTGCGCAAACACCAAAAAATCTTGTTGTGCGCCTTTTTCGGATGAGTTATAATAACCGCAGAGCGGTTATTATAACTCTGCGCATCCGGTTTCTGCGTTCACCGCAGAAAGCCGGGCGCATCAAACCGTTATGTCCGGGAAGCGGACATAGCGTAATAACCGCAGAGCGGTTATTATAACTCTGCGCATCTGATTTCTGCGTTCACCGCAGAAAGTCAGGCGCATCAAACCGTTATGTCCGGGAAGCGGACATAGCGTAATAACCGCAGAGTGGTTATTATAACTCTGCGTCCGCTCCAATATGCCTTTTGGGCGTAAATTAACAGAAAAGGAAAAGGAATCCCCCATTGGATGAGTATGGAATACTGAATGAGGTACTGGTCCGGCTGTTCCGCGATATTATGGATATTGAAGAAAAGGCCATTATCACTCAGGAATATCACGATATAACCAACAATGATATGCATGTGATAGAAGCGATAGGGATTGGTGCGCCTAAAAATATGTCATCCATTGCGAAAGAACTGTCTGTAACAGTGGGAACGCTGACGATTGCCATGAACAGTCTGGTAAAAAAAGGATACGTGGTACGGGAACGGGGAAAAAATGACCGGCGTGTTGTGTACATTTCCTTGTCGGAAAGGGGCCGAAAAGCTTATGATCATCATGCCCGATTTCATCGGGAAATGATAAACGGCGTTATGGAGGGATTCAATGACGAGGAGAAACGGGTGCTGATTGAGGCGCTCACAAAGCTGGACCTGTGGTTTCGGGAAAAGGAACAGCAAAATCAGAAGGAGAAACTTCCGGCTGAAAAGCGGGGATAAGATACACAGATAAATATATAGAAGGAAGGATACAGACTATGAAAGGAAATGTAATCGTCGGACAGTCCGGCGGTCCGACGTCGGCCATCAATTCCAGCCTTGCCGGCGTATACCGGACGGCAATTGACAGAGGGGCACCTAAGGTTTATGGAATGCTTCATGGAATCCAGGGATTTCTGGACGAGCAGTATGTGGACTTATCGGAGCACATCCGGAATGATCTGGATGTGGAGCTTTTAAAACGGACACCGGCTGCTTATCTTGGATCCTGCAGGTACAAGCTCCCGGAGATTCATGAGGACTTGGAGGTTTACGAAAAGATCTTCGGCATCCTGGAAAAGCTGGAAATCGAAAGTTTTATTTATATCGGCGGAAATGACTCCATGGACACAATTAAAAAACTGTCGGATTATGCGATTTTAAAAGGTCATAAGACGAAGTTTATTGGTGTTCCAAAGACCATCGATAACGATTTGGCTCTTACAGATCACACACCGGGATACGGAAGTGCGGCGAAATATATCGGTACATCGACAAAAGAGATTATCCGTGACAGCAACGCCCTGGAATATGGGAAGGGTCTGGTGACGGTTGTGGAAATTATGGGCCGGAATGCAGGCTGGCTGACGGGAGCAGCCGCTCTTTCCAAAGGCGAAGACTGTGAGGGCCCGGATTTGATTTACCTGCCGGAGCTGCCCTTTGACGTGGAAAAATTTGTGGAAAAGGTCAGAGGACTTCTGGAAAAGAAGCAGTCCGTTGTGGTGGCGGTTTCTGAGGGAATCCGGCTGGCTGATGGAAGATATGTCTGCGAACTGACCAACGGCGTAGATTACGTAGATGCTTTCGGACATAAACAGTTAAGCGGAACTGCCAACTATCTTGCCTGCCGTATTGCCAATGAGCTGGGCTGCAAGGCGAGAGGAATCGAGCTTTCCACGCTTCAGCGGGCAGCCTCCCATCTTGTCTCAAGAATTGATATTATTGAGGCGTTTCAGGTCGGCGGAGCAGCAGTAAAGGCAGCCGATGAAGGCGATACGGGAGAAATGGTGATCCTGGAAAGATTGTCAGATGATCCGTACCAGTGCACCACCAGCCTGAGAAATGTTCATAAGGTTTCCAACGTGGAGAAAGTGGTACCGCGGGAATGGATTAATGAAGACGGAGATTATGTGACGGAAGAATTCCTGAATTATGTACGTCCCCTGATTCAGGGAGATGTGCCGCCGATTATGGTGGATGGAATCCCGAGACATCTGTATCATTGTGACAAGTGGTAGGAAGACAGGAGGAAAACCGATATGGATTTTGAAAAGCTCTGTGCGGAGCGGTATTCTCTCCGCAAATTCAGTGATTGCCCTGTGGAAGCGGAAAAACTGGAAAAGGTATTGGAAGCCGGACGCAATGCGCCTACAGCTCATAACAATCAGCCTCAGAGAATTTTCGTTATCAAGTCCAGTGAGGGGCTGGAGAAAGTTGACGGATGTACGGCAGCCCATTTCCATCCGCCGGTGATGCTGGTGATTGCCTACAGTAAGGAAATTGCCTGGGATCGGGAAATTGACGGAAAGAACCATGGAGAAATCGACGCGACCATCGCGGCCACGCAGATGATGCTTCAGGCTGCAGACCTGGGTCTGGGGACCACGTATGTGGGGATGTTTGACCCGGAGAAGCTTCTGGCTGCCTTTCCGGAGATGAATGGGCTGGTACCCACCGCCCTTCTTCCTCTTGGCTATCCGGCAGAGGGAGCGCATCCGTCCAGGCTTCATGCAGACAGAATCCCGATGGAGAACATGGTCCGTTATTTGTAATGCGTTTGGAGACCATGAAGCTTTGGAATATCTGTCATAGATGAGCCGAGCAGATTTTTGATTCCTGTAAAATAGATCTTCTGCAGGAAAAACGGAATACGAACCATTCAGATACAAAAGAAGCGCCGCCAGATCGTTGAAGAACGATAAAGCGGCGCTTTTCCGGATAGTTCTTAAATATTTGTCAGAAGCCAGGATATCGCGTGCTTATTGATATGATTCCCTTATTAAATTCGGGAACTCTGCATTTCCTGTCTTTCTGCCGGCGGTGCAAACGGCAGTGCTATTCAATATAGGAAACAGTTCCGGTACGTTTGATTGGAGCGATGGGGGCATCAGGAGCCGGATATCCGAGGGCAGCCAGGCCAAAGACCACATGATCCTCCGGAACACCAAAATCATTCAGAATGGTCCGGATGGCCGGCGTATCGCAGATATTCTGCATCTGATTGATCCAGACAGAGCCGATGCCATAGGAATGAGCTGCCAGGAAAATATTTTCCAGGGCGCAGGCATTATCCTCTTTGCTCCAGATCCCGTCACGGATATTGGATGGCATAATGATAGCGGTTGGATGGTACATATCGTAACCGTTTCGTTTTAATTCCGTTCCGATGGCATCCACCAGGCGGGAGATGGCATCTTTGTTAGTAATAACGGTGAACTTCCATGTCTGGCGGCCCTTACCGCTGGGAGCATGGAGAGCTGCGTTTACCAGATCCTCCAGAATGTCTTTGGGGATTGGTTCGTCTGTAAATTTACGGACACTTCTTCTGGTTAAAATATTTTGCATGACTTCGTTCATAGGAATCCCTCCTTTATGATTATCTTAACTAAAATTGGAGGAATTGTCCAGTGCTCTTTCAGGCATCGGAATATTGGGATCTTTTAAGCGCCAGGATGTTGGGAAAGCCAGAGGGAAAAATATTTCCTGGCAACGGAAAAGGGAACGGGACCCAAATCCAGATAAAAGGTATGAAATTCCTTTTCGGAAAAATCATCGCCCAGCCGTTGTTCTGCTTCCTCACGCATTTCCATCAGTTCTACATAGCCTCCGGCATATTCCAGATAGTTGGCGGGAGCGTCAAGAATGGTTTGCCAGATTTCATCTGTGACGGATTCTTCAGCTTGAAACCAGGTTTGAATAAACTGGGCGGCCTGCTCTTTGCTCCACCCGTCATAATGAATACCAATATCCAAAAGACCATAGGCGCAGAGAGAAAAGGAGCGCAGGCAGGCCCGGTACTGTCCCGCACCTTCAGGCAGTCCGTTATCAAACTGGCAGGCCAGATTTTCCACATAGGTGGCCCAGCCTTCGTTGGCGCCGGAACAGCTTAAAATGGCGGCCAGCGGACTTTCGGCATGGAAGCGGCTGTAGACGGTCTGGTACAGATGGCCGGGAAATCCTTCGTGAGCCAGAGTCGTGTAGAGACTGTCGGTACTGTCGGAATAGCCATTGTTGATATAGATAATATTCCGATTCAGATTGTCTGCAGGAGCCGTCAGATAGAAAGCCGGGCTCAGAGTTTCTTCCAGATATTGGGGTACATACCGGATTTCATATGTACAGTCAGGAATTTCCGGGAAACGTCCCGTCATCTGCTGCTTTAAGTCTTCCAGAATCATCTGGGGATCCGCCAGGGAAAACGCGGCGTCCATTACATCCGGCGAGGGATTTTCTTCAAAGAGGCGCCCAAGGGTTTCCAGATCTTTTTCCATTTTTTCTGCCAGGGCCTTTTTCAGCTCCGGTATGGAATAGGAAAGGCCAGGGCCGGATTTTACCAGATACTCATAATACTGCCGCCCATCCTTTAGGCCGCAGAGCCCTCCATCCTGGATGCCCTTCCCTTTGAGGCTGTTCATCCCGTCAATGAGCAGCTGATAGGCGGGAATAAAATGATCGCGGATGGCGGCAGCATGGCGCATACGGCAGCCGTCTTTTTCTTCCTGTGTAAGAGGAACGGAAGACTCCAGTTCTGCCAGGCGGGTTTCAAAGGTTTCTGTCAGAAAATTGTTTTCCGGATCGATCAGATAGCTTTCGCAGGAGGCAATGATGCCGTCGATGGAGGAATCAGAAGGGGCAAGGCCTGCTTCAGCTTTCTGGTTTTCAAAGACAAGAAGCTGACGAAAATATTCATCGGTTTCTTCTATCAGTGCCAGATAGTCATCCACATCTTCCCTGGAGTAGAAAGCATATTCAGAAAGCAGAATGGGAAGCTGGGCCTGCGTGCCGATGGTGGGGGCCAGCGGCTGCTCGTAAAGCTCCAGGCCTTTGGCCATCAGGGTTGTATTCAGAGATTCCTTCAGTGTGTCATAAAGTACCTGCTGCTTTGGAGAAAGAAGGGAGGGGTCAAATTCTTCCAGCTGTTCTTTCAAATCTTCTGCCGCGGCAGATGCTTCTATTAAACCGGTCAGGCTGTAAGATCCCAGCGTGGGAGTTCCGGCTTCGATTCCGAAGCGCTCCGGATAAGCCAGTGTGTAGTGTAAGTCCAGAGTGGAAGCGGCAGAGAGTTCTTCCCGGAATATCTGCTCCGTAAATTGCTGAAAGGCTGCCTGAGCCTGGGTCTGCACGGCTTCCTCCGGATGCTCGCGGGAAGACTCCGAGGCAAGGCAGAACGCTCCGGTTTCTCCGTCATGGGGCTGAATCAGCCGTTCTCTTCTGCATCCGGTAAGAAAAAGGAGAAGAAAACATACAAAAGCTGCCAGATATAAAACATACCGCAGGCGGGACTGGCCGTTCTTTCGGTATGGACAGGCTTGCAGAGTGTACATAAAAAATCCTCCATAAACTGCACAGGCGGACATCTGCTTCCAGTTTGCCGTTATGTTTTTCCGGACAAACCAGGATGCGGCGGTACCGGTTTTTGAAAGCGGAGCCGGGAACAGACTCCTGACAGATGACAGCCGTCAGACAGTATTTTTTACCAATATATGGAAAAAAGAAGAAGGATATCCCCATATATCCGCTTTTTCTCTGCCAATGCTTGACAAAAACCAGGGAAACAGATAGATTAGGAACAGAAAGAACATAGACGGCCCAAAAAGGCCGGATGGTGACAGAAACGGAGGAGGGACCAGAATGTGCAAGGACTGTAAAAAACCGTATTATATTTCGACGGCGATTGCCTATACTTCCGGCAAGCCGCACATTGGAAATACGTATGAAATTGTACTGGCAGATGCCATTGCCCGCTATAAAAGAGAACAGGGATATGATGTTTATTTCCAGACAGGAACCGATGAGCATGGGCAGAAAATAGAATTAAAGGCCGGGGAGGCAGGAGTTACCCCGAAAGAATTTGTGGACCAGGTGGCTGGAGAAATTAAGAGAATCTGGGATCTGATGGACACCTCTTATGATAAATTTATCAGAACCACAGACACGTATCACGAGAAGCAGGTTCAGAAAATCTTTAAAAAACTGTATGATCAGGGAGATATTTATAAGGGACATTATGAAGGATTATACTGCACGCCCTGTGAATCCTTCTGGACTCCGTCTCAGGTTGTGGACGGCAAATGCCCGGACTGCGGACGCCCGGTGCAGCCAGCCAGGGAGGAAGCATATTTCTTCCGTATGAGCAAATATGCGCCCAAACTGATTGAGTATATCAATGAGCATCCGGAATTTATCCAGCCGGTTTCCAGGAAAAATGAGATGATGAATAATTTCCTTCTTCCGGGCCTGCAGGATCTGTGTGTATCCAGAACTTCCTTTACATGGGGCATCCCGGTGGAATTTGATCCCAAGCATGTAACCTATGTGTGGCTGGATGCGCTGACAAACTACATTACGGGAATCGGTTATGACTGCGATGGAGAACATGACGAGAAGTTTAAGAAATACTGGCCGGCGGATCTTCATCTGATTGGAAAAGACATTATCCGGTTCCATACGATTTACTGGCCGATCTTTCTGATGGCACTGGGCCTGCCTCTTCCCAAGCAGGTGTTCGGACATCCCTGGCTTTTACAGGGAGACGGAAAGATGAGCAAATCCAAGGGAAATGTCCTTTATGCAGATACGCTGGTGGACTTTTTCGGTGTGGATGCAGTTCGCTATTTCGTACTGCATGAAATGCCGTTTGACAATGATGGTGTGATTACCTGGGAACTGATGGTGGAGCGGATGAACTCGGATCTGGCCAATATCCTTGGCAATCTGGTAAACCGTACGGTTTCCATGACCAATAAATATTTCGGCGGCGTTGTGGAGAACCGGAACGTGTGCGAGGAAGTGGATGAGGATTTGAAGTCTGTGGTTCTGGAAGCAGTTCAGAAAACAGATGAGAAGATGAACCGTCTGCGTGTGGCGGATGCCATTTCGGAAATCTTTAATATTTTCCGGCGCAGCAATAAATATATTGACGAGACGATGCCCTGGGCGCTGGCGAAGGATGAGGCAAAGAAGGATCGTCTGGCTACCGTCCTTTATAACCTGACAGAATCCATTACCATCGGTGCTTCCCTGCTGTATTCGTTTATGCCTTCCACTTCAGGGAAGATTCTGACTCAGCTGGGAACCGGAAAGCGGGGACTGGATGAGATGGATCGGTTTGGTCTTTATCCGAATGGAAATAAGGTGGTGGAGAAGCCGGAGATTCTGTTTGCCCGTATGGACATCAAGGACGTGCTGGAGAAAGTGGAGGCCATGAAGGCAGCCGAAGCGGAAGCTGCCGGAAAGAACCAGGAAAACGGATGCGGAAAACCAGGAGAAACAGCCGGTGAAGAGGGCGGCAGCCAGGATGGCATGGACGTGGAAAAGAAACCAGAGATTACTTATGATGATTTCGCAAAACTCCAGTTCCAGATTGGCGAGATTGTAAAATGCGAGGCAGTTCCGAAGTCCAAGAAGCTGCTCTGCTCTCAGGTGAAGATCGGATCTGAAACCAGACAGATCTTAAGCGGAATCAAGGCGTGGTACAAGCCGGAAGATATGGTCGGAAGAAAGGTGATGGTGGTAACCAACTTAAAGCCGGCCAAGCTGGCGGGAATGATGTCGGAAGGCATGATTCTCTGTGCCGAGGACGATGAAGGAAATCTGGCGCTGATGTCTCCGGAAAAAGACATCAAGTCCGGTTCTGAAGTCCGGTAAACGGCTTTTAAGGAGCGCAGACACAGATATGAACCTGATTTTTGATACGCATGCACATTATGATGATGAGGCGTTTGACGGGGACCGGGAGGAGATTCTTTCCGGTCTCAGAGAACATGGAATCGGAACGGTGGTAAACATTGGGGCCAGCTTGTCTTCCTGCGGGACGACACTGGCCCTTGCGAAGCGGTATCCGTTCCTTTATGCAGCCGTAGGCATTCATCCGAATGAGACGGGGGAGCTGACGGAAAAGGACATGGACTGGCTGAAACAAATTGCCGGAGAGGAAAAAGTCGTGGCCATCGGTGAGATCGGGCTGGATTATCACTGGGATGAGCCGGAACGGGAAATCCAGAAGAAATGGTTTGTCAGACAGCTGGAGATTGCGGGGGAAACCGGGCTTCCTGTGGTGATTCACAGCCGGGAAGCTGCGAAGGATACACTGGATATTATGAAAGCGGAACAGAGCAGAATCTCCGGCGGGGTGATTCACTGCTTTTCTTATGGAGTGGAAATGGCCAGGGAATACCTGGATATGGGATATTACCTTGGTATTGGAGGCGTCCTGACGTTTCAGAATGCGAAGAAGCTGAAAGAGGTGGCGGAATATGCCCCGCTTTCCCGGCTGGTTCTGGAAACGGACAGCCCCTATCTTTCACCGGTGCCTGAACGGGGGAAACGAAATTCTTCGCTGAAGCTTCCTTATGTAGTGAAGGCTCTTGCGGAGATTAAGGACGTTTCTGAGGAGGAGGTTATCCGGCAGACCGCTGAAAATGCCGTCCGGCTGTACCGGCTGGAAGGGAAAGAATCTGGTTGGCAGAATCCGGGATTGCCGCGGATACTGCCGGTTGGTGCCGGTTTTGAACTTTGCCGGAAAACAGGCAGCAGGGAGGATTATGGAGAAAAAACTGGGAAATCCAAAACAGACCATTGAGACAATTCAGAAGCATGGATTCATGTTCCAGAAAAAGTTCGGTCAGAACTTTCTGATCGATCCTCATGTGCTGGAAAAAATTATAAACGCCGCCGGAGTGACGAAGGAGGACTGTGTGCTGGAGATCGGGCCGGGAATCGGAACCCTGACCCAGTATCTGGCGGAAACCGCCGGCCGCGTGGTGGCCGTGGAGATTGACCGGAATCTGATCCCGATTCTTGAGGAGACGCTGGAAGGGCTTGACAATGTGACGGTAATCAATGCGGATATTATGAAAACAGATATCCGGCAGATTGCGGAAACGTATCATGGAGGAAAGCCATTGAAGGTGGTGGCCAATTTGCCCTACTATATTACAACACCGATTGTCATGGGGCTGCTTGAAGGGGATGCTCCGGTGGATACCATTACGGTGATGGTCCAGAAAGAGGTGGCTGAACGGATGATGGTGGGGCCTGGTTCCAAGGATTATGGTGCCCTTTCTCTGGCGGTTCAGTATTATGCAGAACCGGAAATTGTGGCCAACGTTCCGCCCAACTGCTTTATTCCCAGACCCAATGTGGGTTCTGCGGTCATCCGCCTTACCAGGCATGCAGAGCCGCCGGTACAGGTGAAGCATCCGAAGCTGATGTTTCAGCTGATTCGGGCTTCATTCAATCAGCGGAGGAAAACACTGCAGAACAGTCTTGGAAATGCTCCGGAGCTTTCTTTTTCCAAAGAGCAGATATCCTATGCTCTGGAAAAGCTGGGGCTTCCTGCGGCTGTCCGGGGAGAGGCACTGACCCTTCCTCAGTTTGCGGCTTTGTCTGACCTTCTGGAAGAGTCCGGCGATTTTTAGAGGGGCGAGCCTTCGGGAAGCAGAAGTACGGTCATAACCGGAAAGAGGTGCCAAAAGCTGAATGGTTGGCTCCAGGGAAAAAGGACTGGAATTGGAGTAAGCTGAGGATCAATCCCCTGCGAACGGCTGCAGGGGATTTTATAGCGAAGCAGGGAAACTTTTATCAGGATTCAAGGAGGTTTTTTATGGGATTTAATGAAAGAACACATGCGTTTCTGGCCGCCAAATACTATGTGCATCTGACGGAAAAATTCGGGGAGAGAGGAAAGGCCGCGTTCCTTCATGCCACCAGATATTATGGGGAGCAGAGAGGACGCCGGATGGCTCAGCGGGCAATCCGGGACGGAAAAGAACTGACTTACGAGAACTACTGCCGCTATGGCGAGTGGGTGAATACGGAAGAAATTCGTCAAATGGGGCTGGCCAACCGCACGGAAATTGCCAGCATGAGTCCGGATTATGAGATGCATATTTTTGCATGTCCCTGGCATTCTCAGTTTAAAGAGATGGGGCTTAAGGAAGCAGGGCTGGCTTACTGCCGCGATTTGGATGCGTCCATCAGCCGGGGGTTTAATCCGGAACAGGAGTATCTGGTGACGCAGACTCTTCATGATCATGATTACTGTATTCAGACAGTAAAAAATGCAGGGATTACGGAGAACTCCAAGCTGGATAAGAATCTGGCCGGACTTCGTTCTTTTGAATATCATTGTGCTCATCTTTACTGGTCCTTTTACGAGATTTCCGGAGCGATCTTCGGTGCGGAAGGAGAGGCTGCCGGCCGCCAGGTCCTGCAGGATTTTGCGGATGAATATGGAGAGAATCTGGCGGATATCCTGATGGGATACAGTGACACAAATTTTAATCTTGCAGAATAATTGAGGTTTTACTTATGAGACAGACGAATATGCTGGAAGACCCCATTCGCCGGGTGTTCTTCAGTTACCTGGCGCCGTCGGTCAGCGCCACGCTGGTGACATCCATTTATATTTTGGCCGATACCATGATGATTGGCCGGGGCGTGGGGGCTTCCGGTATTGCCGCCCTTAATCTTTTGCTGCCTTTATACAGTGCGTATTATGGAATTGGAATGATGTGCGGAGTAGGAGGCAGCGTCCTGTTTGGATTCTCCAGAGGAAAAGGGGACGAGCATGCGGCACGGAGCTATTTTACCACCGCCCTTTTGCTGGCTGTGATTCTGGCAGCCGCCTGTATCGGGCTCTGCGGTCTTTTTTTTGAACCGCTTTTGAAGATTCTTGGCGATACACCGTCCCTCCATCAGTATTCCGTTCCCTATGGACTGGTGCTGGTGTACGCGTCGCCGCTGTTTGTATTTTCCTCTTTCCTTCAGGCCTTTGTGCGCAATGACGGAGCTCCCCGTCTGGCTATGGCAGGGGTGATCAGCGGAGGAGTTACCAATGTGGTTCTGGATTACGTGTTTATTTTTACCCTGGATCAGGGAATGGCAGGAGCTGCCCTGGCAACGGCCATAGGAACGGCACTGACGGTTCTGATTCTTATCACCCACTTTTTCTCCAAAGAAAATCATTTAAAGCTGGTGCGGGAAGTGAGCATCCGGCAGGCGGCTTCTATTGCCGCCAATGGGCTGGCAAGCTTCATTCTCGAAGTATCCGGCGGCTTTGTGACCTTTGTGTTTAACCGCCAGCTGCTGGCTTATGTAGGGGAGACCGGTGTGGTGGTGTATGGAATTATCAGCAATGCGGCGCTGGTGGTAAAATCGGTATCCAACGGAATTGCCCAGGCGGCTCAGCCTCTGCTTTCCACCAACTTCGGTGCAGGCAAATGGGAGCGGATCCGGGAAGCAAAAAGCCTTGGAATCAAGGCATCGTTGTTTGCCGGAGTTCTGTTTACAGTCATTGGGATGCTGTTTCCCGTTCAGCTTTCCTATCTGTTTTTGGACCCCACAGAAGAGGTTCTTGCCATGGCTGTGCCTGCAGTCCGCCTTTATTTTCCGGCGTTTATTCCGGCAGCCTGGAATATTATGTACGGTACTTATTTCCAGTCGGTGGTGAAGCCGAAGCTGGCTCTGGTCAGTACCCTGATGCGCGGAATCATTCTCAACAGCGTGTTCGTTTTTCTGCTTCCTCTGGTGTTCGGCGTTAATGGAATCTGGGTTACGGTGGCCGTATCTGAGCTTTTGACAGCGGTGCTGGTTTTCTTTTTTATGCGGAAGGAAATCAATTGACATGGCATTGGGACATTGATACAATTGGATTGCAATTATAATGAAACGGAGGAACGACTGGAATGACAATCAGAATCGGAATCATGGGATACGGCAATCTGGGACGGGGTGTGGAGTGCGCGATTAAACAGAATCCTGATATGGAACTGAAGGCCGTATTTACCAGAAGGAATCCGGAGACGGTAAGCATTCTGACAGAGGGCACAAAAGTATGCTCTGCGTCGGAGGCGAAAGATATGGCGGGAGAAATCGATGTGCTGATTCTCTGCGGAGGAAGCGCGACCGATCTTCCGGTACAGACCCCGGAATATGCGAAATATTTTAACGTAGTGGACAGCTTTGATACCCATGCAAAGATTCCGGAGCATTTCGCTGCAGTGGATGAGGCGGCGTCAGCATCCGGACATGTGGCTGTCATTTCGGCCGGCTGGGATCCGGGAATGTTCTCTTTAAACCGGGTTTATGCAAACGCGGTTCTTCCGGATGGCTGTGATTATACTTTCTGGGGAAAAGGAGTCAGTCAGGGGCATTCCGACGCCATCCGCAGAATTGCGGGAGTGAAGGATGCAAGGCAGTATACAATTCCTGTGGAGAGCGTTCTGGAGGCTATCCGGAACGGAGAAACACCGGAACTGACCACGAGACAGAAGCATACGAGAGAATGCTTTGTGGTTGCCGAAGAAGGCGCGGATAAGGCAAAGATTGAGCAGGAAATTGTAACCATGCCCAACTATTTTGCCGATTATGACACGACGGTGCACTTTATTTCCGAAGAGGAGATGAAGCGGGATCATGCCAATCTGCCTCATGGCGGCTTTGTGCTGCGCAGCGGAAGAACCGGCTGGGACCTGGAGCATCGTCATGTGATTGAATACAGCTTAAAGCTGGACTCCAATCCGGAATTTACGTCTTCGGTGATTGTGGCCTGTGCGAGAGCTGCTTTCCGCATGAAAAACGAAGGACAAAAGGGATGCAAGACTGTTCTGGATATTCCGCCTGCTTATCTGTCTGCAAAGAGCGGTGAGGAACTGAGAGCGCATTATCTGTAACTGAATAACGCCGGAATATCCGGTCAAAACGCGCCGGGCAGTACGCCATGGATGCGGCATTTGAAAGGAAATAACAGGGTGAACATGTCATGATACGTAGGAAAAGCGAGGCTGTGCAGTACAACGGCATCACGGAGGGCGTGATCTGGCAGCAGCTTCTGATATTCTTCTTTCCGATTTTACTTGGTACCTTCTTCCAGCAGCTTTACAATACGGCGGATGCCATGATCGTGGGAAAGTTTGTTGGCAAGGAGGCCCTGTCGGCCGTAGGAGGCACGACGGGAACACTGATCAATCTTCTGGTTGGTTTTTTTGTCGGAGTGTCTTCGGGCGCTTCCGTCGTAGTTTCCCAGTATTATGGAGCCAAACAGGGTGACTACGTAAAAAAGGCGGTACATACATCCCTCTGCGTTGCCATTATTGGCGGAGTGGCTCTTTTGGTGATTGGTGAGATTTTTACGCCGATTGCTTTGCGGGCCATGGGAGCGCCGGAAGAAATCATGGGTTATTCCGTTATATACTTGCGGATTTACTTCCTTGGGACCATCGGCAACCTGATTTATAACATGGGCGCCGCCATTCTCCGGGCAGTCGGAGACTCCAAGCGGCCTCTGTATTTCCTGATTGCCAGCTGCTTTACCAATATCTTCCTGGATTTGCTGTTTGTTGTGGTCTTTCATATGAATGTTGCGGGGGCTGCCATTGCGACGATTATATCTCAGTATCTGTCGGCTTTCCTTGTGATTACAAGACTTTTAAGAACCACGGATTCCTACAAACTGGATGTGAAGGCGTTGAAGGTAGACATGAAGATTCTCCGGAAGGTTGTAAAAATCGGCCTTCCGGCAGGGCTTCAGTCCATGATGTATTCGATTTCCAATGTACTGATTCAGGCAAATATCAACAGCTTCGGAACGGATACCATCGCAGCGTGGGCAGTATTTGGAAAGATTGACGGCCTGTTCTGGATGACTATGGATGCTATGGGCATCGCCGTTACAACTTTCTCTGGGCAGAATTTTGGAGCGGATAAGCTGGATCGGGTTAAGAAAGGAAATTATGTAGGAATTGCAATGTCTGCGATTCTGACAGCGATCCTGGGCGGTATCGTTGTTGTTTTCGGCCCGGTTTTAAGCGGACTGTTCACCAGCGATGCGGCGGTGCTGGAATACAGTATGGACATCATCCATTTCCTGGTACCGTTCTGGTTCACCTATGTATGCGTGAACGTATTCCCCAGCACTCTGCGCGGGGTTGGCGATGCACTGGTTCCCATGCTGCTTGTCTGTATCGGAACCTGTGTCCTCAGGGTAACCTGGATTTTTACCGTAGGAACGGTTTATCATGATTTGCTTGTAACATTGGTCAGCTATCCGCTGAGCTGGACTGTGACATCCATCGCGTTTGTCATCTACTATTACCGGTTCAGCGCCATCAGAAAGCTCACCAAAATACAGAAGAAACAGGTGTATAAAGGATAACAAAAGACCCGGCCGGAACTTCCAGGCCGGGTTTGACAATCATACGGAGCTGGTTTCAGAACCGGAATATAAGGAGGAATTTGAACATGGAATACGAGGGAATTTTATACCGGCCGCCCAGCGAGGCCAGGAGCCTGATCATTCAGGTGACCATTGGCTGCGCCCATAACCGCTGCACCTTCTGCAATATGTACCGGGAGAAGAAATTCCGGGTGCGGACGAAAGAAGAAATCATGGCAGACTTGGATGAGTGCCGGGCTTATTATGGCCCCATGATCCGGCGGGTTTTCTTTGCCGACGGAGATGCACTGGTGGTGAAAACTGACCTGCTGCTGGAGCTTTTGGCCTATGTGCATAAGAACTTTCCGGCAGTGGAACGGATTTCTTCATATGGAACGGCAAAGGATGTTTTACGAAAGTCGGAAGAGGAGCTGAAAGCCCTGGCTGCTGCCGGACTGGAATTAATCTATCTGGGAGCGGAATCGGGGGATGACCGGGTGCTGACCCATATTCAGAAGGACGTGACGGCAGCCGAGATCATAGAGGCGGGGCAGAAGCTGAAACGCTGCGGCCTGAAGACATCCGTGACGTTAATTTCCGGTCTTGGAGGACGGAAGGGAATCCGGGAGCATGCGGTAAAATCTGCCGAACTGATCAATGGAATGAATCCGGAATATGCATCTTTCCTGACGCTGCGTCTTTATGAGGGAACAAAGATGAATGAGGAAGTGAAGCGCGGAGAGATGGAGCTAATTACGCCTGATGAGATTGTAGAGGAAATGGAGCTGTTTTTAAGCCATATCGATTCTCCTGGCACGATTTTCCGCACCAATCATGCTTCCAATTATGTAGTACTGGCAGGAACCTTTAATGAGGATATTCCGGCTATGATGGCTCAGCTGGAGCGGGCGAAGGCAGAGCAGCGGTATCGCCTGGAGGAATGGCGCCGCCACATCTGATGCGCCGGATTTATGGTTGGGATGTGATGCTGCGGCTGATGGAATCGGTGCGGCGGCCGGCGCCGCCAGAGCTTCCTCCTGTATCCACGGAAACGGCCCGGAAAAGCCACAGGAAGACTCATAGGAAGACCCGCAGAAAAAATCCGGTCTGCATAAGCAGACCGGGCTAAACCATGGTAAGAACGGCCGTCTGAGGCCTGGTAGAGGAATCTACAGTTAAAACATTGGTATCATAGTGAATGACGTTATTGCAGCGGGAGGTGTATTCTTCAAGACGCCCGATAACCGGATAGCCGAAGGTGTCTGAGCGGTAATGCATGGGAACGGTTACCCGGGGAGAAAGTTTTTCCACAACCTGTGCCGCCTGAGCTGCATTGATGGTATAGTAGCCTCCCACAGGAATCAGAAGAATGTCCGGCTTCTTCAGCTGATCAATCTGCATGGCGTTCAGCATACAGCCCAAATCGCCCAGATGGACTGCTTTTAGTCCTCCTGTTTCCAGGATGTGAATCCGGTTGGTTCCTCTGAGAGAGCCGGAAGCATCATCATGGAAGGTGTCAATTTTTGTAATCTGAAAAGGATTTTCTGCTCCGCCGGTCCGGATGCGGACTGCGTCTGTGAATCCATGGTCGCTGTGCTCATGGCTGCATAAGACCATGTCGGCGGTCAGGGAAAGATCGCCAAGTCCCGGAACGGAGCCCGGAGCATAAGGATCCAACACCACATCATAACCGTCTGCAGAAATGGTGAAGCATGAGTGTCCATGCCATGTAATTGTAAGTTTGCTCATGAAAGTTCTCCTTTCTGTCTGTTTCTGATACGTGCATTTCAAAAACTTTTTGAAAGCCTTTTCTGCATGATGTCACAGAATTCGTCTGTGTTCGTCACTGAAAGTTCCCCTTGCGGTCACGATACCATGGCAGCGGCAGACTGCCCTGCTCATTGCTTATGCGCACATGATATCATGGACTGCGGCCATAATATGTTTTATGCGCCCGGATTTGTGCGGTGAACGCACAAAGCGCTACACGTGATTACGCCGCAGGGGCTCGATTCCGCTGCGCTCCATCTCGCTCGCGTGCATTCGCACGATAGTCAGCAGCCGGTGTACCTTTCCATTCATGCAAGCATGATGGAAAGTTCCCCCTGCAGCAGACTGCCCTGCTCATTGCTTATGCGTACATTATACCATAAGACTTTGCTTTCTGAGAAGTTTAATTTGATAAAATATGTGATAAATATGTGAAAAATACAATAAAGTCTGTTAATAATAGGTGGCATTATGAAAAAAAGAATAAAATCTATGACTTCCGCAGCGATTTTGACTGTCTGTCTGGGTCTGTCTGCCTGGTCCGGATGGGAACTGATTTCCATGTGCCGGGATTATGGGCGTGTGGAGGAAGATTTGGAAAAGATCCGGCAGCTCTCGAGTACTTTGGAAGAGAATGGGGCGGAAAAGGAGGAACAGCCGGGATGGAATAGCGGGCAAAATGGCAGTCATGCCGGAAAAGCACAGCCATCGGAGGGAGAAAGCGGACAGGAAAATGAAAAAGACGCCAGCCGTTCCCTGCGGCTGGCACGCTGCCTGAAAAGCCTGGAGGCCAACAGTGATACGGTTGGCTGGATTTCCATTGAGGGGACTGCGGTGGAGTATCCGGTGATGCAGACGCCGGAGGAACCGGATTTTTATTTGAACCATGGGTTTGACCGACAGCCCTCCGCCGGAGGAATGATTTTTATGGATGCGGACTGCCGTCCAAATGGAGGAAACAACAGCATCCTTTATGGTCATCATATGAAAAACGGAACCATGTTTGCACAATTGGAACAGTACCGGTCTGAGGAATTTTATGAAGAACATAAAGAAATCCTGTTTGATACGCTGGAGGAGACCAGCTGCTATCAGGTCTTTTCCGTATTCTGTCTGTCGGCTTCGGAGGCGGAGGAGCTTTCCAAATATCTGCTGGCAGAAACGGAGGACGATTTTAAAGCTGTGATAGAACTGGCAGAAAGGAAGAACATTCATGATACCCAGAATGTCCCCGGATGGCCGGAACGGCTTCTGACTCTGGTGACCTGTGAATACACCAGAAAGGATGGCCGCCTGTTTATCCTGGCCGGAGAAAAGACTGGCTGACAAATCATGGCTTTTCCGGGATTTTTTGCTTTAGGACTGTATTTTTCCGATGATTTGTGATACACTTCTCAATAGATACCAGGAATATTTTTTACAAAAACCGGCAGACGGCTGGGATGTAAAACCGGTAAGCTCAGCCAATAAGAAGACAGTTTCTTATTGGCTGTTAGGTACGTCAACCATAAACATATTGTAACAGGAGGTAGATTCAATGAAACAGCAGTTTTTTATTTGTGAGAAATGCGGAAACATGATTGCGATGGTAAAGAGCAGCGGAGTACCGGTTATGTGCTGCGGTCAGAAAATGACAGAACTGATCCCGGGAACTTCGGACGGCGCCCATGAAAAGCACGTTCCTGTTTATACGGTGGAAGGAAATAAGGTTCATGTAAAGGTGGGCGAGGTAGAGCATCCGATGATGGACGCCCATTATATTGAGTGGATTTCCATCCAGACCAAGCAGGGAAACCAGAGAAAGGAACTTCATCCCGGTGAGGCACCGGAGGCATGCTTCGCTCTTTGTGAGGGAGATCAGGTGGAAGCCGTTTATGCTTACTGCAATCTCCACGGACTCTGGAAAGCAGAGTAATCAGCCGGCTGCAGAAACGATGATTTGATGAAAAAGGAGGAACCGTCCGATGGCTCAGCTTTTGCTTCTGGTTGCTTATACAGCGAAACCGGGAATGAGAGAATCGTTTGTCTGTCAGGTGCGGGATGCCGGAATTCTTGACGCGATTCGCCGGGAGAATGGATGTCTTCAATACGATTATTTCTACTCGGAGGAAGATGAAAACCTGCTTCTTTTGGTGGAAAAATGGGAAACGGAAGAATGCCAGAAGGTTCATATGGAACAGCCCCACATGAAAAAACTGGCGGAAATCAAAGAGCGCTGTATGGCAGAAACCAGGCTGGAAAAAGTTTTCATGTAATTTATATGGAATTATGACTGAACAGCCAGGAAAAAGAACTGTCTCAGAAGAATAGTCAGAAAAATAGCCAGGAAAACAGCCGTGAAAGATAAGAGGCCTCTGTCTGTGCGAGTAGAGCGCAGACGGAGGCCTTTTCTGATGAAAAGCGATTTTGACAGGAAGAAAGGCCTGCCGGAAGCGGAAGGCAGAAAACGAATCTGCTTTCGGGCTGGCTGAAAGATATTTTAATGTCCGGAGGATTTATGTTCCAGGATTTCTACAATGGTTTTTTCCGTTCCTACCATGCCCGGAGAGGCAATCAGGCCCATATACCGCATGGTTTCCTCCGGTGTATTTCCATTGACACCATGAACCTTATCGATATGAACGCCTTTCATGGCCAGATCCACAGAGCGGTAAGCCGCATCCACAGCCACGACTCCTTTCATAACGCATCCCTGATTTCCGCCGTCACAGATCATTCCGGTGATGCTGCTGGCCATGTTATTGATGGTGTATTCCATTTCTTTTTCCATTCCGCCCCGCAGATAGGTAAGGCCGCAGGCCATTCCTGTTCCGGCCGCAATGGCACAGCCGCAGAAAGCAGACAGCCTGCCGGAGTATTCTTTGATGTACATGCAGATTAAATAGCTTAAAGCGGTGGCTCTTAGCAGCTGCTCTTCCGAATGCCCGCGGACCTGACAGGCGGCATAAAGGGGCATGGTGGCAATGATTCCATGTGCGCCGGAGCCGGTAATGCTCATGGCAGGACGGGACAGACCGATGACCCTGGCTTCGATTGCTGCGCTGCAGAGAAGGGAGGCTGTTTTCTGCTCATCTTCGGAAATGATGCTTCCCCCATTTTCATCCAGGAGACAGCGGGAAAAGGTGGTTCTGGGACTTTCCAGGCCCTCCTCCATCAGCTTATAATTCATGGTATGAGCGGCCTGAATGAACTGAATTTCTTCCAATGGGACTTCCCTTACGTAGGAAAGAAGCTGCTCCAGCGTATAACGATGGATCAGAGGAGGCATGGCATTTTCCTGCTCTCCTTCGTCTGCTTTTTCCAGGATGGTGCGGTCGTTTTCAACGATTTTTACGATATTGGTATGGGAATCCCGGATGGTTACCGAGGATGAACCGGTATCTGTGGTGACAGCAGCTTCAATGAAAATTCTGCTGGTAATTTCGCTCATGGATACGCGGACCTTTCCATCCGCGATCATCTGCCTGGCCTCGCGCACCTGGTCTTCGGTGATGCCGTCCAGACATTCCAGACCCTTTTTCGAGTCTGCGGCGATGGCGCCTAACGCCGCGGCATATTCGTTTCCAACCTGACTGGTGCCGGGAATTCCGCAGGTAAATGCATTTTTATACATGCCGCTGTTTAACCGCAGAGAGATCTGGCGGACAGCACCGGGAACCCGGGATTTTGCCGTTGAAACCGCGAATGCGATGGCTCCTGGTTCTGTTACCCCTAGGGCGGGCTTCATATCATCAAAAATCAGTTTGGTCAGTTCATGCATGCTGGGATCCTCCTTTTTGGTATGTAATACCAGTATAGCATGGCTTCCCGGGAGAAAACAGAGAGAAAATGAAACAGACTTATGAGTTTTACTGATGGGTATGGCAGGAAAAACTGAATGCGGGGTTATTCTGCGGCTGATTTGAAATATGCAATTCCGCAGGTACTTTGAGGGGAGAAGGTGGAATTTAAAATCTCATTTTTGGCTTTGAGGGGGGGCGGATGGAAATTCTGTGGAAAGAAGCGGCCGCTTCTGATATAATGGGAAAAGATGAGTCTGTGAAAGGCTGCCCGCTACGGAAGGAGCATAAATAACAGGAAACTGACGGGCAAATAATAGGAATGCAGATTCCATGGAGGCCATGGAGAAGCATGAAACGGTGGACCTACAGCAGAAAGGGGACTGAATATGCCAACAGGAATTATTATCAACGCGTTGTCGGTGGCACTCGGGGGAGCGATTGGAGCTTTGTTGGGCCATAAGGTGCCGGCTCGGATGAAACATGAACTGACTTTGATTTTTGGTGTCTGCTCCATGGGAATGGGAGTCAGTTCGATTGTTTTAATGAAAAACATGCCGGCAGTGATTTTTTCCGTCGTGGTGGGAACCGCCATCGGTCTGGCCTGCCATCTGGGACAGTGGATTCACCGGGGCGGAATGCTGATGGAAAAACCGGTGAGTCTGATTTTTAAAAATCAGCCTACTGGCCTTTCAAGAGAGGAGTACATGAGTGTTCTGGTAACGGTGATCGTTCTGTTCTGCGCCAGCGGGACGGGAATTTACGGTTCTCTGGATTCCGGCATCAGCGGCGATCATACGATCATGATTTCCAAATCGGTGCTGGATTTCTTTACGGCCATTATTTTTGCGTCTAACCTGGGACTGGTGGTGTCTTTTATCGCTGTTCCCCAAATGCTGATTTTTCTGGTGATTTTTGCAGCATCCAGCATCATTTATCCGCTGACGACTCCGGATATGATTGACGATTTCAAGGCCTGCGGCGGCTTTCTTCTGATTGCTACCGGTTTTCGCATATCCAAAATCCGGGAATTTCCCACGGCAGATATGATTCCGGCCATGGCTCTTGTAATGCCGGTCAGCTGGGCCTGGGAGAATTGGATTGTGCCGCTGCTGTAGGGAAGGGGCTTGAGAGAAATGGATAGCTTGACGGAAATGCATGAATAACGGTATATAAAAATTGGAAGCCACTATAAGAAGGGGCAGGTCTTACGTCTGCAAAGAAACTGATTGATTATTGTAAACAAAAGGCGCAGCCGTTGCAATAACAAAAGCGTGTATTGAAAAACAATAAAAACCACAGGGGGGCAATTGGATGTACGATATTACAGCACTTGGAGAAATTTTGATTGATTTTACCTATCAGGGAGAAAATGGAGACGGACAGAAGCTGTTTGCTCAGAATCCCGGCGGTGCGCCGGCCAATGCACTGACGGCTGCCTCCAGACTGGGAGCGTCCTGTGCGTTCCTTGGAAAAGCCGGGGATGATATGCATGGAAGATTTCTGAAGGAAACATTAATAAAGGAAAAGATCCATACAGGCGGTTTCCTGCTGGATCCGAATTTCTTTACGACGCTTGCTTTTGTGGCGCTGACACCGGAAGGAGAACGGAGCTTTTCTTTCGCAAGGAAACCGGGAGCGGACACACAGCTTTCAAGGGAAGAGCTTTCCCCTGATGTGCTGAAACATACGAAAATTTTCCATGTGGGCTCGCTGTCTCTGACGGACGAACCGGCCAGAGGAACGACCATGTATGCTGTTCAGACAGCCAGGGAAAACGGAAGTCTGATTTCCTATGATCCCAATTACCGTGCTTCTCTCTGGAGAAGCGAGGAGGACGCTAAAGAGCAGATGAGAAGCCTGATTCCTTATGTGGATATTATGAAGATTTCTGATGAGGAAACGGGACTTCTGACAGATTTTGAGGAGCCGGAGCAGGCGGCTGACTTCCTCTGCAGCCAGGGAGTAAAGCTGGTGGTTGTGACTCTGGGGGCAAAAGGCGCCTATGTGGCAAACCGGGAAGGCGGAATCGTGGTTCCCGGATATAAGAGCCAGGTGGTGGATACAACGGGGGCCGGAGATTCTTTCTGGGGTGGTTTTCTGTATCAGATCTGCCAGTTTGGGAAGCGGCCGGAGGAGCTGAGCTTGCAGGAGGCCTGTGAGGCGGCCCGCTTTGCCAATGCAGTGGCTTCTCTTTGCGTAGAACGGCGCGGAGCGATTCCCGCCATGCCTTTTATGGAGGAGGTTTTGAAACGGTTGGGATAACTGGGCCTGCAGAAGAACCAGCCGGGACAGAAAGCAGCAAGGATAGACGATGGATACGGGAGATTGCCGGAATGAAGGAGCAGAAATCATCATACGATGCCAGGAGGCCAATTTTGCTGTATCTTGCAAAAAAAATCTGCATATGCTATAATGCCGGTAGGCAAAAAGTTATGAGCTTGGCCGTAAGGTCAACAAAAACCCCAGAGGATGCAGCCTCTGGGGTTTTCTATTCCGTTTTTGCAGGGTGGCTTAGGCCCTAGGCTGGTTGCCGTCTACCTCTTTCTGTCCAGCCATTTGCAAATGAGGTGGCAAACCACACCTGCTACGACAGAAAGAGCAAAAGTTATGAGCATTTCCGTAGGTCAGCCCCCCTTTCCTTGCCGGTATAGGGGTGGCAACAAAAGAAGTATATCACATCCCTCCTATTTCGACAATCTTCCCATTTCCTCACGACAGTATGCAAATATGCTTAGCCTTGCAGGCGAAAACGAAAAAATTTCCGCAGTGACAGCCAGTGAAAACAGCTGCCCTGGAGGATGACCGGTATAAACTTATTGCATATACGGAACCTGCCGGTTTTTGCTCCGAGGACAGGACGTGGCAGTCGTTTATCTGTGGTCATATTTTGGAAAATGCCGCCCGGGCTCTCAGAAAAACGCTGTACACGATAGCCTTTTTCATGTATAATTGAAAGGTAGTGATTCAGAGCGGCAAATCGCGTGTGAAAACCAGCAGAGGATGCGGCTCATGACAGACAGAGATTAAATCATGGAAAGGAATGTACATATGGGGAAAACGCATACCTTTGGAAGAAAGCAGCAGTTTGGCCTTCTGGCACTGATACCGATTTATTTTATCGTACTCGGATTTTTCCTTCAGCCGCTGGATGAAATCTTCCCTGGTTTTATGACGCTCTTACGGGAGCCGGACTTCCTGATTACAGACTATTTCGTGGTAGGCGGAATCGGAGCGGCTTTTATTAATGCCGGTGTTCTGACGCTGTGTTCTCTGGGGATCATTTACGCTCTGGGCAAGGAGATGGATGGACATACCATCACATCCTGCTGTCTTATGTTTGGATTTTCTTTATTTGGAAAGAATCTTCTTAATATCTGGTCGATTCTTCTTGGGGTTTATCTTTATTCCAAGTATCATAAAATGCATTTATCCCGTTATATTTATATCGGACTTTATGGAACGAGTCTTTCTCCGATCATTACACAGGTTATGTACATGACGGAGCTTCCTTACGGTGTGCGGATTTTTGTCAGCATTCTGATTGGAATTATGATCGGCTTTGTCCTTCCCCCATTGTCCACACATGTTCATTATGCTCATAAGGGATACTCTCTTTACAATGTAGGATTTGCTTCCGGGATCATTGCCACCGTAATCGTTTCGGTTATGAAATCCTTTGGGATGGAAACGGAGTCCAGGCTTTTGTGGGATACGGGCCATGATCGGGAGATGCTGATTGTTCTTGCAGTCCTGTTTTTGATTATGGCAGCCGGAGCGCTGCTGCTGGGGGGAAAGAATCTTCTCATCAACTATAAAACGATTATAAGAAGCACAGGAATTTCCGGCACTGATTATCTGAAAGAAGTGGGCGGACCGGCCACGGTTTTTAACATGGCCGTCAATGGTATCTTTGCCACATTGTTTGTGCTGATTGTAGGCGGTGATCTGAACGGCCCTACCATCGGGGGAATTTTTACTATCGTTGGTTTCAGCACTACCGGAAAGCATTTAAGGAATATTGCTCCAATCATGATGGGGGTGGTGATTGCAAGTCTGACAAAGGACTGGGATATCAACGAGCCGTCGCCCATGCTGGCTCTGCTGTTTTCTACTACACTGGCACCTGTTGCAGGAGAATTTGGCATACTGGTGGGAATGCTGGCCGGATATCTGCATTCTTCAGTTGCCTTGAATGTGGGAATTGTTTATGGTGGCATGAATCTTTATAATAACGGATTTGCAGGCGGAATTGTGGCAATTTTTATGGTACCGGTAATTCATTCCATTATGGACCGGCGTGCCAGAGCCAGAGGAAACCTGTCGCTGTAGGAGGGAACTGTGCGGTCTGTGCCGCAGCCTGAGATTTGGAGAACTGAGGTTTTTGCATACTCTGCGCCCCGCAATCCAGAGCGCTGTGGTTTTCGTACATGCCGCAGCCTGAAAGTTGATCAGGAAAGGATTTTGACGGCATGAACCAAAATAATACCTGTATGGGAATCGGTTATAAAAAGTATCTGGCCTGGATTCCGGCGATTGCAATGGCAGTTATCATCTTTTGTTTTTCTGCCCAGCCGGCGGATCAGTCCACAGAAACCAGCGACTTTGTCAGTCGGCTCCTTTTGTGGATTGGAACCAGGATCGGGCTGTTTTCCGGAGAACCGGAGCAGTATGCAGGAATGCTGGAAGCGATGAGTATGCCGGTGCGCAAATGTGCTCATATTTCTGAATACGCAGTTTTTCATGTTACGATTCTGTATGCGCTGTACCAGTGGGGACTTCGGGGAAGAAAATGGCTGACGGCAGGTTTTTTCCTGGTATTTTTCTATGCCTGTACGGATGAAATTCATCAGCTTTTCGTGCCGGGGCGTTCCGGGCAGTTTACGGATGTGATGATTGACTGTATCGGAGCAGCTTTGATTACGGCAGGACTTGTATGGAGGGCAGGACAGGAAACGCAAAACAGGAAATAAAAGGCGGGCAGCAGATGACCGCAGAAGGAGGAATGTTTTATGGAGTTGATGGAACGAATTTGTGCCTTATCAGATGAGCTGGAACCTCATCTTCTGGAAATCCGCCACCAGATTCACAGAAATCCGGAGCTGGCGTTTCATGAGTACAAAACCAGCAGCCTGGTTCGCAGTGAATTGGAGCGGATGGGAATTCCTTACGAGGAGAGCCCCTGCAGCCCGGGAATCATTGCTGCGATAGACAGCGGGAAGCCGGGGAAATTCCTGATGCTGAGGGCTGATATGGATGCCCTGCCAATTCAGGAAAACACGGGCCTTCCGTATGCCTCTGAAAATCCCGGAGTGATGCATGCCTGCGGGCATGACGTTCATACGTCCAACCTTCTGACGGTGGCAGAGATCTTAAACCGCACGAAGGATCAGTGGAAAGGAAAAGTAAAACTGGTCTTTCAGCCGGCAGAGGAGCACGGCGGAGGAGGCCGGCAAATGATAGAAGCCGGATTGATGGACGAGGTACCGGACGCCTGCTTTGCCCTTCATGTGGAAAATGGAAAAAAGGGAAAGCTGGCGGTATCTACAGGTTATCTGACGGCTTATTCGGATGGATATACGCTGACCGTTCATGGAAAGGCGGCCCATTCCTCCACACCGGAGGCTGGAACGGATGCTATTTATATCGCGGCGGCCATCGTGACGGCCCTGCACGGCATGGTATCGAGAGATATGTCTCCGATGGAGCATTCCACGCTGAATATTGGAGTCATTCATGGAGGTTCCGCAGCCAATATTATTGCGGATAAGGTGGAAATGTCTCTGATGATGCGGAATCTGTCGAAGGAAGCCAGGGAGACGATGTGCAGGAAGATTGAAACCCTGTCCAGGGGAATTGCAGAGGCGATGGGCGGAAGCTGTGACTGTGAACTGCATCCCGGTTATGCGGCTGTGTATAATGATGAGAAATTTTCCGGTTTTGTGGCGGACACGTTCCGGAAATATGAAGATACCTTATTTGAAAATTTCACGTGGGAAAAGCCGGAGAACTGGCTGGAAACCGGCGAAAAGCCTCTTTTGGGGGCGGAGGATTTCGGATTTTACTCCCAGAAGGCACCCTCCTGCATGATCTGGGCCGGTGTTTGCGAGGATGCATCCAAGCACAGTCCTGAGTTCCGGGTGGACGAGTCCTATATTAAACTCTGCACGAGAGCAATGGCCATGGTGGCTGCGGAGTTTTTAAGTCAGGAGTAGCAGCCGCCCAAAGCCAGGACGGCTGAAGGGGTTTTTTACAGCTGGAAGAGGTTTCTGTGCCAGGAATTATGGACCCGGATGGATGCCTGAAAATAAAAATGTTCGCCAGCAGCCGCGTGTTCCCGGGATAATCAAGGTGAGACCGGACACCGGCTATACGGCCTGTGCCGCACTCCTTTCGGAACTGGTGAACAAGAATATTATATAACTGCCGCTGACAGAATGCAACCGTTTCCAGAACGACGGCATTCTGTCTGCGGCAGTTTTATTTTTGAACATGGATTTTTGGTTGAAAAACAGGATATAGAATGATATGATGATATTTGACACTATATCTGGTAGTAGATGGAAGATGATGCTGCGGGATAGCCAGATTATCCAAGAAGTTATGGGCGGCATCGATCATATTTTTCGCAGTTATGAAAACACTTTAAATATAGCATGCACATCAGGAGGAAGAATTATGGAAATTGAAGAGTGGCTGGGGCAGGAGAACCAGCTGGGAATCGACATCTGGAAAAGAAAATACTGCAACAACGGGGAAACCTTTGAGCAGTGGCTTTCCCGTATCAGTGCCGGAAATCAGGAGGTTATCCGTCTGGTCCGGGAAAAGAAATTCCTGTTTGGAGGACGGATTCTGGCCAACCGGGGGCTGGAATACGAGGGCCGGAAAATCACATTGTCCAACTGTTACGTCATCGAGCCTCCGGAGGACGAAATTGAGAGTATTTTTGAGTGTGCCAAGAAGTTAGCCAGAACCTACAGCTACGGGGGCGGCTGCGGTATCGACATCTCCAGGCTGAGTCCCCGGGGTGCGAGAATCAATAATGCGGCCAAGGAGACTTCCGGCGCAGTTTCCTTTATGGATCTGTATTCGCTGGTGACGGATTTGATTGGACAGAACGGGCGGAGAGGGGCACTGATGATTTCCATCGACTGCTCTCATCCGGATGTGGAACATTTTATCGATATTAAGACCGATCTGCAGAAGGTGACCAAGGCAAATATCTCCATCCGGATTTCCGGGAAATTCATGGAGGCGGTGAAAAACAACGAAACCTTCCTTCTGCATTTTACCAGGGAAGCGACAGGAGAGAAAATTGAACGGGAGGTTCGCGCAAAAGAACTGTTCCATCATATCGCGGAAACCAACTGGGATTACGCAGAGCCGGGCGCCTTATTCTGGGATCGGGTAACCGGATGGAATCTGCTCAGCGAGACTCCGGGCTTTTCTTATGCGGGAGTGAATCCCTGTGCGGAGGAGCCCCTTCCGGCCGGAGGCAGCTGCCTTTTGGGAAGCATTAACTTGGCCGGGTTTGTGACGTCTCCGTTTACGCCGGATGCTGCCTTTGATTTTGACAGCTTCAAGCAGTGTGTGCGGGAGTGCGTCCGGGCGCTTAATGAGGTGCTGGACGAGGGCATGCCCCTTCACCCGCTGGAGGAACAGAGAGAAAGCGTGAAGCAGTGGAGGCAGATTGGCCTGGGAATCATGGGCCTGGCGGACATGCTGATTCAGATGGGAATCCCTTACGGAGAACCGGAGTCTCTGGAGCTTTGTGACCGGATTGGATTTGCCATGGCGGACATGGCCATCGCAGCATCTGCCCTTCTTGCCAAAGAGGACGGAGCCTTTCCAAAATGCAGCGTGGAGGCCATCATGGCTTCTCCGTATTTTGAAGCCAATACGTCGGCTTCCACAAAAGAGCTGGTGAAGAAATACGGTCTGCGAAACTCTCAGCTTCTTACCATTGCACCGACGGGAACTCTGTCCACTATGCTGGGAATTTCCGGCGGCATTGAGCCGGTATTTGCCAATTATTATGTGAGAAAGACCGAATCCCTCCATGGCAGGGACGTATATTATAAGGTTTATACAAAGATTGTGGAAAACTATATGAAGGCGCATAAGCTGACGGATGATGCCATGCTGCCGGATTATTTTGTGACGGCCATGACGCTGGATTACCGTCAGAGAATCAATATGCAGTCCACCTGGCAGCAGCATATTGACGCTTCCATCAGTTCCACGGTCAATGTGCCCAATCAGTTTACGGTGGAAGAAACGGAAAGCCTTTATCTGTATGCCTATGAAAAGGGATTAAAGGGAATTACGATTTTCCGGGACGGCTGCAAGCGGCTGGGAATTTTAACACCGGAGGAGGAGAAGAGCCAGAAGGGGGCTGTGGCCGGTGACGGATTAAAGAGAGGCGATATCATCCAGGTCAATGACGATGTCATCGGAAAGAAACGGAAGCTGATTACGGGCTGCGGAAGCCTCCACTGTATCGCTCTCTTTGACCCATACACGGGAGCACTTCTGGAAACCTATTTGAGCAAAGGCTCCACCGGCGGCTGCAATAATTTCATGATTGGCCTGTCCCGGATGATTTCCATCAGTGCCCGCGGGGGAATTGATATTTATACGATTATCGACCAGTTAAATTCCACCGGCGCATGCCCGTCCTATACCGTGCGCCGTGCCACCAGGGAAGATACCAGCCGGGGTTCCTGCTGCCCCATGGCCGTGGGAAATGCCCTCCTGGATATGTATAATGAGGTTCAGGAAGAACTGGCTGCCAGAAAGAAAAACGGACAGGAGCCTGTTCAGAAGGCGCCCAGGCCAAAGGCGGTGAAGGCGAAGGCGGGAAAGGGAGCGCCTCAGACCATGGTCTGCCCGGAATGTGGAGAACCATTGGTATTTGAGGGCGGCTGCAACCTGTGCAAAAACTGCGGATGGAGCAAATGCTTCTAAAACCAAAGGAGAGCTGATTCCCTGACTTTTCGGGGAAATACCGGCTGAATGCTGCTTCTGCTTCGCAGAAGGACGTTAATTTCCGGGGAGTCTCCTGCGGACGCTTCTCCAGAGAATGGCAGAAAGAAACACCGCCGCGCAGTCGGTTAAAGACTGTCCGAAGATGATGCCTGTGAGCCCGAAAAGTGCCTGTAAAAGGTACAGAATGGGAATCAGCAGAATCCCCTGCCGCAGGATCGACAAAATTGTGGCTTCCAGTGCGTGCCCCACCGACTGGAGGCTGTTCATATTTACGAACAGAAAGCCGATAACCGGGCCGGAGAGCATGTAGGCTGTCAGCATCTGAACGCCGTAGCGTACTACCTCATCGTCGTTGATAAACAGGCGGATAATAGGTTCCCGCAGGAAAAAATAGAGGAGGGTGGCCAGGGTTCCCACCACCAGGCAGCATTTTTTCGTAAACCATTCCACCTCGCGGAAGCGCTTTCCATTGCCGGAGCCGTAATTATAGCCTAAAAGCGGCTGAACGCCGTTGGCCAGTCCCATCTGGAGGAAGGTGATGAACATGTTGGCCTTAAAGACAATCCCGATGGCGGCCACCGGCGCGTTGCCGTATACCACCAGCATCTGATTGAGAACGATGGTGGAAACACTCATCAGGGCCGAAAAAATGGCCGTCGGAAGGCCGGTGGAGCAGATGCGTGTCAGGATATTCTGTTTCCAGGTAAAATCCTTGAAAGAAATGGAAAGAACCTGGCTTTTCTTTAAGAAGTACCAGAGATAATAACCGCTGGCCAGAATATTTCCAAGGCTGGTGGCGATGGCTGCGCCGGCGGTTCCCTGGCCGAGAGCACTGATGAAAATCGGGTCCAGGATGATGTTGGCGATGGTGCCGATCATACTGCCGACCATGGCCTCTTTGCTGGCGCCTTCCGCGCGGACGATAAAGCTGGCGGCCGCCGACCAGATAATAAAAGGCGCACCCCAGGCGATGTGAATGGTGTAGCCTCTGGCCAATGCGTAGGTCTCTGCATTGGCGCCGAACAGCCCCAGAATCGGATCCATAAAGAGGATCAAAATGGCGGCAAAGACGATTCCGACGAAAACGGACGCATAGGTGACGAAGGAAGACGCGGCCCGTACCCGCTTTTCATCTTTTTCTCCCATGGCCATGGAAAGAACCGTGCTGCCTCCCATGCCGAACATGTTGGCAAAGGCCATCATCAGAATGAAAATCGGATTGGTCAGACTGACGGCTGCCACCTGCAGCGGATCTCCCGTCTGTCCCACAAAAAAGGTGTCTGCCATGTTATAAAGAACGGTGACCAGGCTGCTGATGACGCTGGGGACCGCCATCACAGCAACCGCCTTCGGCACACGCATGGAGCCCATCAGTTCATGTTCATATCCCTGTTTTTCCATGATTTCTATCCTCCTCTTCCGAATCCTTTTCCATGGAATCATCCAGATTTTTCAGCATTTTTCCCGTAATTTTCAAAAAACATTCCTGCTCTTTGGGAGTAATTCCCCGCAGGAGAATGGCTTCGGATTCTCTAATTTCCTTTCGCAGATTTTCCTGGACCGCCATGGCTTTGGGAGTAAAAACGATTCGCTTATACCGTCCGTCTTTTTCTTCCGGAATCCGGCAGATCAGCTCCTTCGCTTCCAGGAGCTTCAGAGCCTCTGTGGCCGTGGAGGGGCGCAGGCCAAATTCCCGCTCGATTTCTTTCTGATAGATGCTTCGGTGAGCGCTTTCCACCAGAATATAATCCAGAATATTTCCCTGGGCTCCGCTGATGCCGATGGATTCCTGTACCTTTCTGGAACGGCGGCGGAGACGGTTGGAAATCTGGTTGATGATTTTTCCTGTTTCCATATAGAGTCATTCTCCTTCCTTTGATTCATCCGACTTTACTGCAGCAAGATTCTCCCGAATTTTCCGGAGACTCGAAATTTCTGCGGCCAAATAATTCGGTTCCTAAGTATATTAAAACCATTGGGGAGAAATGTCAAGATCGACTCTATTCTTGACAATCTTTCGTTCCCGTGGTATCTTAAACACGCAGAAAAAGCCCTAAAACCAAGGTCTTACCGGGCCTGCCGCCGATTCCCGGCGTTATGGGAAGTTCCCAAAGCCATCCGCTGGAAGTCTTTTGGGAACCGCTTAGGCGCGAGTGTTCGAGACCTTCCACTCGTAAAACAAAACTAAAGGAGACAACTGAATATGAAAAACACGTCAAACAGCAACCCGTTGTACCGGATGGTGCAGGGAGCCGTCATTGCGGCCCTTTATATCGTCCTGTTCCTGGCTTTTCAGCCCATTGGTTCCGGAGTTATTCAGTTCCGTATTGCCGAGCTGCTCTGTGTGCTGCCCTATTTTACGCCGGCGGCCATTCCAGGACTGTTTATCGGCTGCCTGATTTCCAATATCTTAAATGGCGCTATTATTTTGGATGTGGCAGGAGGAAGCCTGGCGACCTTAATCGGCGCGGTAGGATCTTATTTATTAAGAAGAAACCGCTATCTTGTATCCGTTCCGCCGATTTTAGCCAATATGTTGATTATTCCGTGGGTCCTGCGCCTTGGATATGGCAGCGACGCCATGATCTGGTTTTCCACAATTACCGTGGGAATTGGAGAGTTCCTTGCAATTGGAGTGCTGGGACAGTTTTTATTAACCGTTTTAGAGAAGTACCGTCATGTGCTTTTCGGACGTGAGATGACAGCGTAAACAGACAATCTTAGTGGCCCGCAGGAAGCAATCAAGAGAATCCTGGCGGGCCTGCAGTTTAAATGGCGGAAATGTTTCCGGAAAGGAATTCCCGGGCCTGTAAAGGGAAACTTTGTCATATAATAAAATCATCTGAATGAAAGACTCACTGCCATGTACCGGCCGTTGTTTTGTGATACAGAACCGAACACTGCGTCAGCATACAAAGGGGCCTTCATCCGCTTCGATCGGATTGTTCCTGTACATGGACACGAATCATAATATCATGACGAAAGGGCATGATAAGAATCAAACCGGAGGGAGAAAGCATGTATCATATTCATTTCAATCAGCCATGCCATGTCCATTTTATTGGAATCGGTGGCATCAGTATGAGCGGACTGGCGGAAATTCTGCTGGAGAGGGGATTTACGGTATCCGGCTCAGATGCCCATGAAACAGAGCTTACGGATAAGCTGGCGGCCCATGGAGCCAGAATTTCCTATGGTCAGAAGGCGGAAAATATCTCCGACGGAATTGATGTGGTGGTTTATACGGCGGCAGTGCATCCGGATAATCCGGAGTTTGCGGAGGCCAGACGGCGCGGGCTTCCGATTCTTTCAAGGGCAGAGCTTTTGGGACAGCTGATGCGCAATTACCGTCAGGCCATTGCTGTGGCCGGTACCCATGGAAAAACCACGACCACTTCCATGCTGACGGAAATTCTTATGGACGCAGGAACGGATCCGACGATCTCTGTGGGCGGTATGGTGGATGCCATCGGCGGCAATATTCGTGTAGGCGCTTCCGATCTGTTTGTGACGGAGGCCTGCGAATATACCAACAGCTTTCTTTCTTTTTATCCGACCATCGGGATTATTTTAAACATCGAGGCGGATCATCTGGACTTTTTTAAGGATATTGAGGACATCCGCCGTTCCTTCCGGAAATTTGCGGAGCTGATTCCGGAACAGGGCGTGCTGGTGATCAACAGCGACATCCGGAACTATGAGGAGATTACAAAGGGACTTGCAGCAAGAATTGTGACTGTGGGCAGCCGGCCGGAACAGAGCGATTACAGCGCGGCCAATATCCGTTTCGATGAGAAGGCCTGCGCGTCCTATGAGCTTCTTGTGCATGGGGAAGCGGTGCAGACCATTACTCTGGGAACGCCGGGACTTCATAATGTATACAATTCTCTGGCAGCGGCAGCGGCGGCTCATGAACTGGGAATTGCGGGAGAAGAGATTGGAACCGGACTTTCCCGATTTAAGGGGACTCACCGCAGATTTGAGAAAAAAGGAGAGCTGGGGGGCATCACGGTGATTGATGATTATGCGCACCATCCCCAGGAGATTGGGGCGACTCTTTCTGCGGCGAAACAGTATCCCCACAGAGAGATCTGGTGTGTGTTCCAGCCGCATACATACTCCCGGACCAAAGCGCTGATGGAGGAATTTGCCCAGGCTCTTTCCGCGGCGGACCATGTGGTTCTGGCAGATATTTACGCGGCCAGGGAAACGGACACATTAGGCGTCAGCTCTCAGATGCTGGCGGAGAAAATCCGTGCACTGGGGACAGATGTCCATTATTTCCCCAGCTTTGATGAGATTGAAACATTTCTTTTGGAAAATTGTGTCAACGGTGATTTGTTGATAACTATGGGCGCCGGAGACATAGTAAAAGTGGGAGAAAGGCTCCTGGGACTGTAAGTTATCCACATTATCCACAGAGTTTTCAACAGAACAGGCTTGAAAACCCTGTGGATTTTCTAATTTACATAACTGGAACAGCGGATATCTAAAAAGTCCAGGAAAAATCAGCAATTCGACAGCAATCGCCCCGGATTCGTCAAAAATGGATGAAAGATATCCACATTATCCACAGAATCCACAGTCCGGATGGTGGAAAATCCGGCCTATTTCATTTTTTTTGATCCTGTGATATGATGGTGCTGGAGCAGAAAGCGCTCTGCTCCTGACGTAACAGGACTGGAACAACAAGAAACAGAACATTCTGATGCTCCGGCATTGCATGATGAGAGCGGAAGTAAATCAGGGGATAAAGCAGGATGAGTTTAGGGTACAGACCGGGACTGCCGGTTCGCGTTACGGTGGTCCCCAATGAGTTTATTGATGAATATATGGCTCCGGCCAACGGGGAATACGTAAAGGTATTTCTTTATCTTCTGCGCCATGGAGAGCAGGGGGCGGATCTGACCTCCATTGCGGATGCGTTAAATCACACGGAGGCCGATGTGAAACGGGCGCTGGCCTACTGGAAACGGATGGGGATTCTGGAAGAAGTCTCGGAAGGGGCAGAGCAGAAAGAGCATCCGGCGGAAGATAAAAGAACAGACGGGCTGGACGGGCAGGCCCGATATGATGAGAGCAGAGCCGGACAGGTGGAAGCTGAGGCATCTGATACAGGGAATCAGGCGGAATATGAGGCGGATAAAGGCCTGGGAAGCACAGAACCTGCGGCTGCTGTCCTGACGGGAGCCGGACGCGCAGATGGACAGAAGCAGATGATCCGGCAGCTTCCTGAGGTGGGCGATACCTACGAACGGATGCAGCGGCTTTCCGGAGATGAGGAATTTTCTGCCCTGCTGTATGCGGTTCAGCAGTATCTGGGGAAAACCTTTACCCAGATTGAATGTGAAAAGTTTGCGTTTTTTTATGACGGGCTTCATATGTCCGGTGAGCTTTTAGAATATCTGGCGGAATACTGTGCCGGCGGCGGACATGCCAGCATCCGGTACATTGAAAAAGTGGCCCTTGGGTGGTATCAGGCGGGCATTCGCACCAGGGAAGAGGCCAGGGAACATACAGCCCGGTTTTCCGGAGATACCGCTGCCGTGTTAAAAGCCTTCGGAATCACTGGACGGACGGCCGGAACGGCGGAGCAGGATTTTATCCGCCGGTGGTTTAAGGAATACGGCTTTGACAAGTCCCTGGTGGTGGAAGCGTGCAGCCGGACCATAACGGCTACCGGAACGGCCAGCTTTCCTTATACCGATAAAATCTTAAAGGGCTGGAGCGAAAAGGGAGTCCGAACCCTTGCGGATGTGGAGAAGCTGGATCAGGAGCATCAGAAAAAGATGGCAGACGGAGTCAGGAGAGCCGCAGGCAGCAGGGAAGCGGCAGGGAACAGCCTGTCCGGCGGACGGCAGGAGCTTCCCAGGAAGCGGCAGGGCTCCGGAAACCGGTTCCATAATTTTGAGGAACGGTCAGGAGACATCGATGATTTCGCATGGCTGAAGAACCGGAAAACGAAGGAGGGAGGGGCAGATGGCGCTCAGTAATTCGCAGTATCAGGCCCTGATGCGGGTTTACCAGCAGAGACAGCTGGAAAATAAGAGAGAGCAGGATGAGCGGGTCCGGGAAGTATTTGAGAAAGTACCGGAGATTGCACGGCTGTCGGATGAGATTGCCGCTTCCATGGCACAGGCGGCCAGAAGGATGGTGGTTAATGATATCCAGGGAGCCGGAACGCTTAAGAAGCAGGCAGCCCTTCTCAGAAACAGGCGGGATCAGCGCCTTAAAGAGAGCGGATATCCTCCGGATTACCTGGAGCTGCGGTATCACTGCCGGGACTGCCGGGATACCGGGTATATGGATGGGAAAAAGTGTCATTGCTTCCGGCGGATGGAAATCGAAATCCTGTATGATCAGTCCAATATCCGGGAACGGCTGGAGAAAGAGAATTTTGATACGCTTTCCATGGAATACTATGACCGGGAGACGGTGGACGGCAAAACCGGAATGACCGTTTATGAATATATGTCCATGGTCATTGAGGAATGCAGGGCTTTTGTGGAAAGCTTTGAGGAAGAGAAAGGGAGCATTCTGTTTACGGGAAACACAGGCTGCGGCAAGACCTTTTTAAGCAGCTGCATTGCCAGGGAGCTGATTCGGCGCTGTTATTCGGTGGTCTATCTGACGGCGACAGACCTGTTTGACATTCTTTCTGACAGCCGGTTCGGGAACCGGGAAGAAGAGGAGGCAAAGGACAGAGCTGCCTATATCCTGGACTGCGACCTTCTGATTATTGATGATCTGGGAACGGAACTTATCAATACTTTTACGGTTTCCCAGCTGTTTTATTGCGTAAATGAACGGCTGAACCGGAAAAAGGGGACGATTATTTCCACCAACCTGACGTTAAACCAGATGCGGGATGAATTTACCGAGCGGGTGACTTCCAGGATTATGAGCCAGTATCGGATTCTGCCGCTGTTGGGAAAGGACCTGAGACTGGTAAAGCAGGGCTATCAGGCCTAGTAAAAGTGCTGAAAACACGGCCATTGACGGCTGATTGTTGACTTTGATGTCCGGTTCATGCTATAAAGGTTATGTAGGAGCCGGCAAAAGGCTGCGGACAGAGGCAAATACCGGCTGGGCCTGGATTGCTGGACGCGGCAGAGAACACGATGGGGGAGAAACGTATGTTATACGAAGAAAAACAAATCGAGACAATTCCGGTTGGACCTTTGGGACTGATCCCGTTAAAAAGCTGCGAGGCCCTTGGAAAAAAAGTGGACGCGTGGCTGGTAGGATGGAGACATGAGCGGGAGAGCGAGCATAAGACGACCATCGCGTTCGCAGGATATCAGAGGGATTCTTATATTATTGGTTCCAGAGCGCCGCGCTTCGGAAGCGGAGAGGCAAAGGGAGAGCTTTTGGAGTCGGTTCGCGGCGACGATCTGTATCTGATGGTGGATGTGTGCAATTACAGCCTGACCTATTCTTTAAGCGGAATCCAGAATCATATGTCTCCGGATGACCACTATCAGGATCTGAAGCGGGTCATTGCGGCGGTAGGCGGAAAAGCCAGAAGAATCAACGTAATTATGCCCTTCCTCTATGAGAGCCGTCAGCACAGAAGAACAGGACGGGAGTCTCTGGACTGCGCCCTGGCCTTAAGAGAACTGGTGGACATGGGAGTGGAAAATATCATTACCTTCGATGCCCATGATCCGCGGGTACAGAACGCGATTCCCCTGAAAGGTTTTGAGACGGTTCAGCCCACGTACCAGTTTATCAAGCATTTGCTCAAGCATGAACGGGACCTGGAAATTGACAGCAAGCACATGATGGTTATCAGCCCGGATGAGGGAGGAATGGCAAGGGCCGTATTCTTTGCCAATGTGCTTGGCCTGGATCTGGGTATGTTTTATAAGCGCCGTGATTATACAAGAATTGTCAACGGACGGAATCCCATTATTGCTCATGAGTTTTTGGGAAGCAGCGTGGAAGGAAAAGACGTGATCATCGTGGATGACATGATTTCTTCCGGAGACAGCATGCTGGATACAGCCAAGGAACTAAAGCAGAGAAAGGCGAGAAAGGTATTTATCTGCACAACTTTCGGACTCTTTACCAGCGGATTGAAAAAGTTTGATGAATATTATGAAAACGGAATCATTGACCGTGTTCTGACCACCAACCTGGTATATCAGACACCGGAGCTTCTGTCCCGTCCTTACTATATTGATGTGGATATGAGCAAGTATATCGCGTTGATTATTGATAACTTAAACCATGATTCCTCCTTAAGCGAGCTGCTGAATCCCACCAAGCGGATCAACCGTCTGCTGGAAAAATACCGTTCAGGAGAAAGATAAAGAAAACAGAAATGTCTGGAAAAAAGCAGCAGGCCGGCTCCGGCGCAGAAAAACGCGGGATGCCGGCCTTCTTTTCTTTCCTATCCTCCTTTCGGTGCTTCTTGCAGAAGCCTGTCGAAATATGCTATACTGAAAGAAGAAGGGGTTGTTTTTTCCGAAAGAGGGGATTGCGTTGGAAATTAAGACAGGAATTTCTTTACAGACAAAGCAGGTTCTGTCCCAGGTACAGATGGAATCGTTGAATATATTGAGCATGTCCATGACGGAGCTGCGGGAATTTCTTCAAAATGAAGAAATTGAGAACCCGCTGGTAGAATATTCATCGGGGAGCCGGGAGAATCTGTTTCCGGTGACCTACCGGGAGACTCAGCGGTTTTATAACGGCCGTTCTTCGGAGGATGGGGACGAGCCGGAGCTTTATGAGGCTGAGAATGGTCCGGAATCGGTGGAGGATCTGGTGCTGACGCAGCTGCCCTGGGATAAAATGGGAGAACATGAGCGGGCCATTGTGGATTTCTGCATCAATTCCCTGGAGCAAAGCGGATATCTTCTGGTGACGCCGGAAGAGATTGCTGAAAAACTGGATCTGGAAGAGGATCTGGTGGGACGCGTTTTATCAGGGCTTAAGCTTCTGGAACCCAGGGGATTATTTGCTTCCGGGCTGGAGGAATGCCTGCTTCTGCAGATTCAGGGAATGGAGCAGGAGGAGCTTCTGGAGCATGTCATAAAGAACCATCTTCAGGATGTGGCAGAAGGAAAAATCAGCAGCATTTCCAGAGATATGAAACTGTCTTCTGCGGAGGTCCGAAAGCTGATCCATGTGATCAAGGAACTGAATCCCAGGCCTTTAAACGGCTATGGGAAGGAGGAGACCCAGTATATCCTGCCGGATATTATTTTAAGCTGCAGAAATGGCCAGTGGAATGTGGAATTGAATGATAAATGGACGGGAGATGTCCAGATCAATGAGTTTTATGTTCATATGATGGAGACGGCCCAGGATGAGGAGCTTCGGGCTTATTTTGAGGATAAGCTGCGCCGGGCCAGATTTATCATGAATGCGGTGGAACAGAGAAGAAGGACCCTTCTTGGGATTACCCGGGGAATTTTAAACCGGCAGTCCGGATATCTTATGGGAACGGAGCATTTAAAGCCCATGACGCTGGAAGAACTGGCGGAGGAGCTGGGGATTCATAAATCCACAGTAAGCCGTGCCATCCGGGATAAATACCTGCTGGCGCCCGGCGGCTGTTTCCTTCTGCGGGATCTGTTCACCAGCGGCATTGGTTCCGGCGACGGGAAAGGTTCGGAGGTGAGCCGGACCGCGGTGAAGGCCAGATTGAAGGAGCTGGTGGACCAGGAGGACAAGACCAGGCCTTACAGTGATGAACAGCTGGCCAGGCTTCTGGAACGGGCCGGAATGTCTGTTTCCAGGCGGACGGTAGCCAAGTACCGGACCGAGCTGGGACTGGGAAGCGCGTTCCAGAGACGGGAAGATTAGAAAATTGGTTTTGGAGGATACTATGTTTATTTACAAGAGCCTTCTTCCGACTCCGGAGGAAATTAAAGCGGAATTTCCGCTGAAGCCGGAGCTTGCGGAGATGAAAGCAAAAAAAGACAAGGAAATTGCCGCTGTCTTCACCGGAGACAGCGATAAATTTGTTGTAATTATCGGACCCTGCTCTGCAGACCGGGAGGATGCGGTCTGCGAATATATGGGGCGGCTGGCCAGGGTGAATGAGAAAGTAAAGGACAAGGTTTTGATTATCCCCCGGGTTTATACCAATAAGCCCAGGACGACAGGCGGAGGGTATAAGGGAATGCTTCATCAGCCTGACCCGGAGAAAAAGCCCAACATGTATGAGGGCCTGGTGGCCATCCGCAAGCTGCATATGCGGGTCATTCAGGATTATGGGTTTACCACTGCCGATGAGATGCTTTACCCGGAAAACTTAAGCTATCTTTCTGATGTGCTTTCCTACATTGCCATCGGAGCCCGTTCTGTGGAGAACCAGCAGCATCGTCTGGCCTCCAGCGGCGTGGATGTGCCGGTGGGTATGAAAAATCCAACCAGCGGCGATTTAAGTGTCATGCTGAATGCGGTTTACGCGGCCCAGCACGGCCATGATTTCATTTTCCGCACCTGGGAGGTGGAGACCAAGGGAAATCCCCTGACCCATTCCATCCTCAGAGGGGCAGTAAGCAAGCATGGTCAGTGCCTTCCCAATTATCATTATGAGGATCTGGAGCTTTTGTACAGCCTGTACCAGGAAAGAGATTTAAAGAATCCGGCCTGCATTGTGGATGCCAACCACTCCAACTCCAACAAACGCTATGAAGAGCAGGTGCGGATCGTCAAGGAGGTCCTTCACAGCCGCCGTCATTCTGCCGATATCCGTGATTTTATCAAGGGAGTTATGGTGGAGAGCTATCTGGAGCCCGGAAGCCAGAAGATTGGGGAGCATATTTACGGGAAATCCATTACAGACCCCTGCCTGGGCTGGGAGGAATCGGAACAGCTGATTTACGATATCGCGGAATCCATCTAGGAAATTCAAACATGGAGTCATGCGCTCTGATTTTGTGATAAGCGAAGAAGGGAGAGACCGGAACATGAAACGACTGACTGGCATTCTGGCCGTTATCTGCGGCAATGTGATTCTTGCCTTTGGCATCGCGGCATTTCTGGAACCTACGGGTATCATCAGCGGCGGTACGACGGGTATTGGCCTTTTTGTCCAGGAGATTTTCGGCCTCCCGGTTTCTGTTACTTATGGAATCGTCAACGTGGTCTGCTTCCTGTTGGGACTTATGATTCTCGGCAGGGAATTTGCCATGTCCACCCTGCTTTCCACCGTGATTTTCCCGTTTATTCTGGGCTTTTTTGAGCGGATGGAGGGAATTTCTTCTCTGACGGATGATTATTTCCTATGCGCTGTTCTGGCAGGTACTCTTTCCGGAACCGGCGTGGGACTGGTGATTCGTTTCAACGCGTCTACCGGCGGCATGGACATCCCGCCATTGATTGCCAATAAGCTTTTCGGCATTCCCATTGGGACCATGATGCTTGCCATCAATGTGCTGACGCTGGCGCTCCAGCTGACCTTTTCCGACACGGAACAGATCCTCTATGGTCTGGTTCAGACGGTGCTCCTGTCTCTGGTGCTGGATCATGTCCTTCTTTTTGGAAAGCATCAGGCGAATCTGATGATTATCAGTCCAGAGTATGAGAAAATTCACCGGATTCTGCTTGAGAATGAAACCGGTGTTACGTTATTTCCTGTGGAGACCGGGTACAAAGGAGAAAAGCAAAAGGCCATTCTCTGTGCCATTTCCTCGAGAAGGCTTCCCAGGATCAAGCAGCTTGTGGAGGCGGCGGATCCGACGGCCTTTATTCTGGTTAATTCTTCCACAGAGGTGATGGGACGGGGATTTACGCTTCCAAGGTAGATTCCTGACGTTAATATTCATAAATTTTTCAGATTTTTGCACTTAAAATTGAGACTGGCATGTGATAGAATATAGACGCAGTCTGGCATACTGGCTGCGAAGTGGGGGTGTCAGGTATGGAAAACGCCATACCTGGCATTTTTGACGTTCTTTTTGACGTTTGTCCCGGAAAGAAACCGAAAGCGGTGAAAAGAGATGAATGAGAATAAGAAAAATTATGGAAGAAGGAATGTGAAAAGAAAGCTGGATAAAATGGAGTCGCCCGGGCTTCGATATGCCAAGCGGTTTTCCTTAAGCTTTTTTACCACCCTTCTCATCGGCGGCCTGGTGGCTGTGCTGATCTGCATGTTTATGGGCTTCAGAATCGTGAAAGGCATCATCGATGACGCGCCGGATATCAGCCTGTCCAGTGTCCAGCCCACCGGCTTTGCCACAAGAATTTATGATAATCAGGGGAATTTGACGGAAACCCTGGTGATGAGCGGGGCGAACCGGGAGGAGGTTACCTTCGAGGAGCTTCCGGAGAATTTGCTCAATGCGTTTGTGGCCATGGAGGATCGGAGATTCTGGGAGCATAATGGAATTGATCTGCGTTCCATTGCCAGAGCCGCGGTGGGAGTCATCAGCGGAGACTATGCCGGCGGCGGCAGTACCATTACCCAGCAGCTGATAAAGAATAACGTGCTGGACGGCGGACGGGAAAACAACTGGTCAGACCGTCTGGTGAGAAAAATTCAGGAGCAGTATCTGGCTCTTAAACTGGAGGCTACCTCCGGGATGAGCAAAGAAGAAACGAAACGAGAGATCCTGGTCAGCTATTTAAACACCATCAACCTGGGAAACAATACCCTGGGCGTGAAAACGGCGGCTACCAGATATTTCGGAAAGGATGTGTCAGAGCTTACTCTGGCGGAGTGTACGGTGCTGGCGGCCATCACGTCCAATCCCTCCCGGTATAATCCGATTTCCCATCCGGAAAACAACAATGAGCGGCGCCAGATCGTTCTCCAGTATATGGAGGAACAGGGCTACATTGATGCCAATGAGCGGGAAGAGGCCATGGGCATGGAGGTCTATGACGAAATCCAGCGGGTGGATGAGCTGCAGAGACAGAGCTCGCCCTATACGTATTTTACGGATGCCCTGATTGAACAGGTAACAGAGGATCTGGTACAGGATTTGGGATATACGGAAAGCGAGGCATATACGCTTTTATATTCCGGCGGTCTGGAAATTAATTCCACCCAGGATCCGGCGATTCAGGCCATCGTGGATGAGGAGCTGAGCGATCCGGAAAACTATGTGGAAACCTGGTATGGACTGGAATACCGTCTGTCTGTCCGTCACGCAGACGATACCTTAAGCCATTATTCCGGCTCCGATTTGGAGGCATGGCATAAGAGTCAGGACGGAAGCTTCAACGGCCTGTACGGCTCTCTGGATGAGCTGAATGCAGATGTGGAGGCGTTTAAGGCACAGCTTCTGCAGGAAGGCGACACCATTGAGGGAGAGCAGATTGATCCGGTGCTGGAGCCGCAGGCTTCTTTTGTGCTGATGGATCAGAGAACGGGAGAGATTAAGGCTCTTGGCGGCGGCCGGGGGGAGAAAACGGCCAGCCTGACGTTAAACCGGGCCACCGGAGTGACCAGGCAGCCGGGTTCTGCCTTTAAGGTGATTACGGCCTTTGCTCCTGCCCTGGATACGGGGAAGGCTACGCTGGGGACGGTTTATTATGATGAGCCCTATACGGTAAGCGGCCATACGTTCCGAAACTGGTGGGGCAGCAGCCGGGGGTATGTGGGCTATGCCAATATCCGGGACGGGATTATTTATTCCATGAATATTATAGCGGTGCGGGCGCTGATGGAGACGGTCACTCCGGAAACGGGAATTGAATATGCGCGGAATCTGGGGATTACCACACTGACATCGGAGGATGTGACGGCGTCGGCGGCACTGGGCGGACTGACCCTTGGCGTTACAAACCTGGAGCTGACGGGGGCCTATGCAGCGATTGCCAACGGCGGCGTTTATACAGAGCCGAAATTTTACAGTACGGTTCTGGATCGGGACGGCAATGTAATCCTTGGCGGGGAAACAGATTCCAAACAGGTTCTGAAGGAAGAAACGGCATTCCTTCTGACAGATGCCATGTCGGATTCTCTGGAATCCCATCAGATTTTTGCCAGACCGGGGATTTCCATCAGTGCCACCAGTACCAGGGCTCATCTGGACCGGATGCCGGCTGCAGGAAAGAGCGGAACCACGACAAGCAACCGGGATGCATGGTTTGTAGGCTTTACGGATTACTACACAGCCGGAATCTGGACCGGATATGATGAGAATAACCGGGAGCTGGCAAATACCAGCTATCATAAGTCCATCTGGAAACAGATTATGGACCGGGTTCATGAGGAACTGCCCGTACGGGAGTTTTCTGTGCCGGAGGATATGGTTCAGGTTTCCATCTGCCGGAAGTCGGGGAAACTGGCGGTTTCCGGTCTGTGTGACAGCGATCCGAGAGGAAATGCGGTGTACACGGAGTATTTTGAGTCAGGAACCGAGCCAACAGAAGTGTGTGATACGCATATTGCAGCCAGTGTCTGTGCGGAGAGCGGACTTCTGGCAGGAGAATTTTGCCCGAGTGCAGGTCAGGGCGTGTTTATGGTGATTCCGGAAGGCAGTACCAGCACGACGGATGATTCCCTGTTCCAGCTGCCGGGTCCCTGTACTCTGCATACGGCGGCAGCACTTCCGGAGGAAAGTACATCCGGAGAAGATACAGAAAGCGGAAGCTCGGGAGGAACAGCGGGGCAGATTCCGCAGGAAACCATCCCTCAGGGTCCCGGGTACGTTCATGAGGAGCCTATTGGCCCCGGGTATGAATAAAGGAGGAGGATGACTTATCGACTGGTTGTGGAAGCATGTGATTCAGAACCGTCTGCTTTTGCTGGGCGTGGTTTTGTCTGCCATGTTTGCCGTGGTGCTGATGCGGTTTTACCATCTGCAGGTGGTGGAAGGCGGGGACTATCAGGAGGAATTTCTGGACCAGATTACCAGAAGCACCACCAGTCCTGCCAGCCGGGGAACGATCTATGACAGAAACGGTGTTCCTCTGGCTTACGATGAGCTGACTTATTCGGTTACGATTACGGACAGCGGCGTGTATGCAACGCGGACGGAGCGCAATGAGAGCCTGAACCGGATTATTGCCCGGGTGCTGGAAATCCTTCAGGCCAATGGGGAACAGCTGTCTGTCAGACTTCCCATTATTGCGGATGATACGGGAGCTTTGGCGTTCGCAGAGGAAGGCACCGATAGGGAGCGGTTCCTGGCGGATATTTTTGGCCACAGCTCGACAGATGATTTAAGCTATAATGAACGGTTGGGTTATGACGAAAGGGAGGCAACGGCAGAGCAGGCCTATGGGTATCTCTGCGGAGAAACCGGGTATGGGATCAGCGAAGAATACAGCCAGGAGCAGACACTGCAGATCATCGCGGTCCGGTATGCCATGAGCCGGAACAGTTATCAGAGATACCGGACCACGACTCTGGCAGAACAGATAGGAGAAACTTCCGTTGCCAATCTTCTGGAACTCAGCGGCGAGCTGACCGGAGTGGAAATCGCGGAAAGCACTCTGAGAAGATATGCGGACAGCGAATATTTTGCTCATATTCTTGGATATACGGGGCCGGTTTCAGCAGAAGAGCTGGCAGAATTTGAGGCCCAGGGCCTTTCTTATGATTCCAATGCCCAGGTGGGAAAAGCAGGCCTGGAACAGACCTTTGAGCAGCAGCTGAGGGGACATAACGGCAGCGAAACCTTTTATGTGGACAGCGTGGGAAGGGTGACCCAGGTGCTGGATTCTGCGGAGGCCGTGGTCGGGCAGGATATCTGGCTGACCATCGATTCTGAGCTTCAGAAAACGGTTTACCAGCTTCTGGAACAGAAACTGGCCGGAATTCTTCTGGCCAATATGGTACCGGAAAAGGCAGAGGATTCGGATGAGCTGGTCATTGACGCAGATGATTTGACTACCGCACTGATTGACAACCAGGTTCTGGATACGGAAGAACTGGCCAATGCTGATGCGGGGACTGCGGAGCAGAGGCTGTTTGCCGCCTATGAGGGGAAAAAATCCGGCCAGCTGGAACGGCTGGATGAGATTCTGGAAACGGCCGGGCAGAGCCTTCCTTCTGACTGGAAAGAAACGGCGGATTATATTCTGGAGCTTCTGGGCGATGAGGGGTACTTAAATAACGATACAGGCTCAGAGGCATGGCAGGAATGGAGGCAGAGCTGGCAGGACGGGACGGTGAGCCTGGGCCAGTATCTGCGCCAGGGGATTGAAAGCCAGTGGGTGAATCCGGTGTCGGGAAATGCTCCCTACAGCACGCTGGATGAGAGCTGGAACGCCATGAAAACGGAGATTCATACATTGTTATCTGCAGATCAGGGCTATGAGCGGCTGCTGTACCGGATGATGATTGAACAGGGAGAAATCCGCAGAGAGGACGTCTGCATGGCGCTCATCGAGCAGGGTGTCCTTGAGGATGTGGACGGCAGTTATTCCAGAATGGCATCGGGGCAGCTGGGAGCCTATGATTTTCTCAGGGAACAGATCCGTACCCTGCGGATTACGCCGGCTCAGCTGGCGCTTGACCCCTGTACTGCATCCTGCGTGATTGTGGATCCAAATTCGGGGGAAGTTCTGGCCTGTGTAACATACCCGGGCTATGATAACAACCGGCTGGCCAATCATGTGGACGGAGAATATTATAATCATCTTCTGGAGGACCGCTCTCTTCCGCTTTATAACAATGCCACCCAGCAGAGGACGGCGCCTGGCTCTACCTTTAAGCCGGTGACGGCGGCTGCGGCTCTGACGGAGGGACTGATCACTCCGGAGACCGTGATTCAGGACCGGGGAATTTTCCAGATCGTAACGCCCAGCCCGCGATGCTGGATTTATCCCGGTGGTACCCATGGGGCCATCAATGTGTCACAGGCTTTGCGGGATTCCTGCAACTACTTCTTTTATTCGCTGGGATATGGATTCAGCCTGCCGGGAGTGACCGTCCTGCCGGAAAACCTGGAGGAAGAAACTGCTGTCTATACTCCGGAGCAGGGAATCAGTATTCTTCAGACTTATATGGAGATGTTTGGACTGAACGAAACCAGCGGAATTGAAATCGGGGAAAATTCCCCGCAGATGGCCAATGAGTTTCCTGTAACGGCAGCCATCGGACAGAGCAATCACAACTATACCACAACCCAGCTGGCCCGCTACGCGGCTGTGCTGGCGAATCATGGAACGCTTTATGATCTGACGCTGATTCATCATATCGGGGAGCGGGCAGGAGAAGCGGAGACGACGGAAGGAACGGAAACGCTTCAGAATGAAACGGTCCAGGACGGGGCAGCTCAGAATGGAGAGATTCCGGATGCGGCGTCTCAGAACGGCGGAGGAGAGGAATCTGCGGAGACGGCTCGTGAAGGGCAGACACTGGATGCCATCAGCGAAAATACCTGGCAGGTGATCGGAGACGGCATGCGCCAGATGGCCCAGTCCAACCGGACCTTATCCCAGCTTTCTGTCAGTCTGGCAGGAAAAACGGGAACGGCTCAGCAGAGCAGCGTCCGGCCCAACCATGCGCTGTTCATCGGATACGCGCCTTATGAGGCGCCTGAGATTGCCATTGCGGTCCGCATTGCCTATGGATATTCTTCTTCCAATGCCGTGGAAGCGGCAGCGGATATCCTCCGGTATTACTTTAATCTGGAACCGGTGGAGAACCTTGTAACAGGACAGGCAGACATGTCCGGAAGCAGCGGAAATTCGATGGCAGACTGATGGGAGGTGGCGGAATGAGACGGCTGACAGAATGGCTGAAAGTTCCGGCATCGCCGGTACACTATGATTTGCTTTTGATGATGTGTGTTCTCTTGCTGTCGGGAACGGGCGTTTATCTGATTGAAGGTCTGGAGCCGGGACTGGGGCTGCGTCAGGGGATCGGGATGATTCTTGGTCTTATCCTGTTAGCGGTTCTGTCCCTTCTGGACTATAGGCGCCTGGGGGAACTGGGCGTGTGGGCTTATGTGATTGCCATGGGAACTCTCCTGGCAGTCAATATCATGGGAGATATTTCCGGGGGTGCCGCCCGGTGGCTGGAAATCGGCAGCTTTCGTTTTCAGCCCTCGGAGCTGGCGAAGCTTCTTCTGATTCTGTTTTTTGCCCAGTGGTTTGCCAGACGGGAAGAGGACGTGAGCCGGCCCGGGTTTTTCCTGGCAACGGCCGCGCTGATGGCGCTTCCGTTAATTTCCATTTTACGGGAACCGGACTTGTCCACCACGATTGTTGCGGCCTGGATTTTTGCCTGGCTCTGGTTTTCTGCCGGGATTGATTACCGGGTGCTCGGACGGATTCTGGCCGTCATTCTGCCGCTGGGCGGAATCTTTTTGTTCCTGGTGACCCGGGAGGGCCAGACTATCCTGGACGATTATCAGTACCGCCGGATTATGGCATGGCTGAATCCAAGTGAATGGGCGGCAGAATCCTATCAGCAGATGTATTCTATTATGGCCATAGGCTCCGGAGGTCTTTTGGGGAATCCAGGCTCCGGAACGGACACTGCTACGGTAATTGGGAGCGGCTTTCTGCCGGAGTCCCATACAGACTTTATTATGGCAGCGGCCGGACAGGAACTGGGCTTTCTTGGCTGCGCGGCTATTATCCTTTTAGAGGGAATCGTGACCTTCCGCTGTCTTGCGATCGGAATGCGGTGCGAGAATATGGCGGGACGGATCATCTGCGCCGGAATGGCTGCCTGGATTGGCGGACAGACCTTTGTAAACCTGGGCGTAGTTTCCGGACTTCTTCCCAACACGGGCCTGACACTGCCCTTTGTCAGCTATGGACTGACCTCCATGGTAAGCCTTTACATGGGAATCGGAGTGGTACTGAACATAGGAGGGCAGCGGAGAGGAAAGGAGAGGGAGCAGAGGAGGCGGAGGTAGATTCTTTTTGCCGCAGCCAGCCGAGAGCACCGGGGAGCCCGGTGGACAATGACTGGTGCCCGGAAGGGAGTCTGCCGGCAAACGACGCCTGGTATCCGGCAAACGGCATCGGAGGCCCGGTATGCTTAACGGCAGGAGCGGGTATCCGGCAAGTGTCCGTTCGCATCCGGACTTCCTCCGGCCTCCTGCGGGCCATTGGGATTTGCTCTTTCATAATAAAAAATATATTGCTGCATCACACCTGCGCAGCCATGATACTGGGAAAAATTCTCTCGGACCAGCTCCTGACACAGCCTGGTCTGGGGGATTTTTTTTGCACACCGGCTTTTGGGGGCATATTCCCGCAGCAGGATTTTCCGGATCCAGGTATCGACAGGAAACGCGTCAATATGATGGAGGCCGAACAGGCAGACGCAGTTGGCCACTTTTTCGCCGATTCCATAGAAGCTCTGCAGGCAGGTCATGGCCTCCGGATAAGACATTTGCCGGATGGCATTCAGATCCAGCGCGCCGGAGCATGCATCCTCGCACAGCCTTTTTATGTATTTGGCCCGGTAACCCAGTTTCAGCGCCTGCAGATCCCATAAGGAGGCCTGGTTTAGCTGCTCAGGCGAAGGAAAGCTGAAATAGGTTCTGCTCTGCCCGCATTCATCCGGAACAGGAAACTGCTCTCCATAGGTTTCGGAAAGTGTTTCCACCAGGGAACGGATAGCCGGGATGGTCTTTTGCTGGGAAATAACAAAGGTGATGATCATTTCCCACAAATCCTGGCGGAGAATTCGGATGCCGGATCCGTATGCGGCAGCTTTTTTCAGATAATCATCCTGTTCATCGATGGAGGAGAGAATGGCGCCGTAATCCGTGTCCAGATCAAAATACGTTTCCCAATAGGGAAACTCTTCTTCCGGGCAGAAAAAGGAAATTTCTTCTCCCTGCTGAACGAGCTTCAGATAGTGGGTTTTGCTGATGACCTGATAGGAAGACGGCATGTTGGCGGCGGCTCTGCCCTGCTGCAGCGAAGGACTGATTTTGTCATGGCCGGTTTCGGATTCCCGCAGCGGCAGCATCCGGAAACACTGTCCGGAATCGGCAATCTGATTTAAGTCAAAGTATTTGATGGTTTTTGTTATCATAAACGTCTCCTGCTGTTTTTGTCTTTGTCCGGTACTTTTTGCCTGACTTTTATCTGGTTTCCTGCCTGCGCCAGACTGATGAGCGTACCGAAATATTTCTTTGTACCTCTATTATAGCGCATTCTGCCGGATTTTTCGATTGGGATCGGTCCAGGAAAGGGCTCTGACCGGAAGCGTTCCAAAGCTGGCAATTCCTTTTTTGATTTGGTATAATCAGATTATAAAAAGCCCGTTATGAGAAAAACGGGGAAGGGAAACATCCGGCATCTGCAGGGCTGGCGCCAGTGCAGGCGTGTCCGCGTGTGTCCGTGTACTGTGAACATAAAGACTGAAATGCTATGTCTGTACAGTGCGGACAGAAGCTGGCGGCAGGGAAAGCAGGCCGGTGAAAAGGAGGAAGAGGGATATGGCATCAAAAGCATACGAACAGATGGCGTCCTGCGTGATTGAGGAGCTGAAAAAACGAAACATGGAAGGGTTTTACTGCGAGGACAGCAAAGCTGCTGCGGATCTGGTCTGCAGCCTGGTGGAACAGGGCGCCTCGGTCAGCTGGGGAGGTTCTTCGACCATCAAAAGCCTGGGTGTTCTGGAACGTCTGAAAGAAGTGGGCTGCCAGATGATCGAATATCCGGAGCAGGAGAAGAAGGAAATCGGAAGCCCGATATTCCAGCAGGTGGCCGGAGCGGACTACTTTTTGATGAGCACCAATGCGATCACAAGAAAGGGAGAACTGGTAAATATTGACGGAGCCAGCAACCGGCTGTCCAGTTTATTGCATGGCCCCAAGCATGTGATTATCGTGGCCGGCATAAATAAGCTGGTAAAAACGGTGGAAGACGGTGTGAACAGGATTCAGACTTCCGTGTGTCCTGTTATTGCGGAAAAAAGCGGGAGGCAGACGCCCTGTGGCATAAAAGGGGTCTGTACCGACTGCCAGTCCCCGGACTGCATGTGCTGCAACATTGTGATTTCCCGCCGTTCCCGTTATAATGGACGGGTAAAGGTGATCCTTGTGGGCGAGAATCTGGGAGATTAGATTCCGTAAGAAAGAGGGAAAACCTGGAAACAGCGGTTTCCCCGGCGAGAAGGAAACGGATTTGTAAGGAATACAATCGTTTCAACTAACACAAAAACAGATAAAATATAAAAATATAAGAAAAAATGAAATATTTATCCATAAAATGAGATGAAAATAAAATAATTACAAAAATACACCTGAAATTTCCTGGAAAATTGGTAAATCTTTATGGAAGGATCGTGCTATAATATGGAACGTAAACAGAGATGCGATACTTAACCAGACCTCTTTGAAAAACAAAGTTGAAGGCCGCTAAGCAATCGGAAATCAGTGTGAGGAGGAAAAGATAAATGAATTCTTTTCCGAAAATGCGGAAAAACTAAGTAAATAGGAGGTATTTGGCTTCCCATTGATATAGTGTAGGCCGGTTTTTTACAACAGGTTTACAACAAAACGATGAAAAATAGCTTCTTAGGAGGGAAAAAATAGGCTCTCCGAGGAAGCTATTTTTTATTGCTTTACTGTGATAAAGAAAAGGGATGGTAAGCTGCTATATCCGGCAGCGATAAGGAGCAAACGAGACTAGGGACGAAATTCATCAATATTGAAAATCCAAATATACAGAACATATGTTCCTCAAGAAATGTCTCAAAAACCGCAAATCTTACTATTTTCTTACAATTCTTAAACTTTCATAAAGTTCAAAATATTTTTTCGATTTTTGGCAAAAGGCCCATATAATATATAGTGTAGATACTTTAAGTTCGCAAGCACAATTCTATCTACTGACACACACAT
>DVGC01000057.1 GCA_018712915.1 Candidatus Copromonas faecavium (nom. illeg.) | reverse complement strand
GATCTGCTCTGCCAATGGCGGGCTTCCCCCTATGATAAAACGCAGGCAGTATTATGAGACTTTGGAATTGGCGGCATAGATAGTGATATCCTTGAGCAAAATGTGTCAACTAATATTGACAATATCACTATGTAAGCTTCAAAACAATCGGCGATTCCATCATTCTGGTTTGCTATTATTTAAAATTGTTGAAAATGTCTAAAACGGAAGTCAAACCGTTTATACGGGAGCTTGTATTTTTTGTTGTTTTTGTATATAATAAAAGTGTGATTAAAGACACTGAATCTGTTATAAAAGTGTGATGAGGTGTATATATGGAACGATTGATTTTAAAAAAGTTGCTGAACTGGAAGAATTCTCCCTATCGTAAGCCTCTTATTTTGAAAGGCGTACGCCAAGTAGGTAAGACCTGGATTCTGAAAGAACTCGGCAAACGCTACTACGAAAACACTGCTTATTTCAACTTTGATGAAAACGAAGAGTACAAGCAATTTTTTGAAACCACAAAAGATGTAGACCGAATTTTGCAGAATCTCATGCTGGCAAGTGGTCAGAAGATTATGCCAGAAAAGACCCTCATTATTTTTGATGAGGTACAAGACTGCCCTAAGGTCATCAATTCCATGAAGTATTTTTGTGAGAATGCGCCGCAGTATCACATTGCCTGTGCCGGTTCTCTCCTGGGAATTGCCTTAGCAAAGCCTTCTTCTTTCCCTGTCGGTAAAGTTAACTTCATGCAGATTGATCCCATGACATTTACAGAATTTCTATTGGCCAACGGGGATGAGAACCTGGCAAACTATCTGGAGACAGTAAACACCATTGAGCCAATTCCTGATGCCTTTTTTAATCCTCTGTATGAAAAGCTGAAGATGTACTATGTGACCGGCGGTATGCCGGAATCTGTCAAGATGTGGACGGAAGCAAGGGATGTAGATGCCATGCAGGAAGCCTTGTCTGGAATTATTGGCGCCTATGAGCGTGACTTTGCCAAACACCCTAATACCAGCGAATTCCCCAAGATTTCGATGATCTGGAAGTCCATACCATCCCAGCTGGCGAGGGAAAACAAAAAATTTATCTACAGGGTAGTCAAAGAAGGGGCACGGGCTCGTGAATATGAGGATGCCTTGCAGTGGCTGGTGGATGCCCGACTGGTGCATAAGATCTACCGCAGTACTGCTCCTGGCCTGCCTGTAGCTGCCTATGATGACCTCTCTGCCTTTAAGATTTATCTGGTAGATGTGGGACTGCTCCGCAGACTGGCGCAGCTCGCACCGACTGCCTTTGGCGAGGGTAATCGGTTATTTACCGAATTCAAGGGTGCATTAACCGAAAATTTTGTGCTTCAGACTTTGATTACACAGTTTGAAGTAACTCCTCGTTGCTGGACGCAAACAAATCCTCCTTATGAGGTAGATTTCCTGATTCAGCGGGAAAACGATATTTTCCCTGTGGAAGTCAAGTCCGAAACCAATACCACCAGCAGGAGCCTTAAGAAATTCAAAGAGTTGTTCCCGGATCAGGTCAAGCTCCGCGTCCGATTCTCACTGGATAATCTGAAGCTGGATGATGATGTACTGAACATCCCGCTGTTTATGGCGGATCATACCGATCGGCTGATTGGGTTGGCATTAGAGCAGAAAATGAAATAAGTTGCAGAAGATGCCGGAGATAACTGCTGCCACGAAATTGAAGAACAATATCTCCATAACAAATACTGTGATGAGGAATTTAAAGTCAGGCTGAAGCCTATCAAATCTGATAACAATCAATTCCTGCTGCTTCTCAGCGGAAAGATTGATGGTATGATAACATTTCATTGTAGCAATTTTCCATTTTAGCTCTCCAGGAAACAAAAACAGTGCTCATCGAACATCTCTGACCGATGGGCACTGTTTTTTACATTCGATTATCTGTCATTCATAACCTCAACCATCATTCTGGCACCCAAGCGGAAACTACTCTGAAATAATCAGATACTCTGCCATGGCCCGATGGTCTCGAACAGTATTATTTCTTCAAATTTCCGTTTTAAGAGACCTGTTCCTCTGCACTGAACAGCAGCGATTCTTTCTTTCGGATTTTGAGCGGGACGATAAGCCGGGTTATGTCGCGGATGGTCATCTATCTAGGCCGCCTGTCACCAGACGGCTCAAGCAGCCAACCCGGAAGCAGACGGGCCGCCTTATGCTCCCTGTTCGGCCTTGCTTCGGATGGGGTTTACATGTGCCCTCCCTGTTACCAGTGAGGCGGTAGTCTCTTACACTGCCTTTCCACCCTTACATGGCAAGCCATGCGGTTTATTTCTGTTGCACTGTCCCTGAAGTCGCCTTCGCCAGACGTTATCTGGCATCCTGCCCTGTGAAGCCCGGACTTTCCTCTCCTGCGTCTTTCGCGCAGCAGCGACCACCTGTCCCACTCAAAACCAACGTCGTAAGCATATCACATTTTGTCTTATCTGTCCAGTGGCGCCCGCCGGCATGTTTCCCGGTCTCTCTATACCTTCAGGCAGCTTCCGCCGATGAACTCCCGCAGAATGGAATTTTTCGGAACCATCTCGCCGTCAATCGGCAGGAAGTAGTCCAGGAATTTCAAAATACGCTTGGCCTCGTCATACTGCTCCGAATCCCTGGGGATCCCAAACAGCAGAGGCTCCGCATATATTTTTAAAACCGCCAGCTCATAAAGAAGGGCCGAATTAAACATCACATCAGCACTCTCCTGATAGGGGAAGATATTCCTGTCCTCCCCCCTGCGGACCGAAGGCCATCGCTCCATGGTTTCCAGCGCAGAAGTTCCCCTGGTCCTGGCGTCCCGCACCATCCGGCGCAGGAGCCGCCCGTCAGTCGTCGGAATCCGGTTATGCTCATCTACGTTTAGCTGGGTCAGGGCACTGATGTAAATCTTAAACTTGCTCTCTTTTGGAATAGAATCGGTCAGCCGGTCATTGAGGCAGTGGATGCCCTCCAGCACCAGGATGTCGTTCTTTCCAAGGGTCAGCCGGTCTCCATGATACTCCCGTTTTCCGGCCGCAAAATTAAACCTGGGGAGTTCAATGGTTTCCCCCGCAAGAAGCGCATTCAGATCCCGGTTGAGTGTTTCCATGTCCACACATTCCAACGCCTCCATATCCGGCTGTCCATTTTCATCCTTTGGATAATCCGACCGGTTTTTAAAATAATTATCCACGGCCACCGGATGGGGGGTCAGCCCCAGCGCACGGAACTGGACAGACAGCCGGTGGCTGAAGGTGGTCTTTCCGGAGGAGGACGGACCTGCAATCATAACAATCCGCTTTTTCGGATCCATGGCTGCCTTCTCCGCAATCTCTCCGATGGTCTTTTCCTGAAGAGCCTCCTGCATCAGAATCAGCTCCAGGCATTTCCCATCACAGATGGCCTTATTTAAAGCTGCCACGTTGGGAATCTCAATGCTGTCGCTCCAGCGGTAGGAATCCCGCAGCACCGTAAACAGTTTTTTTGAAACCGGCGGCCGTTCCACCGTCTTTGGCGACCGGAGAGCCGGGAGCAGAAGAAGAAAGCCTTCTCCGCAGCGTACTAGGTCAAAATACCGGATATATCCTGTATCCGGCACCATGTAGCCATAAAAATAATCCTCAAAGGTTTCAATGCTGTAAATGTTGACTCTGGACGCCCGGCGGTACCGGAACAGCTGCTCCTTATCATGCATTCCATACTTCCCAAAAAGCTCCACAGCCTCATCCGTATTGACGCTGCGCTTTTTTAAAGGAATTTTCTTTCCACACAGCACCTGCATCTGCTGTTTCACCTGCTGAAGCAGGTCTTCATCCAGAGGAACCTCTCCGAAAAATTCTCCATATATCCCGTTTCCCAGGGCAAAATCCATCTGGATTTTTCTGATTTTTTCATTGGGAAGGACATCATAAAACGCCTTCAGCATGAGAAAGACGGCACTTCGTTCATACGTTTTCTGGCCCGCCGGATCCCGGGCTGTAAGAAAGGAAATCTCCGCGTCTCCATGCAGGGTCTTATGAAGCTCCCGCAGCTTTCCGTTGGCCCGCACCAGCAGAATGTCATCCTCAAACTTCTCCTGATAATCGCTAGCAATGTCCAGAAACAAGGTTTCCTTCGGATACTCCCGTTGTTCCCCGCAAACAGTAACTACCGGCATTTCCACCCCTCCTTTTTCCTGTCATGCTTCGGATCAGATAACAGCCGCCGGAAACTCCACCGGCATCTTTTCCACCTGAATCAGACCCCTAAAATGCCCGTTTAAAAACTCCTCCATGTAATCCATAAACACATGTTCCAGGCCATAATGACCCGCATCAAGAATCATCATACCCTGGGCTGCCGCATCAATACCCTGATGGTGGCTGATGTCTCCTGTAATCAGAACCTGGGCCCCTTTTCTTAAAGCCTCTCCGATCTCGCTGCCCCCGGCGCCGGGACAGGTGGCCGCCCGTTCCACCGGAATTGTTTCATAAAGCTCTCTTCCGTAAACGGTGACAAAAGGCAGGCCGAACGCTTCCTTTATCTGTCCGGCCAACTCCATACCATTGACCGGTTTTATAAGCCGGCCGATTTTTCCGATTCCGTAAGGAACGCCGTTTTCCTCTCCCATTTCCTCCAGAGGCTCCCCCTCCGCAATGCCGATTTTCTCTGCCACCACATCGGCCATGCAGCCCGGGGCCGCATCAAAATTGGTATGCATGGCAAAATAGGAAATATCCGCCTGAATCATGGACACCAGACGCCGTCCAATAAAATCCTCATCCGATACATGGCGAACCGGTTTAAAAATCAGGGGATGATGGCTGATAAGCATATCCGCCCCTGCGGCAATGGCATGCTTTACCGCCTCATCATCCGCATCCACTGTCAGAAGAATCTTTTTTACCTCTTTCTCCATCCGTCCGGCCAAAAGTCCCGGATTATCCCAGTCACAGGCGCATCGCCTGGGCGCCAGTGTCTCCAGAACCTCAATGATTTCCCTGCACTTCATCCTGCACCTCCCGATTCCATAAAAGCCTCTGCTCCGTCTCCTTAAGCCGTTTTCCGGCGCGTAAAGAATGTTCCGCCTGAGCCTCCAGCATCCCGCACAGCTCCAAAAGCCTCCGTTCTTCCTCTTTCAGGTATTGGAAAAAGACCGGGGATCCGCTGGATGGCAGAAATTCTCCATAATACTCCCGTTTTCCCCAGAGAGACTCTGCCTCCGCTTCCGACCCCATAGCTTTGCTTCCGGCCGTCTCATCCTCACCTTTTCTTATGCCTTCCCCGTTTCCAGGCCGCACATCCAGGATGGTATAATACTTTCCGTCCTCCAGTACCATTTCCTCCCGGACAATGGAAAATCCATATTCCCAGAGAAAGCGGCGCACCTTAAACACCTCCGAATGGGGAGACAGCACCCACTGACGGACCGTTTTCCACATATGGACGCCTTCCGCCAGAATCCAGATCGTCAGTTCCCCGCCCATGCCGGAAATAATCACCGCGTCCGCTTCCCCTGCCGAAAGTTTCGCAAGCCCGTCGGAAAGCCTTGTCTCAATCTGATTCTCCAGTCCTGCCTGCGCGATGTGATCCCTGGCCCTGGACAAAGGCCCCGGCCGCACATCCATAGCAAGGGCATGTCCTGCCATTCCCCGGCGCACCAGCTCCAGGGGTACATAACCATGATCCGTGCCGATATCTGCAGCCGATTCTGCCGGTTCCACGAAGGAAATCACCCGCTCCAGCCGTTCTGATAGCTTCATACGTTTTGTTCCTCTCAATACTTCTGCTTTTCTTTTCTGCCTCCTGCTTTTTCAAATCAATGTTTCAATGGAAGCAGTCTTATGATATCTCACCGGATGCCCCTATTCATCCAGGTAATCCTTCAGCTTCTTGCTGCGGCTTGGATGGCGCAGCTTTCTCAATGCTTTTGCCTCAATCTGGCGAATCCGCTCCCTGGTGACGTTAAATTCCTTTCCAACCTCCTCCAGGGTTCTGGGCCGGCCGTCATCCAGGCCGAACCGCAGGCGCAGAACCTTCTGCTCCCTGTCTGTCAGCGTTTCAAGAACCTCCATCAGCTGCTCATGCAGCAGCGTATAAGTGGCCGCGTCCACCGGGACCTCCACATGATCATCCTGAATAAAGTCCCCCAGATGGCTGTCCTCTTCCTCGCCTATGGGTGTTTCCAGCGACACCGGATCCTGGGAAATCTTCATAATCTCCCGCACCCGCTCCACCGGCAGGTCCATGGCCTTGGCAATCTCCTCCGGCGACGGTTCCCGGCCCAGGCTCTGCAGAAGCTGCCGTTGGGTACGCACCAGCCGGTTGATGGTTTCTACCATATGGACCGGAATCCGGATGGTCCTGGCCTGATCGGCAATGGCCCTGGTAATGGCCTGGCGAATCCACCAGGTGGCATAGGTACTGAACTTATATCCCTTGCGGTAATCGAACTTCTCCACCGCCTTGATTAGTCCCAGGTTTCCTTCCTGAATCAGATCGAGGAACTGCATACCCCGGCCCACATAGCGCTTGGCAATGCTGACAACAAGACGTAAATTTGCCTCTGCCAGCGTCTTTTTTGCCTCTTCATCTCCCAGCTCCATCCGCTTGGCCAGTTCAATTTCCTCATCCGGCGTCAAAAGCGGGACCTTGCCGATTTCCTTTAAATACATGCGAACCGGATCATCAATTCCCACGCCTTCCGGGACCGACAGATCCACCTGTTCCACATCCAGATCCTCCTCTGCAGGCTCATCCTCCAGAAACAGATCCGGGTCCATCTCATCCTCCCCGGAAGTCCGCAGCACATCCACATTTTTACGGTCCAGGAAATCATAAATCCGGTCCAGCTTCTCCGGTGTCAGATCCTCTCCGGAAAAGGCGTCCAAAACCTCCTGTTCCTCCAGGACGTTCTTTTTCTTCTTTGCAGTCTCGTACAGCTTGTCCAACCGTTCCTCAAATGTCAGTGTCTTTTCCTCCATACGTTCCCATCCTTCCCGGCGCCGTCTGCTATTCCAGCGAAATCTGCAGACCGGCAAGCTCTGACTTTTGCCTGATGATATCCTGCAGTTCCTTGATATCCGTTGCCTTTTTGCTTTTTTCCTCCAGACTGTAGCGTTTTATTTTCTTTATGGTTTCTGAAAACGCCTTTTTCTGTTCCTCATTGCTCAAAGACTCCTCCAGTCTTGCATGGAACAGAGCTGCCACCTCCCTGTACTGTTCTTCGCCTTCAATAAACTGGTTCAGGATTCTTGCAGGCTCGATGGTTCCTGTTTTCTCATACTCATCAAATACCATGACTGCCGCCTGCCGGTACAAATCATCGGTGAAATCCTCCGGAGCAATGATTCCCTTAATCGTCTCAAAAAGCGGCGGCCGTTCAATCAGCCATGTTAACAGAAGCCGCTGAGACTTGCGGATTCCCTCGTCCTTCTCCTTCTTTTTCCTGGGTCTGTCCTCCTGCCTGCCCTCCGGGCGCGCAGCCGTCCCGAAACGGCCTCCCAGGGAATTAACCAGCCGCTTTAAATCCTCGGCGGGAATCATATACTCTCTGGCCACCGCCTCCGTATAATTGTCCCGTTCCAGTTTTTCCGGAAACTCCAGAAGCTTTCTGGCCACCGCATTATAAAAGCCGGTTTTGGATTCCGGGTCCTGCATATTATATTCTGAGCGGATCACGGAAATCTCGAACATGAAGCTGTTGACTGCCCCGTCAATCCGCTTCTGAAACTCCTCCTTCCCCAGGTTTTTTATGAACTCATCCGGGTCTTTATAGGGCTTCATGTTCAGAACCTTCACAGAAATTCCGGCATCCTTTAAAATCGGAATGGCCCGAAGCGCCGCCCGTACTCCGGCTCCGTCACTGTCATAGGTCAAAATCGCCTGCTCCGTATACCGCTTCAGGAGAATGGCATGCTGGGCTGTAAACGCAGTTCCAAGAGATGCCACTGCATTGGTAAACCCGGCCTGATGCATGGCAATCACATCCATATATCCTTCACAAATCAAAAGGTACTTCTCTCTGGACTTTCTGGCAAAATTCAAACCGAACAGATTTCGGCTCTTATCAAACAATTTTGTTTCCGGAGAGTTCAGATACTTGGGTTCTCCATCGCCCATCACCCGGCCTCCGAAACCGATGACCCGGTTGTTGACGTCCAGGATCGGAAACATGACCCGGTTCCAGAACTTGTCCCTGGATCCCCGTTCCTCAATAAAAAACAGGCCGGTTTCTTTTAAAATGCTGTCAGAATAGCCCTTGGAACGCATATACCGGTATAAATCATCCGGCACCTTATTGGCAAATCCCAGCCCGAAGTGGGTGATGGTTTCATCCGTCAGCTTTCTGTTTTTCAGATACTCATATCCCGGGCGGCCCTGGGGCTGTTTTAACTGATAATAAAAATAATTGGCCGCCAGCCGGTTGATCTCCAAAAGGGTGTTCTTTAAATCCCTCCGGGCTTTTGCCTCTCTGGAATCTTCCATCTCCGGCAGCGTGATGCCGGCCCGATCCGCCAGGTATTTTACCGCCTCAACGAAGGAATAATTTTCATATTCCATCACAAAGGTAATCACATTTCCTCCCGCTCCGCATCCAAAGCAATAATACATCTGCTTTGACGGGGACACGGAAAACGAGGGAGATTTCTCATTATGGAAAGGACACAGGCCAAAATAATTGGCGCCCTTTTTTTTCAGGCTCACATACTGGGAAATTACATCCACAATATCATTTCTTGAGCGCACTTCTTCGATTATATCATCCGGATAATACATGAACTCCTCCTGCTGCCGCACGATTTTCCAGCCGCATCCGGCCTCTATGCCATTTTCACGGCAAATCTGCCTGTCACATTGCCGGCGGACTGCGGGATGCCGCATTTCTCCTCCAGCCCTATTCTCCCAGGTTCTGAGACAAACCGCTTTCTCCCTTTCACCTTATTCCTCCAGGCTCTGAGACGAGCTGCTTTCTTTTACCCTATACTTTCCAGGCCTTGGGGACAAACAGCTCCTCAAACTGGTCGATGGCATAGCTGTCGCTCATACCGGCAATATAATCACAGACCACCCGTTCTTTGCTCTCTCCCCGCTGTTCCATCAGCATCCGGTACTCCTCCGGCAGCTGTTCCACATGGGCGAAATAATACTCATACAGCCGCACAATCAGCTGCTGGGCCTTTCCTTCTTCCGACTTTGCCGCCGGATTTTTATAAACATTTTCAAACATCCACTGGCGCAGGCCCTTCATGGCCCGGTCCACCTCCGGCGACATATAAATAGACGGCTTCTCCAGGCTGTTGAAAATAATATCATGGATCATGATATCCAGACGTTCCTTGACGGTCCGGCCCAGAATATCCGAATACTCTTTTGGAATATCCGTCTCCTTAATAATCTTTCCCCGAATCGCGTCATCAATATCATGGTTAATATAAGCAATTTTATCGGAATAGCGGACCACTTTTCCTTCCATGGTCGCAGGGTTTCCCGACGTCCGGTGATTTAAAATTCCGTCCCGCACTTCCTTGGTCAGATTCAGTCCTTTTCCATTTTTTTCCAGGACCTCCACCACCCGGACGCTCTGCTTATAATGGGAAAACCCCTCGCCGCAGATTTCATTCAGTATGTATTCCCCCGCGTGCCCGAAAGGCGTATGGCCCAAATCATGGCCCAGCGCGATGGCCTCCGTCAGGCTTTCATTGAGCCGCAAAGCCTTTGCGATGGTTCTGGCAATCTGAGACACCTCCAGTGTATGGGTCAGCCGCGTCCGGTAATGATCTCCTTCCGGAGCCAGGAATACCTGGGTTTTGTGCTTCAGGCGCCGGAAAGACTTGCTGTGGAGAATCCGGTCCCGATCCCTCTGGTAATCCGGCCGGATATCGCAGGGAGGTTCCTCTCTGTCCCGTCCCAGGGACTCGCTGCTCAAAGATGCATACGGGCTTAAATTTTCACGTTCCCACTGCTCCATGGACTCTCGAATCGTCATAAAACCGCCTCCCTCTCCTCTTTTTTCCAGGCATGACGCAAAACCGCGCGGAGAACTCCAGCCAAAAGAAACGCCGGCTGTTTCCTGCGCTTAAATCCCGATATTGTTAAGTATATCATAACTACTGCGTTTTTAGAACTACAATTTATGTCTTTTTTGTCAAAAAAGTATAAATTTTCTGAAATAATCGGGGAGGAGGATCTCCCTGGCTTCCCTCTTCACCCGCTTCTGTTCCATCCCTCCGGCAGGCTGTTGGCTACGCAAAGCGTTCCATACCCTATTCTCGGATTGGGATATGCTGGCTCCGCCGGAATTTTTTCCGCTCCCTTTCTTAAGTAAGCCTTCACCTTATCCCCATACAAATACGGATCGTTTCCCCTGATGATTCCCCATTCCATCAAAAGTGCCGCCGCACCGGTCACAAAAGGCGCCGCAAATGAAGTGCCGGTCACCGGTTCATAGCCGCCTCCGCGGCGGGTTGTAACAATCCCCACGCCGGGAGCAGCCAAATCCGGCTTTTGAATCTGATAAAACCTGGTATCTCCCCTGCCGGAAAAGGACGCGTAGGCTCTGGAAGAATCATCATACGCGCCGACAGAAATCACCCGCATGGAGGTGGAAGGAATGGTCAGCGTGGTCAGCGGCTCCGATCTTAAAAACCTGGTAGCCCGGTTTAGAGCGGCAGATGAGGGAAGCCACAAATCCACCCGACCATCCGTGATCTCCTTCGCCTCAAACAGAATGTCCCAGATACCGCTCTCCACATAGTTCCCCCGCGGAAGAAACTCAATATAGATTTCCTGCGCCATATTAAACGGCCCTGGTTCTCCATAATAAATCAGGAGCTCTGTCTGACCCACAAGAAGCCGGTAGGTTCCCCTGACGGCGCTGATGTTTTCCGTCACCGTCCCGGCCGGATTCCGGATCGAAATGGAAATCTCGTCCTCATAGCTTTTCCAGATCTGAAGCCCGAATCCGGTCTCATAGGGTGCTACGGAAAGCTCTATTTCCTCCCTGACTCCGTCTGTCAGGCGCAGCAGCGCGTGTCCCCCTCCATCGCCTTCATTGCCGGTCCCTGCAGCCACCACAATCTGCCCCATCTGAGCCAGAGAATCCAGATACCGTTCCAAAAGTCCGTTTCCATCATGAGAGCCATACGTATTTCCAAAGCTTAGATTGACGGCCAGAGGACGCTTTAAATCGAGAGCCGTGCGGACTGCGAAATCCAGTCCCTGCATCAGCTGAGTCGTTCTTGGAAACCCTTCCGGATCCGGAATTCCGAGGCGGACAATCAGCAAATCACTTTCCCAGGAAACGCCTTTATATTTGCCGCTGCTTTCCCTGCCGTTGCCGGCCGCAATACCTGCCACCGCGGTTCCATGGCCGGAGCCATCCTCAGAAGGGACCAGCTTTTTCCCTTCGCTGCGGCTGCCGGTACGCAGAGCCGCATCTATCTCCTCTTTTGAGTAAACCATTCCCGTTACCTGATCGGAAAGAAACAGAATCCGGCTTTCCCCGTTATCCAGCCGGAAATCCTCATGAAAGTAGTCGATGCCGGAATCGATCACGGCCACCAGAACCCCGCGCCCTGTCAGCCCATCTGCACCGGACTGCACCGGTAAAAGACAAGAGGCCGTTCTTGCCTGGTTTACGGCAAAAAACAGCCTCTTTGGTTTTTCTGCATATTCGATTTGTGAAAGGGAAATCACTGCTTCCACTTTGCTCTCCGGTACCGTAAGAATGGCAAACTGGTTCAAAAGTCCTTCCATCCGGACCGACGGGAACTGCCTGGCAAGCACATCCTGCAGATCGCCATTGTATTTGACAATCAGCTCCCATGTTTTCTGCACTGCATCGTAGCCCACATTCAGCTCATCCGTTTGTTCTCTTTCCGGCTCCGGCGTATCCAATGCCAGATTCAACAGGTTTTCCGCCTTCTGGTCTTCCATGCTCTGCCTCGCAATGCTTCATTGATGCCATTATATGAAGCACCGGCATATTCTTCTACTTTAAGAATCCGTTGACGATCTGCGCCTCTGCTTCCTCCTCCGTCAGTCCCAGCGTCATCAGCTTAACAATCTGCTCACCGGCAATTTTCCCGATGGCTGCTTCATGAATCAGCGCTGCATCCGGATGATTGGCCGTAATTTCCGGAATGGAGCTGATCTTTGCATCGTCCATAATAATCGCGTCGCACTCCGTATGACCTGCGCAGAGATTGTTTCCCTGAAGATTGGAAAAGAATTTCTGGTAGGAATGGTCTCTGGCCACTGAACGGGATATAACATTGGCACTGGAATTTACCCCGTCCATGGAAATATCAAAGTCACTTTCCGCCGTCTGATTTCCATGGGTCATCAAACGCTCCTGCACCACCAGCTTAGCTCCTGCACCAAGGTGAGCAATGGTTTCCCGCTTGGTGGAATCAATTCCCTTAATCTGAACGGATTCCATTTCCATATAGCTGCCCTCTTCCATGGTGATTTCCGTTTTGGGATTCATGATCCGCTCTCCGCTTCCGTCTCCCTCACCGTAATGCTTTTCCACATATTTTAACCTGGCGTTTTTTCCAACAAAAAACCGGTGGATGCCGTCGTGGCGGGAAACAGCAGAGCCTCCGTTATGGATTCCGCAGCCGGCCACAATCGTCACATCAGCTCCCTCTCCAATATAAAAGTCATTGTTTACCAGCTCTGTGAAGCCGGTCTGACTTAAAATAACCGGAATATGAACGCTTTCATTTTTCGTTCCCGGTCTGACATGCACATCAATGCCGCTTCCGTCCTCCCGGCTGACAATATCGATATTGGCCGTTGTATTTCTGCTGACCGCCTTTCCATTTTCACGGATGTTATATGCACCTGACGGCACGCCATGGAGGTCGGCCACCTTGGCCAAAAGTGTTTCCAGAATCTTATCCATTATCTGTCCCCCCTGTAAAATTCGCAGCTTCCCTGGGCAGAAGAAGTCCCGAGAATTTTCGGCAAAATCTCCTCTTTCGGGCCATGTTTCGCAACTGCCCCGTCGGAGATCACAACAATTTCATCGGCAATCTCCAAAATACGCTCCTGATGGGAGATTATCAGGATAGAGCCCTTTGTATTCTCCCGCATGTTTTCAAACACACGAATCAGATTCTGGAAACTCCATAAGTCAATCCCTGCTTCCGGTTCATCAAAGACAGAAAGCTTCGTTCCCCTTGCAAGAACCGTTGCAATCTCAATCCGCTTCAGTTCACCGCCGGACAGACTGGCATTTACTTCTCTGTTAATGTAATCCTTGGCACAAAGTCCGACTTCCGAAAGATATTCGCAGGCATCTGCCACAGATAATTTCTTTCTTGCTGCCAGACGAATCAGATCAAGGACCTGAACTCCCTTAAAGCGCACCGGCTGCTGAAAAGCAAAGCTGATTCCCGCATTGGCCCGATCGGTCACGCTCATCTGCGTAATGTCTTTCCCCTCAAACAGGATGGCCCCCGAATCCGGTTTCTCGATTCCCATGATAATCTTGGCGAGAGTCGATTTTCCGCCTCCGTTGGGACCTGTAATCACGACAAACTTATCGTCTTCTATCGCAAGGTTAATATTTTTTAAGATTTCCTTTTTCCCCTGGTCTTCCGACACGCCAAAGGAAATATCTCGTAATTCTAACATGTCTCCTCCTGAAAAGTATAGTCCTGGGCCTTTGTCCGAGGTCCGTAGTTATTATATACTATTTTTCCTCAAAATACCAGACGTATCCTCCTGGTGAGAAAATTTCCAGGTACCGCCTCAAAAACGGCTCCGGGATACATCGTCTGCCAGGAAACACCTCTCCATTCATTTCAGAACCGATATCTTTACAAAACAGAAAAGGGAACCCGTAATTGGATTCCCTTACGCTGCAGAAGAAGAGACTTGAACTCTCACGGTATTGCTACCACACGGACCTGAACCGTGCGCGTCTGCCAATTCCGCCACTTCTGCGTTTTTTGTTTCTGTCTGCTGTCTCAACCAGCGACATGGGTTATTATAATATATAGGTGCAGGTTTGTCAATTGTTTTTTCAATTTTTTTGATATTTTTTTTAGAATAAAAAATTTGAAAAAATACTTGCCAAATGGAAAAAACTGTGGTATATTATTACGCGTCGGTAAGAAAAACAAATAGCCGGTATGCGGAAGTGTCGGAACTGGCAGACGAGCAAGACTAAGGATCTTGTGGTGGTTACATCGTGTGGGTTCAAGTCCCATCTTCCGCATTAAAACCTTTGAGTCGCTGTATTTATCTGATTCTGATAGATACAGCGATTTTTTTGCTGCAGATAACTGTTTTACATGCAGGATTCCAGAAGATTCTTCATCTGAATCCTCAGCCTTCAAATCACTCATCGAACATTCCATTTCTTTTGCTCCAAAGGTATTACCATATTTTATAACCTTTCCCGCAAACTGGACCAGTAAAATTTCTTTATCGCTGCAGCAGCAAAAACGGGGATGCAGAAAGCTCACTCTTCTGCATCCCCGCTTCCAGTTCCTTCCCATCTTCCGGAACCTTTCTATTTTTTATAACGTCCAATTAATTCAGCTTGCTCTTTGCTAACTCAGCCAGCTTTGCGAAGCTCTCAGCGTCGTTAATCGCCATATCAGAAAGAACCTTACGGTTCATAACAACACCAGCCTGCTTTAAGCCGTACATAAACTTGCTGTAGGAAAGACCATTCATTCTTGCAGCCGCATTGATACGTGCAATCCAAAGCTGTCTGAACTGTCTCTTTCTTTCTTTTCTTCCGGCATAGGAGCTCTTTAATGCTCTCATTACGGACTGTTTTGCAACTCTATACTGTTTGGAACGTGCGCCTCTGTAGCCCTTGGCCAGCTTCAGCACTCTATTATGTTTTTTCTTGGCGTTTAAGCCACCCTTCACTCTTGCCATTGCTTATTTCCTCCTTCTAAATCCTCAATCTATTATAAGTACGGTAAAATCTTCTTCATTACCTTGCTGTTTGTGCTGTCAGTAACGATATCTTTTCTGAGATTTCTTTTCCGCTTGGTGGATTTCTTTGTCAGAATGTGGGATTTATAAGCTTTGTTTCTTACTAACAGACCGGTTCCTGTCTTTTTGAAACGCTTGGCAGCGGACTTGCTTGATTTCATTTTAGGCATGATCAATTCCTCCTTAAAATACAGTTTCCTTATTTCTTCGCAGTTAAAAACATTACCAGACTTCTTCCCTCTATCTTGGACGGCTTATCAACCACAGCGATATCGGAAAGCTTCTCTGCGAAATCATCCAGCACATATTTCGTCTGATTCATATGTGCCATTTCACGGCCGCGGAAACGAAGCGTTACCTTTACCTTATTGCCCTTTTCCAAAAATTTTCTGGCTGATCCAATCTTCGTATTCAGGTCGTTGGTATCGATATTGGGAGAAAGACGAACTTCCTTCACCTCAATAATTTTCTGCTTCTTTTTCGCTTCCTTCTCCCGACGGACCATCTCATACTTGTATTTTCCATAATCGATGATTTTGCAAACCGGCGGTTTTGCAGTAGGAGCGATTTTCACCAGGTCGAGCTCTGCGTCTCTGGCCATTTTATAGGCCTCCTTCGCAGACATAATTCCAAGCTGCTCTCCATTTTCTCCAATCAAACGAACCTCCCTGTCACGGATCTGCTCGTTAATCATTAATTCGCTAATAGTCGTACACCTCCATACTCATCACACTCACGGGTTGATAGAAAAGAAAAAGCAGATAGTATACTATCCGCTCATTAACTGCATCGGTTTCACATGCTGCTGCATGAAAATCAACCTAATGTCTATGAACCCGGGTCACTTGCTCGTGCCAGGGTGAGGCGGATACCTGCTTTCCTGTCTGCCGATCTCACGGCTCTCATTACTATACTATGATTTCCGCCTTTTGTCAACTGATTTTACGAGACTTTTCCAGAACTTTTCCTGCGGCTTTTCCGGAACTGGCTTTTCCAAAGCTTTTTCTCATGGAGCTTTTTCTCAGTTTTTCCCCAGACTTTGCAGAGAACAAGTTTTTCCTAAAAAAGGACTCCGCAAGAGTGCTCAGCCGCTTCCTGCAAAGTCCTTTCTGTATCCTCCGCTGTACATTCAAGGGCTACACCTTCTGCACGGACGGCGCCTGCACGCATTCTTAGCGTTTTCCTGCGCCGGCAGCCGCATGAGCCACCTGATTCCGGCAATTTTACGAAGAAACCGCCGGAAACCATTTTCCTGGCCAATACACGGTCAGACGGCTTTAAGGCTGCCGGACCATCTCTTCACAGGCTGCCGGATATCCAACGCCTGTTTCCGTAAAGATGTTTCTAGCGTTCCCGGAAGCTGGCACACTCCGTCTGTCCAGCCGCTCTGGCCCCGTCTCCGGCAATGGTAATCCGTTCCGCCCTGCACTGATGGTCGTCATTATACAGGCAGTTCATCACATCACAGTCCACCATCAGCTTGGACTCCGGCGTTTTAAACAGATTTCGGAACAGACCTCCCCGGTTTTCCTCAAAACTTCCGCAGCAGGTATCGCAGCAGGTTTTCGCCTGAGCGCCTTCCACCACGATTCCGCTCTTACAGCAGCATTTTTCCGAATTATGAATGCATGTGGTTACGGTACAGTTCAAGTTTGTCATCGCATTTTCCTCCTTTTTTGCCTCCGCGTCCGCCGTCCTGCAGCCGTACATCATGTCCTGGGCCGCATTCTGCGGTTCTCGCTTCAAAGGTAGTATGCGCAGACAATCTTAACGCCATTCCTACTTGTCATAAACTTCCGCAACAGGAAATTTCAGCCGTTTAATACGGGCCAACAAGGTGGAACTGTCTTTCATAATCGGATACAGCTTGGCAAACACCTGGTTATCCTGATCCACCAGTTCATAGTAAGAAAATGTTTCCGTCTGTCTCCGTTTATGGATGACTGCTTTCTTTAATTCCCGGAATGGAAGAGTTTTCTTCCTGCCAAAAGCCGGATGAATAACAATCGCTTTTCCATCCGCCGTAATCTTCCATTTCAGTCCCCAATACATAAAACCAATTCCTACTGCGGCAAAAAACAGGAAAAACAGCTTCAGCGCCATGTTTCCGTCGGTGGCCGGGTTCATATAGAAGCTGAACATGGCTAATGCATCTGCAAGTCCCATAACCGGCACCGCATATGTATACTTTATTTTCAATTTTGGCAAATCCTGCAGCTGAGCCGGTTCATCCTTTTTTATCTTGTTTCCCATATCATAATCCCTTTCTTTTTATGGTGTTCCTGACTTTGTTATATTCCTGACTTTATCATTGCTCTATGTTCTGCTATTTTCTTTCTGTCCTTCTGCTCCCACAAAGCTTTCCGCGTTTTCTTCCCTTTCATACTTCCTGAAACTTTTATAATTTCCATACGCTTTCTGCTTCAGGCATTTGCTGCGCTTCGGATTCCCGCAGCCATGAAAAGCAATTCCTTGTGAAACACCGCCGGTCAGTGGTTCTCGTTCTTCTTTTTTCCATCCAGCTCAGGCCATATCATATACAGCATGGTTCCGTAGCAGGCGCCTCCGCCAATGAGATTGGAAACCGGCTCTGCCAGGAATACCCCCATGGGTCCCAGTCCTCCCAGATAAGGAAGAAGAACGGTCAGCGGCACCACAATAATTACCTTACGGAAAATCGAAAAGAATGTGGCCTGTTTTGCCTTTCCCAGGCCAACAAAGCTGGCCTGACCTGCAAACTGCAGAGACATAAAGCAAAAGCCAAAGAAATACACACGGATGGATGGAACGGCTGCTTTCACAAGCTCCGGCTCCTGATTGAAAATCCGGATAAAAAATTCCGGAAAAACGGAAATCAGGATCCAGCAAAGCACAGTAAAGGAAATTGTGACGGCCGACATGAATTTGATTGCCTGTTTTACCCGTCCATACTCCCCTGCTCCGTAGTTGAAGCCAAGGAACGGCTGAGTTCCGTTGGTCAGTCCCTTTACCAGGTTCTCTGCAATCTCCCGGACGGAATGAAGAACCGTCATCACTCCCACATACAGATCGCCGCCCCAGCCCTGAAGAGTGGAGTTGCAGACGATGGAAACCAGGCTGTTGGTAAAGCCGGCCATAAAGGTGGAAATTCCCATGGAAGTGATCTTTTTTACCCGGCGCATTTCCAGTTTGAGCGTGGACCGTTTCAGCTTTAAAATTGCCTGATCCCCCGTCAGGAACCGAAATACCCAAACTGCTGACATAAACTGGGAAATAACTGTGGCAACAGCCGCTCCCCTCACGCCCATATCAAAAGCAAAAATAAAAACCGGATCCAGAATCAGGTTGGCAACAGCACCCAAAAGTACCGTAAGCATTCCGATTTTGGCAAAGCCCTGGGAATTAATAAAAGCATTCATTCCCAGCCCGACCATGACAAAAACGCTTCCAAGCAGATATATGGTCATATAAGCGTCGGCATAAGGATAAGTCACATCACTGGCCCCGAACAGATACAAAAGCGGCCGCTTGAATATCAGCCCTATCGCGGTCAGAATCAGTCCGGAAATAACCAGCAGAGTAAATGCGTTTCCCATAATCCGTTCCGCTTCTTTTTCATTTCCGCGCCCACGTTCGATGGAGCACAGCGGTGCTCCTCCCATTCCGAACAGATTGGCAAAGGCAATCACGATGGAAATCACCGGAAGGCAGAGGCCAAGTCCGGTAAGGGATTCCGTTGCATTCTGCGGCATATGGCCGATATAGACCCGGTCCACCACATTGTAAAGTACATTCACCAGCTGTGCAAGAGTCATTGGCAGCGCCAGATTGGCAATGTTTTTCACCACACTTCCCTGAGAAAAATCATTCTGCACCGCTGTCATTTTCACCGCCTCCATCCATCATTACGCTTTCGCTTATTTATAATCCTGCCTGAATAAACCGCCTCAGGCAGACCTTCCTCCCATTATATCCCAAAGTCTCTTATGAAGCAATCCTTTTCGACACGGAAAACGGCCTGCGCAGACTCCCGTTTCTGACAGGTCTCCTGCATGAAGGGCGAGTCCGGCAGAGCTCCCTGCTTTCGCCGCATGTCTGCAGGAACATCCATTTTCCTTTGCCGGGGTATTTCCCTGTAAGGTTTCAGTAAATAAATTTACGTCTTTCTTATAGATTCTTACTGTTCTCTCAAAATGCTTCCCTTTCCTTTGTTTCTGAGATAAACTGAAAGCAGAAACGAAAGAGCGGAGGGAGGATGGGTATGAAAAAGGAAACAAAAATTGTTTTGCGTCTGCTGTCCATTATTCTGATGGCTGTCTCACTTATATTTGGCGTCACATGGAAGAAAACCGGCGTCTGCCTGGGAGATCAGGTCATTCTCTGGCTGGGCTTTGAGCCCTGGTCCGCCGGTACAGAGGGCTGGCATTACAGCGCGGTTCTTGCGCTGGCCGTCTTCTTTGCCTCCATCGTTCTGTTTTCCGTCACGACAGAAAACAGAGGCCGGACCATTCGCCGAATCCTGGCGCTCATCATCATACTGATTGCTGCGGCAGGAATTCTCATTCAGTGGTAGGAAAAGCAGCCGAACAAAGCAGCACAAAAGACGCAGCAGGGAGGGAAACATGGAATTTCATGTAACGACAGAATATCGAAAGGAAGCGTTTACCGCTATGTCCAGGGTCCTGCGAAAGACCATACGGAAAAGACACAGCCGCCGGACTCATATTTTTGGTGCAGCCGTCATTCTCCTGGCAGTGTTTCTGGCAATCTTTGGGAATGAAAAGGGAACGGCTGTCACCTGGGCCGCCGCAGTCCTGATTCTGCTGGTCCTTTTGTTTGAGGATCGGCTCAATGGGTATGTGGCCAGAAAACGGATGTTAAAAGGAACAGAGCGTTCCGATACAACATTTTTCCCCGAAAACTACGTTTCCAGAACGGCCATCGGCGTAACGGAATTTTCATATGCCGCCATTGCCATCCTTGCGGAAACAGAACAATATTTTGTGTTTGTCTTTGACAACAGCCACGGACAGGCTTATGATAAGAAGACTCTGTCCGGCGGCAGCCCGGAGGAATTTCGGGCCTTTCTCATGGAAAAGACCGGAAAGGAAATCCAGAGAGTCTAAGGAAGCCGGTTCAGGCACAGGCAATCAAAACCCGCAGACCGATCCGTACGGGATGTTCAAAGCAGTACGATAAAAGAATTTTAAAACACAGACGGAATGACTCCGGCAGGAAAAATCGCCGGAAAATGAATGCCCGAATATCGCATTCTGGACATGAAATGGAAATCATGGTATACTTTTTCTGACAGAAAGGCTGTGGTGAGGGAATTCATGTTCGATGAGAAAGACAGAAAAATCCAGGAACTGGAGGAGAAACTTCGTAAATTGCAGAAAGAAAATGATGATCTGAAAGATACGGTTCAGTGGATGCACGATATGATTTGGAAAATGGTCCGGGAACGGGAAAGCGCAAAAGAAAGGGAATAGGAGTCCGGGAAAGCGGCTTTGCGATTTTCGTTTTTGCCCGGAGTGAATTCACCAAAAGCAGCGGTTGCGCGGCATAAAAACATATCAGGAAACAGAAATACCCGGCAGTTGCGTTACATACAGCGCATCTGCCGGGTGTTTCATTCGTGGACCTGAGGGGAATCGAACCCCTGTCCGAAAACCAATCCCCTGTTCTTCTACTATCATAGTCTGTTCTTTGACATTCCCTCCGGCGTCCGGAAACAGACATCCTGACGTCTTCAGTAGCTTCATCCTACGCCCGCGTGCGCAAAGCTTAGCACGTGTCGTTTCCCGCATCAAATGATGCCGGTGATTCAGGGTGCGGGTGCCCTGAGGCCGACAGCAGCTTTAATTAAGCTGCAAATGCTAATTCGTTGTCGTTAGCGTTTATATTTAGGTTTGCCATTTAACGCATCGCATGCGGATAGCTTCACCAGCTTCATAGCCCCCGTCGAAACCAGTACAAGCCCTTACTGGCGCTCTCTTTGGAGCATGCCTCATCTTAGCACGTTTTGCAGGGAAAGTCAAGGCCCGCGGCAATTGCCATTTCTTCTGTCCTGTGATATAACAATCTGGTAAAGTCGGCGAGCGCAGTCCGGACATTCCATTCTTCCGAACGCGCCGCACATGCAGCACAGTCTGACATCATCAGCGGGCGCAGTCCGGACATACGGCTTTTTGAATGCGCCGTGCATCTATCACAGCCGGACGGAACCAGCGAGCACAGTCCGAACTGCTCTCTCCGGAATTTCAGACAGAACATCTGCCGGAAAACAAAGGACAGAAAGACGAGGAATCTATTATGCAGGAATTGACACAAAACGGCATGCAGAGCTTCAAGGAGCGCAGCATTACGCAGCCAGCGCCAGATGCCCTGCAGGGCCCCAGGCTGAAAACCAATCTGGATACCGGCTTTATCAAGCTGATTGCCATCATCGCCATGACCATCGACCATATCGGAGGCGCCTTCTTTCCCCAGTACCCGGCCTTCCGCTGGATCGGGAGAATCGCTTTTCCGCTCTTTTCCTACTGCCTGACTGTGGGGATGCTCTATACCAGGGATATTAAAAAATATGCGCTGCGCCTGACGGCCTTCGCCCTCATCTCCCAGCCCTTCTGGATCCTTGCCTTCAACGCGGATGATATCCTGGGAAATCTTTTCAACCTGAACATCTTTTTTACCCTGTTGGTCAGCCTGCTCTCCGCATGGGGCTTTAAAGAGCGGAAATGGCGGCTGTTTTTTGCCGGCGTTCTTCTCCTGAACCTGGTAAACTTTGATTATGCCATGACCGGGCTGATTCTGATGTTAATCTTTTATCTCTGCAGAAACAAGCCATGGCTTGGCGCTCTTCTTTACACCCTCTCCTACCTGCCGGCCGTAAACGGATACATGGAAGATCCGCTGGCCTTAAAAATCGGCAGCCACGCCATGGGGTTTGAGATTTTCGCCCTCCTGGCCCTGCCCTTTATCTACCTGCACACAAACGTAAACCCGAAGATTACCAAATGGTTCTTTTACTGTTACTATCCGGCCCATCTGTTCCTTATTTTTCTCATTGGCCTTCCTTTTGGAACTCTCTGATTTCTGAAAGGAAGCGCTCACCGTATTTTTCCAGCTTATGCTCTCCCACTCCGGAAACCCGGAGCATATCCTCTCTGGTCTGCGGCTTTAAAAGGCACATATGTACCAGCGTCTTGTCGGAAAATACAAGGTAGGGCGGCACCCTTTCTTCCCTGGCCGTCCTGGCCCGCAGGGCACGCAGCCGTTCAAACAGCGTTTCCTCCTGCTCTCCCATCCCGGAAACCAGGGCCTTTTTCTTCCTTCCCTTTTCTTTTCCCTTTCCATCAGTCCCAAAAACCGGCTCCTCCTTTGCCATCTTCATAAAGAAACGCTCCCCGGACAGCACTTCCTCCGAGCGTTCCGTCAGTTTCACCAGCCGGTATTCATCCTCCGTGGTTTTCAGATATCCACGAATCAAAAGCTCCTGGAATACCTGTCGGAGGCGATGGACGGAAACTTTGGAGCAGGAGCCGTAAAAGGAATTGTTCTCCAGATGATACTGACGGATTTTCGCCGTACTGGCGCCCCGCAGGGTATCAAGAATCACCGTCATTCCGTACCGTCCGCCGCATTCCTTTACGCAGCCCAGAAGAGCCGCCGAAACATCTGTCATATCCACCGTCTCAAACTGGCTCAGGCAGTTGGAACAGTTTCCGCAGTAATTGGAACCATACTCGCCGAAATAACGCAGAATATACTCCCTGAGACAGTCCCTGGTAAAGCAGTAAAAGGTCATCTTCTTTAACCGTTCCCGATCCCGTTCCCGAATCAGATCTCTGGTAAACGAATCCAGCTCCGGATGCTCCTCTCCCCGTTCTATCAGGAACTGATTTAAGGCTGTATCCTGAGCGCCGTAAAGGAGAATGCACTCCGCCGGTTCCCCGTCCCTTCCGGCTCTCCCCGCTTCCTGGTAATAGCTTTCCATATCCTTGGGCATGTTGTAATGAACCACCCACCGGACGTTGGATTTGTCGATTCCCATGCCGAACGCATTGGTGGCCACCATGATCTGGGCCCTGTCATAAATAAAATCGTCCTGGTTGTCCCTTCTCTCCTGATCCGACAGTCCGGCATGGTATCTGGTGACGGAAAAGCCGTCCTTCATCAGCTTCCCGCAAACCTCCTCCACCAGCTTCCTGGTCAGACAGTAGATGATCCCGCACCGTCCGGGCCGCAGCTGGATAAAATTTTTCAGCGCCCCATACTTGTCCTTCGGTGAAAGGACGCCGAAATACAGGTTGGGACGGTCAAAACCGGTGGCAGAAACAAGCGGTTCCTGCAGCATCAGAAAATCGACAATATCTTCCCGTACCTCCTTTGTGGCAGTAGCCGTAAAGGCCCCGACCACAGGACGCTTCGGCAGCATGCGGATAAATTCGGAAATTTTCAGATAACTGGGTCTGAAGTCCTGTCCCCACTGGGACACGCAGTGAGCCTCGTCCACGGCCACCATGGAAATTTCCGTGCCAAGGGCAAAATCCAGGAACTCCGGCGTCACCAGCCGTTCCGGAGCTACATAAATCAGGGAATACCGTCCTTCCTTCGCATACCGGAGAGCCGTCCGGTACTGGCCCGGCGTCAGGGAGCTGTTGAGATATGCCGCATGAACACCAGCCTGATTTAAAGCAGCTACCTGATCCTTCATCAGGGAAATCAGAGGCGAAATTACCAGTGTGATCCCGGAAAACATCAGCGCCGGAACCTGATAGCAAAGGGATTTTCCGCTTCCTGTGGGCATAATTCCGAGGACATCCCGGCCGGACAGCAGCCCTTCTATCAGTGATTCCTGCCCCGGGCGGAAGCTGTCATATCCAAAATAATGCTTTAGCACCTGATACCGATCCATTCAGACTTTCATTCCTTTCCTGTCAGAAAAACCGGCAGCCCATCCATCCCTGGATAGGACCGCCGGTCCTGTTATGCAAGAATCATCCGGTCGCTTACGGACTCCTCCCCGTTGGCTTCCTCAAACTTCAGAAGCAGATCCTTTACCGTCAGCTTCTGTTTTTCCTCGCCGGACGCGTCAAAAATCACCCGGCCTCCGTTCATCATAATCAGCCGGTTTCCGTGAGTAATGGCGTCCTTCATGTTATGGGTAATCATCAGTGTGGTCAGATGATCCCTCTTTACAATCCGGTCGGTGATCTCCAGCACCTTTGCCGCCGTTTTCGGATCCAGCGCCGCCGTATGCTCATCAAGAAGAAGGATTTTCGGGCGCTTTAAGGTTGCCATCAGAAGCGTCAGCGCCTGCCTCTGTCCGCCGGATAAAAGCCCTACCTTGGCCGCCATCCTGTTTTCCAGACCCAGGCCAAGAATTTCCAGCTGCTCTTTATAAGACTCTCTTTCCTTGGCCGTAATCCCCTTTCTCAGGGAGCGGAATTTTCCCCGTCTGGCTGCCAGAGCCATGTTTTCTTCAATCTGCATGGTGGCTGCCGTTCCGTTCATGGGATCCTGGAATACCCGTCCCAGATAGCTGGCCCTCTTATATTCCGGAAATTTCGTCACATTTACGCCGTCGATCTCGATGGTTCCCTCATCCACCGGCCATACCCCGGCCACCGCATTTAACATGGTGGATTTTCCCGCACCGTTTCCTCCAATCACCGTCACGAAATCTCCCTCGTTGAGATGAAGGGACAGACCGTTCAGTGCCGTCTTTTCATTGACCGTCCCGGGGTGAAACGTCTTGCTGATGTCCTTTAAATCAAGCATGAGAGCCACCTCCTTTTTTTACCGGTCTGGAAAAATACCGTTCCTTCATATAGGGAACTGCCAGGAAAACTGCTACCACAACGGCAGACAAAAGCTTCAGGTCGTTGGAGTTTAATCCCAGCCACAGCACCACCTGCAGTACCAGATAGTAAATGATGGCTCCCAGTGCCACAGACAGCAGCTTGAATGCAAAATTGGGGCTGATTTTCCCAAATACCACTTCCCCGATGATCACCGCCGCAAGACCGATGACAATGGCGCCGCGTCCTGCATTGATCTCGGAAAAGCCCTGATACTGAGCGTACAGTCCGCTGGCAAAGGCCACAATCCCGTTGGATAACATCAGGCCGAGGATCTTCATCCGGTCGGTGTTGATTCCCTGTGCCCTGGACATCCCCGGATTGGAACCGGTGGCCCGGATGGAACATCCAAGCTCCGTTCCGAAGAACCAGTAAAGAACGGCAATTAACACCAGCACCAGCACAGCCGCCACCAGAATCGTATTTTTCTGGATCGGAACTCCCTTAATATAGCGCAGAGACACCAGCAAATCGTATTTGTCCACATTCAGGGCCTGGTTGGCTCTGCCGCCCATAATCCGAAGGTTGACCGAATAAAGCCCCAGCTGAGTCAGAATTCCCGCGAGAATTGCCGGAATTCCCATGGCCGTATGAAGCAGACCCGTAACAAGCCCCGCCAGAACTCCCGCCAGAAACGCGCAAAGCAGGGAAAGCCATACGGGAAAACCGTTTAAGATCATCATCACACAGACGGCTCCGCCCGTACACATGGTTCCATCCACGGTTAAATCTGCCAGATCCAGGATTTTATAGGTAATGTACACACCGATGGCCATAATCCCCCAGATCAGTCCCTGAGCGCAGGCTCCCGGCATGGCATTAAAGAGATTCATTATATTAAGCTCCAAGACAGCTTCCTCCTTCGCCTTTCATTCTTTATTCCGTGATGGGCTCATAGTCCTCCGGAACGGTGATTCCCAGTTCCTCACAGACCGCAGGATTATACTTCTTCGTCACCACCGGGGCATAGGCAATTTCCATGGAAGAAATGTCTGCTCCCTCTTCTAAAATCTCATAAGCCATTTCACCGGCCTTATAACCAATGTCATAATAATCAATGGACAGGGTTGCAACGCCGCAGCCGCTGCAGATTCCCTCTTCTCCGGCAATAATCGGGACTCCTGCCGGAAGGCAGATGTTATTGATGATTCCTGTGCTGGATGCCGCCGTGTTGTCCGTCGGGATATAAATCACATCACAGGTTGCAGTGGCGTTTGTGACAACCGAAGCCAAATCATTGGCATCCGCAAACGTAAAGTCCGTACAGGTATAGCCAAGTTCCTCCAGACAGCCGCGGATGGTCTCCACCTGGTAAGCGGAGTTGGCCTCAGAGGAGCAGTATAAAAGCCCCACGTTCTCTGCGTCGGGGAACAGCTCGTTTAACATATTGGCCTGCTCGTCCAGAGGAGCCAGATCCGAAGTTCCGGAAATGTTGGTTCCTGTGGTTCCGCTCCAGTTATCCAAATCCAGGGCCGTTGCATAATCGGTGATGGAGGTTCCCAGAATAGGAATCTCATTGGTTCCCGCAGCAGCTGCCTGAAGCGCCGCCGTTCCGTTGGCCAGAATCAGGCTGTCGCCGGAAGAAACAAACTGGTTGATGATGGATGCGCAGGTGGCAGAATCGCCGGCCGCATTCTGAAGCTCAAATTCCACCCGGTCTCCCAGCTTTTCTGTCAAAGCCGCCTGGAAGCCTTCCGTTGCCGCATCCAGAGCCGGATGCTGAATCAGCTGGCAGATGCCAATCTGATACGTTTCTCCGGTGCCGCCTGCTCCGGCTTCACTGCCGGCCGCCTCTGATTCACTTCCGGAACCGGCTTCCGTTCCCTCTGTCTCTGTCTGTGTTCCCTCCGTCACACTGGATGCTGCCGAAGAGCTTTCTGCTCCGCTCTCCTGTCCGGAGCATCCGGCCAGAGACAGAGCAAGAACCGCGGCCGCAGCCAATACTGTTGTTTTTTTCATCTTGATTTCCTCCCGTTTCTTTTTTTGCTTTATTGCGTTGCGCTTTAACGCGCGTAAGTACAGATTACTAAAACTATACTGCCAGAACCGGGATTCGTCAAGCCGTTTAATAAAGATTTTTCACCTTGAAATCCTTCTCCATCTCCCGTCTCTGATCCTTTTTCGCAATGTCCGCCCGCTTGTCATAAAGCTTCTTTCCTCTGGCCAGTCCGATTTCCACCTTGACAAGGCTTCCCTTAAAGTACACCTGAAGAGGCACAAGAGTATAACCTTTCTCCTGAATCTTTCCCTTCAGCTTATTAATCTCATACCGGTGCATTAAAAGCTTTCTTTCCCGCAGCGGATCCTTATTGAAAATGTTGCCCTTTTCGTAGGGGCTGATATGCATGCCGAAAATCATCACCTCGTCGTTGACAATCCGGACGAACGACTCCTTGATGCTGCATTTTCCCATGCGCAGGGACTTGACCTCCGTCCCCGCCAGAGAAATGCCGCATTCAAATTTATCATCAATGAAATAATCAAAGTATGCCTTTTTGTTGTTGGCGATCAGCTTAATACTGCTCTTCCCCATGTTTTCTCCTTCCTGCGCCTTTGTTTTCAGTCCCGCACCGGGCGAAAATCAATGGTCTTTAAATACCGGTCCACGGAAACCACATATACCCGGACAGGCTGACCCAGTTTATACGTTCTTCTGGTTCTCTGTCCCACCAGTTCATAATGTTCCTCATCAAATACATAATAGTCCCCGTCCAGCTCTGTCAGACGCACCATTCCCTCCACCGTATTGGGAAGCTCCACATAAAAGCCGTAATGGTTCATTCCGGAAATCACACCCTCGTATTCGTCGCCGATATGGCGCTCCATAAACTGAACCTTTTTGGCCTTTTCCGTTTCCCGTTCCGCCTCATCGGCCAGCCGCTCCCTGGCTGATGTCCAGACGGCGGCCTCGTCCAGAATTTTTTCATAATGGGCTGCTCTCTTTTTTCCAAGACCGCCGTGAAGATTTTCCTTAATAATCCGGTGAATCTGCAAATCCGGATACCGGCGGATGGGCGAGGTAAAATGGGTATAATAATTGGCTGCAAGACCGAAATGACCGGAGCACTGGGTGGTATATCCTGCCTTTTTCATGGAACGAAGGGCCAGCCTGGAAAGCAGGGCCTCTTCCGGCTTCCCCTCAATTTTTTCCAGCAGCTTCTGAAGCTCCTTCGGATGAAGCGTGCCGTTTTGAAGGTGGATGGAATAGCCGAAATTGTTGATCAGGATCCCAAACCGCTTTACCTTCTCCTCATCCGGTTTTTCATGGCTGCGGTAAAGGAAGGGAAGCTGCTGCCAGTAAGTATCCTCCGCCACGGTCTCATTGGCCGCCAGCATGCAGTCCTCGATGAGCATGGTGGCGCGGTTTCTCTCATAGGGTTTAATTTCCACCGGCCGTCCCTTTTCATCCAGAAGGATTTTACACTCCGGAAAATCAAAATCCACCGCACCTCTTGCCATCCGCTTCTTTCGCAAAAGCTCCGCCGCTTCATTTAACAGAAGCAGCATGGGGACAAAGGGCCGGTAATCTTCCGGAATATCTGCCTGCGGGGAATTTCCTGCTTCCAGCACCTGGTTTACCTTGGAATAACTCATCCGCTTGTCCACACGGATCAGCGTCTCGCAAATCCGGTAGCCTGCCACATTTCCCTTTCCGTCGATGTCCATCAGGCAGCTTAAGGCCAGCCGGTCACAGCCTGCATTTAACGAGCAGATTCCGTTGGAAAGCCGGTGAGGCAGCATGGGAAGGACCCGATCCACCAGATATACACTGGTTCCTCTTTGGTAGGCCTCCTGGTCCAGGGCGCTCTTTTCCTTCACATAGTAGGACACATCCGCGATATGCACGCCCAGATGATACAAAGGCTCCCCGTCCACCGTTTCCTTAGAGATGCTGACTGCATCGTCCAAATCCTTTGCATCCTCCCTGTCGATGGTGACCATGGGCACCTGCCGGAAATCCATCCGGCCCTTATGAAGCTCTTCAAGGATCTCCTCTTCCGATAATGCCTCCGGAATCTGCTCTGCCTCTTTCATCACCTCCGGCGGATAAGCCTCCGGCAGGCCATAGGCGCGGACAATGGACAAAATATCCACGCCCGGGTCATTGATATGGCCCAGGATTTCCACCACTTTGCCCTCCGGCCCCTTTTTCTTTCCTCCATAGGATTCCAGCTTCACCACCACTTTATGGCCGGAAACAGCCCCTTTTTCCTTTCCCTCGGGAATATAAATATCTTCCGTAATCCTGGGGTTATCCGGAATCACGAAACCGAAGCGCCGGTTCTTTTCAAAAAGGCCGATGACGGTTTCATTGGCCCGTTTGATAACCTTTAAAACAGATGCCTCCGGGCGTCCATCCTGTCCGTTCTCCTCTACAGCCACCTGAACCGTATCCCCGTCCATGGCATCCTTTTTCTTATCAGGAGCTACAAATACATCCCTCTCCCTTCCCTCGATGGAAACAAAGCCGAATCCCCTGGGATGGGCTGTAAAAATACCGGTCTGAGAAAAGATTTCCGGTCTGGCATACTTTCCCTTCTTGGAAACAGAGACCTTTCCCTCCGCTACCAGCTCCTCCAGTACCTGCTGCAATTCCTCCCTCTGGGACTTGGGTATCTCCAGAAGCATGGCAAGCTCCTTAATCTTCATCGGAACATACGATTTTTCACTCATTAACGAAAGGAGCATTTCCTTTCTTTCATTCATCTGCTTTTCTTCCATCGTTTTCCCTCGTCTCACCCGGCGCAGTCCTCTGCCCCGGCGCCCTTAAAACGACCCCCGCCGTGCCGATTCCCATAACGGTATGATTTTTCCTGCGGGGACAAAGTTTCTGTAACATAAAACAAAACACCCTTGCATATGCGCTGCAAGAGTGTCCGTTGTCTTAAAGTACCTTCAGGTTTAAAACCAGAGCCAGAACAAAAATCAGGATGGCTGAAATTCTCGTAAATTTCTCCAGGTTGCCCTCCATGGAACGTCCTTTATTCTTACCCCAGTAGCTCTCAGCCGCTCCGCTGATCGCTCCCAGACCTGCAGATTTTCCTTCCTGCATCAGTACGATAACCGTCATCGCAATACATAAGATAACGAAAATAATCGTCAGAATAATCCTGAGCACACTTCCACCTCCTGTTTACAGACACGGTTATCATATCACATAATTTGTCCAATTACAACTGATATTTCCGTCTTTTCTCCTTTCTCTTTTGGTTCTTTCCCTTTTTCGTCCCTCTTTCTCGTTCCATCCTTTCCTATTATCGTCCCTCCGGCTTCTGCCGGCCGCGGTCTTCTTCCCAGTCCTCGATCCGCAGCAGGCGGTTATACTTGCTTACCCGCTCCGACCGGCACGGTGCTCCCGTTTTTATCTGCCCGGCGTTGACAGCCACGGCCAGATCGGCAATAAAGGAATCCTCTGTTTCTCCTGAGCGGTGGGAAATGATCGTTCCGAATCCGGCTTCTTTGGCCATGGCAATGGCCTCCATGCTCTCTGACAGGGTGCCAATCTGATTGACCTTTATCAGAATGGCATTTCCGGCGCCCAGCCGGATTCCCTTTTTCAGCCGTTTGGGATTGGTGACAAACAGATCGTCTCCCACCAGCTGGCAGCTTCCTCCCAGCCGTCTGGTTAAAAGCTGCCATCCCTCCCAGTCCTCCTCGGCCAGTCCGTCTTCGATGGAACAGATGGGATAGGAATCCGCCAGCTCTGCCAGATATTCCACCATTTCCTCTGCGCTCCGCTCCACCGGTTTTCCGGTCATGGCGCTCTCCCCCGGAAACTGATACGTCCCCGTCTTTTCGTTATAGAGTTCACTGGCTGCCGCGTCGATGGCAAATTTCACATCCGTCCCCGGTTCATACCCGGTCTCTCTTACGGCCTGCATCAGATATTCCAGTACCTGATTGGAATCTCTTAAGTTGGGAGCGAATCCTCCCTCATCCCCCACTGCCGTTCCGTACCCGTCCTTCTTTAAAATTTCCTTCAGCGTGTGATAGATTTCCGCGCACATCCTCAGTCCCTCGCCAAAAGAAGGCGCCCCCACAGGCATAATCATAAATTCCTGCAGATCCACCGTGTTGTCCGCATGACGGCCTCCGTTTAAAATATTCATCATGGGCACCGGCATCAGGCTTCCGTAAACCCCTCCCAGATACCGGTACAGAGGAAGTCCCAGGGCATGGGCTGCGGCCCTTGCCGCCGCAAGAGACACCGCCAGAATGGCATTGGCCCCCATCTGCTCCTTGTTTTCCGTTCCGTCCGCCTCCCGAAGCAGCCGGTCAATCCGCTTCTGATCCAGAACGGATTCAAACATCACGGCCTCCGCCAGCTCATTGTTGATGTGCTCCACAGCCTTTTTCACGCCTTTCCCCAGGTATCTTCCGCCGCCGTCCCGCAGCTCTGCCGCCTCATACGTCCCCGTGGAAGCTCCGGAGGGAACGGCTGCCCGTCCCACGGCTCCTCCCTCCAGCTCCACCTCGGCCTCCACCGTAGGATTGCCTCTGGAATCCAGAATTTCTCTTCCTCTCACCCTAACAATCTCATACCTCATATCCATAAAAAAATGGCCTCCTTACAGCTGATTCAATACTGTAAGGATAGCCATTTTCTCCCTTTTTATGCATCGGAGCGGCCGTTGCGGCCGGCCAGGGCCTCCGGGCCTGAAGCCCTATGCACAAAGCCCTATGCCCGAAGCTCGATTCCCATGCTCTTTAAGCCGTTCAAAATCTTATTCATCACGGCTGTTACTTCCTTTTCCTCCAGGGTGTGATCGTTGGCGCGGAAGCTGATGGAATAAGCCACCGATTTATGACCGGCCAGAATCTGAGCGCCCTCGTATACGTCGAACAGCGTCAGGCTCTCTAAAATCTTTCCGCCTCTCTGCTCAATCATGGCCTCAATATCTCCCACCAGGATGTCCTTGGGAACCACCATGCTCAGATCCCTGGTTACTGCCGGATATTTGGCAATTCCTGTATACTTCCGGTCGAAGCTGGTGAGCGGAATGAGCGACGGCATATCCAGTACCGCCACGTAAGCTCTCTCGCCAATCTTATAATTGTCTGCCACCTCAGGATGAAGCTCTCCCAGATATCCGACCACCGTACCGTCATAAACCACATTGGCCTGTCTTCCGGGATGAAGGAACGGCTTTCCTGCCGCCGGATCATAATGAGGCTTTTTATGCATGCCGGCTTTTTCAAAGAACTCCTCGATGACGCCCTTCATCGTATAGAAATCTCCCTCACCGTACATGCCCAGAGTAAACTGCATCCGCTCGTCAGGAAGCTCGGTCAGAGGCAGGCTCTTTGGAAGATACACATTGGCCAGCTCATAAAGGCGCACATTCTTATTTCTTCTGTTATAGTTGGTGGACAGAGACGTCAGCATTCCATTTAAGGGAAGGGTCCGCATAATGCTGAAATCCTCTCCCAGAGGATTGCTGATGGCCACCGTCTGACGCAGCGTGTCTTCTGCGGGGATGAGCAGCTTGTCGAATACCTTGGGGCTCTCGAAGGAGTAGGTCATGCCCTGGGAAAAACCGCAGAATTCCGCCACTTCTCTGGCAATGGTCTCGATCCGCAGCTTATAGGACAGTTTTCCCGTGGTAGCTTCTCCGGTGGGCAGGGTGGTGCCGATCTTGTCATAGCCGTAAAATCTTGCCACTTCCTCCGCCAGATCTGCCATACAATGGATGTCCTGTCTCCAGGTGGGGGCAACGATCTCACCTGTCTTTTCGTCATAACGAAGCTCAATCCGGTTGAAATATTCCAGCATGGTTTCCGCCGGAATTTCCGTTCCCAGAAGCCTGTTGATCCGATCCGGTTCAAATTTGACCCGGGACTCCTGGGCCTTCACCGGATATACGTCGATCATGCCGCCGACCACTTCGCCGACACCCAGCTCTTCCACCAGCTGGCAGGCCCGGTTGATGGCCTCCTCGGCGGTGTTGGGATCCAGTCCCTTTTCATATTTTCCGGAAGCATCGGTCCGCAGGCCCACTTTCTTCGCAGAAAGACGGATGTTGGTACCGTCAAAGGCAGCACATTCAAACACCATGGTTTTTACCTGATCCGTAATCTTGGAATTTTCTCCTCCCATGATTCCGGCAATGCCTACTTCCTTCTCGCCGTCGTTGATCATCAGGACCGTATGATCCAGCTGACGCTCCTGTCCGTCCAAGGTCTGGAAGGTATCGCCGTCCTTTGCGCATTTAACAATGATTTCATGGCCTGCCAGAAGATCATAGTCGAAGGCATGCATGGGCTGCCCGTATTCTTCCATAATATAGTTGGTAATATCCACCAGGTTGTTGATGGGGCGGATTCCCGAAGCAGCCAGGCGGCGCTGCATCCACTGGGGTGAGGGAGCCAGCTTGATGTTCTTTACCATTCTGGCACAGTACCGCTTGCAGAGGTTTGGCTCCTCCACGGTTACCTTCAGATAATCATGGATGTCCTCCTCGTTTCCTGTTGCCGTCACCACCGGCGGATGGAATTCCTTCCGGAAGGTGGCAGCCGCTTCCCTTGCAATGCCGATGACGCTGTAGCAGTCCACTCGGTTGGAGGTGATTTCATATTCAAATACCACGTCATGAAGACCTAAAACCTCGATGGCATCCGCTCCCACCTCAGTATCCTCCGGCAGAATATAAATTCCGCTCTCGGGAGCATCGGGGTACATGTTCCGGTCGGAGCCCAGCTCCTCAATGGAGCACATCATTCCACAAGACTCCACGCCTCTGAGCTTTCCGGTCTTGATCCGGATTCCGTCCTCCGGCAGAGGACCTCCGTCGTGGCCTCCTGCCACCTTGCCGCCGTCCAGTACCACCGGTACCTTGTCGCCCACATGCACATTAGGGGCACCCGTCACAATCTGAATGGTTTCCGTTCCGATATTTACCTGACAGATAATCAGTTTATCCGCATCCGGGTGCTTTTCTATGGACAGAATCTGGCCCACCACAATTTTCTCCAGATTCTTATCAAGTTTCTCGTATCCTTCCACCTTGGTTCCGGATAAGGTCATGGCATCCGTGTATTCCTGAGCCGTCACATCCAGCTCGGGAACATATGCCTTAATCCAGGATAATGCTGTATTCATAACTGTTCTTCTCCTATCTTATCGATTCTTTTCCTTCTGTTTTCCTTCCCGCATGCCGGGCGCACTCTCCTTAAAACTGCTTTAAGAAACGAACATCATTCTCATACAGAAGGCGCATATCGTCAATTTCATATTTTAACAGTGCAATCCGCTCCAGGCCTACGCCGAACGCAAAGCCGGTGTATTCCTCCGGATCGATGCCGCACATCTCCAACACATGGGGATGAACCATGCCGCAGCCCAGAATCTCAATCCAGCCGCTGCCCTTGCAGAACCGGCAGCCCTTGCCGCCGCATTTAAAGCAGCTTACGTCCACTTCGGCGCTGGGCTCGGTGAAGGGGAAATGATGAGGACGGAACTTCACCTTCGTATCCTCTCCGAACAGCTCCTTGGCAAATTCTGCCAGAGTTCCCTTTAAATCGGCAAATGTAATATTTTTATCAATCACCAGGCCTTCAATCTGATGGAAGGAAGGAGAATGGGTGGCATCCACTTCATCGGAGCGGAATACACGGCCGGGTGCAATGATCCGGATCGGCGGTTTTCTCTGTTCCATCACACGGGCCTGAACCGGAGACGTCTGGCTTCTTAACAGAATGGTATCATTGATATAGAAGGTATCCTGCTCGTCTCTGGCCGGATGTCCTTTGGGGATATTTAATTTTTCGAAGTTATAGGAATCATACTCCACCTCCGGTCCTTCCACCACCTCATAGCCCATGCCGACAAAGATTCGTTCCACTTCCTCCAGGGCAATGGTATTTGGATGGCTGTGGCCCGTATTGGCTTTTTTCGCCGGCAGCGTCACATCGATGACTTCCCGCTTTAACTGCTCTTCTCTGGCCCTTCTTGCCAGTTCCTTTCTCGTCTCCTCCAGCTTGGCCTCAATCTGCTCCCTGGCCTCATTGACCATCTGTCCCACTTTCGGCCTGTCCTCGGCAGCCACATCCTTCATGCTTTTTAATACGCTTGTCAGTTCACCCTTTTTCCCCAGGTATGCCACACGAATGTCGTTGAGTTTTTCCAGGGCATCGGTGGCCTCAATCTGGGCCAGGGCCTCCGCCTTGATTTTTTCCAGCTTTTCTTTCATTGGTTTCTCATTCCTCCATCTTCCTATTCCAACATAAAAGGCAGGGACAGTATTTTCTCCGGGCGCGGCTGCGTCAGCAGCCATTTTCCCTGAGCGCAAAGTATGCGTCCGCAGAGGAACATTTTTTCTTTCACAGGAGCTTTATTCTTTTTGCACGTTTATTCCGCACAATATTTCCTGTGAAATAAAAAATCCCTGCATGAATTGCTTCATGCAGGGACGAATCGACCGCGGTACCACCCTGATTCCTGCCGTACGGCAGGCATCTCTTTTCTGTGTAACGTACAGACAACGGCATGGCCTACTGATTTCGTTCAGCCACGCAGCTCCGGTGGGAAATTAGATATCCTGCCTGAACCCCGGGCGCTTCCAGCCGACGACAGCCCTTCTCTGTTGGAAAACAGGTACCCTAAAACACCTTCCATGCCTTTTCCTATGCTTCTATTCATAAATATTAACCAGTCACCGGGAAAAAGTCAAGCCCTTTTCCAATCTTAATTATTCTTGAAATTAGGGTAAAAATTCCGTAAATGCATTGACAATTTTTCCATTTTATGGCATGATGCGAAAGGAGACCACCAAAAAGGAGGCATACAGGTATGGAATACTTAACATTAACCATTGGAAAGCAAAAAAATATCGCCCTCATTGCCCATGACAGCAAAAAGCATGAGCTGATTGACTGGTGCGAAGCAAATAAAGAAATTCTCAAAGGCCATTTTCTCTGCGGAACCGGTACTACCGCCAGAATGATTACGGAAGCCACAGGCCTTCCTGTAAAAGGCTACAACAGCGGCCCTCTGGGCGGTGACCAGCAGATCGGCGCCAAAATCGTGGAAGGACGGGTGGATTTCGTCATCTTCTTCTCCGATCCGCTGACGGCCCAGCCCCATGACCCGGATGTAAAGGCCCTGCTTCGGATTGCACAGGTTTACGATATCCCCATTGCCAACAACAAGGCCACGGCCGATTTTATGATTACTTCCCCCTTAATGAATTCCGAATACGATCATCATGTCATTAATTTTCATCAAAATATCAAAGAGCGGGCTGAAACTCTCTAGCCCGCTCCCGTTTCTTTATGATTCCCGCAGACGGCTTCTGCCGCTCTGCGGTTTTTATTTGTCAGGATAAGAACCTTCTTCTCACTCGGACAGCTCCTCTTCCAGAGCCAGAAGCTCCGACTCCCCTACCACACGGATTCCGTATCCGGAGAGCAGGTTGGCCGTTTTTCCCATACCCGTCCGCTTCGTGTGGGTAAAGGTGCCGTCATAGACTTCTTTCGTTCCGCAGGACGGACTCCGGTCCTTTAAAATCGCCATGGTGCAGCCGTACTTTTTCGCTTCCCGGAGGGCAAAATCTGCTCCCAGAAGGAACTCGGCTGTCACGTTCCGTCCTTCCGTATTGATTACCGTTTCATCCCCGCTCTGAATTTCCGACGCGGGCCTCGGCGTGGGAAGGCCTCCTGCCTGCTCCGGGCAGACTAAATGGAACTGAGCCTTTCCCTCCATTTTTTTCATAAACTCCAAAACCGCTTCATTCCGGTTATTGCCGCCGTCCCATTTGCAGTTTTCCCCTGCCAGACAGGCGCTCACAAGAATCTGCAGCATATGTTTCGCTCCCCTTTCGGCCGGGCTCCTCCCGGCCAGGTGTTCCGGCATACTGCCGGGTTTCACTGCCGCCCGGCAAACAGTCCTTTTCGGATCAGTACCATCGTGTGCCGGATCACCCTACTGATTTTTTCTGTTGATCATGGCTCTCTTTCTTAAGGTGGGATCCAGGATCTTCTTTCTGATTCTCAGGCTCTTTGGCGTTACCTCCAAAAGCTCATCCGTATCGATGAAATCCAGACACTGCTCCAGGCTCATCTCCTTGGGCGGAGTCATCTTTAAGGCCTCGTCGGCGCTGGAGGAACGGGTATTGGTCAGCTTTTTCGTCTTGCAGACGTTTAACTCGATGTCCTCCGATCTGGGGCATTCTCCCACGATCATTCCGGAGTACACCCGTACGCCGGGCCCGATAAACAGCGTTCCCCGCTCCTGAGCATTAAACAGGCCGTAGGTAATGGACTCTCCTGCTTCATAAGCAATGAGGGATCCATTCTTCCGGTAGCTCAGCTCGCCCTTAAAAGGTGCATAACCGTCAAAAATAGTGTTGAGGATTCCGTTTCCCTTGGTATCCGTCATAAATTCGCCCCGGTATCCAATCAGGCCTCTGGAGGGAATGGCAAATTCCAGACGGGTATAGCCGCCGTTGGCCGGACTCATGCCCTGAAGCTCGCCTTTTCTGCTGGTCAGCTTCTGAATAACAGAGCCGGAATATTCCTCCGGTACATCCACGTAAGCTAATTCCATGGGCTCCAGCTTCCTGTTTCTCTCATCATATTTATAAATCACTTCCGCCTTGCTGACGGCAAATTCAAAGCCTTCCCGGCGCATATTCTCGATTAAGACAGACAGATGAAGTTCGCCGCGGCCTGACACCTTAAAGCAGTCGGGGGAATCCGTCTCCTCCACTCTCAGGCTCACGTCCGTATTCAGTTCCCTGAACAGACGATCCCTTAAGTGACGGGAGGTCACATATTTTCCCTCCTGCCCGGCCAGAGGGCTGTCATTGACCATGAAATTCATGGAAATCGTCGGCTCGGAAATCTTCTGGAAGGGAATGGCCTCCGGATGTTCCGGCGAACAGAGGGTATCTCCGATATGGATCTCCGGGATTCCGGTAATGGCTACGATGGAGCCGATGGACGCGGTCTGTACCTCCACCCGGTTCAGACCATCAAACTCATACAGTTTTCCGATTTTCACCTTTTTCATCTTATCCGGATCATGATGGTTGACAATCACACACTCCTGGTTCACCTTCAGAGAGCCGTTGTCAATCTTTCCGATTCCGATGCGTCCCACATACTCGTTATAGTCGATGGTACTGATTAAAACCTGGGTTTCCGCATCCGGATCTCCTTCGGGAGCCGGGATATAATCAATAATCGTCTCGAACAGAGGGCTCATATCCACTTCCGGATCCTCTAAGTTCTTCTTTGCAAATCCGGCTCTTGCCGACGCAAACACAAAGGGGCAGTCCAGCTGTTCGTCGGACGCATCCAGATCCATAAACAGCTCCAGGGTTTCATCCACCACGTCTCCGGGTCTGGCTTCCGGCCGGTCCACCTTGTTGACGCAGACAATGACTCTTAAATCCAGCTCCAGCGCCTTCTGCAGAACGAATTTCGTCTGAGGCATGGGACCCTCAAAGGCATCCACCACAAGGATAACGCCGTTTACCATCTTCAAAACACGTTCTACCTCACCGCCGAAGTCGGCATGGCCGGGAGTATCAATAATATTAATCTTTACGCCTTTATAAAATACTGCCGTATTCTTGGAAAGAATCGTAATGCCGCGTTCCCGCTCGATGTCGTTGGAGTCCATGACACGCTCCACAACCTCCTGATTTTCACGGAACACGCCGCTCTGCTTTAACAGCTGATCCACCAGCGTCGTTTTTCCATGGTCAACGTGGGCAATAATGGCTACGTTTCTCACATCTTCCCGTTTGATCTTCATGTTCATCCTCTTTCCTTGTATTCCTGCGGCATACTGCCGCCGTGATTTCGTTTTCTTTCCGTTTCACCGGCTCATTATTATAGCATCCCGGCATGCAAATTGCAAGAAAAATACGCCGGCAGACGGCCCCCAAGATGCGCCGGACAGATAAAACCGCCGGCCCATCATTCAAATAATACGACTTCCTTATTATAAAGGCCAAACCAGACCTCATCCCCCAGCTCAATGCCTGCAGTTCCATTGGTCCCTTCGGTCAGCGCTTCCTTCAGCGGATCGCACTGGGACGCGGGAACAAGAAGCGCAAAATCCACTTTGTCCGTATAATCGCTGCTTAAGACAGTAATCTTTTCCTGTCCCAGAATATACTGGATTTTTCCTACGCTGGAGTAATCCGTATGGACAAGCATCCGGAAAGCCCGCTGCTTTTCCACGACCGCTGAGGCCGCAAGCCCCTCCTTCACCGCGCCGGAATAGGCTCTCACAAGACCGCCTGTTCCAAGAAGGGTCCCGCCGAAGTACCTGGTCACCACTGCGCATACATTATGCACGTCTTCCCCCAAAAGGACCTCCAGCATGGGACGTCCTGCTGTCTGAGCCGGCTCTCCGTCGTCGCTGCATCTGGTCAGCTCATGGTTCATTCCAATGGTAAAGGCAAAGCAGTTATGGCTGGCATCCCAGTACTTTTTCCGCATTTCCGCCAGAAAAGCAGCCGCTTCCTCCTCCGATTCCACCGGCCTCAGTGTGGCAATAAATCTGGATTTCTTCACCACCAGCTCACTTTCTCCGCCCTTATACAGAATTTTAAATCTGTCCGCCATGACATTTCCTCCCGTCTTAATTCAGCACCTTCCATTTTTACACCAGCCAAAACTCCCGTATTTTTGTTCATGTTTCCCCACTTGGCCATCAAAAATATCATAATACAAACCAAACTTTTCCACAATAACTATTTATAAATAGAAAAAACTTTGTTATAATGAAAAAATGATAAAGGAGGCTTCCTGAATGAATTACGGAAAAAATGAAGTATCCAGAAAGCTCCGGCATATTTCCTCAAAAACAGAAAAAATCACTTCCCGAATGATTTTTTTATTTGTGAAGCTGATTCTTGTCATCATTCTTCTGATGATGGCGTTTGCCGTGAGCCTCGGATATGGAGCTTTTAAAGGAATGATCGATTCAGCGCCGGAAATTGATGTGGCAAGCATTGAACCCAGCGGCTATGCCACTATGGTCTATGACAGCAAGGGGAATCTGACGGAAACCCTGGTCAAATCCGGAGCCAATCGTCTTGAAGCGACTTATGAGGAGCTTCCCCAATGCCTGATTGATGCTTTTGTCGCCATTGAGGACGCAAGATTCTGGTCGCATAAGGGAATTGATATCCGTTCCATCCTGCGGGCTGCCGTCGGCGTTATGACCGGAGAGCCGGCCGGAGGCGGAAGTACCATTACCCAGCAGCTTATCAAGAATAACATTTTTGAAGGAGGAAATGAAGATACCTTCGGCGAAAAGCTGGAACGGAAAATCCAGGAGCAGTACCTGGCTGTCCAGCTTGAGCAGATCATGGATAAAAAGATTATTCTGAAGAATTACCTGAACACCATTAACCTCGGCAATAATACTCTGGGCGTCAAAGCGGCAGCTCTCCGGTACTTTAATAAAGATGTGTCTGATCTGACTCTGTCGGAGGCCACCGTTATCGCAGGAATTACCCAGGCCCCCACCCGGTACAATCCGCTGACGGAAACCGGAAGAAAAAACAATGAGGAAAAACGGCGGGTCATTCTTCAGTACATGTATGAACAGGGAAAAATCTCCAAGAAGGATCAGGAGGAGGCTCTGGCCGATGACGTTTATTCCAGAATTACCAACGTCAATCTGACAGCTCAGGAAAATGAAACACCCTACTCCTACTTTACCGATGAACTGATTACCCAGGTTATGGAAGCCCTGCAGGACAAGCTGGGCTATACGGAAACTCAGGCCTCCAACCTGCTGTTTTCCGGCGGCCTGGAGATTCACACCACACAGGATCCGGACATTCAGACCATTGTGGATGAAGAAATCAATAATCCGGATAATTACGATGTGGTTTATTATTCCGTGGATTACCAGCTTTCCGTCACCCATGCAGACGGAACGACCACCCATTATTCCGACGAATCCATGGGCTCCTATTTCCGCAATGATCTGGGACGCTCCTCCTTCAACGGGCTCTTTAACACCAAAGAAGAAGCGGATGAGGCCATTGCCCTCTATAAGGACGCCATGGTTCAGGAGGGAGACCAGATTTTAGGCGAGGTCGTCCACTATGTTCTCCAGCCGCAGATTTCCTTCGTTCTGATGGATCAGTCCACCGGATACGTAAAAGCCATCAGCGGCGGCCGCGGAGAAAAGGAGGTCAGCCGTTCCTTAAACCGGGCCACGGAAACCCTGCGTCAGCCAGGTTCCACCTTTAAAGTCATTACTTCCTTTGCGCCGGCTCTGGATGCCTGCGGGGCAAACTTAAGCTCTGTCTATTATGATGCCCCGTTTACCGTAGGCTCCAAAACCTTCCGCAACTGGTACAGCAGCAAGGGATACATGGGATACAGCACCATTCGGGACGGAATCGTTTATTCCATGAACATCGTCGCCGTCCGCTGCATGATGGAAACCGTCACGCCGCAGCTGGGCGTGGAATACGCAAGGAATTTTGGAATCACTTCCATGACGGATACGGATTACAACGCAGCCACTGCCCTGGGCGGAATTACCAAAGGCGTTTCCAATCTGGAGCTGACTGCAGCCTACGCTACCATTGCCAACCAGGGAATCTATACCAAACCCGTTTTCTTCACGAAGATTCTGGATCATAACGGCAAGGTTCTTCTGGAAAACACGCCGGAAACCAAACGGGTATTAAAGGACTCCACCGCTTTTCTTTTAACCGATGCCATGTCCCAGTCCATGGAGAGCAGCCGGATGTATGGAAGCGGAAACCTTTATTCCACCAGCACCAGCGCCAACCTGCCCAACATGTCCAATGCAGGAAAATCGGGTACCACCACCAGCAACAACGACATCTGGTTTGTAGGTTATACGCCTTATTATACGGCGGGAATCTGGTCCGGCTGTGACAACAACCAAAAAATCTCCGCCATTGGAAGCAGCACTTCCTACCATAAGATTATCTGGAAAAATATCATGAGCCGGGTTCATGAAGGACTGGCGGATACCGGCTTCCCTGTTCCGTCTTCCATCACCACGGTTTCGGTCTGCCGCAAATCCGGGAAGCTGGCAAGTCCCGGCGTCTGCGAAAACGACCCGAGGGGAAGCGCCGTCTACACGGAATACTTTGCCAAAGGCTCCGAACCGACCGAGGTCTGCGACCATCATATGACCACCACGGTCTGCTCTGCCTCCGGCGGTCTTCCAACCGAATTCTGCCCGGAAGAATTAAAGGTTTCCAGAACCTTTATGATTACCCCGGAGGGAGAAACCGGCCAGACGGCCGATACTCCTTACCGTCTTCCCGGCTACTGCACGGTTCACACCCAGGCGGCCGTGATCCTTCCTTCCGAGTCGGAAACCATGCCGGCGGAAACCATTTCTCCTTCCGGCCCCGGTTCCCCATCGGTGGGAAGCGTGATCCCCATCGGACCAGGCTATGAGTAATAAAAGGCCCGGCCAGAACAGATTCTGATTTCTGTTCCGGCCGGGTTTTTGTTTTCTCTCGTTCCGGCATGAGCGCAGACAGTCCCATTCAGCATCAGCGCGGGCTGCCACATTCAGCATGAGCGCGGGCAGTCCTGCCGGCGGCTCGTTCTTACTGAAACGCCTCCGGGTAAAAGGCCTGAGCCAAGGATTCCACCGCATAGGCCATCCGGTCTCCCGGCAGGACACTTTCCAGTGTAATGGACGCAAACCGTTCCTCCTGCACACAGGAAAGCTGAGACAGGGTGGGATTTGCCTTGATCTCCGCAATCTTCTCCTCCAGAGACGGAGAATCATAATCATGAATCAGGATCACATCCGGATCCCTGGCCAGAACCTCCTCATAGCTGACCGTTACCCACTGCTGATCCGTCAGATCATCGAAAATGTTATGGCCGCCTGCCAGGCTGATGAGAAGGGACTCAAAATTGGATCCGGAGCAGGTAAACACTCCGTCGGTTCCGCTGTCATACACCAGAACATCCACCGGTTCTTTTCCCTCAATCGCCTGTTCCACCGCTTCAATCCTCTGCTGCTGTTCATCGACAAAATCCTCTGCCGCATCTTCCACATCAAAAATTCGTCCCAGATCCAGAATTTCCTGATACTGCTCCTCCAGTGTGGCGGCTGAATTTACGTACACATTCATTCCATACTGGGCCGCCTCCTCGATGTTGCAGCCGGTATCGCTGATTTCCCAGTCCAGCGCATAGATAAAGTCAGCCCCGCTGGTCAGGATCCCCTCCCTGGTGGCAGACGAGTAATTTAACTGCGGAATGGAATTGACCACATCCGCATACTCTTCCAGGGGTCCGCGGCTGTGATTGACCAGCGAACGGCCTATCACCAGATCCCCAAGCCCCAGTGCTGCAAACAATTCCGTACAGTTGGGCCCCAGGGTCAGAACCCGCTCCGGCCGTTTCGTCACCGTAACCTCCCTGCCGTAATTGTCGACAGTCACCGGATAGGCGCCGGTTTCATCTTCCGCCTGACCGTTTCCTGCATCCGCCAGATTGCCCTGTCCCCCGTCGGATGATGCTCCGACCGTTCCTTCTGAACCGGCCACTTCCTCAATCCCGGTTTCCTCCTGACTTCCGGCAGCATCTGTCTGACCGGCACACGCCGTCAGCAGAACAGCCGCTGCGGTCCCCAGAAAAATCATACGGCTCCATGCTCCTCTGCTCTTTGCAATTTTATTCTTTTTCGTTTCATTTCTCTTCAATATTTGTTTTCTCATGTCTCTCCCATCCTGCTTGGTTCTTTTTTCGGTATCCTGACGCGGCCGGATACCTCCATGGAGCTTTTTCTCCCCCTCTGGTTTTCTACGCCGCACCTTCCCGTTTCTTTTCTGCCCACCTCAGGTTTCCCCGCTGCCCTTCCAGCTTCTGCTTTTGAAGCTCCTCCGGCAGGAAGGTAATGGCCAGCTTTCCGGTAAGCGGATGAACCTCCACCGTGCTGGCAACCCCGTACACCTCAGAAATATGCTCCGGCGTCAGTACCTCCTCCGGCGTTCCTTCCAGCACCACCCTGCCGTTTTTCATCACATAAAGCCGGTCACAGTAAAGGGCCGCCAGATTCAGATCATGAATGGCGGACAGAACCGTCACCTGAAGTCTTTTGATGAAATCAAAAATCTGCATCTGATAACGGATGTCCAGATGATTGGTCGGCTCATCCAGGACAAAAAAATCACACTCCTGGGCAATGGCTCTTGCAATTAAAACTCTCTGTTTTTCTCCTCCGGAAAGGCGAAGATAGCTCCTTTTTGCCATCTGATCCATCCCAAGATGTTCCAGGGCATGATGAACCATCTGCCGGTCGTGGGGCGTATCGATATCAAACAGCTTTTTGTAGGGGGAACGGCCCATGGCCACAATCTCCTCCACGGTAAAATCAAAGGGCACCTCATTTTCCTGGCCCACCACAGCCAGCTTTCTGGCCGATTTTTTATAGGGCATGGACAGCAGATTCTCTCCATCCAGCAAAATCGTTCCCGAGTCAGGTGTAAGCGCCCGGTAAATATTTTTTAAAACTGTGGATTTTCCGCTTCCGTTGGGACCGATGATGCCGACAAATTCGCCCCGGTCCACCTTAAGAGAAACCTGATCCGCCGCTTCCTTTTCTCCATAAGAATAGGTCAGATTTTCTACCTCAAGCCGCATATGCCTGCCTCCTTTTATGCTTTGTCGCGGTTGCTTTTCTTTAACATCCAGATAAAAATAGGCCCCCCGATAATCGAGGTCAGAATCCCCACCGGAAGCTCCTCCGGGGCAATCAGAAGCCTTGCTGCCACGTCCACCCAGACCACCAGGATTCCTCCCAAAAGGGCGGAAACCGGCAGAACCTTCCTGTGATCTCCTCCCACCAGAAATCTGGTGAAATGGGGCACCATCAGGCCAACAAATCCAATGGAACCGCTGACGGCAATGGTAACCCCCGCCATCAGAGAAGCCACCAGCACCAAAAGCTTCTGAAGCCGCCGCACATTCACTCCCAGGGCCGCCGCGCTCTCATCCCCCAAAAGAAGCAGATTCAGCTCCCGGTAATGAATCATAAGAACGGCCATGCAGAGAACCAGTACAACAAGAGGCAGCGTCAGATAGGCCCATCTGGCTCCGGCCAGGCTGCCGGACATCCAGAATTCCGCGTTATGCAGCCCCAGCGCGTTGGGCGCGCTCAAGGTAATCACGTTGGTAACCCCATCCATCATCATGGAAACGGCCACCCCCGATAAAAGAAGCTGAGTAATGTTGATCCGTCCCCGGACTCTGGAAATCCCGTAAACAAACAGGATAGATACTGCAGAGCCGATAAAGGCGCTGATGGAAAGAGAATACGTTCCCAGAAAGGAAAAGGCTCCAAACAGCATTCCCAGGGTGGCGAAGGCCGAAGCTCCGTTGGACACCCCCAGAATAAACGGATCCGCCAGATTGTTTCGGACCAGAGCCTGCATGGCCACGCCGCAGACCGCCAGGGATGCTCCCACCACCATTCCCAGACAGACTCTTGGAAGGCGAAGGCCAAGAACAATGTTCTCATCCAGAATCTCCCAGCTTACCGGAATGGACTCTCCAAAAAACGGAAGCCGGCTGAGCAGAATCTTTGCCGTCGTTCCCGGCGGGACAGAAACAGGGCCCAGGCCCGTGGTCAATAATACGGTCAGGATGGATGCCAGCAGAAGAATCCCTATAAGAACCGCAAGTCCCGGTTTGTTCTTTTCTGCCAGCAGCCGGATTTCTTTTCTCTTCATGTTGTCAAACTCCTGCTGCAGGATTTTACTTTTCTTTTTTCCTAGTTGCCTCTGTTTTCACAAAAAACGGCAAAAGAAAAAGGCATACCGCCTTTCTTCTGAAAGACCATATGCCTTGTGGCATTTCCCTGCAAAAAATTCATTCATTGGCGGAGCTTCTGCTCCTGTTCCCATCTTCCCGATGGTGACGAGACTATTATACTGCCTCCCGGTTTCTCTGTCAACAAAAACATCGGGCCTGCTTCCGCCCTACCGTTTCATTTTCGGGCGGAACAGCAGGGCTCCAAGATATCCAAAAATCAGGGCTCCTGAAATTCCAACGGCACTGGCCGTAAAACCGCCCTTAAAGATTCCCAGAACGCCGTCTTCCGTCATGGCCTTAGAAATTCCTTTCCAGAGAGTATTGCCAAATCCCAAAAGGGGAACGGTGGCTCCCGCTCCGGCCCACTGGGCAAAGGGTTCGTAAATTCCAAGGAACCCTAAAACGGCCCCGCTCACCACCAGAAGCACCATAATCCTTCCGGGCATCAGTTTCGTTTTATCCATCAGAATCTGAACCAGAGCACAGATTGCCCCTCCCACAAGAAACGCCTTCAGATAGTCCATGTTCCTTCACCTCCATTTTCCGGTACATCCAGGCTTCCGTTTTCTCCGCCTGCGTACCTGTTCTGCCTCTGCCTGAAAGATTCCGTCCGGCATTCTGACTGCCGTTTTCATTTCTCTCAGATTCCTTCCAGAATCACCCCATGAGCGATTCCAGGAATGCTTCTCCCCTCATTAAAGCTGACCGTGGAAAGAAGCGCTCCGGTTGGAAGGAACAAAACCCGCTTCCATTTTCCTGCCTTGATATTCGGCAGAACATAGCCGCAGAGCACCGACGCCGAACAGCCGCAGCCGCTTCCGCCTGCATGGGTATCCTGAGTTTCCTCATCAAAAATTTCGATTCCGCAGTCCATGTACCGCTCTCGGATATCGTGTCCGGCTGCCAATAGATAATCCAGAAGAAGGCGTTTTCCCACCTGGCCCAGATCTCCGGTAATGATTTTATCATACCAGGTTCCGTCTACTCCCAAATCCCGGAAATTGGCAAGAATTGTGTCCAGGGCCGCCATGGCCATGGCAGCTCCCATGTTCATGGAGTCCTTCTGGTTCATATCCACAATTTTCCCCGTCGTTATGCCGGCAATCTTTGCCAGAGGCCCTCCGTCTTTTTTCCAGGTACCTGCTTCCTTTCCGGCGGCAGATCCTTTGGAGAGGATCACATTACCACAGCCAGTCACCGTCCAGGTGGCGGAATAGGGACGCTGATTTCCATACTCCAGAGGAAACCGGAACTGCTTCTCTGCAGAAGCAAAATGGCTGGAAGCTGCCACCATCACATGATCGGCAAATCCGCCTTCCACTGTCATGGCTCCCAGTCCCATTGCTTCCCCCATGGTGGAGCAGGCTCCGTAGATACCAAACAGAGGAAATTCCAGGTTCATAGCACCAAAGGACGTGGCAATTAACTGAGCCAGCAGATCCCCTCCGAAATAGTACCGAATGTCTTCCTTTTTTAATCCGCTTTTCTTTAGGGCCATTCTTGCCGCTCTGGTCTGCAGTTCGCTTTCTGCCTCTTCCCAGGTCTTTTTTCCCAACATGGAATCCATTTCCACCTGGTCAAAGCAGGTTCCCAGCGGACCTTCCCCTTCCTTCTTTCCCACCACAGAGGCCGCAGCCGTAATCACCGGCGGCTCTTTAAAGAGGATGCTGGCTCTCCCTTTCTGTTTTTCTCCCATCTCCATGCGCCTCCAAACTCATGTTTTATGGTTAGTCTGCCAGCTTTCCTCTCGTTTTATGCATGAAAGCATGCTGCCTTCAAACTCAGCCCCCTGCTCCCGGATAGGTGACGCAGATCTCAAAGACTCCTTTTGCAGATTCCTGTCCCATCAGAATGGTTGCTTCCGCCCGCAGCCGGTCCACCGCCATGTATCCGGCAGAACTGACGGTAAGCTCTCCCTCCACCTGATGAAGCTCCAGCCAGTCACCTTCTTCCGGCAGCGACAATCCCATGCCGGCAAGCCAGTTTCTCACCATGGGCTGTATCTGTTTTGCCGCTCCGTTTTCCTCCAGCCGATAAGATAACACCGTGCTCTTATCTTCCCGATCTTCTTCATGGCCGCTGACCCAAAGCTCTTTAACCAGGCTTAAGTCATATGTGGTGCCATTCATAAACCCGTTGGAGAGTGCCAGCCAGGAAGCCGGGTCAGACAAAAGCACCGTCTCGCCGGAAGCATCCTCTCTGGTCACCTGCCCGTTCTGAAACCGGAAAACCGTCTCTTTTGAGGATGCAATGGACAAAAAGCCCTCCAGCTCCTCCGTCCCCAGCCCCGTCAGCTCTGCCTGCCCGGTAAATGGCTGGGATATGCGAAAACCGCCGTATTCCAGAGACCAGGTTCCTTCCAGCCTGGCCTCTGTCTGGGAAAGCTCCCTCTGCCGTTCCTGAGCTGCCTCCCAGAGGGCCATTCCGGCCATATCCATCCGGGCAGGCTGTGTATTCTGTTCTGTCTCCGCTTCTGCCGGAATCACTCCAAAAGGACTTAAGACGAATCCGGCGGCACAGACTGCTGCCAGCACAATCCTGGTTCTCAGCTTCCGCCCCAGTCCATTCTTATTTCGTTTCTTCTCCGTCATTCTCATGCCTTTCTCCTTTGTTTTATTCCCGTTGTCCATCTCCTGCTTCCTGATATTTACTCCCTATCCCCATCGTCTCAACATCAAATCCACTGGAGCCAGGTTTCCTGGATGTATCCTCCCCGGAACCGGATTCCCCGGATTCTGCTTCCCTGTCCCGGCTCCCGGGAATCAGATTTCTCTGCATCCTCACTCCCCGGAACTGATTTCCCCGGATTCTGCTTCCCTGTCCCGGCTCCCTGGAGTCAGGTTTTCCTGTATCCCGCTCCCGGGGGCCGCCCGGTTCTCCGGCCAGCCGGGTTTATTCCTATTATAACAGGTTTTTCTCTCCCGCGGTACAAAATCCTTCCCACAGGCTTCTTCCCCTCAGCCTCTGTTCTTTTCCTTTGACGGTTTTAAAATCCCATCATCCTCCCAATCAGAGAAACCAGCCCCAGAGCCCAGCTGGCAAAAATTCCAAACAGAATCACCGGGCCTGCAATGGTGAAAATCTTGCATCCAACGCCGAAGACATGGCCTTCTGCCTTGTACTCGATGGCCGGAGCCACCACCGAATTGGCAAAGCCCGTAATAGGCACCAGTGCCCCGGCGCCTCCGAACTTCACCAGTCTGGGATAAAGATTCAGTCCGGTAAGAATGACGCTTCCTGCAATCAGACAAAGAGTGGTCCAGGCAGACGCTTCTTCCTTTTCCATACCCCAATTCAGAAACAGTCCCGTAAGAACCTGTCCCAGAAGGCAGATTCCTCCGCCCACAAGAAAAGCTCTTCCCACGTTTTTCCATGTGCTGTGAGTCGGCGTCACCGTCTTCACATACTCATCATATTCTTTTTTATCTATTTCCATCAGACACCTCCAAAATTATTCCAGAAATAAAGAAACGCCCCGATGCATTTTCCCAGAGCAATCGATAAAATCACGAAAGGAAGTCCTCTGATAAGGCCCAGGCGCCTTCCCAGCACCGGGAGAACCTTCAGAGTTTCCGCCAGAGACATTACAAGACTTCCCACGAAGATCCCGGCAGACAGCCCAAAGACAGCAAGAACAAACACTCCCGGAAGAACCAGCCTGATCTGATACAGATCAATGAGATTCCCCCAGATTCCTCCTGCTACCATCATGGTCTCGTACAGCATGATATGGGATTTTGTCCCCGTTGCCCCCACCAGTCTTGGAATCACGCCAATCATGGCTAAAAAAGAAAAAATGCCGGCAGCAATCACGCCGCCGGCGCTCAGCCCCATGAAAACCAGAAACAGCTGCTTAAGAGTCATGACCATCTGCCTCCTTCCTGCCTTTGTTCTGAATCACGGTTTTATTGAGATTTTCTTCGTACAGATCCATTTCTACCTCAATCGGCGTCGGATCCACCGTCAGCTTCCAGGATGCAAAATGATTGAAAAAAACCAGAATCCCGGCCGCCAGTCCTACCGAATAGGAAGCATCCAGTACGGTTGGCCCTTCCGCCTCCTCTCCCATGACCAGACGGTACACGTTCCCAAATACGTCTGTTACATTGGAGTCGTTGTGAAAGGACATAATCGCAAAGGCGGCTCCGCAGAAGGACACCAGGCAGACAAAGAAAACCTTAAGGTTTTCAAAGAGCCTCGAACCGCCCTTTTCCGGCTCATAAAAGACAACGAAGTCTGTCTCTCCAAGATTCACAAGCTGAATCTCCGGATCCGCCTGCTCTGCCTTTTGGATGATCTCCATCACGCTGCCCACCCAGGAAGTTTTCCTCCGCGCTTTCTGAAAAGAAACAAGCCGGAGCGCCTTCACTCTGGCCTCTGCAGCCTTGTCCCGGCTGTAGATCCGGGCTGCATCTCCCAGCCGCACGTCCTTTTTCTCTGTTTTTGTTTCCTGCGGGATCTTTACATAAACCAGCTTTTTTTCACTCATATGGTTTTCATCCTCCCGGGAATGCAAACAAGCGTTCCCTCGGGTTCCGCCATCCGGCCAGGAAGATAAAACATCAGGTACCATGCTGCAAACACCACCAGCAAAAGCAGAAACACTGCCGCGGCAATCTGCAGTCGCTGCCTGCGTGAATTCATACATCCACCTTCTTTCGCTTTTCGGTTATTATGCGTCATTTTCTGCATATTTATTCCCGCAGGCATCAAAATGAGGCGATGCTTCCATGAATCTGTACACGAAACGCTTTATGACAGCAGCCGTTCCCTCATCTGAAATAAAATTTTTTTCTCCAGCCTGGAAACCTGTACCTGGGAAATTCCCAGCTTTCCCGCAATCTCCGTCTGTGTCCTGTTTTCAAAATACCTCATCCGGATAATGGACTGCTCCTTTTCTCCCAGCTGAGATAAAACCTCTCCCAGAACCAGCCGGTCCAGAAGCTTATCATTTTCTGAAGTTTTTTCCGCAATCCGGTCAATCAGGCAGCCTCCGTTTTCTTCTTCGCGCCCCACAGGACGGTAAATGGACTCCACTTCGGCCCCTGCTTCCAGGGAAGCGGCCACTTCCTCACGGCTGGCTCCTACCTGACTTGCCAGCTCCTCAATAGTCGGCTCCCGCCCCAGGCTGAATTCCAGCCGCTCTCTGGCGGCCCCAATCTTAGCCGCCAGTTCCTTAAGGGAACGGCTCACTTTAATCATCCCGTCATCCCGCAGAAATCTCCGGATTTCCCCCGTAATCATCGGTACCGCATAAGTGGAAAACCGGACATCCATGGTCAGATCGAAATTGTCAATGGCCTTTAAAAGGCCGATGCTCCCGATTTGGAACAAATCTTCGGTTTCACAGCCTCTCCCGGCAAACCGCTTTACGATGCTCCATACCAGCCCTGTATTTTCCAAGACCAGCTGATCCCTGGCCTTTTTATCTCCCTGGTGTGCACGCCTCAAAAGCTCTGCCGTATCTGCCATACCGTCACCCGCCGATTTTCTTTCTCATCGTCACCGTGGTTCCCTCCCCCGGTGCGGAAACAACCTCCACCTGATCCATAAACGCCTCCATAAAGGAAAAACCCATGCCGGAACGATCTCCCTCCGGCGCCGTTGTGAACATGGGTTCCATGGCCTTCTCTACATCGGCAATCCCCACGCCTGTATCTTTTACCGTAACCGTAAGAATCTTCCCCTCAGCCGAAGCCGTCAGTTCAATCACTCCTTCTCCGTTCTGATATCCATGGATCACAGCATTGGTCACCGCCTCCGAAACGGCCGTCTTAATATCATCCAACTCCTCCAGCGTTGGGTCCAGACGGCTTGCGAACACAGCCACCACCACCCGGGCAAACTCCTCATTTTTTGAAAGGCTGTCCATTTTCATTGACATACATTCCTTTTTTTCCATTTCTATCCCCCTATCCGCAAAGAGCTTCTTCCCTGGATTCATACCGTTTCATCAGTCCCAGAACGCCGGCCACCTTCAATACCCGGACCACCTGGGGTCCGGCGCCGTAAAAGCAGGCCGATCCTCCACTGGAGCGGACCTGTTTGTAACGGTTCAGCAAAATCCCGATCCCTGAGCTGTCCATAAATCTGGTGTCGGAAAAATCAAACACCAGCCGGGTAATATAATTTTCCGCCATCAGAAGATCCGTTTCATATTTCAGATTCCGGCAGTTATGATGATCCAGCTCTTTGGGCAGATGAATGATTAACGTCTGACCCTTGGCCTCATAAATAAATGGTTCCCCCACCTGTTTCTCCCTCCTTGTCTGATTATCGTGATGCGCTCGCGCTTATCTGCCCGTCCCGTCCATGTCCGCTCCTGCAGACACGGCATGCAGCCGGATGTTACGCGCCAACCGGCCGCTCCATGCTTATCGGCCGCACCACGCAAAAAGAGACCCTGCAGTTTCTCTTCTGTAAGGTCTCTTTCCAAATCAAAATTTCATATTTCTGCTGTATTTCCCCGGTTGCTTCCATATTTCCCTGGAAACCGGTCATTGGCTCCGGCATGCTTTTTCAAATCGAAGTTCCGGAAATCAGCCGGAGCTTTAGTATCCCCGCTGCGCCTGGGCCTGAGCCGCCAGCTCAGAATCGGCAAAGTTCATAATCACCTGGCCGAACAGCTGGTCTGCCGTATCCTCATCCCCCATGGCCTGATAAATCATGGCCATATTATAAATAATCTGAGGGTTCCTGTCGTTCAGTGTCATATAACTCTCATAGTAGTGAAGCGCCAGCTCATGGTCCCCGGCGGCCTCTGCCTCCGCCGCCATGGCCTCCAGCTCCGCCGGCGCATTGGCCGCCATATCCGCCTGAATACCGGCCAGAATATTTAACGTGTTCTCATCGGTAATCTTCGACTGATCCATGTCGATATACAGCCGGACCGCCGTCCGGAAATCGTTGTTCCGGTAAGCCTGCTGAATCTGCACAAGGGCAGCATATTCTGCCACAACACTGTCCGAATTTCCCTGCATCTCATCCAGCTGGCTCTGAACCTGCTCATTCTGGGTCTGGTACTGACTCAGCTCTTCGTTGAGCCGGGCCACTTCCTGATTGGCAAGGTTTAACTGGTCGGTATAGGAAAGCATTTCCTGATTATGCTCGTAGTTTAAGGACCGCTCCCTGGCCGGCATCACCAGAAAGAAAATCATAACGGCGCCCAGAATCAGGCCGATGCCGATATTAATGATGGACTGCCAGCCCGTATTCTCCTTATAGGTAGGCGGCAGAATCACGTCATCATCCTGCATCTGGCGGTGGGAAAAGGCGTTCTTCATCTTCCTTCGTTCCACATCCGCCTTTCCGGTTCTGGATTTTACATATTCCATGTACCGCCCGGCCTTTTTGTTATTTTTATCAATCTGAAGCACCTTAAACAGGGATTTTCCCGCCTTGGTAAAATCCTCATGCTGCATATAAAGCAGGGCCAGAAGCAGATGAGCCTTCACGTAATTGGGCCGCTCCTCCACCACCCGCTTTAACTGGAGAACCGCCAGATCATCACTGCCGTTCTGAGCGTAAATCAGCGCCTGATTGAATTTTTTTACGGTCTGACTGGCCACTTCCAGTTTTCCCGGCTTTCTCTGTACTTCGTCCAGATAATGATCCGCCCGGTTTTCCTCCGGCTGCAGGTTGACGCTGATAACCCATTGAACCAGAGCATCCGAGGTTTCCCCCATCTCATAAAAAATCAGCCCCAGCAGGTTTCTCGCATCCGTATGGTACTTATTTAGCTGCAGGGCCCGTTTCAGATACTCCGAGGCCCCGGATAAATCCCGTTCTTTTGCCAGCTCCAGTCCGCGGTTATAAAAACTGTTGGCCGCAAACTGGATTTTCTGCAATTCATCCATAAATTACTGTTCCCTTTTTATCTCTTTCATGATTTCCATCATGATATCTGCCATATCCGTCAAATCGCTTTTTACAATCGCATCGCTGACTGCCTCCACCTCCAGGCTGGGCTTGAAGCGCTCGATTTCTTCCTCAAAATTGATCATGTTTCGTTCCTTTCATCCTTCTCCTTCAGGTACGCCTTTACTTCTCCTGCCAGATAGAGAGAACCGGCAATGAACGCCAGATCGTCCTCCTCTTTCTCAGAAAGCAGCCGCCTGACTCCTTCCTTTACATCAGAAAAGGCTTCCAGCCTGGTTTCTGCCCCAAAGACCTCTCCGGCCGTTTTTAAAAGCTCCTCCAATGGAATCGCCCGGTATGTATCCAGTTCGGCAAGAAAGCAGACATCCGGTTTTAAACTGTCCCGGATTTCCGCAAGCATCCGCCTGTATTCCTTATCGGACACCGCGCCAAAGAGCAGAAGCACCCGTCCGGGACGAAGTTCCTTCTTAATCAGGCAGGCCGCCTCCAGAAAAGCCCGTACTCCGTCCGCGTTGTGAGCCCCGTCCAGATAAACCCGGGGAAGGATCTCCTCCATTCTGGCCGGCCATCTGGCATTCCGGATTCCATGCTCCACCGCCTCTCTGGAAATTGGAAGTCCGGAGCATTCTGCCGCCCGGATGGCCAGAAGGGCATTGACGGCCTGATAGGGGGCCGCAAAAGGCACCGACACCTCTATCGGCTCTCCGCCGTAAAAATCCCGGACAAGAAGCCCTTTCCCGCAGAACCGGAAACTGGCCTTTTGGACCGGAAACGACGGCGCCTGCTGTCTTTTCGCTGTCTCCTCCATCACCTCGCTGGCCTCCGCGCTGCCGGCATCATACACCACCGGCACCCCGGGCTTTATGATTCCGGCCTTTTTTTGGGCAATCTCCCGGATGGTATGTCCCAAATAATCCATATGGTCAAAGCTGATGGAAGTAATCACGGAAACCAGCGGATGTTCTGTCACATTGGTCACATCCAGGATTCCTCCCATTCCGGTTTCCAGAACCAGAACGGCCACCTTTGCCTTCCGGAACAGGCAGAGCCCCAGATAAAACAGGAACTCAAAGTATGTAGGATGGGCATGTCCCATCTCCATCCACCGCCCGACGGCAGCCTTTGCCTCATAAAACCCATCCAGAAAGGCTTCTCTGGAAACCACAGTCCCGTTTATCAGAAACCGTTCCCGCACCTCCACCAGATGGGGGGAAATAAAAGTTCCGCAGGAAATCCCCGCCTCCTTTAGCATGGATGTCAGAAACGCACAGACCGAACCTTTCCCATTGGTCCCTGCCACATGAAAAATCTGAAATTCTCGATCCGGACTGCCTAAAAGTTCAAGAAACTCCCGAACCTGGGAAAGTCCGCTTTTTTTCCCGGAAAACTGCGGAATTTTCTCAATGTACTCCCATTCCGGGCCAAACTCCGTCTCTTTCACGGAGCATCCCTCCTGTTTTTATCCGGTTCTTAAGCCGGAAACACATTTTATCCAGACGAAACGAAACCGCTGCCGCCTGACCGCACAGTCTGCTTCCCGGCTCTTCTCCTGAGCTTATAAAAATTTTTAAGTCCAGCTTAAACTATATAGAAGAATCGTCCGTTTTGCAACAAAAACATATCGGGCCGCATCGACAAAACCTGCTGCGGCCCGACTTTCCCTGCTGCTTTTAATTCTGTTTCTCAAGCTGGGCCAGACGCTCTTTTACCTGTTCCATCATCTGGGTATATTTTACCAGCTTGGCCCGCTCCTCGTCAATCTTTGCCTGAGGCGCACGGCTCACAAACTTTTCATTGCCCAGCATGCCGTTGACCCGTTTCAATTCGCCGTCCAGACGCGCTTCCTCCTTGCGAAGCCGTTCCAGCTCCTTTTCCACGTCCACCAGCTCGGCAAAAGGCATATAAATCACGGCCTGATGAATCACCGCTGAAACCGCGTCATCGCCGATTCCCGTCTTGTCAGCCTGAATGACCACCTGACTGGCCGAAGCAAGAACCGTAAAGAAGACCTGGCTCTTTTTAAACAGCTCTGCCGTCTCCTCGTGATCCGTCACCACATAAACCTTGGCCTTGCGGCTCGGCGGAACGTTCATGGAAGTCCGGACATTCCGGATGGCGCGGACTGCTTCCTTAACGGCTTCCACCGCCTTTTCATCCTGGGCAAAATTCCAGTCCTCCCGGTACTCCGGCCAGGAAGAAATCATGATGGACGGTTCCTCATCCTGAAGGTTGCAGAAAATCTCTTCGGTAATAAAGGGCATAAAGGGATGAAGAAGCTTTAAGGAATTGATAAGTACGGTTTTCAGAGTCCAGATGGCCGCTGCTCTCGTCTCATCCCCATCGTCCCAGAGTCTGGGCTTTACCATCTCAATATACCAGTCGCAGAACTCTTCCCAGATGAAATCGTACACTTTCTGAAGGGCGATTCCCAGCTCGTACTTGTCCATGTTCTCGGTTACTTCCTGAGCAAGGCCATTGACCCTGGAAAGAATCCACCGGTCCGCCAGTGTCAGGTCAGAAAGGGCTGCCTGTCCGCCCTGAGCCTTCTCAAGGTTCATCATGATGAACCGGCTGGCATTCCACACTTTATTGGCGAAGTTTCTGCTGGCCTCCACACGCTCCCAGTAGAAACGCATATCGTTTCCAGGCGCATTTCCGGTCATCAGCGTCATTCTCAGCGCATCGGCGCCGTATTTGTCGATTACCTCCAGCGGATCGATGCCGTTGCCCAGAGATTTGCTCATCTTCCGGCCCTGGGAGTCCCTTACCAGGCCATGAATCAGAACCGTATGGAAGGGGCATTTTCCGGTCTGCTCGATTCCGGAGAATACCATACGGATGACCCAGAAGAAAATAATATCATAGCCGGTTACCAGCACATCTGTAGGATAGAAATAGCGGTATTCCTCCGTATCCTTGGGCCAGCCCAGCGTGGAGAAGGGCCAGAGCGCGGAAGAGAACCAGGTATCCAGGGTATCCTCATCCTGCCGGATGTGATGTCCTCCGCACTTGGGGCAAACCTCCACCTTTTCCTTGGAAACAGTCATCTCGCCGCAGTCGTCACAGTAATATGCCGGAATCCGGTGTCCCCACCATAACTGTCTGGAAATACACCAGTCGCGGATTCCCTCCAGCCAGTGAAGATAGGTCTTTCCATAGCTTTCCGGAACAAACTTCAGTTCCCCTGTTTTCAGGGCCTCAATGGCTGGCTTGGCCATCTCTTCCATCTTTACAAACCACTGGGGCTTAATCATGGGCTCAACCGTCGTTTTGCACCGGTCATGGATTCCCACGTTATGAGCATGGGGAACCACCTTCACAAGAAGACCCTGGGCCTTTAAATCCTCTACCATGGCCTTTCTGGCCTCGTAGCGGTCCATTCCTTTGTATTTTCCCTCTGCACTGATGGTGGCATCATCATTCATGATGCAGATCTCAGGAAGATTGTGGCGCTTTCCTACCTCAAAGTCGTTGGGATCATGGGCTGGCGTAATCTTCACGCATCCGGTTCCAAACTCCTTATCCACATAAGCATCGGCAATCACCGGAATCTCCCGGTCGGTCAGCGGCAGCTTCAGCATCTTGCCAATCAGATCCTGATACCGCTCATCCTCCGGATTAACCGCCACTGCCGTGTCTCCCAGCATGGTTTCCGGTCTGGTGGTGGCAATCTCCACGAAACGTCCCTCTTCGCCAACGATGGGATAATTGATATGCCAGAAGAAGCCGTCCTGCTCCTCATGAATCACCTCTGCATCGGAAATGGTGGTCTGGCAGACCGGGCACCAGTTGATAATTTTGCTGCCCTTATAAATGTATCCCTTGTCATAAAGGCGCTGGAATACCTCGTAAACGGCCTCCGAACAGCCCTCATCCATGGTAAACCGCTCCCGCTCCCAGTCGGCGGAAGACCCCATCTTCTGGAGCTGCTTTAAAATCCGGCTGCCATACTCTTCCTTCCACTTCCAGGCTTCCTTTAAAAAGCCCTCCCGGCCCAGCTCCTTCTTATCAATGCCTTCCTTTTTCAATTTCTCCGTTACCTTGACTTCAGTGGCAATGGCCGCATGGTCCGTTCCCGGCTGCCAGAGGGCCTCATACCCCTGCATCCTCTTGTAGCGGATTAAAATATCCTGCATGGTATTATCCAGCGCATGTCCCATATGAAGCTGTCCCGTTACATTTGGCGGCGGCATCACGATAGTAAAGGGCTTCTTGTCTTTCCGCACCTCGGCGTGGAAATATTTGCTGTCCATCCATTTCTGATACAGGCGATCCTCGATGGACGCCGGATTGTAAGTCTTTTCCAGTTCTTTCATCTCATTTCTCCTTTATCTGTCCTGTTTCCTGCTCTTATCTGGTGCCTTCGTTTTCTGCCCTGGCCTCCATTTCATAGGCACCAAACGCTTCTCCATCTTCCTTCCAGTATTCCGGAAGATACGTTTTTTTCCGAAATCCTGCTGCCTGATAACAGGCTCTGGCCGCAGGATTGTTTTCAAACACCGTCAGTGTGACCCGCTCCATGCCCAGCGTCTCAAATGCGTATTGAAGCGCCAGTCTCATCATCTGTGTCCCGCAGCCTGCTCCCCTGATCTGCGGATCCGTTACAATCAGTCCCACACGTACTGATTTTTTTTCATAATCCGCAGACCGCATCAGAAAATGTCCCACAGGCTTTCCGTCCGGGCCCAGTGCCGTCATCGGCCATCCATCCTCCCGTTTCAGGCACCATTCCTCAAAATACCCGTCCAGCTGTTCGATCGTCAGGGGATACGAAAATCTCCCTGCACTCCATTTCACAAATTCCTCCGCCGGCCGGCCATCCCACCATCGTAAGAGCGGCCAGGCATCTGAAGGCTTATATGGTCTGAGCCGTATCATCCTGCGCTCACCTCCGGCAAATTTGCTGATCATAAGCTTGACTTACGGTTCGCGGATATTCCTTACAGGAAATAAAAACGCCCTCTGCATCATCTGCAAAGGGCGAAATACCGCGTTACCACCTTTATTCACCGTCCATAAGACGGCAATCTCCTTGGGCCTTTAACGGCAGCCACCCGGGAACAGCTGCAATTTCTCTCACTGTCCGGCTCCGAAGCCACTTCCATTCTCACTTTCCCAAGCCGTCTTCCAGCCAGCGGACAGCTCTCTCTGAGGGTGTTCTAGAATGTACTCCTCTTCTTCTATGCCTGTTTCGTTTTTCTCAGTATAGTAAAAACCTGGTTTCTTGTCAAGCAGAAAAATATCCGATTGTGCCGCCGCCAAAAAGGCACCCGTTTATGCTGGTGTCTGCGTTTTTAAGGATTGCAGCCCATCTTCCCGCTTTCAGTAAATCCAAAATACCGGATTGCATTATGATAGGAAATATCGGAAACCAGTTTTTCCAGCACCGCCCGGTCATCAGGAAACTCCCCGTCCTCTGCCCACTGTCCCAGCAAATCGCATAAAATCCTCCGGAAATACTCATGCCGGGTGTAGGAAAGGAAGCTGCGGGAATCGGTCAGCATCCCAACAAAAGTGCCCAGGCAGCCAATGGAGGCCAGGGAAATCAGATGGTTCCGGATGCCCTGCCTGTGATCGTTAAACCACCAGGCAGCCCCATGCTGCAGTTTGGACGGACATTCAGACGTCTGAAAACATCCGATGACAGAATCAATCCGTTCATTGTCGTGAGGATTCAGGCTGTACAGAATGGTTTTCGGAAGCGCTCCCCGTGAATGCAGAGCATCCAGAAAACCAATCAGCTGTTCTGCCGGTGTTTCCGGTCCGATGCAGTCAAACCCGGTATCCGGCCCCAGCCGCTCATACATCTGCCGGTTGTTGTCCCGGCTGCAGCCATAATGAAGCTGCATCACCCATCCTCTTTCTGCATACTGTTCTGCAAGAAAAAGAAGGAGGCCGGTCTTATACTGTTCTGTCTCCTCCCGGCTCAGTTCTTTATGAAGAAGCCGCTTTTCAAAAATCTGTTCCAGCTTTTCCTCTGAGGCCGGAACATACATGACATGGGAAAGCCCATGATCCGAGGCCAGGCAGCCCATGTCTTCAAATACATCCATCCGACGCACAAGAGCCTCCTTCAGAGAGCCGACGCTTCCGATTTCCATTCCTGCCGCTTCCCCCAGCCGCTCCAGATAGGAAAGAAAGGACGGCTTCTCCACGGACAGGGCCTGATCCGGTCTCCAGGCCGGGAGAACCTGAACCGGAAACTCCCGATCCTCACGAAGCACCTGATGCCATTTCAGGCTGTCGGCCGGATCATCCGTGGTGCACAGATGGGTCACCTTTGACTGGAGAATCAGCCCCCTGGCGCTCATGGAAGGCCAGGACAGCCGCTCTTTTCCCAGCTCCCAGACCTCTCCGGCCGTTCTTTCATTCAAAACTCCCCCATAGCCAAAATACCGTTTCAGCTCCATATGGCTCCACGTATACAGAGGATTTCCAATCCCCCGTTCCAGGACCCCGGCCCATTTGAAAAACTTCTCCCAGTCGGAAGCATCGCCTGTAATAAACCGCTCCTCTATCCCGTTGGCTCTCATAAACCGCCATTTATAATGGTCCCCGCCAAGCCAGATTTCAGCAAGGTTGTCAAATTTCCGGTCCCTGGCAATCTCTTCCGGGCTGATATGACAGTGGTAATCCACAATCGGAAGGGATTTGGCACAAGTGTGGAACAATTCTCCGGCCGTTTCCGTATACAAAAGAAAATCTTCGTCCATAAAGGCCTTTTTCATCAAATCATCCTCCGGTACTCCACCTTCCACCGGTTTAAAACGTCACCGGCTCCGGCCATCCGTTTAATCGGATCCTTCTGAAACAGTTTCTCCATCCGTCTCACCGGCTCCTCCTGCTCCGATTCCGCCGCAGCAGCCTCTGCCAGCTGATCCCATTCTTCCCGTTTATCTTCCGTCATCATGCTGAGGTATTTCTCCTTTACCTCCAGCATGGGCTCCATCACCGTTAAAAGATACATCCGCTTGATGAACTCCTCGCTCTCCTCCGCATCCCAGGCACAGTCGTAGGCATGCATGGCCTTCTGATAGCAGAACAGCTTGGTATAGCAGGAAGCGATGTTGTTCCATATTTTCGCCCGGAAGGAACCGGAAAGCTTCTTTTCCCGATCCGCTTCCAGAATCCGTTCATACACGGAAATCGCCTTTCCGTACAGCCGGATCCGGTAAAAATAATCGGCTCTTGCCTTCTCGTATTCCTCCTCCGGAAGCTTCCGGTATGCCGTTACCTTCTGGCGGAACAAAGCCTGCTCATTGGGACTGTAGTAGGCGCAGTCCTGAAGGATTAAAAACAAAAGCTCATCGGAGGCTCCCCGGCTTTCCAGCCACTTTTCAATCCGCTCCGCCAGAAACGGCATCCGCAGCTCACTGCGAAGAAACCCAATGAGCCGGTCATCCACAAAATCCTCCATCACAAGAAGGGGATGATGGTAAATCACATAGCAAAGCTCCTGGGAAGAATAGAGGTGGATTCCCAGAGCCTCCACATAATAGGGAGTCTCCACCGGCTCCTGTCTGCAAAGCAAAAGGCTCATATCATCACCTCCTGGCGGATGGATGCATCCGTCCTGGGAAACAGTTCTCCAAAGCCCCGGTCCACAATTTTCACCACCATGGTTTTTTCATCCAGAAAGCCGGCCGCAATCCGTACTCTGGTCGTTTTGTCCGGCCGGTCCGGGAACCCGTCCAGAGGAATTGTCACCGTCCGTCTCTGCTTCGGATCCTGAGGCGTAATCGTAAGCGGAATCTCCTTCTGGCCGTCCAGGATCACCTCCAGCACGCTTCTCGCCTCATACCAGCTCTCTCCGGCAGAGGCCAGGGCAATCTGAACCCTGGAGTCCCGTTTTAAAACCTCCATGGTGACAGTCGACCGGATTTTTCCCTCACAGATGCAGCAAAACGGGTAGGAGCCTTTCTTTTTCAGATAGCTTTCTGCCTTATAAGCCGCTCCCTTGGCAAACAGGGCCGGTTCCGCAAATACCCGCCTCCTGTTGCAGATCTGTTTCATAAACTCCGGCGCCCAGTCGGTTCTGGCAAATCCCTTTCCCGTCAGGAAAATGGAAGAAAAGACCTTTTTCTGCAGAAACCGTTCCCCGCAGGCACAGAGAATCCGATCCGCCATCTTGGCACCTGAACCGGTATCCAGAACGCTCAGATTAAAGCCTTCTTCCAGCTCCTCATGCTCCGCCCATGCCGTCATCTGCCTGGGCCCGCGGACCACCTTCAATTCATAATACCGCAGATCCTCATCCGATAAGGAAAACATTCCCACCTGGCCGCCCCAGATGTCCCGGCGCTGGTTCAGCACATAATAGACGAAGCATTCCGTATGGCTGGCAATATGAACCTGCTCCTGGGGAATACCCAGTTCCGTCATGCAGCTCATCAGCTCATCCATCAGCTTCATTTCCATGGTTTTTAATCCGATCACCAGCTGAACAATCTGCGGTTCCTCATACTCGGAAAGAATCATTCCAAGAACCTGCTCCAGAAATTTCTTTAAAAGCTGGACTCCTGTATACTTGACCGAGGAGATGGTGGCGGTTCCTTCTTTTAATGCCAGGCTTAAGAGCTTATCTACAATCACGCCCTCGCCCATCAGCGTATATTTATAGGCGTCTTCTCCGACGCTCCACTCCTCCGCATCCCGCTTTCTGCAGATCACCGTGGGGAGCATCCACGCTTCCTCACGGCCCAGCACAGCCGCCTGGGTATATGTATCGCACAAATCAATGCCAACAATCAGTTTCTCCATCTCGTTCCTCTCTATTCCATCAGCGGGAACAGTTTTTCCACCGTCAGATTATCCGTTTCGTACTTGATCATGCTGTCCCTTAATTTTTCATCATCCTTCATTCCAAGGTACAGTCCCATGGAATTTAACGCCGAAAACCGGTTGCCCCTGTCTCCGGCCGGAACCTCCGTACAGGAAAGCTCGCCTTCCGCCTTTTTCTCCAGAATGCCGTTTTCTTCCTCATAGATTTCGTATTCCATGAGCTCGCCCTCAAACAGCACCTTCTGGCGCACGTAAATCCCCTTATATACCATCCGCATCTCTTCCTCGTGGAATTCTTCCTCGTCCGGAAGGATCCGCACTCTCAATACAGGCTTTCTTTCCTGGCTTCCATGATACTCGATGATCTCCTTGTCCAGGATGTCGCCAGGCAAATCCACGTAAGGCGCCAGCTTTTTAAACCAGGCAAAGACCATCCCTCTGGAAAGGAACAGATCCATCATCCGCCTGAGCAGGGCCTGCTGCTCCTTTGTAAGCCTTGGAAGACCGGAATAATACTTGGCCAGTGCCAGCAGATACAGCTCCGGCACCTTGCGCATCTCTCCGCTGCCGTTGACGGCTCCTTCCAGGTAAGCAAATACCTTGTCTCCGGGTACTTCATCCTTTAAGAAATAACCGACGGATTTTACCGTAAAGTAGGCCTTTACAATCAGCTCACCGGTTTCCTTCCTGCTGGCATACAGATCAAACACCGTATCCAGATGCTTCTCCGCCCCCGTAAACAGAAGCTGGGCCAGCAGCCGTTCCTCCAGGTCATAAGTCTCTACCCGTTCTTTCACCGCCTGGACCAGAATCCGGTACATCTGCCATCCTGCGCCGTTATAATGCTCACAGAGATAATCCAGAATGACCTCATCCCCGTTTCCGGCGGCAAAGGCACGGTATGCCAGGTGAAGAAGCAGCTCATCCTCATCGAACATCTTCTGAAGAATCAGCCGGGAGCAGAGTCTGGAAATCCGCTTCATCCGCAGCCCTTCTTCTCCAAACTCCCGGATCATCCCGTAGGCCTCTTCCAGATAATCCTGAACAATCAGAGTCTCACAGATATCGATCCGCTCATGACGCGTAAGGGCCTCCTTATCCAGACGCAGCAGATAGGCCCCGCCTTCTCTGGCCATGGCCTCGTCATCCCCGGCCGTCTGTCCCCGGTAAAAATCAATGATCCTGGTCAGCATCTGCTGCTGGTACAAAGGCTTCACCGGCAGCTCTTCAAAGGCCTTCTGGAGCACCAGCACGTCTTCAGCCGAAAGAGTTTCCTTCTCCATCAGCTCCAGACACTGCCGCATCCGCAGCATGGGCTGCTCCGGATACATTTCAAAGCAGCGCTCCTCCAGCTCCTTTTCATCCAGCACCGGCTCCTTCGTATAGGAAACATCCATATACCGGTTTCCGTACATGTCCTGGAACATGAGAACGCAGTCATCAAAATACAGGGGCACATAAGCAACGCCGTCATTGAGAGGATAAGCGTCCTCTCCTGTCAGCACCTCATTTAATACCACCACGTATTTCATGGCCGAATCCTCACAGCAGATCCGGTTGGAGCGGAGAATCCCCGGCAGCACTCTGGCCACCTGAGAATCAATCATATCCCGGTAGATCATATGCTTATAGATGACCGCCAGCTGGCTGTCAATCCGTCCCGCAAACAGCTCCTCCATGGCAAACTGTTCCATATCCCGCTCATACTTCTGATACAGGCTGCTTCCCGGCTCCACATATTCCAGCACATTCTGATAAAGAACCGCACGGCTTTTGCGGTCCAGCTGGCTGTTTTCATAAGAGAAATACAAAAGGACCTGTTTGGGAATCATCCCCTTATAGGATTTGGGCAGGGAATACAGATAATACTCATAGAGCCTGGTCAGGCTGATTTCCGCCAGGATTCCCTTTTCATACCAGGGAAAGCTTTCCTCTCCCCGCACATTGCCTTTGATTAACAGACAGCAGACAGCCGTTAAAAGCTCCTGATCCGGGTAGGACTCATAGAGCCTGGCCAATGCCTGGTAAAACAGGCGATGGAAAAATCTAGTTCCGGGTGCAAGGGAAGCGGCCCGTACTGCCAGCTCCTTTCCCACCAGCTTCTTTTTCGCGCCATAATGGAGCACATGGATCTCAAAGCTGTCCATGGTTCTTAAAAGCTCCGGCTTCATTTCCAGAAGACGGCAGGTTTCCAGATAGAGGAACGGACTGTGACAGCCGCCGGCAAACTGGGCCTTAAAGCTCTCATACAGAGCCTCCCCTTCCTCAAAAAGCTCCGGTTCCAGCTTTAACTGAAGCAGCTGCAGATAAAACCGTCCTTTTGTTTTCCCCAGCTTTTTCCGGAACAGGCGCATGACTGCGTCCTTCTTCTCCGGCGTCGGATCGGTCCGGTACAGAAGATACTGGAAATAGCAGTACAGCGTTCCAATCCGATCCTGTTCCCGGACGGCCCCGTCACGGCAGTCCTCCAGAGAAGACGCCGCCAGATCCGGACGTCCCGCATCCAGATAGGTTTCCGCCTGCAGAAGGGACAGTACGATGGAAGTTCCGTTGACTCCACGGATGGCATCCAGTTCCTTCTGAATCCGGTTCAGTACGGCCCCGTCCGTGCAGCCGGACGCTTCATACTGTTCTCTTAACTTCATATAACGGCAGACACCGCCCTTGCTGATTTCATGCTCCCGTCCGGTGATATCCACCGTAGAGTCTCCCATGGCCTCGATGGGGATTACCGTACTGCCATGAACCGTCATCAGATGGATGGCCCCCAGGTTTTTTCCTTTATGCATCCGCTCCGGATGAATTTTAAACCGGAGATCCAGGCGGTCCTCCTCGAAGTCTGCCTGGGTAATCACCTTTTTCGGCAGCTCAATAAAATCTCCGTCGGCTTTTAACTCAATATAAACATAGCCCCAGGTATTTTTCCTCAGGGTAATTTTATCCGTCAGAATTTCCGACGGATACTCGTACGTCTTCCTGGCGGCGGATACGGTAAGCTCGATGGGCTCCTTCACTCCAAGGGCAAGGAAAAACTCCTCCAGGGAATTTTGCCGGTTCCCGTGTCCCTTTACACCCTCATAGATGGTCCGTACATGAAGATCCTTTAAAAAAGGCGCCTCGGTAAAGTCCCGGTACTCCATCAGCCGCAGCGCCATATCCATATCCTTCTTTGCCAGCTCCACAAAGTCCTCCACCGTATTTAAGGTCGTAAGGACCCGGACGGAAGCTGCCATTTCCACATGAAAAAGAAAAGGAACCTCCAGCTCTCCGCTGTTAGTTACCAAAGTAAAGGTTCCCTTAATCAAATCCCCATTTTCACACCAGGATGTATCCACCTCGTAAGAAATATGGTTCCTTAAGCCCCCGAAGGCATGCTTTAAAATTTTAACCCGGCTGTGGCTGGAATAGGCCAGCCCTTTAATATATAGATTATTCTCACTGGCAAGATATAGCTCTCTTTTGTAAGTGGTCCCGCTGCCCAGCACCTCTTCCACCTTTTCCGGAGAAAGAAACAGCCTGGGGACCTCCGCATCCACAATTCCCTTTGCCAGACGGTTAATCCGTTCTCTCATACGTATTCTCACCCTATTGACATGATGGCGGCCGCAGGTGCCTTTTTCCTGGCCCCGGCGCCGGCGTTTTCTCCTGCATCACAGACACAGCCTGCCGGATTTGCCGCCCAGCCTGCGCGGACAGACCCGCGCAGGCCCGCTTGGGCCCATTATATCACATTTTCCGCCCAAATACACTACAAAAATCGACGAAATTCCCCCGCCGTCCCGCCACCCGCTTCCAATCAGGGTTTTCTGAAAAAAGAACTTGAATCCCCGGGCAGAAACCTGTAGAATAGAGATGAATGTTCAAGACAAAGGAGCCGTGAATATGCTGTCAGATCCCATCACCCTTTATAAACTGATGATCCTTTATATGCTGGGGCACGTAAATTTTCCGTTAACCAACGCCCAGCTGACAGATTTTTTCCTGGGGAATGAATATACCTCTTATTTTACCCTCCAGCAGGCATTGAACGAGCTCCATGAAGCAGGATTAATCAAGGTGGAGACCATCCACAACGTTTCCCGTTATGAAAGCACAAAAGAAGGAGAGGAAACCCTCTCCTTCTTCGGAAAAAATATTTCTCAGGCCATTATTGAAGACATCAATACCTACCTGAAGGAAAACAAATTCCGTCTCCGCAACGAAGTAGGCGTGATCTCTGATTTCTACAAGTCCACCAATCAGGACTATGTGGTTCACTGTGAGGTCCGGGAGGGAAAATCCATCCTCATCGGCCTTGACGTATCCGTTCCTGATAAGGAACAGGCAGAAATCATGTGCGGTCACTGGAAAGAGCGGAGCCAGGAAATCTACGCTTATGTGATGAAGGCATTGATGGAATCCGATTCCTAATGTGCCTCCTGCTCTTCCTTCGCTTTCCCGGTCAGCTCGTCAATATATGCCCAGATTTCCTCACGCCCCTGCTTGGTCTGAGCAGAAAACGGAAACAGAAGATCATTCTTTTCCATTCCCAGACCGGTACGGATGAGCTTTATCTGCTTCTGAACCTGGCTCCGGTTGATCTTATCCAGCTTGGTAGCGATAATCACCGGCCGGAACCCATTGTGTACCATCCAGTCATACATCATTTTGTCGTTGGCCGACGGCTCATGACGGATATCCACCAGAAGAAAGACGCATTTTAACATCTTGGAACGGTGAAGATAATTCTCAATCATCTTCCCCCACTTCTGTTTTTCCGCCAGAGGTACTTTTGCATATCCGTACCCGGGCAGATCCACATAGTACAGTTCCCCATTGATATTATAAAAATTGATGGTCTGTGTTTTTCCCGGCTGGGACGATGTCCTTGCCAGGGCTTTCCGGTTCATAAGTCCATTGATCAGAGAAGACTTTCCCACGTTGGACTTCCCAGCAAAGGCAAATTCCGGCCTGTCGTTTTCCGGCAGCTTGCTGGTGATGCCGCATACCGTCTCCAGCTCCACAGATCTGATAATCATAGCTTCCTCCATTCTTGGACCGGAGAAGCGGTTCAGGAAACAAACGCCTCCCGAACCACATCATCCATGGTTTTTACATAAACAATCTCCATTCCCTTCGTGATCTCTTTGGAAAGCTCGGCCATATCCGGACGGTTCTTATCCGGAACAAGAACCTTCTTCATATGGGCCATTCTGGCCGCCAGAGTCTTTTCCTTTAAGCCGCCGATGGGCAGAACCCGTCCTCTTAAGGTCAGTTCCCCGGTCATGGCCACGCTGGCCTTCACCTTTTTCTCCGTCACCGCAGAGAGCATGGCAGTGGCCATGGTGATGCCGGCAGAAGGTCCGTCCTTGGGAACCGCTCCCTCGGGAATGTGCAGATGAATGTCGTGGGTCTTAAAGAAATCCTTATCCACTCCATAGGAGGGTGCCACGGAACGCACATAGGTCAGGGCAATCTGGGCCGACTCCTTCATCACGTCTCCCATCTGTCCGGTCATCTGCAGCTTTCCGTCTCCGGGCATGATGTTGACCTCAATCTGCAGAGTATCTCCGCCCACACTGGTCCAGGCCAGACCGCGGACGATGCCCACCTCATCTTCCTCGTTGGCATTCTCAAAGGTAATCTTTTCCTTCCCCAGGTATTTTTCCAGGTTGGACTCCGTTACCCGGACTGCCTTCCTCTTTTTCTCCAAAAACTCCCTGGCCGCTTTCCGGCAGATCTCGCCGATTCTTCTTTCCAGATTCCGGACACCGGCCTCTCTGGTGTAATTATGGATGATTTTCTCCAGTGCCTTGTCGCTGATGGTCAGTTCCGAATCGGTCAGGCCATTGCGCTCCAGCTGCTTGGGAACCAGATATTTCCTTGCGATATGGAATTTTTCATTTTCCGTATAGCTGGAAACTTCAATAACTTCCATTCGATCCAGCAGGGGGCCCGGAATGGTCTGGGTTGTATTGGCTGTGGCAATAAACAGCACATTGGATAAATCCAGCGGAATCTCCACGTAATGATCCCGGAATTTCACATTCTGTTCCCCGTCCAGAACCTCCAGAAGAGCCGAAGATGTATCCCCTCTGTAATCACTGGACACCTTGTCAATCTCATCTAACAGCATCAGCGGATTGGCAGAGCCGGCCTGGCGCATGGCCTCGGCAATCCGTCCCGGCATGGCTCCCACATAGGTCTTTCTGTGGCCGCGGATTTCCGCCTCGTCATGGATTCCTCCCAGGCTGATCCGCACATACTTCTTTCCCAGCGCCCGGGCCACAGAACGGGCAATGGACGTCTTTCCCGTTCCCGGAGGACCCACCAGACAGAGGATGGGGCTTGTTCCCTTTTTCGTCAGAGTCCGCACCGCCAGATATTCCAGGACGCGCTCCTTCACCTTCTCAAGGCCGTAATGATCCTCCTCCAGAATCTTTTCTGCATGAACCAGGTCCTGATTGTCCCTGGTCATCTTCTTCCAGGGCAGCTCCAGTACGGTTTCAATATACGTGCGAAGCACATTGGCCTCCTGACCGCCGCCGGGCATGGCCTTAAAGCGCATGATCTCCTTACGGATTTTATCCTTCGTCTCCTTGTCGGCATTCAGCTTTTCCAGCTGTTCCAGATAGGTATCCGCATCCGATCCTGTATACTCGTCTCCCAGTTCCTCCTGGATGACCTTCAGTTCCTCTCTCAGGATATAATCCCGCTGATTCTTGTCCACATTGGCCTTGACCTTGGCCTGATACTCTCTTTTGATGCGAAGCACCTCCAGCTCCCGCATCAGATAGAAAACCACCCGGTCATAAAGATGGCTCAGATAGTCGCATTCCAGCATTTCCTGCTTGACCGTATAATCCCAGGGAAACTGGTTGACCGTCTGAACCAAAAGCTCCTCCAGGTCCTGAATGGCCAGCAGACTTCCCATAAAGTCCTTTACGGTCTTGGGATTGGAATTGCCAAATTCCTCCAGCTTTTCTCTTACAATCCGGCTCATGGCCTCCCTGGCCGCCGGGCTCAGATTTTCTTCCTTCATCGGCGCTTCCGCAATCTCCGCCTGAAGACAGGGGCCGTTTTCCAGAAGATTCACCAGTTCTGCCCGGCTCTCTCCCTCCACCATCACGCGGATGACGCCGCCGGGCATTTTTACCAGCTGCTTTATCTTGGCAATCGTTCCCATCTGGTACAGCCCGGAAATATCCGGATCCTCTTCCTCCGGATGCCTCTGGGTTACCAGAAAGACCTTTTGCTCTCCCACCATGGCATGCTCCAGGGCACTTACCGATTTCTCCCGGCTGATATCAAAATGCTGAATCAGCTCCGGAAGCACCGTCAGTCCCCGCAGCGCTATGGCAGGAAGTGTGATCAGTTTTCCTTCCACCTGTTTAATCTCCTTTTTTCCGCTGTAAAAGTCTGGGGCTGCTGTAAATTTCTTTGCAGCAGCCCCACATCACTACGCAATTTCGCCCCGGCTGTCCTTTCTCGACCTTCCGGCCAGCGTCTTTCTCGGAACAGTCACATCCCGATATACCAGCTCCGGCTTTGCCTTCTTTGTCACCGCATCCTCGGTGACCGTACAGATTCCCACTCCGGAATCGGAAGGAATCTCGTACATCATATCCATCATCACCGATTCAATGATAGAGCGAAGTCCTCTGGCGCCGGTTTTCTGCTCCACCGCCATATGAGCGATGGCTCTGACGGCACCGGGCGTAAATTCCAGCTTTACATCATCCAGTTCAAACAGACGCTGATACTGCTTGATAATGGCATTCTTCGGCTCCGTTAAAATCCGAACCAGCGCATCCTCATCCAGAAGCTCCAGGGATACCACCACAGGAACACGGCCCACAAATTCAGGAATCAGACCGAATTTTGTCAAATCCTGAGGCATCACCTGACGAAGGAGCTTGCTGATATCAGAATTCTGCTTATCCACCACCTTGGCATTAAAGCCGATGGAACCGGTTTCCATCCTGGACTCCACAATCTTTTCCAGTCCGTCAAAGGCTCCGCCGCAGATAAACAGAATGTTGGTCGTATCAATCTGGATCAGCTCCTGCTGAGGATGCTTTCTTCCTCCCTGGGGCGGCACACTGGCCATTGTGCCCTCCAAAATCTTTAAAAGGGCCTGCTGGACGCCTTCACCGGAAACGTCTCTCGTAATGGAAACATTCTCGGATTTCTTTGTAATCTTATCAATCTCGTCGATATAAATAATTCCGTATTCCGCCCGGCTCACGTCATTGTCCGCCGCCTGAATCAGCTTCAGCAGGATGTTCTCCACATCCTCACCCACATATCCGGCTTCAGTTAATGTCGTCGCATCTGCAATGGCAAAGGGCACATTTAAAAGCTTTGCCAGAGTCTGGGCCAGATAGGTCTTTCCTGAACCGGTGGGACCCAGCATCAAAACATTGCTTTTCTGAAGCTCAATGTCGCTTCCCTTTTTTGAGGTAATTCTCTTGTAATGATTGTATACCGCCACGGAAAGGACCTTTTTCGCCTCATCCTGTCCAATGATATACTCGTCGAGAATCGCCTTCATATCCTTTGGCTTTAACAGGTTAATTCCGGAGAAGTCCGGCGCTGCCTCTTCCTCGCCCAGCTCCTCCTCCAGGATCTCACCGCAAAGCTCAATGCATTCATCACAGATAAACACGTTGTTGGATCCGGCGATCATCTTGCGAACCTGGTCCTGGGTCTTCCCGCAAAAAGAGCATCTGATTTTATCCTCTGGCCTTACTGCCATGGCTACACCTCAATTCCAAAAATCTATCCGGGCCGCTGCAAACCAGCACCCGCATTCCATACCTGCTTAATGTCCCGTGATCACGCGATCAATCAGTCCGTAAGCAACAGCCTCCTCGGCTGACATATAATAATCCCGCTCCGTATCCTGTTCAATCACTTCCAGGGGCTTTCCTGTATTGGCTGCCAGAATCTGGTTCAATTTCTTCTTTGTCTTTGTAATGTGCTCTGCTACAATGTTGATATCCGTCGCCTGTCCCTGGGCGCCGCCGGAGGGCTGATGAATCATAATCTCCGCATTTGGAAGGGCAAACCGTTTTCCCTTGGCTCCGCCGGCCAGAAGGAAGGCGCCCATGCTGGCTGCCATTCCGATGCAGGTGGTGCAGACATCACACTTAATATAGTTCATCGTATCATAAATAGCCATTCCGGCGGTGACAGAGCCGCCCGGACTGTTAATATAAAGATTGATATCCTTGTTGGGATCCTCGGATTCCAGGAACAGAAGCTGGGCCACCACCAGGCTGGCCGTCACATCATTGACCTCCTCACCGAGGAAAATAATCCGGTCCTTTAACAGACGGGAATAAATATCGTAGGAACGCTCTCCTCTGCTGGTTGATTCCAGCACATAAGGTACTAAACTCATTGTCATTCCTCCATCCAAGCTTTTCATCCTGTAATTGATTGGGGACTGCCGCAGAACATGCCGCAACAATCCCCAATCCACACACTTTCTCTTTCGTCTTGCCCAAACAGAACTTAGTCTGCAAGCTTTGCTTCCGCTACAAGGAAGTCCACTGCAGCCTGTACAGCCAGATCCTCCTTCAGCTGATTTAACTGCTCTTCGCCGAACATATTCTTGATCTGTTCTTTTTCCATCTTATAGGTTTCTGCCATCTGGTCGAACTGCTTCTCAACCTCTTCCTCGCTGGCTGTGATATTCTCAGCCTTTACAACCGCCTCCAGAGTCAGTCTGGTCTTGATTCTCTTAAGAGCCTGGGGACGCATCTGATCGCCCAGCTTATCAGCAGTCATACCGGTGATCTCGCAGTACTGCTTGAAGGGGATTCCCTGGCTTTCCAGTCTGCGGGCATAATCATTCACCATGCCTGCCACCTGCTCATTTACCATCTGATCCGGGATTTCCATGGATGCGTTCTCCACAACCTTCTCCACAACCCGGTTCTCATTCTCCGTCTTAGCAGCCTGCTCCTTCTCTGTCTTTACCTTCTCGGCAATATCCTTCTTGTACTCCTCCAGAGTATCGAAATCGGATACCTCGCTGGCAAACTCATCGTTAACCTCCGGAAGCTCCTTTCTCTGGATTTCCTTAACGGTTACTTTAAAGACAGCCGGCTTGTTCTTCAACTCTTCCACATGATACTCCTCCGGGAAGGTCACGTTTACTTCGCACTCCTCACCAGTGGTCTTTCCAATCAGCTGCTCCTCAAACGTATCAATAAAGGTGTGAGAACCAATCACCAGCGGATAATCCTCGCCTTTTCCGCCGTCAAATCTCTTTCCGTCCACATAGCCGTCGAAATCGATGGTAACCTGATCGCCGTTCTCCACTCCTCTGTCTTCTACGGTAATCAGACGGGAGTTCTTCTCGCGCACGATGTTCAGCTCAGCCTCGATATCTGCGTCGGTCACATCTGCCTTCACCTTCTGTACTTCAACGCCCTTGTACTCACCCAGGGTTACTTCCGGCTTAACAGCAACCTCTGCCGTATAAATCAGGTTCTTTCCTTCTTCAATCTGCTCTACGCTGATCTCCGGACGGGAAACGATCTCAAGTCCGCTCTCCTTCGCGGCATCCGGATAGGTGGCATCAATGACTTCATTGACTGCATCCTCGTAAAAAACGCCTGCGCCATACATCTTCTTGATCATCTCAAAGGGTGCTTTTCCTTTTCTGAATCCGGGAATGTTAAAACGTCCCTTGTTCTTGTTGTACGCATTCTTCACCGCTGCGTCAAACTTTTCTGCCGGCACCTCAATCGTAAGCTTTGCCGTATTCTTCTCTGATTTTTCTACCTGTAAACTCATGGTATAGGTTCCTCCTTAAATATATCGATACCGGACAAGGGTTTTCCGGATTCTCGCCTTGGCAAACGACGCCGCGTAACATTATATCATATCCATGGAAAAAACACCAGTATTATTTTCAATGTTTTCATCCAATGTTTTTATCCGACGTGTCCTGCGCGATCATACTGGATTTTCTTTTTCAGCGTATCTGCCGTCTCCTCATCCTTTAAAATCCGTACCAGCTCCAGTCCCAAATCAATGGAGTATCCCATGCCCCGTCCTGTGGTAATCAGGCCGTCCGTCACCACACCTTCGCCTGTACACCTGGCTCCGGACAGCTGATCCTCAAATCCTGGAAAGCAGGTGGCGCGGTGATCCTTTAAAAGTCCCAGACCGCCCAGTACACTTGGCGCCGCGCAGATGGCCGCCAGCCGTTTCCCGGCTGCGCTGTGCCGTTTCAGCAGCTCTGCCAGTCCTTCGTGCTCTTTCAGGTGATTGGTTCCCGGCAGTCCTCCCGGAAGAAACAGCACGTCTGCTTCGTCCCGGATATCTTCAAACAACTCATCTGCTTCTATACGGAATCCGTGGGAACCAATCACCTGCTTCTTTCCCATAATGGAAACCAGCTTTACTTCGATTCCGGCCCGCACCAGCACGTCACATACCGCCAGGCACTCCACTTCTTCCATTCCATCCGATACAAATGCATAAACCTTTGCCATTGACATCATCCTTTCTCCGGTTTTCTTTCCTCGGTTTTATTCCTTCGTGTCCTCATCCGTATAGGGATAGAACTTTCCGTTCAGATAATAGCCACGTCCCGGGCCGCCCTCCGAACGGCTGACACTGCCGGCTCTCTCGTCCATTTCAGACTGCCGGTCAGATGATGCCTGCCGCTGACCGGACACATCTCCTTCAGACTGTCCGCCGCCCTGCTGCCATCCGCTTCCCTGAGGATCCTGCCAGGAATCCTGTCTGCCATAGCCGCTGTTCTGATCATAGCCATTTCCGTAACCGTCATTCTGGTTATAGCCGTTTTCATTGCCGTAACCGCTGTTCTGACCGTAACTGCTGTTCTGACCGTAACCATTGTTCTGACCGCAGCCATTGTTTCCGCCGTAACCATTATCCTGGCCATAACCGGCATTTCCGCCATAACCATATCCGGCTCCATAGCCGTTATTCTGACCATAACCATAGCCGCCCTGGGCCTCATAACCATAACCGCCCAGCTGTTCTCTGTAAGGAACTCTGAGAACCGCGTACAGTTCCGCAAAGGTTGCATCCACATACGGCTGAACAAACAAAATTCCCACGCCGCAGAGCATCAGTCCCAGAAGTTCCCATCCGAAAAAGGACAGTCCCAGGACAAAGGTATTGAACTTATGTCCTTCCATCATCTGTCTGGAAAGCTTCAATGCGTCCCTTGACTTCATGGAAGGATTTTCAGAAAGGATATACGGTACCATCAAAAAGCTGTATTCCAGCCAGATTGTGATGCCGGATCCCACCATCAGTCCAACCATGAAAAGAATCAGCCCAAGCATTGCTATTGCTCCATTCAGGCTTGCTCCAAGGAACAGGAAAATGATTCCCGGTGCCATACAGCCAGCCATCACCGCAGCAGGAATCAGGTTCTTTAAAAACTGCGTCTTGACGATTTTTAGGTATCCGTTGGAAAATCCCCAGAGAATCCGGTCGATTCCCACAGACCGGCCCGCCAGACGGCTTTCCATATAGAAACGCCGGGTACCCACATCAAACAGCGGGCTGATAAAAATCCCGATTATGGCCGATACCAGCAAAATCACAATCACAGCTCCGGCAAAAACAGACGTGATAAGGGATGCAGCTGCCCCGGAAACAGCGCCTCCTCCCGGAACCACCATTCTTCCCGCTCTTCCCGCATTGCCCCAGTCATCATAAGCAAAAAGCTCGTAGCTGAAATCCCCTTCGGCCATATCCTCCACAACTTCTGAAGTATCGATATGAAAAAAGGTATCTATGGATTCGGAATCAATATTGACACCGCCCAAACCGCCGATAATCGAAAAAATCAGGCTGACGAGAAATGCCGCCCAGTAATACTGTCTCAGACATCCCTTGGCCCTTTCCTTTAATTCCGCTCTGGTCTGGTGTGGTATAAAAAAAGTTGACAGCTTATTCTCAAGGATTTCATAATAAAACCAAGAGAATAAGCCTGCAAATAAAAAGTCAAGGCTAAATTGATGAACATTGAAAATTTTATACAGGTTGAAAAAATA
>DVGC01000056.1 GCA_018712915.1 Candidatus Copromonas faecavium (nom. illeg.) | reverse complement strand
TGTATATATCGAGTATTTTGTTGTATATTTTAGTCTGTTTTTTGTCAACGTGAACCGGAAAACCTCCTTTCTTCCTAGGTTTTTTGAAAAATCACTTCCAATATCGTGCATGTCCGGCTCAGCGGGGTTGCCGTCGCAGTCACAGTCCACCGACAGGCGGTTCATCACATTGATATACAGCATATTCCCATCCATATAGTCGGCCACCGACTTCCCTGCTTCCGCCATAGATTCCAGGAAAGCATTTTGATCGCCGCCCCACATGCTGCCGCCGGTCCCGCCGGAATGGATGTGGGCCTTGCCGTCAGCGGAAGCAATGCCTATGGAGATATTTTTAATCGCTCCGCCGAATCCTGCCATGGCGTGCCCTTTAAAATGGGAAAACACAATAATATAGTCATAGTTTTCAATATGGGAACCTACATAATTTTCCGTGAGATGCGTTCCGCCGGTTACCGGCAATGTCATGGAACCGTCGGCATCCATAATGTCTACGTCGGCAATGGCTGTATATCCGTGGTCTTCGGCAAGCTGCATGTGATAGGCGGTATTTGCCCGATCCCCTCCATAGGCGGTGTTGCATTCAACGATGGTGCCGTCCACTGCCTGCACCAGATCTCCAATCAATTCCGGCTGGAGATAATTGCTGCCGTTTTCGCCGGTGCTGATCTTTACAGCGATGTTTCCTTCCGGCAGCTGCGCGCCAAGGGCTTCATAGATTGCCATCAGTCCCTCCGGGCTGATATCCGTCGTCATGTATACAACCGGCTCTTCTTCTGAAACCGATGCCTCCTCTGCAGGCGCCGGCGTTTCCTGCCGTGTTTCCTCTCGGACGGATTCTACGGGTTCCTGCTCCGGTTCTGTGTTTGCCGTTTCTGTCTGAGTAGGCTCAGCCAGCGTGCTTCCCAAAGAAACATCCGGTTCATTCGCCGCACATCCCGCCAGCGAAGCCGCACATAACATCAATGCCAGGCCAATAGAAAGTCATCTTTTCATAAATAGCTCCTTTATTCTTTTTTATCCTGTCCTATGGTTAACGCGATTGTGGATTTTTTCCGGATATCCCGCGAAAAAAGCGGGAAGCGTAGTAAGCCAGAAACATAAACATCCCCATCATTGCGAGATAGTCCAAATAAAACAGGGGAACCGGTTCATTAAAATCCAGAAACACAAACTGGGTGTGCAGAAGCATATAGGTAAGAAGATCACGCCGGATAAATACGGTCAGTCCATAAAGCGCAATCACCGCTCCCAGGACAGGAAATACAATCTTTCCCTTCTTAACATCCCCTTCCGGTTTCCACACTCTTTTCATCATTCCCAGCAGCATTCCCCAGTGAAGCCCCAAATGCAGCGACATCAGGACAAAGCCCCAATAAGAGGAGGCCATATGTAATAGTCTCGCAAAGGACATCCCGCCGCGAATCCCCAAAAATGCGAATACATGGTTGGAAAGCATGATCCCGCTGATCATCAGCCCGATCATGGATAGAAAGACCAGGGCATCGATGGCCAGCATAAAAAGCCGGGATTGAGAATACCTTCCATGAAGCAAATTTTTATGCCAGTTTCCGTTGAGGATATGGTGAATCATGAACAGAAAGAACATTCCTGCTCCCACCCATTCGTGGGCCATATCCCCCCAGAACTGGTACCCCATTAAGAACAGCAGGGCCAGTGTCATCAGGATATCTACTGCGATTTTAATCACTGCTTTTGGCCTCACTGGTTTTCTCTCCTTCCCTTCCGCATCATTCTATGCCGAGACTGCTGATCCAGTCTGCCACTTCCGCTCCCGCGCTGCCTACGCTGCTTCCGGAAACGTGAAGCCCCTCCAGTATCTCAGCTCCCGGAGCGCTGTCTGGCAGTTTCTCCAGGCTGCGCCCAAATCCGCTGCCGCCGCTGGTACAGAAAGGAACGAGCGTTTTTCCCTCCCAATCATAAGCTTCAAGGAAAGAATAAATCAACATGGGAGCATCGCTCCACCAATCAGGATAACCTACAAAAACCACATCATAGCTGTCCCAGCTTTCCACCTGTGAAGCCACCTCCGGGCGGGCGTTGTCCGCTTGTTCCTGCTGGGCAACATCCAGAAGCGTATCATAATCATCGGTATAAGGCGTGGCAGGCTGGATTTCAAACAGGTCAGCCCCCGTTTCTTCCTGGATCATCTGGGCCATCTGTTCTGTATTGCCGGACCAGGAGAAATAGGCAACCAGAGTCCCGCCGGTTCCTTCTGCTGGTTCCTCCGGCTCTGCGGCAGCCTCAGAAACGTTCGATTCTTCAGCTGACTCGGCAGGTTCAGAAGCTGCCGTTCCCTCCGTGGCAGCCTCCGCAGGAATTTCTTCGGAAGCATCTGTGCCGGATTCAGAAGAATCAGTTTGGGACTCAATCATTTCATTTTCATTTGATGATGAATTTTGAGAACCCTGTGTACTGCAGGCGGCAAGTGAAAAAGCCAAAGCTGCAGATGATATAAGAAATACAATTTTTTTCATAATGATTATTCCTTCCTTAATTCTATTTTTTAAAATTTCTAATCCTGAAAGCTTGAATTTGCTGTGATATCACCCATTCCCGGAACCTTTTCAGTTCAGATGCTGACAGGTTCTGCTCCCTACTTCAGTCTGTTCCCCAAATGATACGCCTGCTGCGGATATTCCGAGTGCTTAGTCATGGACGGGCTTCCGCAGCCGTATCCCAGCACCATGCCCATGTCCGTAAGATTCAGATACCGCACCAGCGTCTTATAGTGAGCTTCCAGCGCCTCAAACGTCCAGCCGTCGCTGTTCCAGGCAACAGTCAGCAGGGCAGATTTCATGTGCTTGCGCTGGATGGAGCTGTTAAAGGCACAGAACCGGTCGATCATGGTCTTAAGCTGAGCAGACATGCCGTAATAATAAAGGGGAGTGGCAAATACCATCATATCGGCATCCAGGATTTTCCTGCGGATGCTTTCCACATCATCCTTCTGTACACAGGGACCTTCATAACCACAATGGATACAGCCGGTGCAGGGATGGATATCTGCGTGAGTTACATCAATTAATTCGACAGTATGACCTGCTTCTTCTGCCCCCTGACGAAAACAATCCGCCAATATGTGGGTGGAACCTTTCCTGTTGGGGCTGCCCTCTAATACAACGATTTTCATTGCCAATTCTCCTCCTTACTTCATTTCTTTTTACCAATAACGAATGACATTTAACGGCGTCTCGCCGGCCGGCCGCTCCATAGTTTCCATCTCATCAGCAGTCAGCTTAAGGGCGGCAGCTTTCGCTGCGTCCTCCGCCTGGTACACCTTGGTCACTCCGATAATTGGAGTCCGCTGGTATATAGTCTCCCAGCTCTCCACCGGTGTGCATCCGACATTAAGTCCCGCCTGAACGCAGGCTTTTAACCGGGAGAGGTGTACCAAGCACCATAAGCGCAGTAATCGTAATAAGTTCCCGCATCCGATTGTCCAGACTCCCTGTGCAGCGCACATCTCCAAAAATAAATCCCTGTAGTATCCGCATAAACTCCGGATCGGAACCTTCATTCCCGGCAGCATGACTGTGAAACAGTTCCTGCATTTTCTGTTCTGCACGTTCCTTTCGATTCATAATTCTGCTTTTTCTCTTTAGCCGTTCAAAAATTCTATTGTTCTGCAGCCGTAATCGTGATCATCCCCGACATCCGGCCTATATTTTCCACGCCGGAAACCACATGTCCTAATTCATATAAAGCAGAGTTTTCACTATACCCGTCATAAAACATGACCACGTTGCCCCAGGGCTCATAATAAGCTAATGCCCCTCCTTCTGTATCTGACATTGCAAGTGGCGTTTCTACACATGCGAGTTCTTCAGGCGGATAAAAAATCTTCTCGTTGGTACTGTAATCCTCCACCTCTACTGTCAAGGGCAGCATCTCATAAAGAGAATCTGCAGCATTGCTGTCATTAAGCCTATAAATAACTTCGGTATCTCCAGACCGCACCGATATCTGTCGCTCTGTCGCAGCTTCCTCTTC
>DVGC01000009.1 GCA_018712915.1 Candidatus Copromonas faecavium (nom. illeg.) | reverse complement strand
GTTTACGGACGCAAAGTCCAAGGAGGTATCCGCTATACCGATTGCTCTTATCATTCTAACAGCTTAAGCAACAAGATGGGTAATTCCTTACTGGCTGTAAGGGATATTAACCATAAATATATTGTAGTAGGAAGAAATAAAAAGAAAAAAACAAATAAGAAAGAGAAATAATGGGTATACTGGAAAGGGAGGAGATATTGTGCATGCAGAAGAACGCCGTCAGGCTGTTCTGAAAGTAATTGAAGAATCGGAGAATCCTGTGAGTGCCGCCTCACTGGCTGCCCGGTTTTCTGTCAGCCGTCAGATTATTGTGGGGGATGTTGCACTTTTACGGGCGGCAGGGGCAGAGATTTCTGCCACACCAAGAGGATATCTTGTATTGAAAAATAACATGGGGATTACCGGACGGATTGCATGTCAGCACAGTGCCGGAGAGATGGAGGATGAGCTGAATGCGATTGTGGATCAGGGCTGTACCGTGGAGGATGTGATTGTTGAGCATCCGATTTACGGCCAGCTTACGGGTCCCCTTCATTTAACCAGCCGGTATGAGGTGTCCCAGTTTATTTCCCGCTCAGCCAAGGAAGATGCCCGGCCTTTATCGAACCTCACGGAAGGGATTCATCTTCATACGGTGACATGCCCGGATGAGGACGCCTTTCGGCGTGTGAAGGAAAAACTCCGGGAGCTGGGGATTTTGCTTGAAAATTAAGGCGAGAACTGAGCTGGCTGTGAAAAAAGATTGACAGATGAACGACGGAAGTGTATAGTGTGGTATGCAGGTGTCATGACACCTATATACCACATTTTTGCGTATAAAGGGAGTTCAAAATGGAAACGATTAAAGCTTTTCTGAAACGGAAAAATATTGTTATTTCAGCCAGGCGGTATGGAATCGATGCACTGGGGGCTATGGCTCAGGGATTGTTTTGTTCTCTGCTCATCGGTACGATTTTGAATACGATTGGGAGCCAGTTTCATATCAGCTTCCTCACGGAGCAGCTGATTACGATCAACGGCGTTGGATATACCATCGGCGGTATGGCTTCTTTTATGAGCGGTGCGGCCATGGCTGTGGCCATCGGGTATGCTCTGCAGGCGCCGCCTCTGGTGCTGTTTTCTCTTGCTACGGTGGGGTATGCCTGCAATGTAATGGGAAAAGCGGGTGGCCCTCTGGCGGTACTGTTTGTTGCGATTATTGCCTCAGAGGCCGGAAAAGCCATTAGTAAAGAAACGAAGATAGATATTCTGGTGACACCTATTGTGACAACGCTGGTGGGAATCGGAGCTGCCTGGGTCATTGCGCCGCCCATCGGAGCTGCGGCCAGTGCCTTCGGCCAGCTGATTATGCGTGCGACAGATTTGCAGCCGTTCCTGATGGGAGTGCTGGTGTCGGTTCTGGTAGGCGTGGCTCTGACTTTGCCGATTTCCTCCGCGGCCATCTGCTCTGTTCTGGGATTAACAGGACTGGCAGGAGGGGCTGCCGTGGCGGGCTGCTGTGCACAGATGGTTGGTTTTGCTGTCATGAGCTTCCGTGAAAATGGATGGGGAGGTCTTGTCAGTCAGGGACTGGGGACATCCATGCTGCAGATGCCCAATATTGTGAGAAATCCACGGATCTGGATTGGACCAACGGTGGCATCCGCCATTACGGGTCCCATTGCTACCTGCGTATTTCGCCTCCAGATGAATGGGGATGCCATCAATTCAGGAATGGGAACCTGCGGGCTGTGCGGTCAGCTTGGCGTCTGGACAGGATGGATTGCTCCCAGTGAGACGGCGATAGCCAACGGGGCAGCAGCCATTACTCCGACTGCTTTCGACTGGGCAGGCCTTTTTCTGATTTCCTTTATCCTGCCTGCCATTCTGGCACCGGCGGTGAACCAGATTTGCCGGAAACTGGGCTGGGTGAAAGATGGCGATTTGACGCTTGCTTAAAAGGAGCATGCCGTTTCCTGGGATGCATGGAAGCTTTCCAGAGCGATATGGTGCTATGGTATCAGATGGTGACAGCTTCGTCCGTGAGAGAGCACATAATGAGAAATTAGATGGTGCGAGGCCGGAGGATGTGGGTCCGGATGCTGTGGGATTAGGCGGTATGATGCCAGATGGTATGAGGCCGGAGAATGTGAGTCCGGATGCAGCGGGATTAGGCGGTATGATGCCAGATGGTGTGAGACCGGATGATATGACGCCGGATGCTGCAATGACGGGTAACGCATGACCAGGTGATATGAGGCTGGACAATGTGGCATCCGCGCAGTTTCCACAGCTCAGATTAGGCAGCACCGGCGGATAAAAAAATGTTTTGAGGGAAGAAAATAAAAAGAATAAAGATAAAAATAAGAACAAAAAGAATAAAAAATAAAAAGAATAAAAAATTAGAAAAATATCTTGACAAATAGGATGCAATTTCGTATAATGCCCTACAGTTTCCGGAGAGAAACAGTCAGACAGCTGAAGGAGAGGGATTTTCTTTCTCTTTTACCGGGAGAAACGGTTCAGCGGAGGACGGTTATCTGAGGAAACATTGGAAACAGAGTCATCTCTTATCGGAGGGCCCGCAGCCGCAGCTGCCGGGGTCAGAGAAAGATATCGAGTGCGCTCGGTTATTTTGCAAAAAATAACCGGGCCCTTTTTTTATTTTTCGGAAGGAGGAGAAAGGATGATTGAAGAAAATGTTCTGATAACATTTTTGAGTAAATTTGATCAGCATCCGTTTCTGGTGAAATACCAGGGAAGGGAATACAAAATCGGGCAGGGAGATCCGGTCTTTACGGTAAACTTTAAGAAAAGCATTCCCCTGACGGACCTGGTGACCAGCACTTCCCTTGCTCTTGGGGAGGCGTATATGGATGGAAATCTGGAAATAGAGGGAGATCTTTACCAGGCATTGGACCATTTCCTCGGACAGATGGGAAAGTTTTCCACCGATGAAAATGCCCTGAAGAAGCTGCTTTATACCTCTGTTTCCCAGAAGAATCAGGTAAAAGAAGTTTCCAGCCATTATGACATTGGAAACGAGTTTTATGAGCTGTGGCTGGATGAAACCCTGAGCTATTCCTGCGGTTACTTTAAACATCCCAATGATTCCCTGTATCAGGCACAGGTCAATAAGGTAGATTACATTCTTCGGAAGCTTTGCCTGAAGCCGGATATGACTCTTCTTGATATTGGATGCGGCTGGGGATTTCTGCTGATTGAGGCAGCCAAGAAATACGGCATTCGTGGAATGGGAATTACCTTAAGCCATGAACAGCTGGATAAATTCCGGGACAGAATCGATGAGGAAGGGCTGGGAGATTAGCTGCATGTTCAGCTGATGGACTACCGGGATCTTCAGGAGACGGAATTTAAATTTGATCGGGTGGTCAGTGTCGGTATGGTAGAACATGTGGGAAGGAAAAACTATCAGCTTTTCCAGGACTGTGTTTCCAGAGTCTTAAAAGACGGCGGTATGTACCTGCTTCATTTTATCAGTGCTTTAAAGGAACATCCGGGAGATCCCTGGATTAAGAAGTACATTTTCCCGGGAGGAATGGTGCCCAGCTTAAGAGAGATGGTCAGCACGATGGCGGAAGACAATTTCCATATCCTGGATGTGGAAAATCTGAGGCTTCATTATAACAAGACCCTTCTTTGCTGGAAAGAAAACCTTGATAAGCACCGGGACGAAGTAGTGTGGATGTTTGATGAGAAGTTTGCCAGAATGTGGGAACTGTATCTGGCTTCCTGTGCAGCTACGTTCCATAACGGCATCATTGATCTGCATCAGATCCTGGCAACCAAGGGAATTAACAATGAACTGCCTATGACCAGGTGGTATTAGCCTGCCATGAAGGAGCTGGAAGGAGGAATAGAAAATGAGCATTCAGAATCGAAACAGCGGAGACGGGACCAGGGTTCAGGTCTGGAAGGATCGCAGCAAAACATCCTATGTGTGCGGACAGATGATTGGAAGCAATGACAGAATTTATGGAATTCTGCTGGACAGCGGGGAATACATTGATGTCCCGGAACATCAGCTGAAAAAATTTAATGGAGAAAGATAAAAAAAGAGCAAGGAAAGAGATAAGGGAAAAGAGATAAAGGAAAAGAGAAAAAGCAGGGAAAGAAAAAGAAGGAAAGTACCTGGAGAGAAAGGCAAAAGAAAAGAAGAAAAGTGCTTGGAGAGAAAGGTAAAAGAAAAGAGGGAAAGTGCCTGAAGAGAGGGGCAAAAGAAAAGGGTAAAAGGGATAAAGATAAGAAAGAAAAAAGCAAAAAGAAGGCAAAAGAAAAATAAGAAACAAGATTCAGAAAAAGATAAGAGAATAGAAGAAAGAGAATAGAAGAAAGAGAACAGACAGGAGGAACATCTATGACGAATCTGGAAAAAATTCAGCTTTTGGAAACCCGGCTTAACCGCCTGATGCGAAATGATAAGGAGAACTTTGGCGTATGCAGAAAGCTCAGGCGGCAGATTCGGAATCTGCAGGGTTAAACTGAATATCATACAATGCTCATCGGAAGGTTTGCGGCCGCAGCCGCGACGACCGGAGAAGATGTCGGGTGCGCTCGGTTATTTGAAGAAAAAATAACCGGGCGTTTTTGTGTGCAATCAGCCCGGTAACATACAGGTATTTGTCAGAAAGCAGCACGATTTTTCATAAAAACAGGTGCTGCAGGAAAGACAGATACCTGATTGTTTGTCCGGCCGTTTTGAGCAAATGATAATATTAGGAGGAGACAACAGAGTTATGAAATTGATTCTGCAATTTATCAGACCACATTGGAAATTATGTGTGGTCACCATTTTACTTTTGATGGTTGATGTAACAGGTGCGCTGATCGTTTCCACGCTGGCAGCTCAGATGCTCAATCTTGGAACTTCAGGCGCGTCCTTTGATCTGCTTTTGCAGACAGGAGCAAAGATGGCGGCAGCTTCGATTCTGGCCAGTGCCTGTGCCATTCTGGGCGGCTATGCCTGCGCGTCCCTGTCGGCTCAGGTGGGAAAAGATCTGAGAGTGGCTATTTACAAGAAGTCCTTAAAGCTGTCCATTTATGACTTCCGTCATTTCGGAACAGCTTCCATTACCACCAGAACGGTATCGGATATCACGACGATTCAGTTTGCCCTCACCAGCTTTATCCAGATGGTACTGCCGGTGCCGGTTATTTTCATTGTGGCGCTGACTCTGGCCTTCCGTCTGGATGTAGAGATGGGCGTGATTCTTCTCGTTGTGGTTGCAGTGGTCTTTTTCCTGGCCATGTTCATCATGAACAGCGCGGCGCCTCTGTTCAGAAAGCTGCAGAAGCTTCTGGACAGGATGACGACCATTCTTCTGGAGAATATCACCGGCGTCCGTGTTGTCCGTGCTTTTAACAACGAAAAAAGAGAGGAATCCCGCATGGGAACGGCCTTTGCCGATTACGCGGCAACTTCCATTAAGGCCAACAGGCGGTTCGCCAATCTGGACGGACTGTCCTTCCTTTTTATCAACTTCTTCGTGGTTGTTGTTTACTGGCTCAGCGGAGGAAGAATCAGCGCCGGAAGACTTCAGATCGGCGATATTACCGCGATTATCGGATATGCGCTGATGGTACTGTATTTCCTGATGATGGCTCAGATGGTGATTTTAACCATGCCCAGGGCTCTGGAGTGCTGCGACCGTGTCCGGGCCGTTCTGGAACATACGCCGGAGATTCAGGATATGGTTTCGGAAAATCCTGCGGAGGAATCTGCTGGGGATGAGGTGCTGGCCTTTAAAGATGTGTCCTTCCGATTCGCAGACGCGGAGGAAGATACCTTAAGTCATCTGAATTTTACCTGTAAGAGGGGTCAGACCACGGCTATCATCGGCGGCACCGGAAGCGGAAAGTCCACCATTGCATCTCTGATTCTCCGATTCCACGATGTGACAAGCGGTTCCGTCTGCTTAAACGGAGTGGACATCCGGGATATGACACAGGCCTATTTAAGAGATCATCTGGCCTATGTGCAGCAGAAGGCATGGCTCTTTTCCGGAACCATTGCTGATAATCTGCGCTACAGCAATCCCAAGGCCAGCGAGGAAGAACTGATGCATGCGGCGGATGTGGCCCAGGCCGGTGAGTTTATCCGCTCTCTGCCGGATGGGTTACATTCTTACGTGGCTCAGGGAGGAACCAATTTCTCCGGCGGTCAGAAGCAGCGTCTGTCCATCGCCAGGGCCCTGGTCAAGAAACCGGAGCTTTATATTTTTGACGACAGCTTCTCTGCGCTGGATTTCAAGACAGACGCAGCCTTAAGAAAAGCGCTGGCAAAGGAAACGAAAGATTCGGCGGTTCTGATCATTGCCCAAAGAGTCAGCACCATTCAGCATGCCAGCCAGATCATTGTGCTTCATGAGGGAACCATGGCAGGAATCGGAACTCATGAGGAGCTTTTAAAGAATTGTCCTGTTTATCGGGAAATTTACGAATCTCAGACAAAGGAGGCACAGGAAGGATGAGCCAGATGATGAAGAAAAAAAGCAGCCAGAATACGCTTCTCAGGCTGTTTAGCCAGCTGAAGGGTCAGCAGGTCCGGCTTACGGTTGTGGCTGTTTCCATTGTCATTTACGTTGGATTAAGTATTTACAATCCCATGTACAGCGCCCTGGTGATTGACCATCTGTGGCAGAGCGTTCAGGCTGCATGGAAAGACGGAACGCCGTTTTCCATCACCTGGGATAACAGGGGAAGGGAGCTTGTGCAGCTTTCGGTTCAGTATTTCTTTACCTGGATTTTTTACTATCTGCAGTCTTACCTGATGGCGAACGTGGCCGAGAGCCTGAATCTGGAATTAAGAAATCAGATTGCAAGAAAATTAAACCGGCTGCCGCTGAGGTTTTTCGACCAGAATAAGGCCGGAGAAATTTTAAGCCGTGTCACCAGCGACCTGGATAAAATCGCGGATGTGCTTCAGACAGGTTTACTGAAGCTTCTGGTGGCCATCGGTACGATTATCGGTTCCCTGATTGTCATGTTTTATTATAGTGTACCGTTAACCTGCATTTTCCTTGTTTTCATGGCGGTCAGCATGGTGATTACACAGATTGTGGCAAAAAAGAATCTGCGCTGTGCGGCAGAGCGTCAGGAAACCATTGGAGAATTGACGGGAATTGTGGAGGAATACTATAATGGAAGAAACGTCATCAAGGCGTATAACCATGAGAAGGAAAGTCTGGAACAGGTGACGGCATCGGCAGAGAAGAACCGGGCGGCCAACCAGAAGGCAGACTTTTTAACCAACTGCGTAAACCCGCTGATTCGTCTGCTGACCCGTCTGGCCAATGTGGTGATTGCCATCATTGCCGGAAAGGCCATGTTGGACGGAACCATGACCGTGGGTGTGGTTCAGGCATTCTTCCAGTACGTAAGCCAGACGGCGGAGCCTTTAACGGAAGCATCGTTTATGATTAACTCTCTGCAGGCGGCATTCGCTTCTGCGAAGCGTACATTTGAGCTTCTGGATGAGGAGGAGGAAATTCCGGATCCGCAGACTCCGGCTGTTCTGGAGCGCGCCAAAGGAAATGTCTCCTTCCAGCATGTAAGCTTCGGCTATCGTCCGGACCAGATTCTGATGAAGGACATCAGCTTCACGGCAAAGCCGGGACAGAAAATTGCCGTTGTAGGAAGTACAGGTGCAGGGAAAACCACGCTTGTCAACCTGCTGATGCGGTTCTACGAAGTGAACGGAGGAAAGATTCTGATAGACGGAGTGAATGCGGCCAAAATGACAAGGAAAGGACTGCGGCAGAATTTTGGTATGGTACTGCAGGATACCTGGCTGTTCGGCGGAACGGTGGCGGAAAATATTGCCTACAGCAAACCGGATGCAGCAAGAGAAGAAATCGTTGCGGCAGCCAAGGCGGCCAAGGTGGATTACTTTATCCGAACCATGCCCCATGGATATGATACGGTGCTGGATCATGAGGCAGCCAATTATCCGCCGGACAGAAACAGCTTCTGACCATTGCCCGTGTGTTCCTCTGTGATCCGCCGATCCTGATCCTGGATGAGGCCACGTCCAGCGTGGATACCAGAACCGAGGTGGAAATCGGAAAGGCCATGAAAAAGCTGATGAAAGGACGGACCAGCTTCGTGATTGCCCACCGGCTTTCCACTATCCGGGACGCAGATACCATTCTGTTTATGGAAAAAGGAAACATCATCGAACAGGGAAATCACAGGGAGCTGCTGGCAAAGAAAGGCGCTTATGCGGCACTCTATTACAGCCAGTTTGAATAGCCTAAAATTCTGAATTAATAAAGGCTTTAAACAACAAAAGCTTTGAACAGACAAAGATTCTGTGCAGATAAGTTTCTGTCCAGACAAAGGCTCTGACCAGGCAACGCTTCTGAAGAAGCAGAAAATCTGAGCAGCTGAGCAGCTTACAGCCTGTTCTTATCGCCCCATTCGCACATGCCGTCCAGAATGGGAATCAGGGATTTTCCCCGTTCCGTCAAACTGTATTCCACTTTTGGCGGAATTTGGGGATATTCCTTCCTGTGAACCAGCTGATCGGCTTCCAGCTCTTTAAGTGTGGAGCTTAATGTCTTGTAAGAAATTCCCCCGATGTATTTTTTCATTTCATTGAACCGGACGACACCAAATTCCATCAGGGTATAGAGGATGGTCATTTTGTATTTTCCGCTGATCAGGGATAAGGTGTAGCTGAAGCCGGTGGTGCTCAGGCATTCATTGGAAATGCAGCGTTTGCTCATATTTTACTCTCCTAAATAAAGTATTAGATTAAAAGGTTAGTATTGCATGTTTGCGTAAGTACCTCACTTTTATGTGCGTACTTGTTTTTTGATGTATTCTTGCTATGATTGTAATATCAGCAGCGGAAAAAGTCAAATCCGCGAGGTTAAGAGAAGGAGAGGGTATTTTTATGGGAAAGAACATTGTGATTTTAAACGGAAGTCCGAGAAAAAAGGGTAATACTTCGGCGCTGGTGCAGGCATTTCGGGAAGGAGCGGAAAGCTCCGGAAATACGGTGACGGAATTTTTCCTGGGAGGCATGGAGATTCATGGCTGCAAAGGCTGCTTCGGAGGCCACAGTTCAAAGGAATGTCCCTGTGTTCAGAAGGATGATATGGCTCGGATTTATCCGGCAGTAAGGGAGAGCGACGTTGTTGTACTTGCTTCGCCTTTGTATTACTGGAACATGAGCGGCCAGCTTCGCACCGCCGTGGACCGGCTGTTTGCCTTAGAGGAAGGAGACGGCAATCTTCTTCGTGGTCATGACCGGTCATCAGCTCTTTTGATGGCGGCGGAAGGCAATGAATTTGAGGATGTGGTTCTTTACTATGATCATCTGATGGAGCATCTGCGCTGGAAGAATCTTGGTCATGTGCTGGCAGGCGGAAACATGGATGTGGGCGATATTGAAGGGAAACCGGAGCTGCAGGAGGCCTATCGCCTGGGCCAGTCCATTCAGGAATAAAAGGCTGCCAACAGGGAAGAGTGGGCGGTGAACCGGGCTGCGGCTCATGCTTGAAAAACAGGTGACGGGTGAAAGCCTTTCACCTGTTTTTTTACTGGAAATTTCGTTTCTTCAAAAAAATATACCAACTTTAACAAAACTGAAACAATCCTGTGTTATGGTAAGAACGGAAAGAAAAGAGAAGGAGAACAAAAGAGAATAAATTCGAAAGAAACAGGAATGAAAGAAACAAGAATGGAAAAGAAGGGAGAAAAGCGGCGTGGTTCGGATTCTTGTGGTGGATGATGATGGAAGACTGACACAGAGTGTCTGCGCGTATTTGAATGACAGCGGTTATGAGGCCAAGGGCTGTCTGAGTGCAGAAGCAGCTTATGAGGCCATGTATGCTCAGATGTACGATTTGATTATTTCGGATATTATGATGCCTGGAACGGATGGATTTGAATTTGCAAGGACGGTCCGCGGGCTTAATAAAACCATCCCCATTCTGTTTATGTCGGCCCGGGATGATATGCCTTCCAAACAGAAGGGATTCGATCTGGGAATTGATGATTATATGGTAAAACCCGTTGATTTCAGCGAACTGCTGATGCGGGTACGTGCCTTGCTGCGCCGGGCCAATATCGAGGCCAGCAGGAAACTGACAGCGGGCAGCCTGGTGCTGGATGCGGATGCGCGGACGGCGCTGGTGGCCGGGGAAGAGATTCCCGTAACGACGAGGGAATTTAACATTATGTATAAACTGCTGTCTTACCCCAATCATACCTTTTCCCGCTCCCAGCTGATGGATGAATTCTGGGGTGTGGAAAGTGATACGGGGCTCCGGGCGGTGGATGTTTACATTACGAAGCTGAGGGATAAATTTTCGGTATGCCAGGATTTTGAGATTAAGACGGTCCGCGGCTTGGGCTATAAGGCGGTGCTGAAATGAACATGCGGGAAAAAAGGAAACCGGAATCCAGATTTCCGTTATCACTGTTTGGCCTTTATCTGGGAGTTTTGCTTCTGATGTCAGGAATCCATACCGGGTTAGTCACGCTGGTTAATGAGAATCAGTGGCATTCGCTGATTCAGATCGCCGTGCCGTCGGTGTACTGGACCCTGGTGGCTGCGGGGCTTACCTATTTTACCAGAAGCAAAATCATAAAAACGTATGATCAGCCCATGAAGGAGTTGGCCAGAGCAGCCGAAAAGGTAGCTCAGGGAGATTTTTCTGTTTATGTACCGCCGATTCATACGTCCAATCATCATGATTATCTGGATCTGATGTTCCTGGATTTTAATAAGATGGTAGCGGAGCTGGGAAGCATTGAAACCATGAGAACAGATTTTATTGCCAATGTATCCCATGAAATCAAGACTCCTCTGGCAGCCATTCAAAATTATGCTCAGCTTTTAAGAAAGCCCGGACTGACAAAAGAGGAACAGGACGCGTATATCTCGGCAATTCTTGGCAGTACCCACAGGCTTTCTGCTCTGGTGACCAATATTTTAAAGCTGAATAAGCTGGAAAGCCAGCAGATTACCCCTCAGATGGAAGCGTATGATCTGTGCCGTCAGTTAAGCGACTGTGCGCTCAGCTTTGAGTCTGTATGGGAGGAAAAAAAGATTGATTTTGAAGTGGAGATGGAGGACCGGGCAATCATCCGCGGGGATGAAAGTCTGATGGAGCTGGTGTGGAATAACCTGCTGTCCAATGCATTTAAATTCACAGAACCTGGAGGCCGGGTGAGCCTGATTCAGACTTTCGACGGGGAAACGGTGACGGTCTGTGTATCAGATACCGGCTGCGGGATATCCAAAGAAGCGTTGGCCCATATTTTCGATAAATTCTATCAGGGCGATACATCTCACGCAACCGAAGGCAATGGGCTGGGCCTGGCGCTGGTTTACCGGGTTCTGCAGCTGATGGGAGGGACCATTGAGGTGGAAAGCGAGGAAGGAAAGGGAACTGCTTTTACCGTAAAAATTCCTGTCGGAAAAGAGAACAAGAAAAATCTGAAGGCAGATGAGCAGGAGAAAACTGTATGAAAGATGAAGAAACGAAACGGCCGGAATCCTATAACGGTTACGAATACCGGGAGATTTCCGTCCCGGAATGGCTGTCTTCTCTTTGCATAGACAGCTATCCATGTTTTGGATGGGAGCCGGATCCAAACCGAAATGAAAGCAAAGAAAAAAGCGGTTTGACAGGCCTGCAAAAAGGCCATGGCAATATGAATATGACCCGGCTGTATTTTCGCCGCAGCCGGAATCTCTGCAACAAGGCAGAGCTGACCCGCCTGCAGCGCAATTTTGACAGCTGTGTTTCAGAATTGGAGGCGTTAAGGCGCTCAAAAAATTCTGCGGCAACCATTGCCGCGCTGGTCATTGGAATTTTGGGGACTGCCTTTCTGGCGGGAGCTACCTTTGCATCTGTGGCCGATCCTCCCGTGATCTGGCTTGCGATTTTGCTTGCAGTTCCCGGGTTTCTGGGATGGATTCTTCCCTATTTCGTTTACCGGAAGCTGGTTCAGAAAAAGACAAAAGAAATCGAGCCTTTGATGGAGCAGAAATACGATGAAATCGAGGCTGTTTGCCGGAAGGGGCTGGATCTTCTGCACTGATTGGATGGGGAAAACGGAAACATGGATGCTTCCGGACTAAGACAGCAGGATAAGAAGTTCAGGCAATAGAAGAGGAGACAGGGATAACAATGACAGATATGGAAAAAAGAAAAACCATTCCCATGCAGCCCTTCGGGATTCGGTTGGTTTTCTATCTTGCCGCCGTCGTATTTGCGGTCCTTTCCTGTTTACAGGCAGCAGATGGACGGTTTGGCATGATTCTGGGAGTGGGGATTTATGTGCTGGCTGCCGTTATGCTGGCCGTTTCCTGCTGCTATCTTGTATTGGACATCCGGTACGGAATCAAAGAAAAAGTAAAGCCGGGAATCGAAGCGAATCCTTTTGCAAACCGAATGACGAAGGATTACCATTACCGAACCGTGATGTTTGCCTTTCCTGGCCTGGTGCTGAATACGGCCTTTGCCGCATTCAACGGTGCAGTGGGGATTCTCAGCCGATCCGCCTGGTGCGGGACACTGTGTGCGTATTATATCGTTTTAAGTGTGATGCGGTTTGGAGCGGTTCGCTGTGATCAGAGAATGGCAGGAAAGAAGGAGGAGGTGAGGCGGGAAGCCGAAATTTCCTTTTACCGGCGGTGCGGGATATGGCTGACCATGCTGACCATTGCGCTTGCAGGCACCGTGATTCTGATTCTTCATGAGGAAGGTGGAAAACAGTATCCCGGATATTTGATTTATGCAGTGGCCGGATATACATTTTATAAGATTATTATGTCCGTGGTGAATCTGAGAAAGGTTCGGAGGTTTCGTTCCCCTCTTTTGATGGCCATTCGCGATATTGGCTATGTGGATGCGCTGGTCTCCGTTCTGTCTCTTCAGACTGCCATGTTTGCCTCTTTTGGAAAGGGAGAGCCGGGATTTGACCGGCTTATGAACGGAACGGTGGGAACCGCTGTGTGCCTGATGGTGTTTGGAGCAGGAATCCGATGCATCCGTCAGGCCAACCGAATGAAGAGAGAGCTGGAAATGCAGGCAGGGCGCCCTGGCTTTTAAAAGACCAGAGGCGCTCTTTATACGTCCTTAATGCCGCCTTAATACTGTATTTATGACCCTAATACCATTTTCATGATTCCTGTGGGACAATATGGGTAACATAAAGAACATACATCATCTGAAAAGGGAGAGGAATTATGGGGTTACTTGAAAAGAGACTGTCCTCTGCACAGATCATTATTCTAGGCTTTGCTGCAGTTATTCTTCTGGGAAGCTTCCTCCTGATGCTTCCGGTTTCCACACAGGACGGACAGGGAGCGGTATTTTCCGATGCTCTGTTTACTGCAACCTCCGCCGTATGCGTGACGGGGTTAGTCGTACAGGACACAGCAACCTACTGGACGACTTTCGGTCAGGCAGTGATTATTACACTGATTCAGATTGGCGGAATGGGCGTGGTGACGGTGGCGGTGGCCGTGGCCGTGGCTGCCGGAAAGAAGATTTCGCTGAAACAGCGCAGTACCATGCAGGAAGCCATTTCAGCGCCAAAGGTAGGCGGAATCGTACGGCTGACCGGTTTTATCCTGAAAATGACAGTTCTCATTGAAGGAATTGGTGCATGTATCATGGCGCCGTCCTTTATCCGGGAATTTGGCCTGCTAAAAGGCATATGGTACAGTGTCTTCCATTCTATTTCTGCTTTCTGCAATGCGGGATTTGACCTGATGGGGATTCGGGAGAAATATTCATCTCTGACTTATTTTGTGGAGGATCCGTTTATTAACTTTGCCATTATGGCTCTGATTGTGATTGGCGGTATTGGATTCATGACCTGGGATGACATTAAGACAAACCGGTGGAGACTTATCAGGTACCGGATGCAGAGCAAGGTGATTCTGACAACAACGGCTCTCCTGATTGTGATTCCGGCAGTTTATTTTTTCTTTTTTGAATTTGCTGATGCTCCGTTGGCGGAACGGATCTGGAGCTCCTTTTTTCAGTCTGTTACGCCCAGGACGGCCGGATTTAATACGGTAGACCTGACGCTTATCAGCGAGACGGGATGCATGGTCATGATTGCCTTGATGCTGATTGGCGGTTCCCCTGGTTCTACTGCAGGCGGAATGAAGACAACAACATTTGCAGTCATGCTGTCCAACATGGTCTCCGTGTTTCGGAAGCGGGAACATACCCATTTCTTTGGACGGAGAATTTCCAACAGCACACTGCGGGATGCGGCTACGATTTTTATGATGTATGTGAGCCTTTGTCTTGTGGGAGGCTGTATCATCAGTTATCTGGAAAAGCTGCCGTTACTCACCTGCCTTTATGAGACGGCCTCGGCCATAGGTACGGTGGGCCTGACGCTAGGGATTACACCGGAGCTGAGCCTGGTTTCCCAGGGAATCCTGATTGCGCTTATGTACATCGGCCGTGTGGGCGGCCTGACTTTGATCTTTGCGGCTGTAGGCGGCCAGAATGTATCGGCCAGACTGCCGGAAGAGAAGCTGACCGTCGGTTGACCGGCGGGAATCTGACGGACGAAAAGGAGAATGTTTATGAAATCAGTATTATTAATTGGACTGGGAAGATTTGGACGCCATATTGCGACAAAATTAAATCAGCTGAACCACCAGGTCATGGCGGTGGACAGCGATGAGGAACGGGTGAATGCGGTGCTTCCTTATGTGACCAATGCTCAGATTGGCGACAGTACCAACTGGGAGTTTCTGGATTCTCTGGGAGTCCGGAATTACGATGCCTGTATTGTAGCCATCGGGGATGATTTCCAGAATTCCCTGGAGACGGCTTCCCTTTTAAAGGAGATGGGAGCCAGGAAGGTGATTGCCAGAGCGTCCACCGGCGTACAGGAAAAATTCCTTCTACGAAATGGGGCCGATGAGGTGATTTATCCGGAAAAACAGCTGGCGGCCTGGATTGCGGTCCGCTGTACTTCAGACCATATTCTGGATTATATCGAACTGGATAAGGAATATTCAATTTTTGAACTTTCTGTTCCCGGAGAATGGAGGGGAAAGACCATTCTTCAGCTGGACATTCGGAAAAAATACGGAATCAATATTCTGGGAATCCGAAAGAACGGGAACCTGAATATGAACGTAACGCCGGAGACGGTGTTTGAGGACCAGGAATCCATTCTCGTGCTGGGACAGCAAAAGAAGATACAGAAGTGTTTCCATATTTAAGAAAGACCGAATGAAAGAAGGAGGGAAACCATATGAGAGAACTTATGCTGCTTTGTATCACATTTGCCGGCTTTTTCTTCAGCTTTCATATGGCCGGCTGTCTGGGACGGTTTCTGAAAGAGCGTTATCTGACCGACAGACAACATGTCCGCTGGATGGTGAAAGGACTGCCGGATTACGGCTGTTCTTTGCAGCCCAGGACGGAGGACGGTTTGGATACCCTCCGGATGGAAAAGAGAGGGAAATTGAAAAAGGAAGAGAGGTATGATAAAATGTCCGGTAGACAATGAGCAGAGATGCTCAAATATCTGGAGGAGCGAGGATGGAACAGCAGAGCCGTGGACGTCTGACCATTTTTTTCAGTTATTCCCGCGGCATCGGGAAAACACATGCCATGTTAAAGGCAGCATGGACGGCGAAAGAACGCGGTGTGGATACGGTGGTGGGGTACCTGGCGCCCCATGCTGTGGAAAAGACAAAGGAGCTTCTTGACGGACTGGAGCTTTTGTTTGACCCGGAAAGCGGAGAAGAGTTTCCGCTGGAACTGGCTTTAAAGCGCCGTCCGGAGCTGATTTTAGTGGATGAGCTGGCCCATACCAACCGGGGAAACTGCAGGCACAGCAGAAGGTATCTGGATGTGGAAGAACTGTTAAAGTCAGGGATCGATGTCTATACCACTGTCAACGTGGGAAACATTGAAAGTCTTTATGATACCGTGGTTTCCATCACCGGGGACAGGGACTGGGAACGAATTCCGGATGCGGTATTTGACGGTGCGGCCCAGGTCAGACTCATTGATATTGAGCCGGGAGAGCTGATGGACTCCCTGAAGGAAGAAAAGGAAGTAAACGGACAGGCTGCGACGGTGGAGCGGTTGACGGCTCTGAGAGAGCTGGCGCTCCGCCGCTGTGCCGATCGGGTCAAATCTCTGGCGGACCGGCTTCAGAAGCCAAGGGAGTATCAGATGGAGGAGCACATTCTTGCCTGTCTTTCATCAGCGCCCTCCAATGCAAAGATCATCCGGTCCGCGGCCAGAATGGCAGCAGCATTTAACAGCCGGTTTACGGCTTTGTTTGTGGAAACTCCTGATTTTGCGGCTCAGACTGAGGAGGACAAAAAACGACTGGAGGAGAACCGCAGACTGGCCAAGGAGCTGGGCGCAAAAACGGAAACGGTCTACGGTGAGGACGTGCCTTATCAGATTGCAGAATTTGCCCGTCTGTCCGGAATTACCAAGATTGTGCTTGGTCAAAGCGCCACCCGCCGCCGGTTTGGGCCAGGAGGAACTCCTTTGTCGGAGCAGCTGATTTTTTATGCGCCGGAGATTGACATCCACATTATTCCGGATGGAAAGGCGAGACATCCGTATCGTCCGCGGAAACGGAAAAACAGACGGCCGTCAAGACTTTTAAAGAATACGGCAGTCAGTGCCGGGATTCTTCTGGCATCTACGGCCTTAAGCATGCTGATGGATCAAATCGGCTTTACCGAGGCCAATCTGATTATGGTTTATATTATGGGAACCGTTCTGACTTCCGTGGCAACCTCTCATTGGAGTTACAGCCTGGTTTCCTCGGCCGCAGGCGTATTCATCTTTAATTATCTGTTTACGACGCCCCGTCTTTCTCTGACGGCTTATGAAACCGGCTATCCGCTGACGTTCCTTGTCATGTTCCTGACGGCCTTTATTACCGGCACTCTGGCAATGCGTTATAAGGAGCAGGCTGCTCAGTCAGCCAGAATTGCCAACCGGACCAGGCTGCTGTTTGATACCAGCCAGATGCTGGCGAAGGCAAAAAAACGGGAGGAGATTTATGCTGCCGCTGCCGGACAGATTGTGAAGCTGACCGGGCTGGAAACTGTTATGTTTGACGGGGCAGACGGGAACCTGTCGCCGCCCAGAATTTTCGTACCGTCTTCGTCAGACGGTGCTTCTGTTTCCGAAAGAACTGCTGCCGGAGGGCAGAAATCCGGGAATGACGGTTTTTCCGGAGAAGCGGGCGGATATGATATGAAAAAGGAAGAACCGGTGGTCCGATGGGTCTATGAACATAACCATGCGGCAGGAGCTGCGACGGATACGCTGTCCAATTCTGACTACCTGTATCTGGCCCTGAGGGTCAGCGACCGGGTTTATGGGGTGGTCGGGCTTCGGGTGGAAGAACATCCGCTGGATGCGTCTGTCAATGGGATTCTTCTTTCCATTCTGGGAGAGTGTGCTTTGGCTCTGGAAAATGAAAAGAATGCCCGGGAAAAGGAAGAGGCCGCTGTCCTGGCAGAAAGTGAGCAGCTGCGTGCCAATCTGCTGCGGACCATATCCCACGATTTAAGGACTCCCCTGACCTCTATTTACGGAAGTGCCGGCATCCTGTTAAACAGCGGGGAAAACCTGGAGGCGGAAGAAAAACGGCAGCTGTATCTGGATATTTACCACGATGCCGCCTGGCTTACGGATCTGGTGGAAAATCTCCTTTATGCCACACGGATTGAAGAAGGAAGAATGAAGCTGAAAACCTCAGCCGAGCTGGTAAGCGATATCGTTGAGTCGGCCATTCTTCATATCGGAAGAAAGGCAGAGGGGTATCATCTGACCGTAAACTGTGAAGATGAACTGCTGCTTGTCCGGGCAGACGGCCGGTTGGTGGAACAGGTGCTGGTGAATTTGGTGGACAATGCCCTGAAATATACGGAACCAGGTTCATCCATAGCCATTACGGCCAGAAAATCCGGCTCCATGGCTTTGATTCAGGTGTCGGACGACGGTCCCGGCATTCCCGATGGAGAAAAAGAAAAAATTTTTGATAAATTTTACTGCGGACAGCATAAAATTGCGGACAACCGCCGCAGCCTGGGCCTGGGTCTGTTCCTCTGCAGAGCCATTGTGGAGGCCCATGGGGGAACAATTGGCGTGACAGACCGGGCTCCCCACGGGGCGGTATTCGGTTTCACGCTTCCGCTGGAGGAGGTAGTATTGCATGAATAAGTGGCTGATTCTGGCAGTGGAGGATGATTTGCCGGTTTTGAATCTGATCACAACAACGTTAAAATCCCAGGGTTACCGATATTTGACGGCGGAAAACGGAGAGGCGGCTATCATGGAGACGGCTTCCCATAATCCGGATATCGTCCTCTTGGATCTGGGACTTCCTGACCTGGACGGGGTTGAGGTAATCCGGAGAATCCGCAGCTGGTCCAATGTACCGATTATTGTGATCAGCGCCAGAAGCGAGGATTCGGATAAGATTGACGCTCTGGATGCAGGAGCCGACGATTATCTGACCAAACCGTTTTCTGTGGAAGAGCTTCTGGCAAGACTCCGGGTGACGCAGCGGAGACTTGCCCTGATGCAGGGCAGCGAGGCCAGGGACGCCGTTTATCAGAATGGAGAGCTGCGCATCGATTATGCCAGCGGCTGTGCTTATTTTAAGAATGAGGAGCTGCATCTGACACCGATTGAATATAAATTGCTGTGCCTGCTGGCGAAAAATACGGGAAAGGTTCTGACCCATAAATACATTACTCAGAGCGTCTGGGGAAGCAGCTGGGAAAACGATGTAGCTTCTTTGCGGGTGTTTATGGCAACTCTCCGGAAAAAACTGGAGAAGGGCCAGGATGCGCCGCGGTATATTCAGACCCACATCGGTGTGGGCTACCGGATGCTGCGCGTGGAATAAGCAAAATCTTGTCCGAGAATGGGAAAGAGATAGAGCCGAACCATATATGGAACAACGGAACAGGGCTTCGGGAGTGCGATAGGTATCCAGAAAACGGGATATATATCGGCGGCCGGGGCTCTTTTCCTTCTTGCATTTTCCATAAGGAAGCGATAAGATAAAGCCATGAGATTTTTGTCACCGGAGGGAAGTCATGTATAACGAATTGACAAAAAATGACATAAAAAAGATGGAAGAGGAAATTGAGTACCGGAAGCTGGTAGTGAGAAAAGAGGCCATTGAAGCCGTTAAGGAGGCCAGGGCTCAGGGCGACTTAAGTGAAAACTTCGAGTATTATGCCGCAAAGCGGGATAAAAATAAGAATGAAAGCCGAATCCGTTATTTGGAAAGAATGATTCGGACCGCTCATGTGGTGTCGGACACATCCAAGGAGGATGAAGTGGGACTTTATAATACGGTGGAAGTCTATTTTGAGGACGATGATGAGACGGAAACCTATAAGATTGTGACGACGGTACGCGGAAATTCTTTAAAAGGATTAATCAGCTCCGAGTCTCCCCTGGGGAAGGCTTTGCTGGGCCATAAGGTGGGGGACCGGGTCCATGTACAGGTGAATGAGAAAGCCGGATACGATGTGGTAATCCGGCACATCGAAAAAACCGTGGATGACGGAAGCGACGCGCTGCGCAGCTTTTAAGACGGGAAAGGCGGAAGAAATCATGGAAGAGCATACGGGAATCGGAAACAAAATCCGAACAGTGAAAATTCTTGGCCTTCCTCTGCCATTGTATCTGGCGGTACTGGCGCTGACGGTGGCCTGCATGGCGGCGGGATGTATTCCTAAAAATCTGGTTCCGGCCTTTCTGGTTCTGATGGTGATTGGAGAAGGGCTGAATACCATCGGAAATTCTGTCCCGGTGGTGAAAACCTATCTGGGAGGTTCGGTTATCTGTATTCTTGGGGCGGCGGTGATTGAGGCAGCAGGACTGCTTCCCCGGCAGACCTTTGAAACACTGGATTATTTTGTCAACGACAGCGGGTTCCTGATTTTTTATATTGCGGCCCTGATTACGGGAAGTTTGTTTAATATTGACCGGAATCTGCTGATCCGTGCCACCGTAAAGCTTCTTCCGGTGGCAGTATGTTCTCTTTTTGTGGGAGTTCTTTTGTCCGGTGTTATGGGAATTCTTCTTGGCGAAGGGTTCTGGGGAGGAATCCTTTATGTCGGCGTCCCCATGACCAGCGGCGGAATGACGGCGGGAACGGTTCCTCTTTCCAGCATTTATTCCCATGCACTGGGAGTGGATGCCGGTGAAATCCTGACAAAAATGGCGCCGGCCACGGTGCTTGGCAACTGTGTGGCCATTGTGTTTGGTGCTTTGCTTCATAATCTGGGGAAGAAGTACCCGTCTCTGACAGGAAACGGGATGCTGGTGAATGACGGAAAACCGGTGCGGCAGATGCCGCCCATGAAGCCGACGTTTGCCTCTCTCTGCACCGGAATGGTGATTGCATTTGCTTTCTATCAGCTGGGAGCGCTTTTAAACCGGTTTGTTACGGTGATTCCAACCTATGCGTGGATGATTATTGCCGTGGTGGTGATTAAGGGATTTGGCGTCATGTCTGAAGAACTGGAGGATGCCGCCAGAGAATGGGGGCAGTTTGCCATCAAGAGCTGGACGGCGGCTGCCTTAACGGGAATTGGTTTTACCCTGATTGATTTGAATACGATTATGGCTACGCTGACGCCTCTTTACCTGGCAGCGGTGGTGCTCATTGTGGCCGTCATCAGCCTAACGGCGGCCATTCTTGGAAAGCTGGTCGGCTTTTTCCCGCTGGAGTCGGCTATTGCAGCCGGCATGTGCACCACCAATATGGGCGGTTCGGGAAATGTGGCTGTATTAAGCAGCGCTCACCGGATGGAGCTTCTTCCCTTCGCCCAGATTGTCACCAGATCCTGCGGTGCCCTGATGCTGACCATCGGAGGCGTCCTGGTGTCTATGGTATCCTGACCTTTGGCCATACCGTATTTTATGCGCCCGGTTTTCTGTGGCAAACGCAGAAAACCGGGCGCATTGTTAGAACTTTTTAATCTGTTCTTCGGACATGGATTTTACCAGTTCCACAGCCAGGCGGACCGTAGCCTCAAAATCGTAGATGGAGGCGATGCCGTAAACCGTGTGGATGTAGCGGACAGGAACGCCAATGACGATGGTGGGAATGCCGTCCAGGGCCGTGTTGACGATGGCGCCGTTGTTGCCGCCGCCTTCTCTTACGGAAGCCTGAACCGGGATTCCCTTTTCTTCTGCCAGATCCAGGGCATATCTCTGGAATCTGGGGGAGCAGATGATGGATTTGTCCATAAACCGGAGCATGGGTCCCTTCTTAAAGGCTGTCTGGATGGCATAGGGCTCGGTAAAGGTGTCATCGGCAGGACATCCTTCAAAGCAGATGGCGATGTCCGGTTTGGCACGGCCCACAGCTACTTTGATGCCCCGTTCTCCGACTTCCTCCTGGGAGGAAAGGACACCCACCAGATCCACATCCAGCTGTTCCTCTTCCAGCCGGTGAAGCGTTTCGATCATGGCCGCGCAGCCGATGCGGCAGTCAAATGCCTTTCCGAAAAGCAAGTCATGTTCGGCATCATATTCGAGAGTCACATCCGGAACAATGGGCTCTCCAATCCGAATCCCGAAATTTTTCACGGCATCTTCTGCATTCAGGGCTCCGATATCGATGGACAGGGAGGAAATTTCTGCGGAAGAAGAATGTTTTTCCGCTTCCGTCATAAAATGAACCGGCTTTGCCGCAATAATGCCGGGGATGTATCTTCCGTCCCGGCTGCGCACCAGAACTTTGGTGGAGGGCAGGGCACTTACGTTCCATCCTCCCAGGGCCACAAAGCGCAGAGTTCCGTTGGGACGTATGGAGTGTACCATAAAGCCCACCTCATCGCTGTGGGCATCCAGAAGGAATACAGGCTTGTTTCCGGAATTGGCCTTCCGGTACATATAGAAGTTCCGAAGGCAGTCTTCCTCTGTGCGGTATCCGCAGCCGATGTGTTTTCTGGCGGCAGCCACGGTTTCCTCCTCAAAACCGGAGGGCGCCTTTGCGTTGGAAAAATCGGCGATCATCTGAAGAGTATTTTTGTTTACGGTTGTTTCCATAAGAGAACCTCCTGTTTCGGCAGGCATCTTGGAGGGTCATCCTGAAACAGACGGATGACCGGCAGGATGTGTCCCCCTTGCCTGCGGTTTAAAAATTGATATAGAACAATCAAAAATTCAGCGCTGATTCCAGAACGTCAGCTATGTACGTCTGATTATAAAAAAAGATGCCCGCAATGCCCTGTAAAAAGGACGCTGCGGGCAATTTGTGTTCAGAGTTTTTTATTCTTCCAGCTCAAACTCGTCTTTGCCGACGGAGCAGAGAGGGCATACCCAGTCTTCGGGAAGATCTTCCCACTTGGTTCCTGCAGCTACGCCGTTATCCGGATCTCCGGCAGCCTCGTCATAAATATATCCGCATACTTTGCATACGTACTTTTTCATGTGAAATTCCTCCTTATATTATGAGAATGATTTTATCTCATACCCCGCCCACAGAGAGCGGGGCAGAAGATTCGTAAATGGATGTATTACAGGTATTTTGCTTCAGCGGCTTTAACAGATGCTCCCAATCAGGCCTTTAAAGACGCGCTTAAAGCATCGGCCAGGGCATCCAGGGATGCCGCCTGATCTTCTTTCATGGAAGAACGGATGGTGAAAGCTTCGTCCAGAATGGTATTGTTTTTCATCGCAGAGAGGCATTCCCGCATATGCTTTCCGGATACCGGTGCCCAGGAGCCGTTCTCAATGACAGCGATGGTCCGGTTCTGAAGGTTATGGGCAGCCAACTGATGAATCAGGTTTTCCATGTTGCAGAAGATTCCGTTGTTGTAGGTAATGGAAGCCAGAACCAGCGCCTGGCACCGGAATGCATCGGCGATAATATAGGAAGGATGGGTTTTGGACACGTCATAAACGGCAATCCCCTTAACTCCCCGCTCGGCCAGCTTGGCGGCCAGTAAATCGGCGGCCTGTTCCGTATGTCCGTAAACGGAGCCGTAAGCAATGACTACGGACGGATCCTCTGCCTGATAGCTGCTCCAGGCCTGATATTTTTCCAGCAGCCACGGGATATCCTTTCTCCATACATGGCTGTGAAGCGGGCAGATCATCTGAATGTCCAGACCGGCCGCTTTCTTTAATAAGGCCTGGACCTGCGGGCCATATTTGCCCACAATATTGGTGTAGTATCTTCTGGCTTCCTTCAGCCATTCCTCTTTGTAAGAGATTTCATCGGCAAACAGGTTTCCGTTGATGGCGCCAAAGGAGCCGAAGGCATCGGCTGAAAACAGAATCTTTTCCGTGGTTTCGTAGGTTACCATCACTTCGGGCCAGTGTACCATGGGAGCCATAACGAAGGTAAGCTGATGCCTACCCAGAGAAAGGGTGTCGCCCTCTTTTACAGTCTGAATGCAGGCGTTTACATCAAAATCGAAAAACTGTTTCATCATGTTGGAAGCCTTGGCCGTGCAGAGTACGGTTACCTCCGGATAACGGCGGACAACATCGGCAATGGAAGCGCAGTGATCCGGTTCCATATGGTTCACAATCAGATAATCCAGATTCCGTCCCTGCAGAACACCTTCCAGGTTTTCCATAAACGGGTGGGTAAATGCCGCGTCGGCTGTATCGAACAGCGCGCATTTCTCATCCATAAGAACATAAGAGTTATAGGATACGCCTCCGGGAACAGGATAAACATTTTCAAACAGGGCGATTTGCCTGTCGTTGACGCCAACCCAGTAAAGAGACTCAGAAATCCTTCTGGAACAATTCATTGATTTCCTCCTGACTAATTCATTCGTTGTTCTTAGCGGAAGCCATACCGTTTCTAATGTGTATATTGTGCAGAAGCGGAGGCTGTTACCGGCAGATTTTTCTGCCTGCCCGCTAGATCTATTTTAAAGGCTGAGACAGGGGAATGCAAGGCATAAAGGAAATTTTCTGGAGAAAAAGTTTTTTTGTTTTCCTGAAACCGTAATTCTTAAAAAAATATAAAATAGTGGTTGACTTTTTATCATGAAAGGCATATAATTCATTTGAAATTGATATTCGTTTTCAATTAATATGACGGCAGCGCCGGTTAAGAGGTGATCAATATGGGTGTTGCAGATTTGATTGTGCTGTTTTTGGTAGCGGCCTGTGTTGTCGCTGTTCTGATTTACATGAGAAAACAGAAAAAGGAAGGCAAAAGCTGCTGTGGCTGTGCCGGATGTTCGGGCTGCAGCGGGGGCTGTGGCTGCCAGTCCATTCCAGTCAGAAAAAAGGAGGAAGCATGATGCCGCTTACGTTTTTACGTCCGGGAGAGACCGGAACCATCAGGCGTGTCAGCGGAGCGGATGATACGAGACGGTTCCTTGCAAACCTTGGGTTTGTGGATGGAAGCGAGGTCTCGGTAATTTCTGAGCTTTCGGGAAACCTGATTGTGAATATTAAGGATTCCAGGGTTGCAATTAATAAAGAGATGGCAAAGCATGTGATGCTGCGGTAAAATGCCGGCTCAGGATGCTGCAGGAAAATGGAAAGGTTTAAGTGGTCTTTGGCCGCTTTCCTTTTTCCTGATAAGTTAGCCTTGGATAACTGATGGGAAGATTCAGACACGCAGCTGATTCAGCCGCGTCGGAATAGAAAGGAGATAGTATGACATTACGTGACGTTCCGGTGAAAACGACGGTATCTGTTGTGAAGATCAATGGAGAAGGCGCTTTCCGCCGTAGGATTATGGATATGGGCATCACCAAGGGCAGCGAGATTTATGTCCGTAAGGTGGCGCCGTTAGGCGATCCGGTGGAAATCACCGTAAGAGGCTATGAACTGTCCTTAAGAAAGAGCGATGCGGAAAGCGTCGAAGTGACGGTGAAATAGAAGCGGTCCGCAGGGCTTGCTGCATGAAAATAGGAGGATGAATATGGCTTTGAAAATTGCATTGGCGGGAAACCCCAACTGTGGTAAAACGACAATGTTCAACGCCCTTACAGGCGCGAATCAGTATGTCGGAAACTGGCCAGGAGTAACCGTTGAAAAAAAAGAAGGTAAACTGAAGACGTCATCAAGCGGGGAGGAGATCATTATTACAGACCTCCCGGGCATTTATTCCCTTTCTCCCTACACGCTTGAAGAAGTGGTAAGCCGGGACTATTTGCTAAAAGAAAGACCCCAGGCGATTATCAATCTGGTGGACGCCACCAACATTGAGAGAAACCTGTATCTGACCACTCAGATTCTGGAGATTGGTATCCCTGTGGTGATTGCTCTGAATATGGCTGATCTTCTGGCAAAGAGCGGAGATAAAATTGATACGAAAAAACTGGGAGAGAGCTTGGGATGTGAGGTTGTAGAAACCTCCGCATTGAAGGGAACAGGCCTGAAGGAGGCTGTGGATAAGGCAGTGGCCGCCGCAAAGAAGAATGAATGGAAGGCTCCTTCCCATATTTTCTCCGTGGCTCTGGAGAGTTCCATTACAAAGGTGGAGGAGCAGCTTGGGACTGCTGTCGATGAGAGGCAGAAGCGCTGGTATGCCATTAAGCTTCTGGAGCGGGACAGCAAGGTGATGGGACAGTTAAGACTTCCGGCTTCAGCCATGTCTGCTGTCAATACGGAAATTTCCCGTCTGGAAAAGGAAATGGATGATGATACGGAGAGTATCATCACGGATGCCAGATATAATTACATAGGGGAGGTAATTGAAAAGGCGGTTAAGAAGGCGCCGAAGACCTTAAGCACCTCGGATAAAATTGACCGGATCGTGACAAACCGGATTCTGGGACTCCCGATTTTTGCTCTTGTTATGTGGTTCGTCTACTATATTTCTGTCACAACCCTGGGTACCATGGGTACGGACTGGGCCAATGATACCTTCGGCGGTGCGATTCAGGAGGCTGCCGGGAACCTTTTAGCAAGTGCAGGAGCCAGTGAGCTGATTACTGGACTTGTGGTGGATGGTATTCTTGGCGGACTGGTTGCCGTGTTTGGCTTCCTGCCTCAGATGGCGCTGCTGTTCTTGCTGCTGTCTATCCTGGAAGATGTCGGGTATATGGTAAGAATTGCCTTCGTTATGGACCGGATTTTCCGCCATTTCGGACTTTCGGGAAAAAGTTTTATTCCGCTTCTGATTTCTTCCGGATGCGGTATTCCCGGAATCATGGCATCCAGAACCATCGAAAATGACAATGACAGACGTCTGACCATTATGACGGCTACGTTCGTTCCCTGCGGAGCGAAGCTTCCGGTTATTGCCCTGATGGGCGGAATCATTACCGGATGGGTTACCGGCGATTATGCGTCCGCCGGAATCATCGCACCGCTCATGTATTTCATCGGCGTAGGCGCGGTTCTGGTGTCTGCGATCATGTTAAAGAAGACGAAACCCTTCTCCGGCGAGCCTGCTCCCTTTGTTATGGAGCTTCCCGCCTACCACATTCCGTCTCCGAGAACAGTGTTAATGCATACCTGGGAGCGTCTGTGGGGCTTTATTAAGAAAGCAGGCACGATTCTGTTCCTGGCCTGCGTGGTGATGTGGGTTCTGTCCACCTTCGGCGTGGAGGAAGGAAGTTTCGGAATCGTGGAGGACACGGCCAACAGCCTGATGGCGATCATCGGCAGCTTCATCGCTCCGCTGTTTGCTCCCCTTGGCTTTGGCAGCTGGCAGCCTGTGGCGGCTTCCATCTCCGGATTCTCTGCCAAGGAAGCCATTGTTACCACCATGGGCGTACTGGCCAATGTGGATGAGGAATTGGTGGAAGACACCGTTGCCGTCGGCGCCGCCATTAAGACCTGGTTCCCCAGCACGGCAGCCGCTTTCTCCTTCCTGCTGTTCAATATGCTGGATTCTCCGTGTCTGGCAGCAATCGCAACCATGGCACAGCAGATGCAGTCCAGAAAGTGGTTCTGGTTTGCCATCGTGTTCCAGAATGTGTTTGCCTATGCGGTAAGCCTTTGTGTATATCAGTTTGGCACCGTGATGGCCGGAGGTCCTGTGGGAGTCGGAACCATCGTGGCTTTGGTTGTCCTGATTTTCATGCTTTACATGCTGTTCCGTCCGGATCCGTATAAGCACACGAAGAAAACAGCCCGCCGTTCGGTGGCAGCTTAAGATTTGAAAGCCTGGCCATTCTTTGGCTCCTCTGGAAACTGCAGAAGAAACCGGCGCTGCTTTACTGGCAGGGCAGATATGGGAATTGAAGAAATCCCTGAAATTCCGAAAGAACACAGGACAGGGCTGGATGAAAAAAGGATAACATGATATGATAATAGAGACCGCATTTCCTTCGTAACGGGAACTGCGGTCTCTGCTGATGTATGGAATCCTGCTGTTGGAAAGGAGCATCATGGGAAATATTCTGATTGGAATTATGATCCCCTTTGTGGGGACGGCGGCCGGAGCAGGCTGCGTTTATTTTTTAAAGAACGGAATCAAAAAGACAATGCAGAAGACTCTTTTGGGCTTTGCCTCCGGAGTCATGACGGCAGCGGCCGTATGGTCTCTTTTGATTCCGGCGATGGATCTGTCGGAGCATATGGGGCGAATGGCCTTCCTGCCGGCGGCCGCAGGCTTCCTTCTTGGAATCTGTTTCCTTTTACTTTTGGACCGGACGGTGCCCCACCTCCATATGGACTGTGAGGAACCGGAGGGACCGGCCTGCGCGCTGAAAAAGTCAACGATGCTGATTCTGGCCGTGACGCTCCACAACATTCCAGAGGGAATGGCTGTGGGAGTCATGTTTGCCGGAATGCTTTCGGAAAACAGCGGAATTACCCTGGCGGCGGCCCTGGCCCTGTCCATCGGAATTGCCATCCAAAATTTTCCCGAAGGGGCGATTATTTCCCTGCCATTAAAGAGCGAGGGCCTGGGAGCCAACCGGGCATTTCTCATGGGGGCCCTTTCCGGCATCGTGGAGCCAGTGGCAGCCGGGGTGACCGTCCTTCTGTATCAGTTTGTGGAGCCAATCCTTCCGTACCTTCTTGCTTTTGCGGCCGGCGCCATGATTTATGTGGTGGTGGAGGAACTGATTCCGGAGTCGGCGGAAGGCGAGCACTCCAATTTGGGCACTATCGGCTATGCGGTCGGATTTGTGATTATGATGATCCTGGATGTGGCGCTGGGGTAGAAGGAACTGTTTCTGCTTTCCTAGAACCGCCTCCACGTATCTCTGTGGAATAAGAGCAGCAGAGGGAAGATTTCCAGCCTTCCGGCCAGCATATCAAAGGTTAAAACCAGCTTGGAGAAGGTGGAAAAGTGACCGAAATTCTGAGTCGGCCCTACCATTTCCAGACCTGGTCCGATGTTGTTTAAGGTGGCAGCCACGGCTGTAAAATTGGTGGTTAAATCATAGTTGTCCACGCTGATTAACAGGGTGGAGAAAGCAAATATAAAGGAGTAGGCCGCCAGGAAAATCAAAACGGACCGGAGGGTATTTTTTTCTACCGGATGTCCTTCAAAATTGACTCTCTGAACCACATTGGGATGAAGGTTTCTCCGCATTTCCAGCAGCACAGATTTAAACAGGATGACGATACGGGAGACTTTAATGCCGCCTCCGGTGCTGCCGGCACAGGCTCCGACCAGCATCAGAATCACCAGAATGGTCTTTGGCACCGCAGGCCAGAGGTTAAAGTCTGTGGTCGCAAAACCGGTGGTGGTGATAATGGTACCTACCTGGAAGGCCGCATGATGGAAGGCCATGGCGATGCTGTCAAAGGAATCCCTGATGAAAAAGGTAATGATCAGGGTGGAGACAGCGATGATGGTCAGATACCATCGGGCCTCTTCACAGCGGAATGCTTCCTTCGGTTTCTTCATATAAAGAAGAAAATATACGTTGAAATTCACGCCGAAGAGAATCATAAAGATGGTTGTGACTGCCTGCTGGTAGGTAGTATAGCTGCCCATGCTGTCATTTTTGATTCCGAAGCCTCCGGTTCCTGCACTTCCGAAAGTAACGCAGAGAGCATCAAACAGCGGCATACTTCCAAGAAGCAGAAGCACCAGCTGTAAAATTGTCAGGAAAATATAGAGGCCATATAACATTTTTGCGGTGGCCCGTACCTTGGGAACCAGCTTGCTGACAGAAGGTCCCGGGCTTTCTGCCTTCATCAGGTTCATGTGATAGCCGCTGCCGGTCAGAGGGAGAAGGCAGAGAATAAATACCAGAACTCCCATACCGCCAATCCAGTGGGTGAAGCTTCTCCAGAAGAGGATACAGTAGGGAAGCTCTTCCACTGAGGCAAGAATACTGGATCCGGTGGTGGTGAAGCCGGAAACCGTTTCAAAAAGCGCATCCACCGGATGGGGGATGGCCCCGCTTAATACAAAAGGAACGGCTCCCATAATGCTCATGATAAGCCAGGACAGAGCGACAATGACTGCTCCTTCTTTAAAATAGAATACTTTGTTTTCCGGCTGTCTCCGGATGAGAGGAAGACCCAGCACCAGGCAGAGCAGGATTGTAACTGCAAAGACCCAGCCGCAGCTTTCTCCGTAAATGATGGCGACTACGCCGGAAGGCACCATCAGAGCAGCCTCCACAACCAGAATCCAGCCGATAATATAAAAGATCATGGAATAATTCATGGAAACACTCCTCTATCCTTTTAAAATATCCCGGATATCATGAAGGCCCCGGTTGGTTGTGACGATAATAACCGTATCGCCAACCTTGATTTTGTTCTGCCCTCTGGGCGTTAAAATCACGCCTTTACGGTTGATGCAGCAGATTAACAGGTTGTCCTTCAGATTCAGATCCATCAGGGGGACATCGGTTACTGCCGATGGTTCACGGATGGAAAATTCCAGGGCTTCAGCCCTGCCGTCAAGAATTTTATAAAGCGTTTCCACGTTGCTGCCGATGGAGTTCTGCCAGGCACGCACGTACTGAAGGATATAGTCGGCAGTCAGGTATTTGGGATAGACGATGCTTCCAATGTCCAGGCTGTCAATAATGTCGTTGAATGCAATTCGGTTGACTTTGGCGATGGTTTTTCCCTTGGAATGCTTTTTCGCAAACAGAGACAGGAAAATATTCTCCTCGTCCATACCGGTTAAGGCAACGAAAGAATCAGCCGTAGAAAGGCCCTCTTCAAGAAGCAGGCTTTCATTGCTGGCGTCTCCGTTGATGATATCGGCTCCGGGAAGATGCTCGCTTAAGTATTCGCAGCGTTCCGGATTCTGCTCGATAATGCGGACCCGGAATCCGATTTTCAGCAGGTTCTGGGTCAGATAATGGGCAATGGTTCCGCCGCCCACAATCAGGGAATTCTTCACCGTTTTTGGCTTTAAGCCAATCTGCTCAAAAAACTTCGAAGTATTTTCCAGGGAGCCTACGATGGAGAGAATATCATTATCCTGGAGTACAAAACTTCCGTTTGGGATTACGACGTCAGTTCCCCGCTCCACGGCGCAGATCAGAACGTCGGTTTTCAGACGATCGATGATGTCCACGATGGCCTTGCCGCCGAACCCGATTTCCGGTTTTAAACGGAAACGCAGAAGCTCCACACGACCCTTGGCAAAGGTATCAATTTTAATGGCCGACGGGAATTTCAGCAGCTTGAGAATCTCCTTGGCTGCCGTCAGCTCGGGGTTTATAATCATGGAAATCCCCAGCTGTTCCTTGATAAAGCGGATTTCCTGATTGTACATGGGGTTTCGTACTCTGGCAATGGTCTGGCAATGGCCGGACTTTTTGGCCATCAGGCAGCAGAGAAGGTTCAGCTCATCCGCGCCGGTGACGGCGATAAAAAGATCTGCATGCTCCACGCCGGCCTCCTGCTGAATGTTAAAGCTGGCGCCGTTTCCAACGATGCCCATCGCGTCAAACTGATTGGACAGTTCTTCTACTTTCTGCGGATTTAAATCCACCAGGACCAGGTCATGATCCTCGGCGCTCAGCCGTTCAGCCAGGCTTGCGCCCACCTTTCCGCATCCTACAATGATAATATTCATCTTCGTTGTTTCCTTTGTGATTATGATATAGGATATCTGATCATCATTATACTATCTTAATACAAAATGTCCAATATTTGTTGAGAAACAATGAAAACTTAGCAAAAAAATAACATCCCGTCCGAGCAGAAGCTCAGCCGGGATGACAAATGCTGTGTCTGAAAATCCGGGACAGGCACAGGTATAAGTGAAAAAGAACAGTCGGAAGCTTCTGAACAGAGAGGCTAGTTCCGGCATATGTCAGGCGCAGCTTCCCACCGGCCGGAAGCACCGCAGGGAAGGACGAGTCCGGTGGAAGTAACGGGAAGTCCAATTTCCTCTGACTGAATGGTACCGCCGAATTTGGATGCAACGGCCAGTCCCAGCATGTAGGTGAGAACGGCAGGTGCCAGTCCGGTGGTGTAGGAATTAATGAGAAAGAACAGGGGCTTTTCCGATAACAGGCTGGCGCAGAGCTTAACGAGAGGGAAAACAGCATCTTCAATTTTCCAGATTTCCCCCTTGGGGCCGCGTCCATAGGATGGCGGATCCATAATAATGGCATCATAATGGTTGCCGCGGCGGATTTCCCGCTCCACAAATTTCACGCAGTCGTCCACGATCCAGCGGATGGAGGCATCTCCCAGGCCGCTTCCGTGTGCATTTTCCTTTGCCCAGGTTACCATGCCCTTGGACGCATCTACATGGGTAACGGAGGCTCCGGCCTTTGCCGCTGCCAGGGTTGCACCTCCTGTATAGGCGAACAGGTTCAGGACTTTAATGGACCGACCTGCCCGGCGGATTTTTTCTCCGAACCAGTCCCAGTTGGCAGCCTGTTCCGGGAAAAGCCCGGTGTGTTTAAAGCTGAAGGGCTTTAAATGAAAGGTCAGCTCCTTATAGTGAATGCTCCACTGCTCCGGCAGATCAAAAAATTCCCACTGTCCGCCGCCTTTGGAACTGCGGTGATAATGGCCGTTGGGCTGTTTCCAGCCGGTAAGAGTCCTGTCTGTATCCCAGATTACCTGTGGATCGGGCCGGACCAGAAGATATTTTCCCCAGCGTTCCAGCTTTTCTCCCCTGGAGCAGTCTATGACTTCATAATCTTTCCATCCATCCGCAACCCACATGTTGTTCACCGTCTCTTTCTTCATTGTTTTGCCGCTGCTTTGCCTCTTGGCAGCGAAGTCTCTGTTCAGTATAATGGAAATGGAAAAGACTGTCAAATGGATTCCTGCCGAATTGTAAGGGAATTGAAAGATTATATCGGTTGAATCTTTGGGAATTTGCTGGTAGAATATAGAAAGGCGCAGTATGGTTTGCCTGAAGGCAGCATACGAGTGTAAGGAGATGGATTTTTATGTGGAGAAAAGGGTATAAGGTAGCAGCGGCAGCAGCTGTGCTGACTTTCGGCATGTTGACAATGAGCGCCTATGCAGCAGAAGGATGGGCTATGTCGGAGTCGAATACATGGATTTATCTGGACAGCAACGGCAACCGGATCAGAAACGAATGGAAGCGCGGCGCAGATAATTTATGGCGCTGGCTGGATTCCAACGGAGAGATGGCTGTAAGCTGCTGGGTAGACGGCGACGACTACTATGTGGACAGCAATGGAATTATGGTGACGGAGCAGTGGGTTCAGACGGAAGATCCTTACGGAAGAGACGGAGAAGTTTACTGGTATTACTTTAAAAGCAATGGGAAAAAGGCAGTCGACGAATGGGAGACAGTGAAGGGGTATCAGTATCTTTTTGATTCTGACGGACGGATGGAAGTCGGCTGGTCTGAGGATGGAATGTACTGGCTTGGAACGGATGGAGCCAGAAGATCCGGATGGAAGTATCTGGATCCGCCGGATGAGGACGAGTATGATTTCTATGGGGAAGAAAGCCTGGACGGCAAATACTGGTATTATTTTGGAAGCAATGGAAAGAAATATACGCCTGAAGATTCCAGCGAGGGCGGTGATTACCGCGTTGCCAGAATTGATGGAGAGTATTTCTGCTTTGGTGCCGATGGCCGGATGATGACCGGATGGGTTTATCTGGAAGGCGATCCGGATTCGGCTCCCAGCGACAGCATCGAAGACTGGAGCTATTTTGCAGAAGAAGGAATCCGGAATGTGACACTGGGCTCAGCTGTGCAGGGCTGGCTGTCTCTGGAGCCTCCGGAAATTCTTCAGAACAATGTGGACGAGCCGGTGGTATGGTATTATTTCAATAAAGACGGTACACCTAAGACTGGCCCTGGATATGATAATCCGTCTACCAGTGATTTTACCAGGATAGACGGAAAAAACTATCTGTTTGATCAGAGCGGCAATCCTGTGGATGGTCTGATTAAAGTTCAGATTGGGAGCACCGATGAATATACGTCCTATTATTTCGATGAGGATTCCAAAACGCCGTTAAAAGGCCGGGAGACAATTGAAGAAGGGGACGGAACAAAGACGGTATTCTATTTTAATGAGGGAACCAATGCCGGACGGGGCGTTACGGGAGTAAAAGATAATTATCTTTATTATATGGGAAAACGCCAGGAAGCCGACAGTGACAGCCGGTATTCTCTGGTGAGCCTGCCGAACGATGACGGAACGTATGATACCTATGTGGTCAACACATCCGGACGGATTTCCAAGAACCGTACTGTAAAGGACCGGGATGATAATGAGTATGAGGTAAACAGCAGCGGGCTGGTGACTTCCATTAACGGTGAAGCCGTCGTTAAATCCATAAGCTACGGCGAACCCATTGAGCCGGTATTCTATGACGGAACTTATTAAAGAGACAAAAATATAAAAAGAAAAAGCGAATCAGTACCGGAACGAAAAAAGCGAAACGAAAGAAAGACAAAGCGTTGGAAAAACGAAACGCAGGAATGGCAGAGCGAAAGAGAAGACGAACACTGATGGAAAACGAACCCCCGGCGGGAATCCGATGAAAGATTCCTGCCGGGGGATTTTTTTATAGAAGCGAAAGTAAAAAAACGCGAGAACAAAATAGAATTAAAGCTCAATTTCGATTAAAGCTCAATTTCGTTTCCGTTGATCAGGACGTGGCAGACCTTTCCTTCCACAGAGAAAGGTGAACCATCCAGGATGACCACGTCAGCGTCCTTTCCAACTTCAAGAGAACCAACCCGATCGGCAATGCCGATGTGTTCAGCAGGGTTGATGGTGATGGCCCGCAGGGCATCGTATTCATCCATGCCTGCCTTGATGGCCATTCCGGCGCAAAGAGGCAGATAATGAAGCGGGATAACCGGAGCATCGGTGATAATGGAAACATGGCAGCCGGCTTTTGCAAGGATTCCCGGAGTTTCCCAGGTCTTGTTCTGCAGCTCGAATTTGGAGGCATGTCCAAGAGTGGGGCCTACGGCAAGGGGTACGTTCTCCTTGGCCAGCTCTTCTGTAATCATATGGCCCTCGGTAACATGCTCCAGGGTGATGTCCAGATCGTATTCTCTGGCAATGCGCAGAGCTGTGCAGATATCGTTGGCCTGATGTGCATGAGCCTTTAACGGAATTTCCTTGTTGATTAAGGGCAGCAGAGCCTGGGATTTCTGATCGTATGCAGGAAGCTTGGAGGCGTCGTCACCGGCTGCCTCGATCTTCGCCTCATATAATTTGGCCTTATCCAGAGCTTCGCGGATCATGGCAGCATTTGTCATGCGGCTGGAGATTCCCTTATTCTGATAGCAGCGTTTGGGATTTTCTCCAAAAGCACATTTCATGGCAACGGGATACTTGACAATCATATTGTCAACACGTTTGCCAACAGGTTTGATGGCAACAAAGGTTCCGCCGATGGCATTGGAGCTGCCTGGACCGGTGGCGAAGCTGGTGACACCGGCTTTTGCAGCCATAGACAGGCAGGGATCAAAAGGATTGATGCCGTCGATGGCCCGAAGCTGGGGCGTTACCGGATCGTTGAGCTCGTTATAGTCATGGCCTTCGTAGCCGATTCCATAGCCGTCAAGGCCGATATGGCAGTGTGCCTCCACAAAGCCGGGATACACGTTAAGGCCTGAAGCATCGATGACCTGGGCGTCCGGCTCCTGGATGTTTTCGGCAATGCGGACGATTTTTCCGTTGTCAATAAGCAAATCTGCTTTCATGGGTTCTCTGGATACGGCAGTATGCAGAGTACCGTTCTTGATACAAATCATGTATGTATTCCTCCTTCTTTATCCCGGACTGATGCCGGGGAATCATCTGCTGAGTGAGCTTTCTGTTCTGCAGAAAACAAAACACGGACAGGCATCCGGGCTCTTTCAGTCTTTTAAGATACGACATTGACCGGAGCATTGTCTTCCCAGGCTTTGATGTTTCCGGCCAGGATGGAAACAAGACGCTTCCTGGTTTCCAGGCCCTTCCAGCCCATATGGGGCGTCAGAATGACGTTGGGCATGGTATAAAGGGGATTGTCCTCTGCCGGCGGCTCCACTTCCTGAACATCCAGTCCGGCGCCGGCAATGGTTCCGTTCTGAAGTGCTTCGATAAGAGCCGGCTCATCCACCAGGGCTCCGCGGGAAGTGTTGATAAGGAACGCTTCCGGCTTCATAAGAGCCAGGGTATCTTTGTTGATCAGATGTCTGGTCTGAGGAGTCAGCGGACAGTGGAGGGAAACATAATCGCTGTTTTTCAGCAGAGTTTCCAAGTCCACGTAGCGGATTCCGTTTCCGTCTTCTTTTGGGGTCCGTGTATAGACCAGGATATTCATATCCAGAGCCTGTGCTGCCCGGATAACAGCCTGCCCGATGTGGCCGGCGCCAATGATTCCAAGGGTCTTGTCATTGACTTCCACATGGGGAACCTGAAGGTTTTTTGTAAAGTTGTCATGATTGCCCTTTGCCAGCATGGCCATCTGAATCTGCATGGTGGAGCTTAAGTTTAAGAGAAGCATGATGGCCGTCTGAGCAACCCGCTGGGTGCTGTAGGCAGGAATGTTGCAGACCATGATGCCCTTTTCTCTGGCGGCATCCAGATCCAGGTTGTTGTAGCCCGTTCCTGCCTCACAGATCAGCTTGACGGAAGACGGGAATTTCCGGATCAGTTCGCCGTTTACCGGCATTTCTTTTGTGACAATAACGTCTGCTCCTTCAATTCTGTCCAAAAGCTCTTCGGGGGTAGTGTCATCATAGACCACAACTTCGGAAGAAAGGATAGAAAAGTCCAGCTTTCCGTCAAAATTCATTTTTTTTGCATTCAATACGACTGTTTTGGTGTTCATAAGAGACTCCTTTCATATCTATATCATACCGTCAGAAAAGAGAAAAAACAAGTATTGACAGAAAAGAAAAAGAGAAAGAAAAATAGGGGAGACAGCAGGAAAGAAGGGAGGATGAGAAACAGGAACGAAAACAGAAGAAGCAGGGCAGGAGGAAACCGAAAAGATATAAATGCAGGGAACAGAGGAAGTGGAAGAAGGAAAGACGGAGCAGGAGAGAAGGGGCAGAACACAGGAAAAAGGAGCAGGCAGACGGCGCTGCCCGCTCCAGGGGAATTAAGGAATGATGTTAGTTCTTGTGATCCTCTGTCATGAATTTGGTATAGTTGGGGTCGATGTTGTACTTCTTTATGTAATACTTATGCAGGATAATCTGCAGGAAGTACAGTGCCACGATACCGATGGCCAGAAGGATAAACGGAGACATTTCGGTGAAACCGAAAATGACATACAGCACTCCGATGACGCCGATGACAGTCAGGGCATAAGGAAGCTGGGTCTTAACATGGTCCAGCAGATCCGCGCCTGAGAAGATTGCCGCCATAATCGTTACATCTGATACGGGCGAACACTGGTCTCCGAAGATGGCACCGGAAAGAACTGCACCGGTCATACCGGTAGCAAACAGAATGTCGCCGGTTACGGAGTATCCAAGCTGAATGGCGAGCGGAGTCATGATAGCCATGGTGCCCCAGGAAGTTCCGGTGGCAAAAGCGGCCAGACAGGAACAGATGAGTACCAGAAGCGGAAGCAGTCCGGTGGGAACATTTTCGCCGATATAGGTGGATACGAAGTCTCCGAAGCCCAGTTCCTGAGTGATGGCACCCAGGCACCATGCCATAACAAGGATTGCACCGGTAATGGCCATCAGTTTGAAGCCATCAACGATGGTATTCATGGTTTCCTCAAAGGTCATAATTCTGGTGGTAAGAGCCAGAACAATACCGGTTAACGCCATACCGAAGGAACCCCAGTACAGAGCAAGGGTGGCGTCACAGGCATTGAGGATAGACATGATGTCATTGCCTGCAAGAGCAGGATTGGTCAGGCCTGTATAAAAGATTCCGGCGATGATGATGACGAAAGCAATCAGGATCGGAAGGACGAAGCAGCGAATCAGAGGACGGTTCATTTTCGCTTCACCCAGCTCGTTGTTCAGATCCATCATGGCTTTTGCTTCCGGACGCAGATACTGTCCGGTGGTCAGAGCACGCGCTTCCGCTTTTAACATCGGACCGTAATCTCTTCCCGTATACATCAGCATGCCGCAGAACAGCAGGGTAAAGATAGAATACATGTTGAAGGGAAGACCGCTGATATAGGCGGCAACCGGAGTGATTCCCGTAATGCCGGCAGCAGCCAGTCCCTGGCCGATCATACTGATCTGGTAGGCGATCCAGTCGGAGATAAAGAGGGCTGCCGAAGGAGCGCCGGTAGCATCCAGCACATACGCGAATTTTTCTGAGGAAATCCGGTATTCTTTGCAGATATCGCGGAATACGTTTCCGTCTACGGCTGATACCAGACAGTCATTGACAGAGCAGCACATGCCCAGTCCCCAGGCTCCGAGGCAGACGGAACGTCTCTTCTTAAAGCGTTTTTTTGCGGCTTCTGCCAGTGCATAGCTGCCGCCCAGACGCCAGATGAAGGCAATGCCAACACCCATGAACAGAGTGAACAGCAAAAGAATGATATTTTCCGTCATGTTGACGGCGATGGAGTCCAGCGAATAGGCAACTGCACTCAAGGGATTGTAATTGCAGATAATCAGCGCACCGACGAATAAGCCGGCAAACATGGAGATAAGTGCCTGCTGCGTAGCGAAACATAAGATGATGGCAACAAGCGGAGGGATGACTGATAAAATCCCATAATTGACTTCCATATGAATCCTCCTGTTCTCACCGCATTTTTATGAAGCAGGGGCCAGGAAAACCTGCGGCATGGCGGTGAATGTTGAACTTTTTTAAAGCAACATCTGTGCCAGAAGACAGAAGCCTTTCTGTCTTAAACATGCAGATTCCTGCAAAAAACAAGGAATAAAGGGGAAAAACGGGAATCTGACAGAGGCAGAAACCGGGAGAAAAACAGAGGGGAAACAGGGGATGAGAGAGGAAAAGCAGGAAAAAAGTTGCCAAATCAATCTGACAATTGACATATTTTAATGTGCAAATTTGATAAAAACACGAAATAGACAGATAAAGATACTGCAAAGATGAAAGGTTCAGCTGCAAATCATCCTTAACATCGGGAAAAACCGGGAGAAAACGCCGGCCGGTCAGGCAATGGGAAACGATGCGGTTTAAGGAGCCGCCGGCAGATTGAATGGGCTGGCGGAAGGTACATGGAAGAAAGAAGGACGGGATAAGAGAGGCGACATGCGGATAAAATGGAAGAAAGGACGGCGGGGCAGGAGGACCAGTATGCGGATAAAAGGAGACAGCGGAAATGATTCCCGCTGTCTCATAAAATTTTCACAGGAGCTGCATGGGCAGCTTCTTAAAAGGGTGACGTATTAGGACAACTGATGCTCCTCTGTCATGTATTTCGTATAATTGGGGTCAATGTTGTACTTCTTCATGAAATACTTGTGCAGGAGAATCTGAAGGAAGTACAGGGCCACAATTCCGATGGGCAGAAGGATGAAGGGTGAAATTTCGGTGAAACCGAAAATCAGGTATAATACTGCGATGACAGAGATAACTGTCAGGGAGTAGGGCACCTGAGTCGCCACATGATCCAGATGGTCCGCTCCGGAGAAAATAGATGCCATAACCGTTGTATCGGAAACAGGTGAGCAGTGATCTCCGAAGATAGCGCCGGAAAGAACTGCGCCGGTCATACCGGTTGAGAACAGAATGTCACCGGTTACAGAGTAGCCAAGTTGAATGGCCAGAGGAGTCATGATAGCCATGGTTCCCCAGGAGGTACCGGTCGCGAAGGCAACCAGACAGGAGCAAACCAGTACCAGCAGCGGAAGCAGTCCGGTGGGCACATTGCCGCCTACATATGTGGCAACGAAGTCGCCCAGGCCCAGGTTCTGCGTTACGGAAGCCAGAGACCATGCCATAACCAGGATGGCACCTGTGGTAGCCATTAATTTGAAACCGTCAATAACGGTGTTCATGGTTTCTTCAAAGGTCAGAATCCTTGTGGAAAGAGCCAGTACAATTCCGGTCAGAGCCATGGCGAAGGAACCCCAGTATAGTGCGAGGGTGGCGTCGCAGGCGTCCAGAATGGACATAATGTCGGAACCGGTTCTGTCAGGGTTGGTCATGCCGGTGTAGATGATTCCGAAAATGATAACGGCAAAGGCGATGGCAATCGGAAGAACGAAGCTGCGAATCATTGGTTTTGTTTTCTTTGCTTCCCCAAGCTCACTGCCTACGTCCAGCATGGGCTTTGCACCGGGTTTTGTAAACTGACCGGTAGTCAGGGCACGAACCTCAGCCTTTAGCATCGGACCGTAATCTCTTCCGGTGTACATCAGAAGACCAACGAAAATCAATGTAAAAATAGAATACATGTTGAAAGGAAGTCCGTTGATGTAAGCGGATACCGGAGTCAGTCCGGTAATTCCTGCCGCATCCAGTCCCTGTCCTATCATGCTGATCTGATAGGCGATCCAGTCAGAGATAAAGAGGGCAGCCGAGGGAGCGGCCGTGGCATCCAGTACATAAGAAAACTTCTCGGAAGAAATCCGGTATTCTTTACAGATGTCGCGGAATACGTTTCCGTCTACAGCCGATACCAGACAGTCATTGACGGAACAGCACATGCCCAGTCCCCAGGTCCCCAGGCAGACGGAACGTCTTTTCTTGAATTTGCGCATGGCGGCGCTTGCCAGTGCATGGCTGCCGCCCAGACGCCAGATAAAAGCGATGCCGACGCCCATGAACATGGTGAACAGGAACAGGATAATATTTTCCTGCAGATTAACAGCCAGCGCGTCAAGAGAATAAGCAACCGCACCGAAGGGATTAAAGTTGCAGATGATTAATGCTCCGGCAAATAAACCGGCAAACATGGAGACAAGTACCTGCTTTGTCGCAAAACATAAGGCAATGGCGACAATGGGGGGGATGATGGATAAAATCCCGTAGTTCACTTCCATATGAATCCTCCTATTCATACCGCCTTCTTGTGCGGCCGGTACCGGCAGATTTTTGAAAAATGTTCCACTCTGTCCGGTGAACCAGAAGCCGCGCTGCGGCAGGGGCCAGGAAAACCTGCCGGTGTGGCGGTGAAGTTGTTATGTCATATAATCTTAGCAATTTTTATGCCAAAAACTATATAATCTTTGCACAAAATCCTGGTAATACCAGAAAACAAGCCGAAAAGTAAAATGAGAAAAGCAGTAATTGCATGGATGAAAATTGAAAATATAAAAGAAAATTGACAAATTTGATTGACAATGACAGTTGACACTGTACAGAATATCTATAAGAAATATGAAAAATGAAGAAAAACTATGCAGAAACACCAAAACCCGGCGAAACATTTCGCCGGGTAAACGTATGCACGGATGATGGCCTTTCCGCTAAGAAGAAGAGATGGATGGTCCTGTCTGCTTTAAGCGGTCCAGTTTCCGGTAGAGAGTGCGCAGACTGATATCCATTTCTTTTGCAATCCGCTTTTTTCCTTCCAATGTGTGGCCGTACTTTTCCAGCAGGGCCGTCAGCTGCCGGGCCTCTGCTTCCATGACAGGCATGGGCTTGGATTTTTGCACTTTGGGAGATTTTGCCGTTTTCTGATTCAGGGTTTCCGGCAAATCCTCCAGGGTCATAACGTCCGATTCGCAGATATTGGCCGCATATTCGATGGCGTTCTGCAGTTCTCTGACATTGCCTGGCCAGGAATAGGAGATGAACCGTTCCCGCACCTGGTCGGAGAAGGACTGAAGAGGAGTCTCCATTTTGAGATGGAGCTTCTTCAGATAATTTTCCGCAATGGGCATAATGTCACCCTGACGCTCTCTGAGGGGCGGCAGCTTTAAATTAATGACGTTGAGCCGGTAAAACAAATCTTCACGGAAGGTTTTTTCTTCCACCATCTCGTACAGATCCCTGTTGGTGGCGGCAATGATGCGCACGTCCAGATGGATTTTTTTGTTGGATCCGACCCGCTCCAGTTCATATTCCTGAAGAACCCGCAGAAGCTTTGGCTGAATGGAGAGAGGAAGCTCTCCGATCTCATCAAGGAACAGGGTTCCGCCCTGGGCCGCCTCGATTTTTCCCATTTTTCCGCCTTTCCGGGCTCCGGTGAAGGCGCCTTCTTCGTAGCCGAAGAGTTCGCTTTCAAACAGGGTTTCCGGGATGCTGGAGCAGTTAATGGCAATAAACGGATAATTGCTGCGCTTGCTTTGCTCATGGATGGAGCGGGCCGCCAGTTCTTTTCCCGTACCGGTTTCCCCGGTAATCAGGACAGGGGACGGACTGTTGGCTACCCGTTTAATCAGGCGCAGCATGTGCTCGGCCGCAGGACTGGTGCCGATGATGCTGCCAAAGAAGCCTGCCTCTTCGCCTGGGGTAGAAAGTTCCCCATCCATCTTTACCAGAATGGCAATGGGCTGTCCGTCCTGCATGACGGGGCGGGAGGTGAGTCTGGTGGCCCGGCCGCCGATGATGGCCTGCTTTTCAAATAAATGGTTTCCCTCGGTGATTTTCCGGACGATAGGAGAGGGGAAAATCTGCCACAGCGACGTGGTGGAAACATTGCACATTTTTAACATATTGGAAGCAGGCTGATTATATTGTAAAATAACTCCGTGAGGGTCGGTGAATAAAAGAGGCTGGGGACAAAATTCCAGAACGGACGCAAGAACCGGATCGGCGGCGCCGGTGGTTCTGCCGCCGGCCTGATTGACCAGCAAATCTCCCAGAAGATTTCCCAGTTCTGTGATGGCATTCAGGTAAATGGAGGTGTTTTCTGTGATGCGTCTTTGCCCTTCTTTGGTAAAAGAGGTAAAGGAAAGAACGCCGGCGGTGTCAGTGTCGGCATGGATGCAGCAGAGAATTTCAATGGTGGACGGGCAGTGTTCTTTGAAACGGCAGCCGATGCAGGCCGGCATATTGCCGGGATCGGTCACAAGAATACTGCCGTTTTCCAACACTTCCTGAATGGAAGGTGTATGAACGGTACGTCCTTTTTTCTTCAGGTAAGTAGGCGTGCAGCAGAAAAGGCTGCTGTCACTGTCAAAAATTGCCATTTCAAGCCGAAGCGCATCGCTGGCTGCGGTAATCAGCCGTTCAGCCGAATGCCGGATTTCCTCCAGACGAGACATAGAATACCTCCGTAAAATCTTTCGCGAAATACCCTGAAAACAAACCCGAGAGCCGGATTTTTCCTGCAGGATAAAGGATTGGCCTAAAAACTACAAGGGGGATTGTAACACAGAAAAACAGAATTGACAATCATTAATTGAAAAGGATATAAAGTGTCAGAAACATGTCAAGTGACAAATGACAAGCGACAAACAGATGACAAACCGGATTGAAAATGCGGGAGGATTTTCCACTAAAATCCGGAGAAAAAAATTTTTTTCGGGCAGAAAATACAGGAAAATATAGATTTTTTTCATTGCCGGCAAAAAAAGCGGCACATGATGGCACGGTTGTTGCTTGACAAATAGGTCATGAGGCGCCGGCAGGAATCATCCGTTACATAATGCCAGGAACGGATACCTGCCAGGATGCTTAAAAATGAACATATGTGATTTCCGGCGGGAGGCGATAGGCCTGGCCGGCCGGAATGGAAAAAGAAAACAGCAGGTAAGGAGGATTCTTATGTTACAGAAAAAAGACCCATTGAATCTGACAGGCAAGGTTGCGGTTATTACGGGCGGAAGCTCAGGTATCGGCCTTGGCGTATGCGAACTGTTATCTGCATACGGCGCAAAAATCGCCATGGTGGACATCAGCCCCAAGGGCGAGGAGAAGGCAAAGGAACTGCGTGACGCAGGCCGTGAAGCAGCCTTCTTCCAGTGCGATGTAACAAATGAAGAGCAGGTAAAGAGCACGGTTGACGCGATTGTTGCCAAGTATGGCAAAATTGACATCCTCCATAACAATGCGGGCGTTACCGTAAGAAAGACCATCGCTGATCTGTCTGAGAAGGAATGGGATTTTGTATTAGATGTTGGTTTAAAGGGACTTTTCCTTTTCTCCAAGCATGTGATCCCGGTAATGGCGGCCAATGGCGGCGGAAGCATTATCAACACCGGTTCCGGCTGGGGCTTAAAGGGCGGCGATCAGGCTGCTGCCTACTGTGCCGTTAAGGGCGGTATTGTCAATGTGACAAGAGCTATGGCAATTGACCATGGTCATCAGAACATCCGTGTCAACAGCATTAACCCGGGTGATACGGATACGGCAATGCTTCGCGATGAGGGAAGACAGACCGGCGTTGTAAAAGAGGGCGATGCTCAGATGGACGCTTATCTGGCAGACTGCGGAACCGGACGGCCTCTGGCAAGAATCGGTATGCCGGAGGATATTGCCAACGGCGTTCTGTTCCTTGCAAGCGATCTGGCAAGCTGGATCACCGGCGCTGCATTAGTTGTTGACGGCGGCGGAATCGCATAAAATCTGATTTTGTAAACCGGCGGCTGCCGGAAAACGGATTCCTGCCACAGGATAACGGAATGCAGAGATTCCCGGCAGCCAGGAAAATTTGAAGGAGGACACACTTACATGAAGGGATTTGCGAACCATCCTTACATACCGAACTCGGTTCCGGAAGTCCAGGAGGAGATGTTAAAGGAAATCGGAATGACTTCTCTGGACGAGCTTCATAAAAATGTTCCGGAGCTTTTAAAATTAAAAAATGAAATGAATCTTCCCAAGGCCTTCGGCTCTGAGTACGAGTTAAGAAGACATGTGGAGAAGCTGTTATCCAAGGATACAGACTGCAAAAAGAACATCAACTTCCTGGGAGCAGGCTGCTGGCAGCACTATGTTCCGGCTATCTGCGATGAGGTCAATGGAAAGGGCGAGTTTTTAACTGCTTACGGCGGAGAGCCCTACAATGATGAAGGAAGATTCCAGGCACTGTTTGAATATGAGAGCATGGTAGCCGAGCTGGTTGACATGGATGTTGTCAATGTTCCCACCATGGACTGGGCACAGGCAGCAGCTACCACCGTGCGTATGGCACAGAGAATTACCAACCGCTCCGTAGTGCTTGTTCCTGAATATATGGATCAGGAAAAGTTAAAAGCGATGGAGAACTACGGTGAGGCCGTTCTGAAGTTTGTCAAGGTGTCCTGCAACGCTATGGGACATCTGGATCTGGAGGACTTAAAGTCCAAGTTAAACAGCGATGTAGCCGGCGTTTATTTCGAGAATCCCGGATATCTGGGAACCATCGAGCCCAACGGACAGAAGATTTCTGATATGGCCCACGAGGCAGGCGCATTAAGCCTTGTTGGCGTGGATCCCATTTCCCTTGGTGTTCTTGCCACACCGCCTACCTATGGCGCTGATATCGTGTGCGGCGACCTGCAGCCCCTGGGCATTCATATGAATTACGGCGGCGGACAGTCCGGATTCATGGCTACCAGAGATGAAGAGAAATTCGTTATGGAGTTCCCGTCCCGTCTGTTTGGTATTGCTCCCACTTCCGAGCCCGGTGAATACGGTTTCGGCGATGTCGCTTACGACAGAACTTCTTTCGGACATCACAGAGAGCACGGAAAAGAGTATGTTGGAACCCAGTCTGCTCTTTGGGGAATTACAGCCGGCGTATATCTTGCCACCATGGGACCCAAAGGAATGGAAGAGGTGGGCGAGACCATCATGTCCAACGCCCAGTATGCAGCCGAGAAGTTAAATGAGATTCCGGGCGTAACAGCCAACCCCTTCGGCAGCGTATTCTTTAAGGAATTTGTTGTGGACTTCAATAAGACCGGAAAGACCGTTGCGGAAATTAACAAGGCGCTCCTGGAAAAGGGAATTTTTGGAGGAAAGGATCTGTCCAAGGAATTTCCGGCACTGGGCCAGTCTGCTCTGTACTGCGTAACAGAGGTTCATACGGCCGCAGATATTCAGGAACTGGTTTGCGCTCTGAAAGAGATTCTTAACTAGCTGCAGAAAGGAATGATATCGTGAAAAGAATAGATAGAAGTGAAAAAGTCAATGTTCATTTCCATCAGGCAAAATGGAATGAGCCGATTATCTATGAATTAAGTACTCCCGGTGAGCGGGGAATCCTGGTTAACAGCCCGGAGGAGGAAGTGACCAAGGAAGTTAAGGGTGTTTCTGCCCTTCCCGAGGGAATGAAGAGAAGCACCAAGCTGAACCTTCCGGAGATGTCCCAGAGCCGTGTATTACGGCACTATTCCAGACTGGCCCAGCAGACACTGGGTGCAGATGTGAACATCGAAATTGGACAGGGAACCTGTACCGTAAAGTACAGCCCCAAGGTTAATGATCAGCTGGCCAACCTGCTTCGTGAGTACCATCCCCTTCAGGATGAGGATACCGTTCAGGGAATTTTACAGGTTTATTATGAGACCGACAAATATATGTGTGAGATTTCCGGCATGGATCATTTCTCCTTCCAGCCGGGCGGCGGTTCTCAGGGTATTATGACCATGGCTTCCCTGATCCGTGCTTACTTTAAGGACAAAGGTGAGGACAGGGATGAGATCATCACGACGATTTATTCCCATCCGTCCGATGCGGCAGGTCCCGCAGTTGCAGGCTTTAAGATTATTTATCTTCAGCCCGATCCGGTAACCGGCGTTCCGACACTGGAGCAGTTAAAAGCAGTTGCCGGACCCAAGACGGCCGGATATATCGTAGCAAACCCGGAGGATACCGGTGTATACAACACCCATGTAAAAGAGTTCGTGGATTACATCCATTCCATTGGCGGCCTCTGCGCTTATGACCAGGCCAATGCCAACGGTCTTCTTGGCGTAACGAGAGCAAGAGATGCCGGCTTTGATATGTGCTTCTTCAACCTGCACAAGACCTTCTCCACGCCTCACGGCTGCGGCGGCCCTGCCTGCGGAGCAACCGGCGTACAGAAGGATCTGGTAAAATATCTTCCGGCTCCCCTTGTTGGTTTTGACGGAAAGAAATACTTCCTGGATTATGAGACCGTAAGCAATCCCTGTGCCGTAGGAAAAGTCAGAGAATGGTACGGCGT
>DVGC01000055.1 GCA_018712915.1 Candidatus Copromonas faecavium (nom. illeg.) | reverse complement strand
ATTGACTTCGGAAAAATCCACCTCATAGGAATTAAGTCCTCTAGGATTTTTCCCGCCGCTCCAGTCTTTTACCGGCTTTGCCGGTATTTTCCCTGTCATCATCCCTACAAAATGGCTCAGACTTTTCACACCGATAAAAGAAAGCCCCTGAATCACCAGAGCTTCCCGCAAGTTTTCCTCCGGAAGAAAAACCTTCTCATATCCCCGTTCTCTGGCAAAGGCAGCGATGGCCAGTACGCCGGGAATCCCCTTCAGACTTCCGTCCAGCCCCAGTTCTCCCAGCAAAACTGCCTGTCTCAGCGGCTCCTCCGGCAGCCGTCCATAGCCTGCAAGAACAGCGGCGGCAATGGCCAGGTCAAAGCCCGTTCCCTCCTTTCTGAAATCCGCCGGTGACAGATTTACAGTAATCTTTTTCGGCAAAAGTCCCATTCCCAGATTCCGGATTGCCGTACGGACCCGGTCGCCTCCTTCCCGCACCTCCGAGGCCAGATAGCCAACCAGGTTATAAGAAGGCAGGCCGTCGCTTACATCGGCCTCCACCGAAACCTCTTTTCCTTCCATTCCGCGAAGATAGATACAATATGTCCTGCTGAACAAAGCGTTTCTCTCCTTTCCAAGCGTAAACTGCCGTTTTTGTTCTCTGCCTGCATTGTCAGGCTTCTCACTTCTTCTCTGGTGTTTTCCCATAAAGCGGTATTCTTTTCCCGCAGCATGGCGTTTTCGCTTGTAATGCAGTGATTTTCTCGTAAAGCAGTATTCGCCTGCAAAGAATATCTTTCGCTTTTGTACCATTCCTTTTCGCACTGTATAAAAAAGAAATCTTTCAAGATCCTGAAGGAACAGCGGGCAAACATGGCTCCCGCTGCCAGAAGGCGGGCGGATGCCGAACGCTCCGCCCTGCCCGGGAATTGCAAAAGAATAATAAAGAACAGAATTAAGAAAAATCTATATTGCGGCCGCAGCCAGAAATTACCCGCAGCCCCTTAAAGATGCCGTGCCAGCCAGTCAAAGGTGTCCGAAAAGACCTCCTGCCGGTTTATCTCATGGAAAACCTCATGGCGGGCTCCTTCATAAAGCCCTTTTGTCAGATCATGGACTCCCGCCCGGTCAAACCAACCATAAACACGGCTGACTCCCCTGGTCTGCTCCCCAACCGGATCCATTGTTCCGGAAAGAAATAAGACGGGAATCTCCTTATGTATCTTTCCCTCTTTTTCCAGCCGCTGGGTCTTTAAAATCAGGTTAAAAAAATCCCGGTAAGCGCCTGCCGTAAATACAAATGAGCACCGCTCGTCCGCCTCAAACGCCTTTACGGATTCCTCATCTCTGGAAAGCCAGTCGCTGGCCGTCTTCACCGGAGCAAACTTCCGGTTGTAATTTCCCAGAGACATCTCATACAGAAGCTTGTCTCTGTAATGCGCTCCCTTTGTTCTGCACACAAAGGAAGCCAAAAGGACACCGGCCGCCACGGCTGCTCCCGGAGGAGCGCCGGTTCCAGATAAAATAACCCCGTCCGGCCCGTCCCCATAGGCCGTCAGATATCTTCTGACCAGAAAAGAACCCATACTGTGTCCCAGAAGGAAATGCTTCCCTTCCAGATATGCCCGTTTTCCCCAGAGCCAAAGTCTTCTCATATCCTTTACCAGCAGAACCGCTCCGTCCTTCTCCCCGAAGAAGCCTCGCTCCGTCTTATCAGAAGCTGTCATTCCATGCCCCAGGTGATCATTTCCATAGACGCAGATTCCCCTTTCCGCCAGGTACTCTGCCAGTTCTTCATAACGCTCGATATGTTCCGTCATTCCGTGAGCAATCTGCAGACAGGCATGGATTTCCCCATCCGGAATCCACTGAATGCAGTGCAGCCTGGACGTTCCGTTGCTGGACGGAAGATAAAACTCTTTTTTCTTCATTCAGCCGCTCCTTCCCGTTTGATTGCTTGTGCTGCATTTGATCTGTTTCGCAGCCGTTTATCATTTCACAGCTTCATAACATTTCATCGGTTTCGCATCGTCTGATCCATTTCACAAAATTCCGTAATATATTTCCGGTACCGCAAGGGGAGCATATTTCTCTGGCACTTCGGATTCCTGCGCTCCTCGATTGCGATGGACGCAAAAAAGGTTTTCCAGAGCTCCGCATAAACATCCCCCGATGGTTCCTTCGTTTCTTCCGCTGTCCGATCTTCCAGCACCTTCCCGGCATCTTCCATCCCGGCTTCCGGCACCGCTCCGGCTTTTTCCGGCTTCCGGCTGCCTTCCAGCGCTTTCCTATCCTCTTTCGGCTCCCACCTTTTTAATAGCTCCAGGTCCCCGTCGGTTACTCCCTGCCGGATCTGCCATCTGCCTGCCGCCCCTTCATGAAGCGCGGCCTTCTTTCTCCTGTCATCATAAAGCACCCAGTCCGTATCGGGAAACCGATCGGCAAAGTGTGCCGCCACCAGTTCCAGCACATCGTTCTCAGGCCCCACTTTCCCCAGTAAAATCCCGGATTTTAAGGATTGAAACCGGGTAAATTCCACCAGAGCATGGGCCTCGTTCCCCACATACCGGTCCATTTGAAAAATTTCATAGACGGCTTCATTCTGCAGCATATGAAGCGTCTGCTTCCCATAACGCAGTCCAAGACGGATAAACCTGAAAATCCAGTCGGCCCGATCCGGGCTTTTATGAAGGGCTGCCCGGGATATCCTCAGATAAGCCAGATCGGACATCCTGCTTCTTACCTTTGCAGCCACTTTTCCCGCCTTCTCCGAGTCTGCCGTAACCGATCGGTACTGGGAAAACAAATCCGGCTCATATTCCGCCTCCAGCTCCAGACGGCACTCGGAAAGCGAAAGACCGCTTGCATAAATATCATAAACTCCAGTCAAAATTCCGTCAAGATTGCTGCCGCATAAAAATACTGTTTTCATCCTTATCCCTCTCTGCCCACGGACTTCCTATATCTCTCCAAAGGCGGCCTTTTTTACGTCATCCCGGGAAGGTTCCGCCGAAAGCTTCATATCGTCAAATAGAGACAGTTGGCGAAAGGAGGCCTGATGCTCCAGCTCCCAGCTTCTTCTCTTTTCCTCTCCAATCAGCTGGCTTGTAATGAAATTCTCTTCCATCCGGACCGGCATCATCATCCGCCCTCTGCAGGTCAGAAAATACATGGCTCTCTTTAACACATCCCCCAACTTTTTCAAATCCGGAAAATCCAGCTGCCCCATTCTTCTGGCTGCCACGATCCGTTTGGCTGAACGCACTCCCAGTCCGGGAACCCGTAAGAGCGTCTCATAATCAGCCGTCATCACTTCCACAGGAAACCGTTCCAGATGACGGACCGCCCAGTCGCACTTGGGATCCAGCAGAATATTAAAATTTGGCCTTTCCTCGGATAAAAGTTCCCCGGCCTGGAATCCATAAAACCGGAGAAGCCAGTCAGCCTGATACAGACGGTGCTCTCTTAAAAGAGGCGGCCCTCCTGCCGGAGCCGGAAGTCTCCGGTCTGCCATGGCCGCAACAAAAGCAGAATAAAATACTCGCTTTAGCCCATAACGCTGATAAAGAGCCTCTGCCACTGTCACCAGCTGAAAATCGCTTTCCGGCGTTGCTCCCACAATCATCTGAGTGCTCTGTCCTGCCGGCACAAACGAAGGCGTTTTCCGGTAAACCATCAGTTCGTTCCTGTTTTCTGCGATCCCCGTCTGAATCTGCCGCATGGGAAGCAGGATTTTTTCCCTCGTTTTTCCCGGACAGAGCCTCCTCAGCCCTTCTGCCGTAGGCAGCTCCAGGTTGATGCTCATCCTGTCGGCAAGATATCCCATGCGCTCAATCAGCTCCGGAGAGGCACCGGGAATGGCTTTCACATGGATATAGCCCAGGAACCGGTGGACCCGCCTCAGCTTCCAGATAGCTTCGTACATCTGCTCCATCGTATAATCTGCATTGTATAAAATACCGGAGCTTAAAAACAGCCCTTCGATATAGTTCCTTTTATAAAACTCCATCGTCAGCGTACAGACCTCATCCGGAGTAAAGGCAGTCCGCACCACGTCGTTGGAACACCGGTTGACACAGTATTTGCAGTCATAGATACATTGATTGGTAAACAGGATCTTTAAAAGGGAAATACACCGTCCATCGGCAGAAAAGCTGTGACAGATGCCGCCAAACGAAGTATTTCCCACAAATCCCTTTTTCCCGCGCCGCTCCACTCCGCTGGAGGTGCAGGCTACGTCATATTTTGCCCCGTCGGAAAGAATTTCCAGTTTCCGTTTTAGGTCCATTTCCATCTGAATGACCATGATGCCACCGCCTTCATCGAACATTTGTTCTTTTGTATGGCTATTGTAGCATACCGGCAGAGGAAATGCAAGTATTTTAGAACATATGTTCTGTTCTATTTCTTTAACAGCTTCACCAGAACTGCCTTCTGTGCATGAAGTCTGTTTTCCGCCTCATCAAAAATTTCCTGAGCATGTTCTTCAAAGACTTCCTCCGTAATTTCCTGACCGCGGTAAGCAGGCAGGCAATGCTGCACCATGACGCCTGGATTGGCTGCGGAAAGAAGCTGGTGGTTGACCTGATACCCCTGGAACACTTTTTTCCGTTCTTCCTTTTCGTCTTCCTGCCCCATGGAAGCCCAGGTATCCGTCACCACAATGTCCGCCCCGGCAGCCGCGGCCTCCGGTTCCTCCGTCAGTAAAAACTGCCCCTCATATCCGGCCGCAAATTCCAGTACCGACGGATCCGGCCGGTAAGCCGCAGGCGTTGCCGCGGAAACCTTCATTCCCATCTTTAATCCGCCCACAATCAGAGAATTTGCCATGTTGTTTCCATCCCCGATGTAGCACAGTTTCAGTCCCGAAAATCCGCCGAATTTCTCCCGAATGGTCATCAAATCAGCCAGAACCTGGCAGGGATGGCAGAAGTCTGTCAGTCCGTTGATCACAGGAATCGATCCGTATTTTGCCAGATCCTCCACCTCTTTCTGGTCAAAGGTGCGGATCATGATGCCGTCCAGATAGCGGGACAGTACCCTGGCTGTGTCCTGAACCGGCTCGCCCCTTCCAATCTGCAGATCCCTTCCGGATAAAAACAAAGCATGACCGCCCAGCTGATACATTCCCGTCTCAAAAGAAACCCTGGTCCTCGTGGAAGACTTCTGGAAAATCATTCCCAGTGCTTTTCCTTTTAAATGGGGATGCTCAATTCCATGCTTTCTTTCATATTTCAGCTGATCCGCCAGATCAAGAATCTCTGTCATCTCCGCCGGACTCATATCCAGCAGCTTTAATAAATGCTTCATCTAAAAAACCTCCTTCATGGCCGCCAGGGCCTCATCCATTTCCTCATAGCAAATCACCAACGGCGGCAAAAGGCGAATGACGTCCGCTCCCGCGGTCAGCACCATGACTCCCTTATCCAGAAGGTCCGCCACAAAACCGGCTCTCTTTTCAGGTTCCACCTCAAGCCCCAGCATCAGTCCCATTCCGCGGACACCTTTGATTTCCGGAGAGCGGAACTCCTCAATCTTCTTTCTCAGATATTCTCCCTTTTCCCGTACCTGGGAAAGGAATTCTTCTTTTCCCACCGTCTGAAGAACCACGTTGGCTGCCGCGCAGCACACCGGATTTCCTCCGAAGGTGGAGCCATGATCACCTGCCCCCAGCACATCGGCGCAGGCGCCGAAAGCCAGGACTGCTCCAATGGGAAGTCCGCCGCCCAGGCCCTTGGCCAGTGTCACCACATCCGGATGAATCCCATACTGCTCATAGCAGAACATGGTACCGGTCCTTCCAATTCCGGTCTGAACCTCATCCACAATCAGCAGCAGATCCCGTTCCCGGCAGAGTGCTTCGCAGCCTCTGACAAATTCCTCAGCCAGAGGAAGGACTCCGCCTTCCCCCTGAATCATTTCCAGCATGACGGCGCAGGCGCCGTCCGCCTGTTTCCTCACCTCGTCGAGGTTTCCTGCTTCCGCGTAGGAAAAGCCTTCCGTAAAGGGAAAGAAATACCGGTGAAACTTTTCCTGACCGGTGGCCTTTAAAGTGGTAACCGTTCGTCCGTGAAAAGACTGGCGCAGCGTCACGATCCGGTTCCTGCCTTCCCCATATTTATCATAGGAATATTTTCTCGCCAGCTTAATGGCACCCTCGTTGGCCTCGGCCCCGGAGTTGGCAAAGAACACCTTTCCCGGTCCGGCAGCATGGATCAGCATTTCTGCCGCCTGAACCATGGGCTCTGTATAATACAGATTGGAAATATGCATCAGCTTTCCGGCCTGTGCGGCAATCGCTTCCGTCAGAGCCGGATTTCCATGGCCCAAGCTGCAGACACCGATTCCGGATGTCAGGTCGATATATTTCTTTCCTTCCGCATCCCAGAGTGTGGCTCCTTTCCCATGGTCTATGACCACGGGAAACCGGCCGTATGTATGCATCAGATATTGTCCGTCCAGCTCCTTAATCTCCGCTGCTGTCATCCTTATTCCTCCTTCTATGAAAACATGGTTCCCACGCCCTTGTCCGTCAAAAGCTCGATTAAAATGGAATGGGGCACCCGTCCGTCCTGAATATTGGCCCGTTCCACGCCCTGGCGGACGGCTTCCACGCAGCACTCCACCTTGGGAATCATGCCGCCTTTAATAATTCCTGCCCGTTTCAGCGCAGGAGCCTCGGAAACCTTCACCTGAGGAATCAGAGAGGTTTCATCAGCCGGATCCCGCATCAGGCCGCAGACATCCGTTAAAAGAATCAGCTTCTTTGCCTTCAGGGCAATGGCGATTTTCTCCGCCGCCGTATCCGCATTCACATTATAGTTTTTATTGCAGTCAATCCCTGCGGCGATGGAGGAAATCACGGGGATGTACCCCTTTTCCAGCACATCCAGCACGATCTGTGGATTGACCTTCACCACGTCTCCCACCATCCCGTATTCGGTGCCGTCCTCATCCGTCAGCCGAACTGCCTCAAACAGGCCTCCGTCCATGCCGCTCAGTCCGACACCTTTCCCTCCTGCGTTTTTCAAAAGCGTCACCAGATTTTTATTAACCTTTCCGCAGAGGACCATCTGAACCACGTCCATGGTCTCCTCGTCCGTATAGCGGAGTCCTTTGACAAATTTTGATTCCTTCCCGATTTTATTTAACAGCTCCGCAATCTCCGGGCCTCCTCCGTGAACCAGGACCACTTTTATTCCCACCAGGTTCAAAAGAACGATATCCCGAATCACTGCCTGCTGCAGTTCCTCATGAATCATGGCGTTTCCGCCGTATTTCACCACAACGATTTTCCCGTAATATTCCTGAAGATAGGGGAGCGCTTCCACCAGGACCCCCGCCCGCATTTCCGCTGTCAGATTTTCCATTTCCTTGTCTCTCCTTTCTGCTGCCCGTTTTCTTCCCTGATTGGCCGTTTCCGGCCCTCTCTGAAGTGTTTAAAATGATGTTTCTCTTATGTTCCGGTTTCCTACCGGCTCACACCACCAGACCGGCCGTTTCTTCAAACCCCAGCATCAGGTTCATATTCTGAACTGCTGCCCCGGAGGCGCCCTTTCCCAGGTTATCAAACAGTGCCGTCACAATGGTCTGCTTATCATATCCGTTGACAATCAGAACCAGACTGTCCTTTCCCGCCATGGTTCCGGCCGCAATCATCGGTTCCTCATAACCAAAGGAATGAACCTTCACCAGCTTCTGTCCCTCGTAGTGGGCCGTCAGAATTTCATGCACCTGCTCTGCAGACGGATTTCCTTTCAGCATGGAATTGTCAAGCATCACCGTCACAGCCATTCCCTTATAGTAATCATCCACCACCGGACAGAAAACCGGATTTTTTTCCAGGCTGCACACCGCCTTCATTTCCGGCAGATGCTTGTGCTTTAAATTCAGTCCATAGAGCCTTGGCGTGTCATAAAGGGCAGGCCGTTCTCTGGCCTCATACTCGGCAATCATCTTTTTTCCTCCGCCGGAATAACCGGTGAGAGAAAATGCCGTTACAGCAGCCGTTTTCGGCAGAATGCCGGCGGCTGTCAGCGGATAAACCGCGGCGATAAAACCGGTGGCATGGCAGCCGGGATTGGCCGTAAATCTGGAATGAATCACCGCCTCCCGATGGGCCAAAGACAGCTCCGCAAATCCGTAGGCCCAGCCCGGCGCTGTCCTGTGGGCCGTGGAAGCGTCGATAATCCGCGCTTCCTTCGAGGTGACAAAACCGGCGGCTTCCGCGGCAGCCTGATCCGGGAGGCAGAAAAACGTCAGATCCGCCGCGTTGATCAGCTCTCTTCGCTCCTTCGGATCCTTTCTCTTTTCCTCCTCAATCATAAGGAGCTCAATATCTGTCCTGGACTGCAGCCGCTCATAAATCTGAAGTCCTGTGGTTCCTTCCTTGCCGTCAATATAGACTCTGGGTTTCATCCGGTTCCTCCTTCTGTTTGATTTTTGCATAATTATAAATTAATAAGTATAATTATGCAATACCCTTTTTCATTTTTTTCTTTTCCGAAACAGATCCAAAAAACCCGGAAGCCGGTTCCGGTCAAAAGACCTTCGCCGCTTCCGGGTTTTTCTCTTTTTACAAAAATCCTGCCTTCAGTTTTTCTATGGCCCGTTTTTCAATTCTTGATACATAGGAACGGGAAATCCCAAGAGATTCCGCAATTTCTCTCTGGGTGTGCTCCCCGGAACCAAAAAGGCCGTATCTCATGCGGATAACGGTCTTTTCCGTGTCCTTTAAATTCTGCTGATAGGTTTCATAAAGCTTCCTGATGTCCTGCTTTAAAATCACCTGCTCAATAGCTTCCTTCCCCTCCGCCTCAAGAATATCCAGAAGGCTTACGGTTTCTCCGTCCTTGTCGGTGCCGATGGGATCGTAGATGGACACCTCCCTGGAAAACTTTTTTCCGGCGCGAAACAGCATCAGGATTTCATTCTCAACACATTTCGCCGCATAGGTGGCAAGCCTGGAGCCCTTATCCGGATTAAAGGTGTTGACCGCCTTAATCAGGCCGATGGTCCCCACAGAAAGCAAATCTTCCATATCGTAGTCTGAAGTCTGATATTTCTTTATAACATGAGCGACCAGGCGCATGTTCCGGTTAATCAGTATTTCTCGTGCTTCCTGGTCGCCCTCTTTGTATCGTTTCAGGCACTCTCTTTCTTCCCGTGCAGATAATGGTTGTGGAAATGTTTTCAAAGAAAGCCACCTTAAAGCATTCATTAATCTAATGTATGCTCAGGCGGCTTTTCAAGTGCTTTTACAAAAATTTTCTCTTCTACTCATTGCGGATCGCAGCCAGCGGAGACAGCTTCATTGCTCTCAATGCCGGGAACAGTCCGGCCAGCATTCCGATTAAAATGGCAAAAACCACCGCTGCTCCGGAAAGCCAGAGCGGAATCCGGGAGATATCCCCGCTTCCTGTTCCCATTCCCAAAAGCCCGGCACCAAGGAACCGGTTCACCAGGGCAGACACGCCATAGCTTAAGCCAAGCCCCAGAGCGCCGCCCATAAAGCCGATGAACCCGGCCTCCATCAGGAACATGGTCCGGATATCCCCGAGGGCACATCCAAGAACCTTTAAAACGCCGATTTCCTTGGTCCGCTCATAAATGGACATCATCATGGTATTGGCAATTCCGATGGCTGCCACAAACAGAGAAACGGCTCCGATTCCGCCAAGCACTGCCTGGATCATATCGGTCTGCTGCTGCGCCTGTTCCAGCCATTCCATGCTGCTGTAGGTCTGATATCCCAGGTTATTGATGGCCTCCTGCACCTCCGTCACATGGTCCATATCATCCACATAGACATACATGGAATCATAAACAAAATAGCTGTAAGGCTTTCCCTTACTGTTGGTGGGCTGTCCGGGAATAGGATTTTTCCGGTATATCCGCCTTAACTGTTCCTTTAAAAGCTCAATATCCGTATAAATCCCGTAGCTGTATTCACCATACCCGGACTCCCCTCCGTCCACCATGGCGCACACCGGGAAAATATATTTCTTCTGAGGCGTTTCCTCCGCTCCCATGCTCTGAAACGTAACAAAGAACGGATCGTTCCATAAATCCACGTCCGGCATCTCATTGGTATCCCAGTAGCCGCTTCCCGTTTTGGAATTATAAAAATCCCTGGCTACCATGTTTCCGACAATTAGTTCCATGGTGGATGAGCCCTGCTCCGGAAGCCTTCCCTTTTCCAGAGGAATTTCTTCCAGAGCCTTTCTGCTGAGCCCCGTAATGTTGGCCGAACCGGCATAGATTCCCTGTCTTAAGTTCACCCAGGTGCTGAGCTGGGGAGACACGGCTTCCACATGGGGAATCCGCTCAAAAATCCTGACCGTATCATCCACCAGAAAGGATTCCTCACTCTGTTCTCCGCCCATTCCATAGGACTGGTACACCTGGATCCTGGTCAGACTGCCGTAGGAGGCATACTGCTCCACCGTCATCTCCTTTAAGCCGATTCCAAGGGAAACCATTACCACAATGGATGCCGTTCCGATGATCACCCCAAGAACCGTCAGACCGGTCCTCAGCTTTCTCCGCCGCAGATTATTGATGCTCATTACCAGAAGATCAAAGAATCTCATCATCCATTCCCGCTTTCTTCTTTTTCCGCCGGACAAGCACCACGATTCCAATAACAAGCACCGCTGCACCGATTCCTATGGGAATCATGTATTTCTGATAGACAGGAGGCTCCTCCTCCATTTCCACATCCTCCATATTTCCCACGTCCATCATGTCGTCCACGGGAATAGGTTCGGTTACATACAGCTGGATTTCCTTCTCTACGGAAGAAACCTCCCCGCTTTCATCCTCGTAGGTAATGGTCAGCTTCACCTTGCCGTCATCCATGGTCGGCGCCGTTCCGGCCACCATAACGTCCACGTTTCCGCTCTTTCCCGGCTCCACATTTCCCACATAAGCCTCGGTCCGCTGGATGGAATCAGCCTCGAAAATAGCCGTCACGTTATAAAGCATCACCTTGCCTGTATTGTTGATTGGGAACATAATATTCGTTTCTCCGCCCACTTCAATGGACTCCGGCATGATTTCCACCGTTCCTGTGTTGAGCCTTGGCTGCTGCTTCAGGCCAAGAGCAATTTTCACACTCTCCTTTGCATTCTTAAACTCCGGGCTGTCATACTGTTCGTTAATGGTGATCGTATAGGAACGCTGCTCGGCGCTGGGACTGGAGGAAAAATGCATGGTCAGCACCTCAGCAGCCCCCGGAGACAGGCTGTTGACCACCACCGAATTGGAGCCGTTGGATGTCGTAAACACCGGACTGTTGTCCACCGTTTCCGGTTCAAACGTAAACAGGATATTCTCCGCCATAATATCGCTGGACGCATTTTTCATCCGGACCTTCAGTGTAAACTCGTCTCCCGCATAAACCACCGCCGGATCGGTTTCAAACCCATCCACTATCAGTCTGGCTTTGGTTCTCTCATTTTCACCCGCATCCGCCGACAGCTCGTCATCGTCGTCCTTTCCGGTCACCCGCACATAGAAAATATCCTCGATGGGCGCCGCAAAGTCTCCGTTTTCCTGCTCCCTGTACCGGATTTTGAACTTGATTGGGAAATACCCTGATTTCACATCCTCCCGGATGGCCATGCTGTATGGCACCTCCACAGTCTGATCCGGATTAATATTTCCCAGCCACCGGTCATAATTGCCGTCATTAATCTCGAAAGGGAACTTGGTAATATCTTCCGACAGCTCCATCTCCACCCGCACATCATAGGCCGGCTTGTAGCCGATGTTCCGCATGTTGACATTAAAATTCATGACCTCTGTGTAATTGGCCCAGGGAGTTGACTGATTCTCTCCCAGGGCAAAGGCCACCGGCTCCGATGCATCGTCATCCGATTCCGAGGTTCCCGTTGATTCCTTTACCTCTGCCCAGACCATGACGGTTTTGGCAAACTCGCCTGAAAGGGCATCCTCGTCCCGGTTCCGCTTGGAAATGTAAAGGAGAACCGGATAGTATCCCTCCTCCAGATCTCTTTTTACATTGACCCGGATGTTCACCGTTTTTTTTGCTCCCGCCTTCACATGCCCCAGCTTGTAATGGCGGTTCAGACTATCCGTAATCTCAAAGGGATAGGTGGTTTTCATATCTCTTACGATATCGCTCTGATCATCATCGTCCTCTGCCGCCTCAATATCCCTCGAATAATGGGATTTGAAATCAGACTCCGGTGCAATCCAGACCTCGGCCTCCACCCAGTCCCGGTCTTCCATGTTCATAATCTGAACCGAAATGGTATCGCTCTTTCCGATGGTTACCTCCGGGGTCTTTCCGATAACAACCCGGACATACTCATTATCATCATCCATTTCATGAACAGGCGGAATTTCTTCCGCTGATTCTGTCGTATCTGCGAAGGCGCTCACCGGCGCCTCCCCCATTATCATACATGCCGCAAGCAGCCATAATAACAGCTTTTTTCCCAGTTTCTTCATACTTACTCCCTCTCCAGCTCCAGAAGATCCACTTCCTTGTGGTTTTCCTCGATATGTACGATCTTTCCGTCTATGATTTTGAAAATCCGGTCCGCATAGGTGGCCAGATTGTTGTCATGGGTAACCATCACCAGGGTCTGCTTCTGTTCCCGCACAATCTGCTGCATAAATTTTAAGACCTCCATGGTAGTCCTGGAATCCAGGTTTCCCGTGGGCTCATCGGCAAAAATAATCTGCGGATTCACCACTAGAGCCCTGGCAATTCCCACTCTCTGCTGCTGGCCTCCCGACATCTGAGACGGCATGTGCTTCATGAATTTTTCCAGCCCCACCAGCTTTAAATATTCCTTTGCCTTCTTCATCCTGACATCCCTGGGGATTCCCCGGAAGGATAAAGGCAGCGCCACATTCTCCAGCGCATTCATGGTAGCAATCAGGTTATAGGACTGAAAAATAAAACCCACCCGTTCCCGCCTGAATTTCACCAGCTGGCTTTCATTCAGCTTCTCGATATGCTTTCCGGCGATGACGATTTCTCCCTTCGTCGGATGCTCAAGTCCGGCCAGCATATTCAAAAGCGTGGATTTTCCCGATCCGGAGGGGCCGGTGATGGCACAGAACTCCCCCTTATGAATCTCAAAGCTGACGCCGTTTAAGGCATAGACTTTGGTATCGCCCATCCGGTATATCTTGTACAAATCCGTCACCCGGATCACTGTTTCCTGTTCCATACTTCCCTCCCTGCCGGTCCCCTGTTTTACCTAAACCTGTTTTCTCTGCCAGAATAAAAAACCGGAAATACGGTACAAACCTGCCTGCAGAAACATATTTCATCCGGGGATTCCGGCACTTTTTATGAATTAAGTATAGTTCATCCTGAAAGGCAATGATATAGACATTTACTGAATAATTCCTTACGATTTTTTCCACGCCTTCACCCGGCGTTCAAATTCGCTCAGATACTCCTCCAAAGATACATACCGGCCGTTGTTGACCCGGTAGGCCGGGCTCCACATCCGAAGGACGGAAACGGCGGCTTTCTGCTCCGTTCTCACCGGACGGTAAGCCTGATCAGCAAAGAATACATCCCCCTCAATCAGGTTTTTCCATTTCATGTAAATCTCCTGATTTTTCTTCTCCCGCTTGTTGCGGAACACCTCCATCACAATCAGCCGGAAAATGTCCTCTCCGCAGCAGACAATCACCTTTGGATCCATCAGCCGTATCTGCCGCCCGATCCATTCAATATAGTACCGCCCGTAATTTAAGCTTACCTCATCGGCCCCTCCGGTACCTCCCCGTTTATTGATGTAAAGAACGGCAGCATGATTTAACGGATAGTCCCCCAATCCAGAAGCTTTTTCTCCAGCTTTTTCCCCAACACGTTTCCCGGCAGTTTCCTCATCCTTCTTTAAACTTCCCTTCCCCAGCTGTTCTCTTTCCAGGAGTTCCTGCATGCCGGAAAGATGACGCAGGAACTCCACCTCTCCCGTCCGGCTTTTCCCGGAACGAAGGGAAGTCCTCACATCTGTAATAACCGGCATGGTCTGGCCCTCCCGGATATATTTTTTCATGTTGGTTTCCTTCAGAATATAAAGCACGCCCCCAAACTGCTCCGGAGACAGGATACCGTCAATATGAAAGCTTCTGGGGTCGATTCCCGGATGGCAGGTATTCCCCATTGGATCCTCCTCCATCTGCTGCATCAGCTGCCATAAAAGAAACAGTTCCTCCATGGAACTGCATTTTTGCGCCTGTCCCTCAAGAACAATCTGTTCCATTGTTTTTCTCATTGGTTTTCCGCCTTTCTGTCCGCAATCCATGCCTATTATACCGTTTTCCCCGGTTCTTGTACACCGGACAGAACACTTTTTCAAAAACTGGTCCTGAGTTTTTTTCAAAAAGGGATGGAAATCTTTGTCTGCATCCGTTATAATAGTGAAAATGCCTGAAAGGAGATATGTTCATGAGACATCTAATCAGTCCCCTGGATTTTTCCGTGGAAGAAACCGACAGGCTTCTGTCCTTGGCTTCTGACATCGAAAAAAACCGTTCCCGCTACGCCCATGTATGCGACGGAAAAAAGCTGGCGACATTATTTTATGAACCAAGTACAAGGACCCGTTTAAGTTTTGAGGCAGCAATGCTGAATCTTGGAGGTTCTGTTCTTGGTTTTTCTTCTGCCGACTCCAGCTCCGCCGCCAAAGGGGAAAGCGTTTCCGATACCATCCGCGTCATTTCCTGCTACGCGGACATCTGCGCCATCCGTCATCCCAAGGAAGGTGCGGCTTATGTGGCAGCCAGCAAATCCTCTATCCCGGTTATCAATGCCGGCGACGGAGGGCATCAGCATCCGACCCAGACCCTTACGGATCTTCTGACAATTCGTTCCTTGAAGGGACGGCTCTCCGGCATGACCGTTGGTCTTTGCGGAGACCTGAAATTCGGCCGTACGGTTCATTCCCTGATTCATGCTCTGGTTCGTTATCCGGACATCAAGTTCGTCCTGATTTCCCCGCCGGAGCTTCGGATTCCCGACTATATCCGGGAGACCGTCCTGGATGCCAACGGCATTCAGTACCGGGAAACCACGAACCTGGACGATGCCATGGAAGAGCTGGACATCCTTTATATGACCAGAGTTCAGAAAGAGCGTTTCTTCAATGAAGAGGATTACATCCGCATGAAGGACTGCTATATCCTGGACAAGGAAAAAATGAAACTTGCCAAGCCGGATATGTACATTCTTCATCCCCTGCCCAGGGTCAATGAGATTTCCGTGGAAGTGGACGAGGATCCCAGGGCTGCTTACTTTAAACAGGCCCAGTACGGCGTTTATGTCCGGATGGCGTTGATTATGACCTTACTGGAGGTGAAGGAGCCATGTTAAACATCAGCGGAATCAAAGAAGGCGTTGTTCTCGATCATATCCAGGCCGGAAAGAGCATGGAAATTTACAAATATCTTGGACTGGGAAAAATGGACTGCACCGTTGCCATCATCAAAAATGCCAGAAGCAGCAAGATGGGACGCAAGGACATCATCAAAATCGAAGTCCCCCTCAATTCCCTGGATCTGGATATCTTAGGCTATATCGATCACAACATCACTGTGAACATTATTAAAGATGAGAGAATCGTAGAGAAGAAGCAGCTGAATCTGCCGAAAAAGCTGGTGAACGTGATTCACTGCAAGAATCCCCGCTGCATTACTTCGACAGAGCAGGAACTTCCCCATATCTTCTATCTGGCTGATCCGGAAAAGGAAATCTACCGCTGCCAGTATTGCGACGAAAAACACGGCTAAGACTGTAACTGGCGGTTGACTTTTTCGTATGATTCAAGTCGCCGTCACCCGTCAAACAGGCAGTGCCGTCAACTTAAAAGGTATAAAAAAGATTAAAAAAGTCAAAAAGCATTCGACAAATGCTCAAAAAATGTTGCCTCGCATTGATTATACTTTCAATGCGAGGTATTTTTATGAATGCAAAGCCTTTCACATCTATTTTGCAATCTTCCAGTGAGCTTATCACATCGGAAAATTTCCTGCTCAGCCATCGTATCAATAATGCTTTTACATGCTCAGGGAAATTAGAGAGCCTGAACCAGTATCTGGAGAAGGAGGCGCCATCTTCTCATACCCAAGAGCAGCGGCAAACTAAGAAACTTTAATTATGGAAATGGGACTGTCCTATGGTGTGGTATAAAAAAAGTTGACAGCTTATTCTCAAGGATTTCATAATAAAACCAAGAGAATAAGCCTGCAAATAAAAAGTCAAGGCTAAATTGATGAACATTGAAAATTTTATACAGGTTGAAAAAATA
>DVGC01000008.1 GCA_018712915.1 Candidatus Copromonas faecavium (nom. illeg.) | reverse complement strand
AAACTCTCCTTCCTCCCGGCAGATTTTACAATCCCGCACGCCCGCCGGAACTTTCATCAATTCTGCCGGAACTATTTTCCTTCTCCCGGCGGGTTCTCATAAACTCCCTCACCAGGGCAGAAAGAGCGGCGGCCAGCTTATGGTCGCCTCCGCCCGAGGTGATCCCAATAACCGCCTCTCCATCCTTCACCAGACCAGGAAAGTAAAAGTCGCAGTTCTCTTTCTGTGATGCATCATTAACCGGGATTCCCAGTCTTTTACAGTCTGCCGTCACCTGCTGATTCACATGCTCCGGCCCGGCAGCCAGCACAAAAAACGGACGTTTTCCGGCCGTCAGGTCAGACGCTTCATATGCTTTCCGTTTCCAGATTATCCTTCCGCTCTTCTCCATTTCCTGAAGATTTTGATGAAGTTCAGGCGAGATGACCATGATGCTGCAGCCGAAATCAGAAAGGGAAGCTGCCCTTCTGGACGCCACCGCCCCGCCTCCTATCAGCAGTACCGTGCGTCCTTCCAAATCCACAAACAGGGGAAAATATGCCATGACTATCTCCCCTTCTCCCAGTCTGCCAGATATAAATCCGTCAGACTGTATCTTGTACGTCCATGATAGCCGGTAACGGTATGGGCCATGGACAGAGAATTTAAGATTGCTTCCTCCGTGGCCTCCGCAGCCGCCTCAAAGGCCGGATCCAGTTCTTCCTCCCGGAGCATCCGCGTCTGAAAGAAAGGATTTGTTTCCTTATAATAGAAACGGTTTGCCGTGGAAAAGCCTAACATAATATCCCCGCTTCCATGGCCCATGTATGAACCGCAGCGGGAAAGTCCCACACCAGCCCGGCGGATCAGCCGCTTCAGCTGCCGATCGGAAACCGGCAGATTGGTTCCAACCACCATCATAATCGAACCCTCATCCTTCTGTCTCTCGGAAATCTTTTTTTCCAGCTCCCGGCCAACCATGGCCCCATTCAGGATGAAATTTTCCGTGCTTCCAAAATTGGACTGAACCAGCACACCGATTACGAAGTCTGCTCCCCCGATTTTCAGAACCCGGGAGGCAGAGCCAATGCCGCCCTTCATTCCAAAACAGGAAGTTCCCTTTCCGGCGCCCACATCTCCTTCTTCAAAATCTGTGCAGGCCGAAGTGATGGCCTCGAATACATGCTCCTTTCCCAGAACCCGGTCCCGGATGTTATTTAAATAACTGTCATTGCATTCTCCCACAACCGCATTCACGCTGCTGACAGAAATCTGATCCTCCCTGCAGCGTTTTAACATATAATCCACAAGCGCATCCTGGACCAGCCCCACATTCAGCGTATTGGTCAGAGCAATCGGCGTCTCCAGCGTTCCCAGCTCCTCAATCTGCAGCACGCCCGTCGTCTTTCCAAATCCGTTATGCACATAGGCAGCCGCCGTTAATTTATTGGCAAATAAATTATCCTGACTCGGGAGAATGACCGTTACGCCGGTCTTATGCTCCTTTGTATCCACCGTGGCATGACCCACCAGAACCCCCGGCACATCCGACAGCTTATTGAGGGGGCCCGGCTGGTGCTTGCCAATTACCACGCCGTAATCCCGTATTCTTTTTCTCATTTTGACCGCAGCCTTCCTTTCTCTCTCCGATTTTCTCCATAGAATCCATAAAATTCCCGAAAATCATTGTTAAATTTTTATCTATTGCGTCCATTGTTTTTTTGGGCTTCCTCTGTTAAAATCAGCCTCGTAAAAGGTTAACCGTTTACAAAACATAACAAGGAGGTTTTCAACATGAAGTTAAAATTAAAAAACATTTCCAATCTTGATAAATTATTTCACGTAATCAATCAGTGCGATGACGCTGTGGAACTGAATCTTCCTGAAGGCGGAAGCGTCAATCTGAAATCCAAATTAAGCCAGTATTTTTCCATGGCCACCGTATTCTCCAACGGAGATATTCAGGAAATGGACCTGACCACCCACAATCCGAAAGACGCGGAACGGATTTTCCTCTATATGCTTCAGGGCTGCTGAATAAATCCCCTCTCATGCAGGATCTGATTCAGCATATCCTGCTCTGCAAAAAAGGTCCCCTGTACCATCTGGGGGCTTCCGCCGCCTCTGCCGGAAAGCAGGGCATTCAATTCTTTGGACAAAAGACGCATATCCTCTGTCCGGCTGCCCATCACATACAAAAATCCTCCGCCGGCAGCCATTCCCAGTGCAAGTACCGTCTCTCCCCGCTCTTCTTCCAACATCCGGTTCACCAGATGCCGCAGAAGCAGTCCGTCAAAATCCGGCTCCAGAATATACCGGCGCCCTTTCTTCTTCTCCATACCGGAAATTTCCAACTCCACAAGGCGTCTGCTGCTTTTGGCTAGGGCCTCCTTCAGGCGGTCAGCCTCCGCAAGTTTCTTTTCCACCGCTTTTGCAGCTTCCAGCGGCTTCGCAGACAGAAGAACAGAAATATTCTGCAGCTGCTCTCTCCTTTTTTCGTAATCCATGACGGCCGCCCGCCCGCAAAGCAGGGAAATCCGGACACCGCCTTTATAATGAATCATGGACAAAAATTTTACCAGTCCGATTTCTCCGGTCCGCTCCACATGGGTTCCGCAGCAGGCACAGATATCCGCTCCGGGAATCTGTACGATACGAATATCACCCGATAATTCTTTTTTACTTCTGTAATCCAGCCTTTCCAGTTCTTCCTTGGACGGGAATCCGGCCTCGACCGGTCCGTTCTCCCAGATCAGCCGGTTGGCCTGGTTCTCAATTTCCATTAACTGATCCCATTCCAGAAGTCCATTAAAGTCGATGGTCACTTCCTCCGTGCCCATATGGAAGCCCACATTGTCATATCCGTACCTGGAATGAATCAGACCGGAAACCAGATGTTCTCCCGAGTGCTCCTGCATATGAAGGAACCTCCGCTCCCAGTCGAGCATCCCCTTCACCAGCTGGCCTTCTTCTAACGGGCCGTCTGTCGTATGGACAACGAGCCCGTCTTTTTCATGCACGTCCAGCACATGGACGCTCCCCAGGCTTCCATGATCCGCAGGCTGTCCGCCGCCTTCCGGATAAAAGGCTGTCTGGTCAAGCACAATCTCCCAGCCCTTCTTTCCTTCCCGGCAGGACAGAACGATTCCCTCAAATTCCCTGATATATGCCGATTCATAATAAAGTTTTCTCATCCGTCTTTCTCCTCGCTTAACGCATTTTGTTTCTCTCAGCCATTTCCTCTCACCGGTGCGCGGCTGCTTTTTCTGCCGGTACATAACCGTCCCCTTATTGACACGCGGATCTCTTCCCGTCAGTGCATAATCACTCTCCGAAAGAAACTTCTTCCTGATATACTCTACCATCTTTTGCCCTTTTCCACAATCCCGTCTTTCTTCCCGTCCTCCGATATCTCCTTCCGTCCCACGTCTCCCCTTTCACGGTCTGCACGGCTTCTCCCTCCGCCTTAACAGTCCCTTCCCTCCAGCACCCAGTCCCCTGCTATGCTTTGACAGTCCCTTTTCTCGAACCCCCAGTCCCCCGTCGCTTTGTCAGTCCCTTCCCCGGACTGTCCCTTTTCCTTCCACGGACTGTCCCATTTTTCTTTCTTCAGCCCAATTCCAGGATCTGAAAAATAAATTCCAAAAAACAGGCAATTATGACAAGCCGCATGTCATATGATGGAGTGTAATCAAAAAAGCTCTGGAGGACTACAACATGAGTGATTTAGCTGCTACGAATTGTGGTTGCGGATGCGACACTCCAAACAATGGATGCGGATGTGGAAATAATCTGATCTGGATTCTCATCCTGTTATGCTGCTGCGGCGGCTGGGGACATAATGGCTGCAATAACGGATGCGGATGCGGAAACGACAATAGCTGCATCTGGATTCTGCTCCTGTTATGCTGCTGCGGCGGCTGGGGCGGAAACGGCGGCTTCTGCTGCTAAACGCTTCCCTTCCGGGCGGGAGAATGATCCCGCCCCTTTTCATTTCTTTCCTGCTGTCTCTTCTTTTATCTCCTCTCCTGTCTTTTCTTCTTTCTCTGCCGTCTTTCTTTCCTCCATTTTATCCCTTTTTCTTTCGGTTTTTCCACTCTCCTTTTTTCCCCTTACTTCCATTGCCCTTCCTTTTCTCCCGGAGTTTCTCCTTGCCGATGCTGTTTTTCCATATCCGGCGCCTTTTCCAAACCCATTTTCACAATCCTCATCTATTTCATATACACTGTTGCCATCTATCACCAGCCGGCTTGCCATAAACTTCATACCTCCATTTTGTAGAGAAACCGGATGCAGAAACCTGCACGGCTTCGTCCTTCTTTTTATGATATTCCGCGCTTTATCTCCCCGTGCCTTTTCCTGTCCATCCTTCATGGCAGTTTCTCATGAAAGCCGGCAGCAGCGGCCGCTGCTGGAGCTGTTCTCCTCATCAGCACCTGCCCCCAAATTTCCCGCATGAAGCTTTACCGCCAGGCATATATTGTTTCAGGATGAAAGGAGGCATGAAATGAGTGAAAAGGAATTAAAGCTGACAGATCTGGATTACGCCATCGGCGATCATCATCTCCAGATGCTGAAGGCTGCCCTTCCCTATATGGAAATTCCTCAGCAAAGAGCCATGTCCATGTTTGTCAAGTGGAATGAGCTGATGCGGACCATGGAGTTTTTCGAGGAAAATAACGATGGCATGATGAGCATCTGCTCCCTGGACGCAGACCGGGTATCTGCCACGGATATGCTGGAAGCCGTCAAACCGTACGCCAACCAGCGGGAACAGGAAATCATCGACGTTCTCTCCAGGCTGCTGACAAGCCGTAAAAACCGGTCCTCCGGCCGCAGCCAGTCTCCCCTGACCCCGGAGCAGCTGATGTCTTTTCTGCCGCCGGAGCAGCAAAACCGGCTGGAAACCATTCAGCTGATGCTGCAGGCCCTGGCCCAGTGAAATTCCATAACGAGGAGGCGATACATGAACCAGAACTGGACATCTGATCCAAGACTGCAGCGGATGGATCCAAAGAAGCTCCGGCTGCTTTCCGATTTTGCGAAACGGCTGTCCAAGGCATCCGGAAATCAAAAATACGCTGTTTTTCTTGAATTTAACCAGCAGCTGAATCAGGCCGGCCATCCCCTGTCACAGGAAGAACGAATGCTCCTTTTCTCCATCCTGACAGAGGATATGACGCCGGAGGAAAAGAAAAAAGCTCAGCTCATTCAGGAGCTGGCGAAAAAACTGTCTTCCAGCTGAAAGGATTAAAAAAACACAGACCGCGAATCCCGCCGTCTGTGTTTTTTTATCCTTTCATCCTTTTATCCTTAAAACAAACCTGTGAAACTATCTTTTTAAATAGGAAGGCCCACTTCACTGAAGCTTCCTGGTTCCTTCCATTGATTCAGAGATTTATAATCCCTCCAAATCTTCTACCTCTCCGGCAATCAGAATCCTGGTTCCCTCATCAATGGACTGGATCAGCATCCGCACATACGACTCTGACAACTGAATCCCCGCAAACGTACCGTCATAGGTGCTGGCCTGCTGGCAGTCAACCACCAGCGCAGGATACGCGCTCCCTTCCGCCTCCGGCTTTAAAATCATTCCATAATTGGAAAACGCCTTTCGCTCCAGCAGATTCACATACTGCTCCGGCACGGTCTCATTCTTTCTCGCCCGGTACAGCTGGCCAAACTCCTCATCGTCCGGATCCGTTACCCAATAGTCCTGATCCGTCAGCACATAATACGGCACCAGACTTCCCGGATCCTCCATACTGCCGAAGGCACTTTCCAGCCGGTATGCACCGTAAATATCCTCCGGCGCCATCTCCTGTCCCCCGGAAATAAAACAGTTGACTGAAAAATTCTCCTGCCATCCTCCATCTTCCGTTTTTGAAAGATAAATCAGCCGGGAATTGCCGGCCAGAGGAGCTCTCTGATTCATTTTCCTCTGCAGTTCCTCTTCCGCAGCCGGAAGTCTCATTCCATTGGTCTTATCCAAATTGTTAATCACAAGAATCAGGCTGTTGGCATCGCCTGAGATTCCCATATCCTCAATCCATTTGCCGTTATCCTGCTCTGTTTTCCAGCCAATATCAACCGGAACTTCCTCCTCGCTGGCTGCCTCTGTTTCCAGAACAAGGGTATCCACCCCCACCTGTTCCGTAGCGCCAAGAGAAGAAAAACCGGCCAGCCCTGCGGTCAAAACCGTAGCCGCCGCCAGACATATCGAAAAAAAGCGTTTCCGCATCAATCAACCACCTCATTATAAACTGAAAAGGAATCATGTTTTCCCTGAAGCCGCAATGCCCTGGCTTTGCCACGGCATCCTCTATGCACCCGGCTTTCTGCAGAAAACACAGAAACCGGCATGCGCACGCATCATGCCTTCCTTGCAGTTCATTATACTATAGATCCGGTGAAATGTCACCGGAAAAAGGCGGATGACGTGAAATTGCCACATTTTCCGGAATCTTTTGTCCACCACGAAGACGCAGCTATTCTGTCTGAAACGACAGGCAGAAAAATCCGGCATCGGATTTGTTTGACATTTCCAATGCCGGACTTCAATCATCGTTTCTTTTTTTCAAATAGATTTAATCTTTCAGATACCGGTCAAACCAGTTCATCATCTCTGTCATCCGGCGGATTCTGTGTTTCGGCTTTCCGGACCGGGACAGCTCATGATTTTCTCCATGGAACAGGCAAACCCTGGACTCCACGCCGAAATACTTTAACGCCGAGAACATCTGGAGGGCATCTCCCATCCAGCAGCGGTAATCTTCATCCGACTGAATAAACAGTGTCGGCGTCTTGGCCATATCGGCATACTTCAGCGGTGAATGCTCCCACATCTTCTCCGGGCTGGTCCACGGGTCAGCCTTCAGCTGATCCATATTGAAATAATATCCAATATCTGTGGTCATGCACTTGGAAATCCAGTTGGCAATGCTTCTCTGAGAGCATGCCGCAGCAAACCGGGTCGTATTTCCGATGGCCCAGTTGGTCATGAAACCGCCGTAGCTGCCGCCCATAATACCCAGACGCTTTTCATCAATCTGCGGATACCGCTTTAATACTTCATCCGTCATGGCCATGCAGCAGTCAAAATCAATTCCGCCGTGCTTTCCAGTAATATCGGCAAATTCATTACCGCGTCCATCACTTCCCAGAGGGTTGGTAAAGAATACAAAATATCCGGCATTGGCAAAAACCTGGCTCTCATGGAAGAAGGTGGGACCAAAGGTAGCACGCGGGCCTCCATGAACTGTCAGAATACCCGGATACTTCTTTGCCGGATCAAAGTTCACCGGCTTCATCACATATCCATCCAGTTCCAGCCCCTGGCAGGTAAAGGTAAATTCTTCTACCGGGCAAACCGTCCGCTCTGCCATCACGGCATCATTAAAGGAGGTCAGCTTCTTCTCCTCTGTTCCGTCAAAGCAGTAAATCTCTGTCAGTCCCATATCCCGCATGGCCGGATAATAGATTTTATCTCCAAGAAGCGCCAGACTGTGAACGCTGCCCTGACGGTCCACCAGTGTTTCCATATGTCCGGCAGCGTCAAACCAGCGGATCACGCTCTGCTTTCTTAAGGTCGCGATGAAATAAATGTAATTCTCGTCATGAACCGCAGACGCTCCGTCATCAAATTTACAGTCACAGCAGATGGAATTATGGATGCTGTCATCGTAATCCGCCAGCAGAGTCACCACTCCTTTTTCCACCGTATACAGCTTATCATTTTCATTGAAGCCGTAATCCTTCATATAAGAACCAAAGAAGGTGATCTTTCCTTTCAGGATGCAGGCATAATCAATGCTCATGTCTTTCTGCTCCACGATGGTTTCCAGCTGGTCAGAAGAAATCGTATACATCTTCAGTCCCTGATAAACATCCTTTTTGTCCGTATAGAGGCTGGAAATGTAGAGAATCTTATCTCCTTCCTCCACCCAGACGCCTTCCACATTCTCATAATCCGGGCTTACAATCCTGGTCTCACCACTCTCCATATCATAAATGGCCAGCCGGCTTCTCTTTTTATTGACGATGCCCTGTCCGTTGGCCCAGAAAGGAAGCTCATCAAATACCTCGTAATCCTTCTCCTCTTCCCACTGTTTGAAGGCTTTCTTCTTTTCTTCCTCCTCCATATGGGCAAAATCCGGCTTCTGGTAGTCGTATTTAATGGTCAATACCAGCTTCTTTCCTGCCAGCTTCATCTTCTGGACTTTATACGGAACCTCAAAGGCAAACTCCGCCTCTCCGCCGTGGATGGAAATCCGGTAAAAGCAGCTCCAGTCTTCTCCTTTCTTGATTTCCTCCTGATGGCGCTTCTCTCTGTCAGAAAGGAAAAGAACCGTCTCCGAATCCAGCCAGATAAAGTTTCTCTCCTTCTTTCCGTTGGTCAGCTTTCTGCATGTGCCGTTTTCCATATCATAAAGCCACAGGCAGGAATCATAACAGTTCCGCTCCTCATTGGCATTCACCACCGCAATGATTCCATGCTTTCCATCGGGAGAAATGGTCATCCCCGTCGGATAATTATAATAGGTAAAATCGTTGATCCCAATCTGTTTCATGATGTGTTTTCCCTCCCCTTTCGATTTACTTTTTCTTTTCAGACAGTTCTCTTTTCCGCCTGGTTTTTCCCCAATCAGAGAAAAATCCAGCCAGAACACTGGCTTTCGTGTCCCGACTGGATTTTTAACGCATATACCTGCCGATTACTCAGCAAGGAAACAGGACACAAAATGTCCCGGGCTGATTTCCTTAAGCGGCGGCTCCTCTCCATGACAGCGCTCTGTTGCACGCGGACACCGGTTGGCAAACCGGCAGGCTGCGGGCGGCTCGATAGGAGATGTAATCTCGCCCTTTAAGATGATTCTCTCACGACGGTTGCGCAGAGAGGGGATCGGAATCGCAGACAGCAGAGCCTGTGTATAGGGATGAACCGGGTTTGCGAACAGCTCCTCTGACGGAGCTTTCTCAATCAGTCTGCCCAGATACATAACGGCAATGTCATCTGAGAAATGGTTTACGACGGACAGGTCATGAGTGATGAACATATAGGTCAGACCCATCTTATTCTGAAGTTCCTTCAGCAGGTTCAGGATCTGAGCCTGAATGGATACATCCAGAGCGGATACCGGTTCGTCACAGACAATGAACTTGGGATTCATAGCCAGTGCACGGGCAATTCCGATACGCTGACGGCGTCCGCCATCCAGCTCATGAGGATAGGTGTTGATCAGACGGTCAGCCAGACCTACAATCTCCATCAGCTCCCGAACACGATCCATCTGATCATTCTTATTCGTTATAATCTTATTGATTTTTAACGGGTCTGCGATGATCTGGCTGATCGTTTTACGGGGATTCAGGCTGGAGAACGGATCCTGGAAAATGATCTGCATCTCTGCCCGTTTCTTTCTCATCTCTTCCTTGGAAAGCTTAACCACATCTTCTCCCTCAAAATAAACCTCACCAGATGTGGGTTCCAGAAGGCGAAGAATGGCACGGCCTGTTGTAGACTTTCCACAGCCGGACTCACCTACAACACCAAGAGTCTTACCTCTTTCAATGGTAAAGGTGACATCATCAACGGCATGCAGCATGCCGCGTGAAGTCTTGAAATATTTCTTTAAGTTTCTGACATCAAGCAACGGCTGTGTGCTCATCGTCTTCCCACCTTTCCTTCTTGAATATTATCTTTGTTGTAAAGATGACACTCCACATAGTGGGTCTCATTCCGGTAAACACGCTGCGGCTTTTCTGTCTTACAGATTTCCATAGCATAATCGCACCGCGGACAGAATGCGCAGCCCTTGGGAAGATTGCTGGGGTCAGGCATCAAACCCTTAATAGGCTTTAACTGTGCCTGGCGATCCTCCAGGTTGGGCAGGGAGTTGAACAGACCCTCCGTATACGGATGACGAGTGTTCTCAAAAATATCCTCCAGGGTTCCGTGCTCAATGACACGGCCCGCGTAAATAACGGAAACCTCGTCACAAATCTCGGCAACAATTCCCAGATCATGAGTAATCATCAGCATGGATGTATTGTATTTCTCACGCAGGCCTTTCATCATTTCAAGAACCTGCGCCTGAATGGTAACATCCAAAGCTGTTGTCGGCTCATCGGCAATCAGAAGTTCCGGGTTACAGGCCAGAGCCATAGCGATAACAACTCGCTGCTTCATGCCGCCGGAGAACTGATGAGGATACTCGCCGCCGCGGCTTCCAGGGATACCTACCAGCTCCAGCATCTCGCGCGCACGCTTTAAGTGATCCTGCTTGCTGCCTTCCTCATGAAGACGGATAACCTCGGCAATCTGATCCTCAACGGTCATAACCGGGTCAAGGGATGTCATGGGATCCTGGAAAATCATCGCTACGGTCTTACCGCGCAGTTTCTGCATTTCCTTTTCATCCATGGCAAGAATGTCTTTTCCATCCAGTTTAATGCTTCCGGAAACAATGACTCCCGGCGGATCCGGAATCAGGCGGAGCAGGGACAGTCCGGTCGTTGTCTTACCGGCACCGGTCTCTCCAACCAGTCCCAGAGTCTTACCTCTTTCAATCTCAATATCCAGACCATTTAAGGCCTGAACCACACCATAATCGGTCCGGAATTCAACTACCAGATTTTTAATCTCGGCAGTTAAATCCTTCTCTTTTTTTACATTTTCACTCATCTCAATACCCCCTTAACGCAGTCTGGGATCCAGTGCATCCCGCAGTCCATCGCCCAAAAGGTTAAGTGCGAGGATAGTGATCATGATAGCACAACCCGGGAACATACACATATAGCTGTAGTCACGGATATAGGAACGGGCGGAAGAAAGCATTGCGCCCCATTCCGGAGTCGGCGCCGGAATACCAAGTCCAAGGAAGGAAAGACCAGCGATGGACAGGATAACAGATGCCACCTGCAGCGTTGTCTGAACGATAATCGGAGCAAGGCTGTTTGGCAGAACATCATGGAAGATGATCGTTGCATCTTTTGCGCCGATGGCTCTTGCAGCCTCCACATACTCAGCGCCGCGAACCGTCAGAACAGCACCACGGACAACACGGGCAAAGGTAGGTGTCGATGCAATGGCCTGGGCAATAACCAGGTTGGGAATCGAGTTACCCAGAGAAGCCACGATACAAATTGCAAGAAGTGTACCGGGAATCGCCAGGAAAATATCCATGATACGCATGATAACCATATCGACTTTACCGCCAAAATATCCGGCAGAAGCTCCGAGAATCAGTCCCATACTCAGGGCCACGATAACGGTAACAACACCGATGGACAGTGAAATGGAGGTTGCATACATGGTACGAATCAGGATGTCACGGCCCAGTTCATCAGTTCCGAAGGGGTGGGCTGCTGACGGCCACTGAAGCGTACTGGAGTAGTCCGTCTTAATTACCTGATTATCATAGTCAAAAACGATAGGAGAAAGGATCGCTATCAGAACCAGCAGGATCATAATGACAAGACCAAGCATGGCCGTCTTGTTTCGACAGAGACGTTTCCATACGTCAGCAATCTGGCTCTTCTTCTTTACAGAAGCCTGCGCATTCCCATTCGTTGCAGAAGCATTGCTCATTATTTCTCCCCCTCCTTATTTATATTGTGCTTTGATACGCGGGTCGATAAATCCATAAATCAGGTCGACCAGCAGGTTAATCAACGCGAAACTGATTGCGAAAATAATGATACATCCCATTACAGACGGAATATCACGTCCCTGAATGGACTGAACCATGTAACGGCCAATGCCGGGCCATGCGAATACGCTCTCTGTCAATACAGAACCGCCCAGCATACCACCCATCTGAAGTCCGATAACCGTTGTGGTCGGGATCAGCGCATTCCTTAAGGCATGGTCAATAATAACCTCGCGCTCCGGAAGTCCCTTGGCACGAACGGTACGAATATAATCCTGACGAATCGTCTCAAGCATGGAGCTTCGGGTTGTACGGGCAATGGCAGCCATGTGCTGAAAGCCTAAGGCAAATGAGGGAAGCACAAGGCTTCGGATTCCTTGATCCGCACCGGAAACAGGGAACCAGCCAAGATTTACTGCAAATAACAGAATCAACAGCAGGCCGAACCAGAATATGGGTATGGATATACCTAGCAGCGATATAAACATACTGACTCCATCAAACAGCGTATTTTGCTTGATGGCCGCTATGACGCCCAGCGGAAGGGCAAGAACAATAGCGATCACTGTTGAGGTCGCTGCCAGTTTGAATGTGTTTGGCAGACGAGCCCAGACTTCTTCGCCGACAGGGGCACGTGTTTTGTAGGAAGTGCCAAGATCACCATGACACAGATCCCACATATAGCGGCCATAACGGACAAAGAACGGGTCATTCAGTCCCATTTCCTCACGCAGCGCTTCGATATCTTCGGGTCGCGCCTGCTCACCGAGGATTGTCTTAGCAGGATCACCAGGAGCCAGGTCGAGAATAAAGAATACCAGCAATGAAACACCTATCAACACCGGAATCAGTGCTATCAGACGTTTGATAATAAACTTGATCATGCTGTATAATCCTCTCCTTTCTTTGTTTTGTTGGGAAGCGGAGCCTCTGTCCTGCACAGACAGGCCCCTGCTTCCTTAATTTATCCAGGCCGGGTGAATCAATCAGAATTTCTTCCTGTTTAGTTTCCCCAGCTGAACTGCTCATAGTATGTGGTTCCTCCGGCATTCAGGTTAAAGCCCTGAAGCTCAGACTTGTATGCACGGGTATTGTTCTGCATATACAGCGGAACCTGCGGGCAAAGCTCATTGATTGCCTTGGAAAATTCCGTAATCACTGCCTCATTTTCCTCCGGATCCAGAGTCGTCTGGATTTCCTCAATAAGAGCATCAATTTCCGGAACATTGGTACGTGTCTTGTTAGACGCATTGATGGAGCTGGAATGATATACACCAAGCGCATAAGCAAGAAGATTGTTGGAAGTATATCCGCCAATCGCCGCCTGATAATCGCCTGTCGCGGTTACATCGAGATATGTAGCAAGATCCATGGACTCAAGCTGTACATCAATTCCAAGATTTTCCTTTAAGGAGCTCTGAATCACCTGTCCTGCACGAAGCTTGGTATCATCGGAGCAGATCAAAGTAAATCCGCACTGAGCCGGATCCAGTCCGGAAGCTTCAAAGTAAGCCTTCGCCTGTTCCGGATCATAAGTAGGCGCGCCCTCGGCCGTTGTTCCCGGGAAACAATCCGGAACCATCGCATCCACCGGAGTCGCATTGCCATTTACAGCCACCTGTACAATTGCTTCTTTATCGATTGCGGAAGCAATGGCTTTACGGAAATCTGCATTGTTGAACGGAGCGATTTCATTATTTACCATCATGAAATTGTGGGACGTACCGGGCTCACTGTAAAGAGTCAGGCCATCGGTCTCCGCAAGACGGGTCATATCCGCCGTTTCCACTTCAATAATCAGGTCAACTTCACCGGCTTCCAGAGCCATCGTTCTGGAGGAACCTTCGGGAATAATTCTCCAGGTCACATGCTTAATAGGAGCAGCGCCGCCGAAATAATCCTCGAACGCCTCAAATTCAAGGCTCTCACCTCTGTTCCATGCAACCAGCTTGTATGGACCGGTTCCGATAGGCTCGGAGTTAAAGTCATGTCCGCTTTCAATCAGGTCGGCAGGAAGGATAAAGTTTCCATGGTGGGTCAAATCCGAAAGAAGTCCGGACTGTGGGCCATCTGTCGTGATCTTAACGGTATAATCATCAACCACCTCAATAGTTCCTGTTGATACGCCATACTGGGAAACCTCAGGAGATTCCTTGCAGAGCTCAAGAGAAGCTTTCACGTCTTTCGCTGTCATTTCTTCTCCGTTATGGAACAAAACGCCCTGTTTCAGATGGAAAATCCATTCGGTATCACTGGTGTTCTCATAACTCTCAACAAGATCCGGAACAGGTTCCAGATTCTCGTTCATCTTAAAAAGACCGTTATGGGTCATCTGATTGAGATAGTTGCCTGCCACAGCATTGTGCTCGTTGGTCGTTACGCTGGGAGTCTCGTTGGCTGTTGCGATAATCAGGGTATCCTTTGCGGTGCTCCCTGTATCGGAGCTGACGGACTCCCCTGAACTGTCTCCGGCTGATGTATCAGCGGAGCTCTCTCCGCTTCCTCCGGAGCAGCCCGTAAACATCCCTACTGCGAGGGTCAGCGCCATTGCAGGCACCAGGCTGCGCATAAGTTTTTTTGTCATACTACTCTCACCTCATCAATTTATTTGCATGGCCACAGACCAGATGCATCACACAGTACAAATTGTATGTATTTTTTGATTATACCATAAATAGGGGAACCATACAAGTTATAATCAGAAATTAACATAATTTCCTGCTTTTGCCATTCAGAAAGTCCGGCAAAAACAGCCAGAAAAGCAAGAGAACCTTCTACTTTTTCTTTCATATCCATCAAGATTCTACAACTAGGATACTACTACATGTCAATTATGTCAAGTAAAAAACATTCCCTCCTGCGGCGAATTATGCATTTTGCACAATCCACCTATTTCATTTTGTATTGTGTTTACTATACCATTTTTTGTGTATTGAATTCTGTATTTTTTGGGCCCGCATCTGTCCTTTTAGCACGCACACCCCGGTCATCCTTCAGGATTTCCTCTGTGCCAATAGCCTCTCTTGCCTGTGAGAGCATTCCCCGCAGCCGGTTGGTCTTCTCCGGGTTTTCGATGGCTGTAAAATAAACCAGCAGATTTGCAAGAGACATATACCCGAGAACGGAATTGTAAAAAAACAGGTCATGATTATCGCAGCAAAGCACCGTTGTTCCATAGGCGGCGGCCGGTGCTGACGGCCGGTCCGTAATAACAATCTGCGGAACCCGCTTCTTCTCCAGGAACTTGGCCGTATTCACAATATATCTGGCGTAACCCGGCGCAGATATAATGATCACTGCATCCTCCGGACTGATATGACTGACATAATTGTTATAAATCGCCCGGCTCATGTTGGATAAGTCGATGGCCATAATTCCGATGGTCAGGAGCCGTCTGGTAAGATAAGAGCAAAGACCAGTAACCAGTTCTGTCCCTGACACATACACGCACTTTGCCTGACGGATCATGGACACTCCTTCTCTGACCCGCTCCGGTTCCACTTTCCGGTATGTTTCCCTGAGGACGCGGATTTCATTTTCCACAAATCCCCTGTACAGCTCTGCCTTATCCGCATCACTCTCCCTCTTTCCGCCGACATCATCAGAAATCCGGTCCAGAGGATCTCCGAAATTAAACCTGCTTCGGAGATGTTCCCGGAGTGCTTCTTTCAATTCCACGTAGCTTGCAAGCCCGGCTTTTTTTACGAAACGGAGGACCGTCACCTCCGTAACTCCAAGAGACTCCGACAATTCTTTCAGGGAAAGAAAACAGACCTGATCCGGATATTTAAAAATATAATCTGCAATCCGTTTTTGAACGGGACTTAAGTTTTCATAGCACTCTCTTACTCTCTGCAAAATTTCCATCCCGCCCCTCCTTTCCATGCCCTATGCATCCGCCGGATGCCGTTCAGCTGCCGTTTTCTCACAGAACCGGACTCAGTCGCTCCGCCGTTTTGAAATCCCGCCGTGTCCGGACAGATTCGGGACTTTCCTCCTTCTCAGAGGACGTGCGCTGTCAGGCTTACTGCCGCAAAAAGGGCTTCCCGAAAACCGGGAAGCCCTCAACATTCATCGGTTACATTATCCGATAAAATTAGTTACCCCAGCTGAACTGCTCATAGTAAGTTGTTCCGCCTGCGTTTACATTAAAGCCCTGAAGATCAGACTTGTATGCACGGGTATTATTCTTCATGTATAACGGAACCTGAGGACAATTCTCATTGATTGCCTTGGTGAATTCCGTAACAGCCGCTTCATTCTCTTCCGGATCCAGAGTTGCCTGGATATTTTCGATTAAAGCGTCGATCTCCGGAAGATTGGTACGGGTCTTGTTGGACGCGTTGATGGAGCTGGAGTGATATACACCCATTGCATAAGCAAGAAGGTTGGAAGAAGTATATCCACCGATAGCTGCCTGATAATCACCGGTTGCCGTTACATCAAGGTATGTAGCAAGGTCCATGGACTCAAGCTGAATATCAATTCCAAGATTCTCTTTCAAAGAACTCTGGATAACCTGTCCAGCACGAAGCTTGGTATCATCGGAGCAGATTAAGGTAAATCCGCACTGCGCCGGATCCAGTCCGGAAGCCTCAAGATAAGCCTTAGCCTGTTCCGGATCATAGGTCGGAGCGCCTTCTGCCGTTGTTCCCGGGAAGCAGTCCGGAACCATGGCGTCAACCGGAGTTCCGTCTCCGTTTAAGGCTACCTGCACAATCGCCTCTTTATCGATTGCAGAAGCAAGAGCTTTACGGAAGTCGATATTGTTGAACGGAGCAACTTCATTGTTAATCATCATGAAGTTGTGGGAAGTACCGGGCTCACTGTAAAGAGTCAGGCCATCAGTTCCCTCGATACGGGAAGCATCAGCCGTCTCAACTTCGATAATCAGGTCAACTTCGCCGGCTTCCAGAGCCATCGTTCTGGAGGAACCCTCAGGAATAATTCTCCAGGTGATGTGCTTGATGGGCGGAGCACCGTCAAAATAATCTTCAAATGCTTCAAACTCAAGGCTCTCGCCTCTGTTCCATGCAACCAGCTTGTATGGGCCGGTTCCGATGGGCTCGGAGTTAAAGTCATGTCCGCTTTCAATCAGATCTGCCGGAAGAATATAGTTTCCATGGTGGCAGAGGTCGGAAAGAAGGCCGGACTGAGGTCCGTCTGTGGTAATCTTTACGGTGTAATCATCAACAACTTCGATGGTTCCGGTGGAAGTACCATACTGGGAAACCTCAGGAGATTCCTTACAAAGCTCAAGGGAAGCTTTCACGTCGTCTGCTGTCATTTCTTCGCCATTGTGGAACAGAACGCCCTGTTTCAGATGGAAAATCCACTCGGTGTCGCTGGTGTTCTCATAGCTTTCAACCAGATCCGGAACAACTTCCATGTTCTCATCCGTCTTGAACAGACCGTTATGAGTCATCTTGTTGAGGTAGTCGCCAGCTACTGCGTTATGCTCGTTGGTGGTGACACTGGGCGTTTCGTTGGCCGTCGCAATAATCAGCGTGTCCTTCACTGTTCCGCTGGTCGAATCGGAACTTGCCGCTTCCGTCGTCGTGGAACCGGAGTCGCCGGACGCCGCTGTCGTACTCGCCGTATCTCCGCCGCCGCTGGAACATCCGGTAAACATACCGACAGCGAGGGTCAGCGCCGCTACAGGCACCAGGCTGCGCATAAGTTTTTTCGTCATACTCTCTCACCTCATAAATTTATTTGCATGGCCACAGACCATATGCATCAGAATTTTCCAACAATTTAATGCCTTTTTTCGATTATAGCACAACTTTTCCGTCTTTGCAATCTAATTTGCATTTTTAAAGATTTCTTAAGGATTATACATCAACAACTCTTTATATAATGATATAATATCTTTTTATTTGAATTCTTTTCCGGGGTAAATCACTGATGTCACAAATTATGTCAGATAAGCAAATAATTCCGCAATAGATGTTCGGTCGATACGGCAGAAATTCGGGATTCCTTCGTCATTATACCTCAATTAGTGGAATATTTCAATTAGAAAATCAAATTTAATAAATTTAATTTATCAAAAGCAAAAATATCATTATTTTTTCCAGGATTCGCGTTTTTATGTGCTTTCTTCGCGGGTCCTGACATTTTTCTTAACTTTCTTTCCAAATCTATCGGAAAACCGGGCACCACCATTCCTGGTGATGCCCTTCCTTTCCGAAAAACTATCTTTTGAAAAATTTTTACTCTCCCCAGCTGAACAGGTTATAATATGTGGTTCCGCCGGCTGTACAGTTAAAGCCCTGCAGATCGGACTTATAAGCGCGGGTATTATTTTTCATGTACAGAGGAACCTGTGGGCAGATATCATTAATTGCCTTGCAGAATTCGGTAATCACCGCCTCGTTTTCTTCCGGATCCAGAGTTGCCTGAATCTCCTCAATCAACGCGTCAATTTCCGGATCGTTCAATCTGGTCTTATTGGACGCATTGATAGAGCTGGAGTGATAAACACCAAGGGCATAGGAAAGCAGATTGGATGAGGTGTAGTTTCCGATTGCCGCTTCGTAATCGCCGGTTGCCGTAATATCCAGATAAGTCGCCAGATCCATGGACTCCAGCTGTACATCGATGCCGAGATTTTCCTTCAGGGAACTCTGAATTACCTGGCCGGCGCGCAGCTTGGTATCATCGGAGCAAATAATGGAGAAACTGCATTCCTCCGGAGACAGTCCGGATGCCTCAAAATAAGCTTTCGCCTGCTCCGGATCATAAGTTGGAGCACCTTCTGCCGTTGTTCCCGGGAAGCAGTCCGGAACCATGGCATCCACCGGTGTTCCGTCACCGTTTAACGCCACCTGTACAATGGCCTCCTTATCAATCGCCGAAGCCAGTGCTTTTCTGAAATTCTCATTATTAAACGGAGCAATCTCATTATTAATCATCATGAAGTTGTGAGCCGTACCGGGCTCGCTGAACAAAGTCAGTCCTTCCGTTTCTCCGATACGGGTCATATCGGCCGTTTCCACCTCAATGATCATATCGACTTCACCGGCCTCCAGCGCCATGGTACGGGAAGATCCTTCCGGAATGATTCTCCAGGTGATATGTTTCATCGGCGCTTCTCCCTCAAAATAATCCTCGAACGCCTCAAATTCCAGGCTTTCCCCCCGGTTCCAGGACACCAGCTTATATGGACCGGTTCCGATAGGTTCCGTATTGAAATCATGGCCGCTTTCAATCAGATCTGCCGGAAGAATGGCATTTCCATGGTGGCAGAGATCGGAAAGAAGGCCGGACTGCGGTCCGTCAGTCGTAATTTTTACCGTATAATCGTCTACTACCTCAATCGTTCCGGTAGACATTCCGTATTGAGAGACTTCCGGTGACTGCTGGCAAAGCTCCAGCGACGCTTTTACGTCTTTGGCGGTCATCTCCTGTCCATTATGGAACAGAACCCCCTGTTTCAAATGGAAAATCCACTCGGTGTCGCTGGTATTTTCATAGCTTTCTACCAGATCAGGCACTGGCTCCATATTCTCATCCGTTTTAAACAGGCCGTTATGAGTCATCCTGTTCAGATAATCGCCAGCGACCGCATTATGCTCATTGGTGGTCACGCTGGGCGTTTCATTGGCCGTCGCAATAATCAGCGTGTCCTTAGCGCTGCTGCCTGCCGCTTCTGTCTGGGCTGCACTTTCCGAACCGGACGTTTCGCCCGATGCTGTTGACGCTGCGGCAGAATCTCCATTTTCTCCGGAACAGCCTGTAAACAGGCCAGCAGCAAGAGACAGCGCCAGCACAGGCGCCAGATGTTGCATTTTCAGTTTTGTCATAGCATTCTCCTCCTTGTGCTTTATTTGCATGGCTTATACCACATGCGTCGTAAGATTATAAATACAATATAAATCAATATTAATACAATATAGATCGATATGAGCATGGCATCATTATATTACAATCTGCTGTAAAATTCAATGACAACTTTTCATTTTATGTGCATTTTATACAATTTTTACCTATAGACAGCACTGTACGCGCAGAGGAAGCAGCATGCCATGTACGCGGCTCCCTAAATCCGTCTCTGACACCACGTGCCTATTGCAGGCTTTAAGCAGGAGATCAGAAAAGGCGCATGAGCCTTTTTCAGGGACATGCACCTTTTCTATTTTCCAAAACTGCCGCAAAGCAGCCTCAATTGCCGAACAGATGTCACAGCAGCCGGTTAATTGGCCCAGCCAAACTGCTCATAATAGGTAATTCCGTTGGCCGTGCAGTTAAAGCCCTGGATATCAGAGTTGTAGGCACGGGTATTATTCTTCATATAAAGCGGAACAAAGGGGCAGTCCTCATTGATCAGACGGCAGAATTCTCCAATCAGTGCCTCGTTTTCCTCCGGATCCAGAGTGGTCTGAATCTGTTCGATCAGCGCATCCGCCTCAGGAAGATTGGTACGGGTCAGGTTGGAAGCATTGATGGCGCTGGAATGATACAGCCCCAGAATGTATCCCAGCAGATTGGAGGACGTATATCCCCCAAGAGCCGCCTCATAATCTCCGCCCATGACCGCATCCAGATAAGTGGCCAGATCCATGGACTCCAGCTGAATATCGATTCCAAGGTTCTCCTTTAAGGAACTCTGAATGACCTGTCCCGCGCGAAGCTTCACATCATCGGAACAAATCAGCGTAAAGCTGCATTCCTCGGGAGACAGGCCGGACGCTTCCAGATAGGCCTTTGCCTGTTCCGGATCATAGCTGGGCGCTCCCTCGTCCGTCGTTCCCGGGAAGCAGTCGGGAACCATGGAATCCACCGGCGTTCCGTCGCCGTTTAAAGCGACCTGTACAACGGCATCCTTATCAATGGCCGAAGCCAAAGCTTTACGGAAGTTAATATTATCAAAGGGAGCCACCTCATTGTTGATGGTCATGAAATTATGGGAGGTGCCGGCCTCGCTGTAAAGCGTCATTCCGTCATTCTCCGCAATCCGGTTCATATCCGTAGTCTCCACATCTACAATCAGATCCACTTCCCCTGTTTCTAAAGCCATGGTACGGGAAGAGCCTTCCGGAATGATCCTCCATGTAATATGTTTGATGGCAGGAGCACCGCCGAAGAAATCGTCAAACGCCTCGAATTCCAGACTCTCGCCCCGGTTCCAGGTCACCAGCTTATATGGACCGGTTCCGATAGGCTCCGCGTTAAAATCATGGCCGCTTTCAATCAAGTCCGCCGGAAGAATAAAATTTCCGTGATGAGTCAGATCAGACAGCAGTCCGGCCTGAGGACCATCGGTGGTCAGCTTCACCGTATAGTCATCCACCACTTCGATGGTTCCCGTGGACGCCCCGTACTGGGATACTTCCAGAGACTGCTGGCACAGTTCCAGAGACGCTTTTACATCCCGCGCTGTCATTTCCTCACCGTTATGAAACAGGACACCCTGCTTCAGATGGAAAATCCACTCGGTATCGCTGGGATTCTCATAGCTTTCAACCAGATCGGGCACCGGCTCCATGTCTTCATTCATCCTGAACAGGCCATTGTGGGTCATCGTATTCATATAGTTGCCCGCAATGGCATTGTGCTGGTTTGTGGTCACACTGGGCGGTTCATTGGCCGTTGCAATGATCAGTGTGTCCCTCGCGGACTGGTCCGCGCCGTCTTCCTGTGTGCTTTCCGCTTTGACCGAGCTTTCCGCCGCCGATGCCCCGGAAGTTTCTCCTGCTCCCTGGGCGCAGCCGGACAGCACTCCTGCTGCAAAAGCCAAAGCCAGCACAGGCGCAAATCTGCGCAGCTGTTTCTTTTTCATAATTGTTCTCCTCTTTTTTATTTGCACGATTCCATGCCGCAATCAGGACCGGAACCGGATGCATCTCCTATCGCCTCAAAAATTCCCCGAAAAACAGGCTTTGCCGGCGAACCTCTCCGCCGGCAAAATCTGTATCTGCTCTATTTTACAACAAAGTTTACCAGACGGTTGGGAACATACACTTCCTTGACCAGCGTTTTTCCTTCCAGGAGGGCAGCAATCTTTTCATCTGCCTTGGCGGCCGCCAGCACATCTTCTTTGGCGGCTCCGGTGGAAATCACCAGCTTTCCGCGAACCTTTCCATTAACCTGCACACCGATCTCCGTCTGTGCGTCAATGGTTTTCTCCTCGTCATATTTCGGCCATGCATGCTGGGACAGGAAGCCCTCTCCGCCCATGAACTCCCAGATTTCCTCGCAGAGGTGGGGAGCAAAGGGGCAAAGCAGCTCAATGAAGATCTGAAGCTGCTCCCTGCTTATTTTGCCCAGACTGTAAACATCATTCACCAGGGACATCAGGCAGGCAATGGCCGTATTAAATTTCATATCTTCAATATCGGAGCTGACCTTCTTGATGGCTTTATGGAAAGCAGTCTCCAGCTTCTGCGTCTCCGGATCCTCTGACAGCAGGTCCGTAAAGCCGGCCACACGCTCCAGGAAACGCTTGCAGCCCTTCACGGAATTTTCGCTCCACGGTGTGGCTGCGCCGTAGTCTCCCATGAACAGCACATAGGTTCTTAACGTATCTGCGCCGTACTCTTCCACAATATCCAGCGGATCCACCACATTGCCCTTGGACTTGCTCATCTTGTCCCCGTCCGGTCCCAGGATCAGTCCCTGGGCGGAACGCTTGGCATAGGGCTCAGGCGTGTTGACCGCACCGATATCATAAAGGAAATGATGCCAGAATCTGGAATAGATCATATGTCTGGTCACATGCTCCATTCCTCCGTTGTACCAGTCTACCGGCATCCAGTATTTGATTTTTTCCGGATCGGCCAGAGCGTTCTCGTTGTGAGGATCAATATACCGCAGGAAATACCAGGAAGAACCGGCCCACTGGGGCATGGTATCCGTCTCCCGCTTCGCCTTGGCGCCGCACTTGGGACAGGTACAGTTGACAAAGGATTCAATCTTTGCCAGAGGAGATTCGCCTTCCTCACCCGGCTCGAAGTTTTCCACCGGCGGCAGCCGCAGAGGCAGCTCCTCATAAGGAACAGCCACGTCTCCGCAGTTGGGACAGTGGATAATCGGAATGGGTTCTCCCCAGTATCTCTGACGGTTGAATGCCCAGTCTTTCATCTTATACTGGACGCCGGCATGGCCTACGCCCATCTTTTTCAGTTCTTCCAGCATTCTGGCAATGGAGTCTTTCTTGTTGGTATAACCGTTCAGGAAATCCGAGTTGACCATCTCTCCATCTCCGGCATAAGCCTCCCTGGAAATATCGCCTCCCTTGATTACCTCAACAATCTCCACTCCGTGCGCCTTGGCAAAATCGTAGTCTCTCTGGTCATGAGCCGGAACCGCCATGATGGCTCCCGTTCCGTATCCCATCATGACATAATCCGCAATGAAAATCGGAATCTTTTTGCCGTTAACCGGGTTCACTGCTTCCAGCCCGGAAAGCTTGACGCCGGTCTTATCCTTTACCAGCTGGGTACGCTCAAATTCTGTCTTTTTGGCACATTCTGCCCGGTATGCCTTTACCTCTTCCATATTGGAAATCCGGTCGGCATATTTATCAATCAGCGGATGCTCCGGCGCCATGACCATAAAGGTAACGCCGAACAGCGTATCCGGTCTGGTGGTATAGATTTCCAGCTTTTCATCCAGACCATCCAGCGTAAAGTTTACAAATGCTCCGGTAGACTTTCCAATCCAGTTTACCTGCTGCTGCTTGATGTTGGCCGGGTAATCCACCTGCTCCAGACCCTCCAGCAGCTTGTCCGCATACTCCGTAATCCGCAGATACCAGACGTCTTTGGACTTCTGAATCACATCGCTGTGACAGATATCACACTTTCCGCCCTGACTGTCCTCGTTGGAGAGCACCACCTTACAGGAAGGACAGTAATTCACAAGCGCCTTGCTGCGGAATACCAGTCCGGCATCAAACATCTTTAAAAAGATCCACTGAGTCCATTTGTAGTAGTCCTCGTCCGTGGTATCGATGACCCGATCCCAGTCAAAGGAAAAGCCTACTTTTTTCAGCTGATTCGTGAATTTTGCGATATTCTGGTCGGTAATGATCCGGGGATGGGTCCCGGTCTTGATGGCATAGTTCTCCGTAGGCAGTCCGAACGCGTCAAAGCCGATGGGGAACAGGACATTATATCCTTCCATCCGTCTCTTTCTGGAAATTACCTCCATGCTGGAATAAGCCTTGATATGTCCCACATGCATGCCTGCTCCGCTGGGATACGGAAACTCCACCAGTCCGTAAAACTTGGGCTTGGGACTGTTGTCCACTGCCCGGAAAATCTTGGCGTCTTCCCATTTCTGCTGCCATTTGGCCTCTATTTTCCGGAAATTATGTCTCATGTCTGCCAGTTCCTCCTTTAAACTTCTAATGGTTCTTCATAAATCTTCTGTTTTTCTGGTCCTTCTGCATACGTTCCCGAACGCCCGGAAAGAGCGCCGGCGGCGGCAGGAAACATCCCGCCACGAAAACTTCCCCGCCTGCGGCAGATGCAAAAGGTATTCCCTTTGAAATACCCTGTGAAATAAAAAAGCCACGTCTCCAAAGATAGAGACGTGGAATCAAATTCCCTCACGCGGTACCACTCTATTTCATACAGGCACTTTCCCCGTATGCACTCATTTCCTTTTAACGGTCGGACCGGCTCTGCCTACCCAAAAGCTGCAGACCGATTCAGGCGTCAAACACCTGTCCCTTTTGTCCCCGGCTTCCTTCAGCATGCTGCTCAGAGGCGAGTTCGAAATTCTTCGGAAACCGCCTCCCACCAGCCGGCGGCTCTCTGTCTTCCTCCGATATTCCTACTATTCCCCATCAACGCATTTAGACTGGTAACTAATTTAGCATATCCCGCCGGTTCTGTCAAGATTCCTCCGGGAGATTTTTGCCTGCCCCATGCAGGAGTTTTGTCTGTTCCCGTGCTTCCGGGAACGTCACCTGACACTTTTAATGTTTTCCCACCTGACACATCTAAGGAAGCATTACCCGGCATCTGTGGTAAAAATTTTGCCTGCAGATTCCAAACAGCTTACCAACTGGCAGCCGGGAACCGGACCATTGTTTGGAAACTCTGCCTGAGCGGCTGCATCAGGTGGTGAGGTTTCCGTGCAGATGTACGGAGAACACAGAAAATGATATCATCGCCTTCCCGCCAACATCCTGTCCATACATATGGAAAGTAGAAGGCCGTGCAAAGTAAAACCCAGCAAAAAATATTCTGAAACTACCAAAGTCAGGTTATTGAGACGATGAGAAACCATATCGGGCAGGATTTCGAAAAAATGATCGGCTATCAGTACAATGGACAATGCATAATACAGGAAAAGCAGCAGGAGCAAAAGCCACCGGAAAATCTTTTCCACGATTGGGTTAAGTGCAGTTTTCCCTCTCCACAAAACAATCTGCCCCAGCAGGTATCCTGCGCAAAGGCAGGCCGTAGGTATGATCAGATATTGATAAAAGACCCACTTGCTGAGAGTGAACGTGCGGGCCATGTCTTCCAGCATCCGATCGTAATTCAGCAAAAAGCAGCCCATAATGAGCAGCAAAACCGATACGAAGAAATTGACTCGTTTTTTCATTTATCCCCCTCCCCCTCTGGCAGTCACTGCGGATTTGTTAATTTGATTTTATCATAATGCATCGTCACAATCAACAAATTGCAAATCATTGCACGAAAGGGGCAAAACAAAAGATTCCGTAACATACGAAGGGAGCACATGAAACCCATGTGCTCCCTCTCTTTATCCTTTTCCTTTTCAAAAAGAAGATCCTGTCTGATTATTCTCCCTGTTCCAGGCTGGCTGCCCGTGCTTCCACTTCCTTCTTCTGGATATCGCCCGGGGCCTGCTCATAGCGGCTGAATTCATAGGAGTAAACTCCGATTCCGCCGGTCATGGAACGCAGATCCGTGTTGTATCCGAACATTTCCGACATGGGAACGTCGGCAACAATTTCCTGTTTGCCGCCATGAAGGGAATTCATTCCCAGCACACGGCCTCTTCTTCTGTTCAGATCTCCCATTACATCTCCGGTAAACTTATCGGGAACTACAACCTTTACGGACGCAATGGGCTCTAAAAGTACAGGGCCTGCTTCCATAAAGCCCTTCTTGAAGGCCAGCGTAGCAGCCATCTTGAAGGCCATTTCCGAAGAATCCACCGGATGATAGGAACCATCCACCAGAACCGCTTTGATTCCCACAACCGGATAACCGGCCAGCGGTCCCTTCTGGCAGCATTCCTGGATTCCCTTTTCCACTGCCGGGAAGTAGTTCTTCGGCACGGCTCCTCCGAATACCCGCTCCTCAAATACGTACGGTGTCTCCAGATCTCCGGAAGGCTCAAATTCCATCTTGACATCACCGAACTGTCCATGTCCGCCGGACTGCTTCTTATATCTTCCGGGCGCCGTAACTTTCTTGCGGATTGTCTCGCGGAACGCAATCTTCGGCTTGGAAAGTTCAACCTCAACTTTATATCTGCCAAGCAGTTTGCTGACTGTAACCTCCAGCTGCTGATCACCGATTCCATAAAGCAGGCTCTGACGGTTTTCCACGTCGTTGACTGCTCTCAGAGTCAGATCCTCTTCCATCATCTTGGAAAGAGCGCTGGAAATCTTATCCTCATCGCCCTTGGTCTTGGCAGCATAGCGCATATAGGTGTAAGGCGTGGAAATCTTCGGCTTATGATAAACAATTGGAGCCGTTCTTAAGGCGATCGTATCTCCCGTCTGGGTCACATTTAATTTGGCCACGGCGCCGATGTCGCCGGCCTTCAGCTCGGGAACTTCGATCACATCCTTACCACGCAGTACATAGACTTTCGCTACTTTTTCTTCTGCGTCTTTATTGACATTATAAATCGTGCTGTCCGGTTTTAAAATTCCGGTACAAATCTTCATCAGGGAATATTTTCCGATAAACGGATCCACCACGGTCTTGAACACTCTGGCGGAAAGGGATACTTCCTCGTTGTATTTCGCCGTAAACCGCTCGCCTGTGGATACATCCACGCCAATACACTCTCCAATATCAGGAGACGGGAAATAGCGGTCAATGGCGTTTAACAGCGCCTGGAAACCCTGGCAGTTGATTCCGGAACCCATAAATACCGGTACGATGTCCCCCTGCCATACATGGGTCTGAACCGCCGTATAAATTTCGTCCTGCGTAAACTCCTCGCCGGCGAAATACCGCTCCATGTATTCTTCGCTGGTTTCCGCAACCGCCTCAATCAGAGCGTCACGGATAATGCCCAGGTTCTTTTTGGTATATTCAGGAATCTCGCATTCCTCATAATCACTGAAATTGGTAAACCGCCGTCCGGCCATCTTTACCACATTGACGAAACCGACAAATTTCTCATTCTCACGGATCGGCACCTGGAACGGAGCAATTTTTCTTCCGAAGCGTTTCTCCAGCTTCAGGATCAATTCACGGAAGGACGCATGGTCATCATCCATGTTGGTGACAAAGAACATTCTGGGAAGCCGGTACTCTTCGCACAATTCCCAGGCCTTCTCTGTTCCCACTTCAATGCCGGCCTTGCAGTTGACCACAATAATTGCCGCGTCAGCCACGCTGACAGCTTCCTCCACCTCACCTACAAAATCAAAGTATCCGGGGGTATCCAGAAGATTGATCTTGATTTTTCCTTCTGCTCCCTCATATTCAAGGGGAATCATTGTCGTAGAAATGGAAAACTGTCTTTTGATCTCCTCTTTATCGTAATCGCTGATGGTATTTCCGTCAGAAACTTTTCCCATCCTTTTCGTTACTCCGGTCAGATAGGCTAACGCCTCGGCAACGGTCGTCTTTCCTGCGCCGCCATGGCCTAAAAGTACAACATTGCGGATTTGTTTTGTTCCATAAACGTCCATATCTAATTCCTCCCGTACATAATTTTGTCGTCGGCCGCATCGCCGGAAACCTCCCGCACGCCGCCTGATACCAACTGTGGGGGGACCCCATTGATTTACCTATGAGGATATTCTACCAAAACATTTGGAATATTACAAGTAAAATGTGCAACTTGCACAAAAATATTTTCAAAGAACGGCCTATTGAGCGCCAATCTGCTTTCTGTACTCCTCCATGGTCCGGATCGGTTCATAATTTCCCTCATTATCCGGGCGGAACACATAATGCTCCTTTAAGAAAATCACGTCGGAACGTCTGGCCGTTTCCAATTCTGCCAGAATCGCAGCCTTGGCCGCCACAATGGCCCCCGCCTGTTTGGCCAGCTCTTCAATGGCACGGATAGATTCTCCTGTGGCAATCACATCATCAATGAGAGCTACTCTCTTGCCGCGAATCTTTTCCGCATCGGAACCGTTTAAATACAGGGTCTGCTCCGCCTGGGTAGTCACGGAAGTCAGCGTACATCCGATGGGATCCTGCATATAGGGCTTTCTGCTCTTTCTTGCGACAATAAACTCCTTCATTCCCATCAGCCGGGACATCTCGTAAGTCAGGCACATTCCCTTGGCCTCTGCCGTCATCAGATAATCCACCGGAGGAAGGCGCTTTACCAGCTCCGGGGCCACCGCCTCAATCAGCTCCGTATCCGACAAACAGACAAAGCTTGCCAGGGCCAGTCCCTCTTTGATTTTTACATAAGGAAGTTTTCTCTTTACTCCGCAGATCTCAAAGTCAAAATACTTCATCTCATTCTGTTCCATGTTTTCTCCTTTCGCCCTCCGGCACAGACCCGTTCTCTTTTGCTTCCTTCTTGCCGAAGCTTCTCCTGCCGCGTTTTTCAGCAGCACGTTCCTGCGGCATAATTTCGTTTGCCCCATCTGCTTTTTGCTCCGCCGCCAAACCTTTCCGGCGGGACGTTTTTTGATATCACAGGACAAAGACTCCTATGACACAAAGAATCCGCATAAACGGCCATAAACACCTCTGTTTCAGAGCAAAAGCCGTCCGTCTCCGGCATCCAGGATTTCAGTATAACAGGGATTTCATTTGTTGACAATCCCCAGCCTGTGCTTTAAAATTTGAATGACAATATCGGCAGGAGGATAACGACTATGGCTAAACCCATCTACGGTTTCATCGGTCTGGGCCTCATCGGAGGCTCCATCGCCCGTGGCTTGAAAAGAGCCGATCCGGACATTACCATTATGGCCTATATGCGCTCCCGCGCCAGGCTGGAACAGGCAAAAAAGGACGGAACCATCGATTTGATTCTGGACGGAATCGACAAGGCTCTTTCTCTCTGTGACGTGATTTTCCTTTGTACGCCTGTGGAATACAATGCCTCCTATCTGGAGCAGCTGGGCCCCCTTTTAAAGCCCGGCGCCTTTATCACCGACGTCGGCAGCACAAAAACAGAAATCCATAAAACCGTGACGGAACTGGGCATGGAAGATGTGTTTGTAGGCGGCCATCCCATGACCGGATCTGAAAAAACAGGATACGAAAATTCCACGGACCACCTTTTGGAAAACGCCTATTATGTCATTACGCCCACAGAGAAAACCACAGAAGCTCAGATTGAGCAGATGAAGGGAATTGCCTCTGCCATCGGGGCTATTCCTCTGATTCTGGCATATGAGGAACATGATTTTTCCGTGGCCGCCATCAGCCACCTTCCCCATCTGGTGGCTTCCAGTCTGGTAAATCTGGTACGGGACAGCGACGGACCGGAGGGAACCATGAAGCGGCTGGCTGCCGGAGGCTTTAAAGACATCACAAGAATCGCCTCCTCATCCCCGGTGATGTGGGAACAGATCTGTATGACCAACACAGAGAACATCAAGATCCTGCTGAAAAAATATATTGATTCCTTAAGCGACATCTACCAGGAGCTGGACAGCCGGGATGAAACGGCCATCTACCGTCTGTTTGAAGAATCAGGATCCTACCGCAGCACCTTCTCCAGCCGGGGACATGGCCCGGTAAGTCCGGACTATTCCTTCTCCGTGGATATTGTAGATGAGCCCGGAGCGATTTCTGTGCTTTCCGCCATCCTGGCTGCCCGTGGAATCAACGTAAAAAACATCGGCATCAACCACAGCCGGGAGGACGGAGAAGGCGCTCTGCGAATCGATTTCTACCGGGAGCATGACCGGACTGCCGCCTATGATTTATTAAAGAAGCATAACTATGTACTTGGAAAATAAGCCATAAGCTCCGTTCCGGTCCCGGCTGGTTCTTAAAACCGGAGGCAGCTTTCAAAAAGCTCCCATCAAAACCACCAACCCAATTGCGCCCATTCCGGCGCAGGAAAGAGAGGGAACCATGAAATTACAGCCAGCAGCCCATATCCGCGGAGAAGTGACCGTTCCGGGAGACAAATCCATTTCTCACCGGGCCGTCATGTTCGGCGCAATCTCCGACGGAAGAACGGAAATTCAGAATTTTCTGGAGGGGGCAGACTGCCTGTCCACCATCTCCTGCTTCCGCAGCATGGGCATAGAAATTGAAAAAAAGCAGAACCAAATCCTCGTCCATGGAAAAGGACTTCGCGGCCTTACGGCTCCTTCCGGTATCCTGGACTGCGGCAATTCCGGAACCACCACCCGGTTAATTTCCGGAATCCTGTCCCCTCAGCCTTTCACCTCCACCCTGACCGGAGATGATTCCATAAAAAAACGGCCCATGAACCGGATCATTGAACCGTTGACCATGATGGGCGCCGATATCAAAAGTTTAAACGGCAACGGCTGCGCCCCGCTTCAGATCTGCGGCCGGCCGCTCCATGGAATCCACTATCACTCCAAAGTGGCCTCCGCCCAGGTAAAATCCGCCATTCTCCTGGCAGGTCTTTACGCGGAAGGAGAAACACGGGTAACAGAACCAAAGCTTTCCAGAAACCATACCGAACTGATGCTTAAACGCTTCGGCGCCGATGTACGCACGGAAGGAACCACTGCCGTCATCCGGCCGGCCGGCCATCTGACCGGTACGAACATCCTGGTTCCCGGAGATATTTCCTCAGCCGTATATTTCGTTGCCGCCGCGCTGATCCTGCCCAATTCCGAGGTGCTGATTAAAAATGTGGGCATCAATCCTACCCGGGCAGGACTTCTGACGGTCTGCAAAAACATGGGAGCCCAAATTTCTCTGGTGAATGAGTCCCATGAAGGCTCTGAGCCTACCGCCGATCTTCTTGTTCATTCCTCAAATCTTAAGGGAACCGTCATCGAAGGCGATCTGATCCCTGCCATGATTGATGAACTGCCTACGGTGGCTCTGATGGCCTGTTTCGCAGAGGGAACTACCGTCATCCGGGATGCGGCCGAGTTAAAAGTCAAGGAATCCAACCGCATCGCCATCATGGTAGAAAATCTTTCTGCCATGGGAGCTGATATTGTGGAAACAGAGGACGGAATGATCATCCATGGCGGAAAGCCGCTCCATGGAGCCGTCATCGACAGCCATAAGGATCACCGAATCGCCATGACCTTTGCCGTTGCCGCCCTGGCTGCCGGGGGAGAAACCGAGATTTTGGACGCAGACTGCGTATCCATCTCCTATCCCCGGTTTTATGATGAGCTGAACCGGCTGACGAGATGAATGGGCCGGAAAGGACCAATAAGAGATCTGGAAAGGGCAGATCGGGGGTTCAATCCCGTTTCTGCCCTTTTTCTTAGTTGAATCCGAAAAATTTCTGAGCAATCTTGTAGCCTGCAATGGAAAGGCTTCTTCCGCCCTTTCCCGGAAGGTTCATTCCCTGTCCTAAAAAGCCCCAGCGCAGTCTCAGATAAAGAGCCATGTTGGTCTTCTTTACGTGCTCCCACAGCTCTTTTTTCTTCTCCATATTTTCCGCGTCTCCGGAACGGATGGCCAGGATGGAGCAAATCACCATCATGATCTCCAGATACCGGACCATATAATGACGAAGCTTCCGGTTCTGGATCTTTCCCATGTCGTAATAGCCCAGCATCAGCTTGGTCACCCGGATCTGCTGATCAATCCGGCCAATCATCACCTTTTCATTGACCGACTGATCGGAACGGCCAATAAAATACCGGTAAAAATTAACATCCAGGTAATACATGGTGTGTACATGGGGAAGGGGCTGGTACACAAAGATATTGTCCACGTAGAATGTGTGCTCCGGAAGCTCCAGGCCGCAGTCACGCAGAAGTTCGGTCCGGTAAATCACCGAATGCATCAGGATATACTGGCCCACCATAAAGGTCTTTGTGTCATTCCAGGTAAACAATTCGTTTCTCGGGAGGGCCAGCCGGTAATTCATTACCTTTTTATGCTTTGCTCCCTGCTTTTCGTAGACGAAATTGGTAATCAGCATGTCCAGCGTGTTTTTTCCAAGAACAAACTGCCGCAGCGTATCAAGAACCTGCCGGTAAGCTTCCCCGTTGACCCAGTCATCGCTGTCCACCACCTTAAAGAAAATACCTGCGGCGTTTTTTAATCCCGTATTTACGGCCGCTCCATGGCCGCCGTTTTCCTGATGGATGGCCCGGCAGATGCCCGGGTATCTGCGCTCATACTCATCTGCAATTTCCGCGGTACGGTCTTTTTGGGAGCCGTCATCCACAATCAGAATTTCCACCTCGTCTCCTCCCGGAAGAAGGGAACGGATGCAGTTTTCCATATAGGCCTCCGAATTATAGCACGGAATTGCAATCGATAGCAGCTTCACATTTCATGTCCTCCTTGCTGAAAATTTTCGATAAATTCCCTGTCCCCCAGTATAACATATCCCGTTCCAAAATGCAAAATATCCTTTCTTCTTTCGGGAGGATATGGTATAATGTCCGCATAAGCAATGAGCAGGGATACCTGTGGCAGGGAAGGATTTCTATCATGCTTGCATGAATGGAAATCCTTATCTGTTACAGGCAAGCGTGCGAATGCACGCGAGCGAGATGAAGCGAAGCGGAATCGAGCCCCTGCGGTTTATACCTACCCATACTGGTTTCTACGGTGAACGCAGAAATCCAGGCGCAATAAACATACCGCGGCCGAAGGCCCGCCACCCCCACGTCATTCCATCGTTCCATTGGAACGGATTCATAGAAAAAGCAATGAAAAGCGAGGTAGATAAAATGGCAAAAAAACGTCTCGTTCTGGCCCTGGGCCATGATGCTCTCGGCACCAATCTTCCCAAACAGAAGGCAGCCGTCGAAAAGACAGCAAAAATTATCGCTGATTTTATTCAGGAAGGCTGGCAGGCAGCCATCACCTGCGGCAACACCCCTCAGCTGGGAATGATTCACACTGCATTAAATGAATTTGCAAAGGAGCATCCCGAATATACTCCGGCCCCCATGTCGGTCTGCTCGGCCATGAGCCAGGGTTATATCGGGTACGATCTGCAGAACGCCCTGCGCACCGAACTGATCCGCAGAGGTATCTATAAACCGGTATCCACTATTTTAACTCAGGTAACGGTCGATCCTTATGATGAGTCTTCCTACCGTCCCATGAAGGTCATTGGCCGCATTATGAATGCGGAAGAAGCAAAGGCCGAAGAAGGAAAGGGAAATTACGTGGTAAAAGAAGGCGATGGCTTCCGCCGGATTGTAGCCGCTCCCAAACCTGTGGCCATCGTGGAAATTGACGCCATCCGTGCTCTGATGGATGCAGACCAGCTGGTCATCGCGGCGGCCGGCGGCGGCATTCCCGTGATGGAGCAGGGAACCCATTTAAAGGGCGCCAGCGCTGTCATTGAAAAAGACCGGGCCGCCGGTCTGCTGGCAAAAGAGCTGGATGCCGATGTGTTAATGTTCCTGACCGGAGTCGATAACGTGGTCTTAAACTACGGTTCCGGCAACGAGGTGCTTCTTGACCGGATGACCGCACAGGACGCAGAAACCTACGCGGCGGACGGTCATTTCAAGGCCGGTTCCATGCTGCCGAAGGTGGAGGCCTCCGTTGACTTTATCCGTGCCGGAAAAGGCAGGAAGGCTGTCATCACCTCCATGGAAAAAGCAAAAGAAAGCCTGGCAGGAAAAGCCGGAACCACGATTGAATAGGAATGGTTCCTGTCAGCCAGGCAAAAAGAATGCCGGTTACTCCTGAAAGCCCGGGAGTGACCGGCATTCCTTATTTTCTAAATGCAGGAAGTGGAAGATTCTGCTGCCGGCCGTCATAAACGTCCGGCCGATGCAGCTGTCTGACCGCTTTAATTCCAGCGGAAGGTTCCTTTGTCTGTCTGAGCGGCCTTTCCGCTGATGCTGTAGTGGTAGATGCGGATCGTTTCTCCCGTCTTCTTATTGACGTAATCCGTCTCCTGACTGGTGCTGCTGCGCCAGGTACATTCCCACGGGGTGTTGCTGTCATCGTAAATCCGGTTGGGAAGCTGCTTCCTTCCCTCCTGCTGCCGTTCCTGCGGATGCTCTTCGTCGGAAGGAGCAAAGAAATACACATAGACCAGAATCAAAATGACGGCGGAAACCGCCAGGCCAACTGCTCCTCCCAGCAGCTTTGCACCGACCATGGGGAAAAACTTGCAGACAATCCAGATCACGGCATGAACTGCCTCCGCAATCAGGAGTCCCCGCTTTGAAAAGTGTTTAACCGTACATGCAATCGCCGTCCATATCACACCGATCACCGTAAGGAAAACAGCCATAGCCGTAAAATCATGGACGCTTCCGATGATAATTCCAATCCAGGTCAGCACATACGGGATAATCAATGAAACCATACTCTTTCCTCCTAATCCTTTGTTTACCCCGCACATTACCTCTTTTCTCTTCCTGCGTCAATAAGGTGATCTTTAACCATTTTTCCTCTGCTCCAATGACTGGCACCACTTCTCCCGAATCTTTTTGATCCACTGCTTCTGATAAGGAAAATCCTCCTCCAGGCGGCCCAAAATCTGTCCGTAAAGCTCGGCTGCTTCCTCAAACTGCCCTGCTGCCATCCATACATCCGCAAGCTGTTCCTCACTGCTTGCCATCTCCTTGGACTGATCCTTCCGGTAAATGCGGGCCGTTTCCACCACCTGCACCGCCATCTCCTCCGCCCTGGAAAATTCTCCCTTGGCCGCCATGGCCTTAATAAGAAAGCGGTCAAATTCGTTGAGCTCATACTGGTAATTTTTCCCTTCGCCAATTTCCCGAAGGATCCCCTCCCTTGCCTCATTTCCAAGTTTCAGAGCTTCGTCTGTTTCCCCCAGGTCAAAAAGGATTCTGGCCTCTCCAAGCTGCCAGTGACGGTAGCTGTTTTCCGGGTCATCTTCTTCATGCCAGATGCTGTTCTTCTCACAAAAGTCCCAGTATTTCTTTTCATAGAAAAGAGCCCTTCTGATTAGCTCCAGCGCTTTCTTCAGGTTTTCCTCTCCTCCCCGGTAGCGGTAAATACGGGAAATCTTGGAATAAGCCGCGCTGCGGTAATGGAAATAGCGGTCATCAAAGGGCCGGCACTGATTCATACATTCAAAGGCCTTAAAGTACCAGTTTTCTGACTCCTCAAACCCCATGGAATTATAACAAGACGCCGCCATTTTCAGGTAAGTCTCTCCGGTAATCTGGTGACAGCTGCCATAATGGTGCTCCACCGAAACAGTCAGCTTTCTGCACTCCTCTTTTGCCTCTTCAAAATACCCCTGGACCCACAGCCAGGTAATAAAAGAGCCAAACTCCCGGGCAAGCCATGCCTCCGGCTCGGGAAAAGCCTGGAAAATGGCAAATACATAGGGTTCAATTTTCTGATTTTCCAGATAGGTACAGTTCCAGGAATTTCTGGCAATCTTATAAAAACCGTGAAGGATTTTCCGGCAGTTGTATTGGGTCGGCAGGAAGATTTTTCTGGCTGCCTCGGCAATGATAGGATGGAGGGATATCAGGCGGTCTCTCCCCTCCTCGATATCCTCAACCCGGACCAGTAAGCAGCTCTTAAGCCGTTCCAAATCCCTGCTGTCGACTCCGGATACCCCAAAATACAAGCTTTCGCGGATTCCCTGAACCGGAAGCAGGGCCAGCTCCCGCAAAATCTGTTTCTCCTGCTTTTTTAGCGGAAAACGGCAGAACAAATCCTCCGCGAGTGCCTCCGGAAGTTCCTCAGGGCTTCCTTCCACTCTGCCTTCCGCTCTTTTTCCCATTCTTCCTTCCGCCTTCATGCCCCGCAGCCTCAGCATCATCAGAAGGGTATGGCCTCCCACCTGTTTCCAATAACTGGAAAACTCTTTCCACGCTTCTTCCTCCGGCTCTTTTCCCCAGTAAAGCCGGACAAATTTTTCCCATTCCTCCGGCTCTAATTCCCCTACGGGAACGCCGCTGCAGCCTCCCCAGAATGCCGGATCCCTTCTGGTGGTGACCAGAATATGAAACGGAAGCGAGAACACCCGTTTCATATACCGATCCTGCTCCATGTTGCAGTCATCCAGGATCAGAAGCAGCCGCTGTTTTTCCCCAATCCGCCCCAGAATCTTCAGCTTTTCCCGAATATACCTGCCTTTTCCCCCATATTTGTCCTGAGAATAACGAAGATTGGAAATTGGAAGGCGCACATCATCTCCAAAAACCATCTGAAAATCTCCGCTGCAGGATAAGAAAACCACCCCGTCGTACTCTTTTCGGCAGTGGAGGGCATACGCTCTGGCAATGGCCGTCTTTCCAATTCCTCCCATTCCGTATAAAACCGCAGGCCCCTTTCCCTGTCGGAAAATATCCTGAATCTGCTCCAGATACGCCTCCCTTCCGGCAAAAAGCTCCTCCTTCGGCTCCCAAAAATCCTCCAGGCAATGCTCCCTCTTTTTCCGGTATTCCTCCTGCTCCCGGCAAAGCTTCTCCAGACACGCCTGTTCTTCCATGTCATTCTGAAAACCAGGAGGCGTATCCCTGTATTTTTTCCGAAGCTCAAACAGCTGTTTTCTCCATTCCAGAAGCTCCCGCTCCATATCTCTTTTCTTTTTCATTCTGCTCCCCTTTTCGCTTCCTTCATTCTTCTTAGGTACAGCCACAGCCCTGTCAGACCGGGAATTGCCCAAATAAAGAAGGTGCTCATGCAGACTGCCCGATATCCCATGACCGGAATCAAAACCCAGGCTGTCACACATTTTACTGCCATCTCCAAAAATCCCAGAAGAATCAGGCTCAGATACCTTCCCATCCCCTGCAGGGCATTCCGGCAAATCATCAAACATACCAAAAACGGATAGGAAAACGGCACGACCAAAAGCCAGATCATTCCGGCCTCAAGAAGCTGCGCAGACGCTCCGTCTCCTGCAATCAGCCGGAGCAGAACCGGAACCGCTGCCGGAGCCGCTCCCGCATACAGAGCACACCAGACCATGCTGTGGAGCATCATTCTCCGATTGCAGGCATCCGCCATGCTCCAGTCGCCCCTCCCCACATTTTGAGCCGACATAATATTTGCCGCAATGGCGTAGGCACTGAGAGGCTGAGTAAATAAATTCATCAGAGAATTGGCATATGTGTAGCCGGCAATGGTGTCCACCGGAAACTGATTGATTTCCCGCTGAAGCACGAAAGCTCCCGCATTTGCCAGAAACGTCATCAGAACCTTGGCTGTACCGCTGGCCACCAGCCCTTTCCATATCGAAGGATTCCCTCCCTTAAAGGGAATCAGCAGGGGAATCCCCCACCGTCCCTTTAAATAATAAGCGGACAGAAGCATGACACTTCCCGCCTGGCTTAACAAAACCGCCAGGGAAACGCCCTCCACTCCCATGTGCAGCTGTCCCAGCATTACCAGGGAAAGGCCTGTTTGGGCAATTACAGCCCCTACGGTAACGATTGCCGGAAAGCGGCTTTCACCGCTGCCCTGAATCAGACAGATCAGCAGATTCTGAAGTCCCTGAAATCCTCCTCCCAGAAGAAGAAATCGCAAGTATTCCCGAGAGTTGTCCCGCATCTGCAGCGGAATGTTGGCTAATTCCATAAACGGGTCCGGAAACAGCGCCAACAGGAAGCTCCCAGCCGCCATGATGGCCGAAAGCAGAACCGCCCCCTGCACCGTTTCCCGAAGCCGTTTTTCTTTCCCCATGCCTGCCGCCCGGTTAATGGAAATCGCAAATCCCGTGGTCATGGAAATAAACAGGGCATCCAGAATCAAATCCCAGGCGCTGCAGGCACCGATCACAGCCACCGCCTCCTGGTTTAAAAAGCGTCCTGCGGCAGCGGCGCCAACAGGTGCATAAAGCTGCTGGAAAATACTGGAAAGCATCAGCGGAAACAGAAACCGCGCCAATTCCCGTTCCGAAAGTTTCTCCGTAAATCGAACCATTTGATTATCCCCCTCAGAAATCCCCCTATTCCCAGTCCTTTAAGGCCTTGAAATAAAACAGCCGCAGACTGGTATTTTTCCGTTTCTCCAGATATTCATCCAAAATCCTGCTGGACTGACGAAGCCAGCTCTGACACTGTGCCGGGCTGGAACCGGCGCAGCATTCCCTGTAAAGCCTCAAATACCCCAAAAGCAGCCGGTCCAGTCGGCTTCCGTCGGCCTGGGTATGGTTTTCATCCAATCCCAGATATCCCAGCTGCATCAGCCAGCGGCTGAGCCATTCTTCATTGACAAACGGATTGGCAAAAATCATCAGATGGCGAATCATGGTTTTTCTGGGAATCTCTCCCAGAAGTTTCATCTGCCGCCCAAACTCCGACATATAGTTCAGGCTGGAAATGTGGCGCCCCACCTGAATGGCATGTTCCCCTTCTCTGGAGCGGATGTAGCCTTTGGCATCCGTATAGTACAGATGGCGGAGACTGTGGGCTATGTCCGCTCCGGAATGGTATAGCTGCCGCTTCATCGCCGGGTGTATCTTGTCCAGATACTCCCCGGCCAGATTCCGCAAAAGTGCCATTCGCTCCTGATACACGACTTCCTGCGATGTGGACTCAAACACCCGGTCGCACCGGTCGCAGTATCCCTGAAGCAGAAACCGCCTTTCCTTCTCCGACAGCTGCAGGGCATTTCCGAACAGCCGGCACTGCTCCCTGCTGACGGGAAGATGCCTGCCGGTCCGCCAATAGCGGATCTTCAGCGTATCCGACCCCTTTGCCGGCTCCGCCGCATACATTTTCCGAAAGAGCAGCTGATCCGCCTCCGCCTTCCCCAGATTCCCGTTCTCTGCCCGAAACCGGTCATACACCTGCTCCATCCACTGTTGTTCCGGCCGTTCTGTCTTGCCCAGGGCTAGGCAGTCCTCCGCCAGCTCCAGCAATCTTTGTTCCACACTCTTTTTCATCTCATACATTCCCCTTATCTGTACAAAACTGTTCTGTTTATACCATATCATTTCACTTTTTCCCTGACAATCAGGTAATCTTTAACATTTTGCCATTTTTTCTTGTTTTAACTGAATTTTCTTGACTTTATCCCGATGTCAGATCTATAATTTGTGCTGTTATCAGTGCGATTCACTCAATTAATCGCATGGAAAGGGGATTTACATGTTATGAAAAAGCGTATTTTTATGAGCCTGGCCTGCGCCCTGGTTCTTTCTCTGGCCGGCTGCGGCACAGACGGCAGCGCCCCGTCTGAATCGACGGCTGAAAGCCAGACGGCAAATCACCAAACGACAGAAAGCCAGGCCACAGAAAATCAGGCGGCGGAAAACCAGGCGGCGGAAAACCAGACCGCTGAAAACCACCCAGCAGCAGGAGACAAGACAAATGACAGCGCCTCAGAGGGCAATTCGGATTCTGAAGAAACGGCGAATTCTGAGAGCAAGTCGGATTCTGAAGAAGCGGCGGCCTCCGGCACGACCCTCAAGATCCTGACGCGGGAAAATATCCACCGCACCGACCAGGATGGACAAATCAGTTCCTACTACTCACCAATTTACGAGGACGGTCCTTTGTACACCGGCTTTGAGCGCTGCACTCCTGATGACATTTGTCTGGAAACGGTAGAGGAGCGCACGTATGAGATTGACGAAGCCGGAAGAACGCTCTCCTATTCTCCGCTCAATCAGGCCAGCACCACAACCTTTGTTTTTGACGAAGCAGGGCGGCTTTCCGAGTACAAGTGCATTCACTCCAATGGGGCCAGGCTTTACTGGTATGCCCTGACCTATGACGATTCCGGCCGGCTTTCACAAAAAATCAATGTAAACTAGGACGGAACCCGAAGCACCGCTGTATGGACTTATACCTACGATGAGTCCGGAAATATCATCCGGCGGGATGATCCTTACGGGGCATGGACGGAGTATACATACGACGAAGATGGCTATCCTCTCACATCGATCAGCTACGACAAGGACGGGGAGCAGGAAGAAACCTGGTCCAGCTTCCAATATGTGGAAATCAGTGAAAACGAGCTTCCGGAGTTCATGGGGCCGGTTAAACAATGGGTTCTGGCAGATCTGGTTTATTAGCATCAGAAAAGGGGCTCAAACCATAAACAGAGCCCAAACCGCCAAAAAGCTCAAACCTAAAAGGAGTTTAAAAATGGGGACGCATCGCAGCCGCGGTATGTCCCCATTTTCATGATTATAAACACTCGGTATTTATACTTCAGACAATAAATACGATACATAAAACAGCAGCTGCGGCACACGCAATCCATATAAGCCGCTCGGCGCTTTTTCATCCCGGCCGGTTGTCCTGTCACTGTACCTCCCAGCCGTTTCCGCCGCCGGAACGGGAAACCGTGCCGTCCGGGCTGTACCGGTACCACCAGCTGGTTTCGTCCTTACAGCCGTCTTCCGCACTCATGGTTACGACCAGATTTTCGCTCTTCGTATCGTCATACTGCAGATGATAGAAGGTTCCATCTGCATCGACTGCGTTGACGACAACGGTGCCAGTATGATTCCCCACCTTGACCCCCACCAGATTGGTCCAGGCCGCCAGATCCTCCTGCACATACTGAGCCAGTGTCCCGGTCACCTTCAGAGTTCCCTCCGGCGTCAGGCCCACAATCAGGCCATCATCCATGACGATATCGTTCAGATTCCCCCAGCTTAAAATCTCATCTGCATAGAAGCCGCAGGCCTTCACCGTACCGTCTCCCTGGATTCCGGCTACCGTCAGCTCCCATTCCGGATCCAGGGCATCACCGCCCACCCGGTATTTGGCAGCATCAATCAGAGCCATGTTGTCCCAGTCCAGAAACTCCATGCCCACATACTCGGTGGAAACCCCATCGGAATTGTCCATATACACCTGTCCCGTATCATTCAAAAGAAAGAAATCCCGCTTCTCCGCTCCCAGGCTGGCATAGGTTCCTTCCGCCAGTGCCATATCCTCTTCCGACAAATCGGAGAAGGAGTAATTGCTCTCAAAATAATGAATGGTCTTGTCCCCCACGTCGAAATACGTCTCCGGCTTCGTCTCCCGCAGCCGGGCGCTGACGTCGGCCGGATCCCGCACCGTCACATAATAAATTGTGTCATCGGAAATGCAGACTGCTGCCTGGTTGACATTGGTGGTACTGTAGACCACATCCTTTATGCCGCTTAAAATCTTTGTTTGATGAAAGTACAAATCTCCGCCTTCCGTCAGAACCAGAAGCTCCGTCTGGCTGGAGGAATCTGCGATTTTCTTCACATCCGGCAAAGCCGCGTAATCTCCGGCAAAATTGTCCAGCGTTTCCCCTCTGGTCACCACAGAACCGTCTGAGAGCAGGAAATACTCTCCGGTGGTCAAGGAGTCTGCGGCATCCATCGCCTTCTGAATGCCTTCCGTCACCGTAAGACTTTCTCCGCCGGAAGCAGAATCCTCCCCCTCCTCCTCTTTTTCTTCAGACATCTCCTTTTCACCGGAAGCATTCCCATTTTCACCCAAAACATTCTCCTGCCCTTCGGCAGCCTCTCCTCCTTCGGGCGCTGTCTCCAAGCCGCCGCAGCCATTTAACACCACAGCCAGCGCCAGAACCCCGGTCAGTACAATCCCCCTTCTCTTTCTCATGGAATCCCCGCCTTTCCTGATTTTAAATCTTCGTCCTGCAGCCCCTATGATACCTCCGGCAGCCTGGTCAGCAGAACGGTGTGCATATCATCATCATACTCTCCCTCCAGCCGGGCAGCTTCGGGATCTGTATAGGGATTTTCCAGATTCCACCCATAGGATAAGAGTCTGGCGTCTCCCAGCAGTTCCCGGTCCGCTGTAATCGCCGCTTCTTTTGCGGCAGCCATCACATTGGTCCAGGTTCCATAGGTTTCTTCGCAAAGTTCCTTCGTGTAATCCCCTGCATCCGCCTCCAGAGCATAGACGAAGCTTCCGTCGGATTTCAGGCCTGCCACATACTCGTTCCCGCGGATCACCTGTACGATATCCGTCCAGGAAAGGATTTCCTCCGGATATTCGGGAGTTCCCACCATGGCCTGAGCCACCAAAGTGCCGTCCTGCTTTAAGCCGATTAACTCCGAATAATCGTCCTGGTCCCCATTCAGATAAACCATGGCCATATCCGTCCAGCCCTCCAGCTCTGTTATCTCTCCTCCGTCCATATAGGCAGCCGTACCATCCTGGCGCACCACCGCCAGATCATCCCAGAAAGCGTCCACATATTTTACGTTTGTGAGGCCCTCCGCCGTATTTACTTCACTGTCCAGACTTTGAGCATCACAATAGACGACAGTTCCATCCGCCGTCACTGCGGCCACATTCTGGGTATATCCGGCGTTTGTAACAAAAAAGCAGTCGAAATACTGAATGTTGTAATCATCAAAAATCTGTTCCCCACAGTACCAGAGCCTTCCCTCAGAATCCAGAATCAGTTCCATATCACTGTAGTCTGCCGTCTGGATTTGGCGGATCTGGCTCCCTGCCGTTCCCTCCGAAACAAGCTCTGCATACCGGCTGAAGCTTTCGGTATCGCTCACCGCATTTGACGCTGCGTAGAGAGTGGTTCCCTCCGCGTACATGGAATAAAACCCCTTTCCAGAAAAACGCATGTGGTTCTCAATGGCTTCCTCGATGGTCCAGTTTGCCTTCTCTGTTCCGGCGGCCGCCTCAGAATTTTTTCCCTCCTCGACGTTCTCCTGTCCATCAGGACTTTCCCCTTCCTGTTTCTGTCCTGTCTCCTGATTCGCCTCCTGTTCCTGTCCTGCCTCCTGACTGGCATCCGCCCCGCCTGAGCAGGCTGTAAGAGCTACAGATGCAGCAAATGCCGCCATTGGTACAAAAATTCGCTTTTTCATATTCTCTTTTCTCCTTTCGGTTCCATTTCTTTATTTACAGCGATTCGGTGAAACCCCAACCGCCGTTTTTCACTCATACTCATAAATCTTGACCGCTTTCGTTCCCCCAAGCTCCATTACATAAAACACCGACCGTTCCCTGTCATATCCGGCTCTCCAGCCCATATCCCTGGCTCGGTTCCGGGCACTCCACTCCACGGTAAAGAACACCTCATCTCCCACCACATCCAGGCTGGAAACGAGGACAATTTGCTCCTCAGAATCGGTAGGGGAATCGATGAACTCAAATCCTGCTTCCCTCGGAATCAAAGTCTCATAGGTCATCAGCTCCTGATTGTAGCGCAGAATCTCCCCGCCTACACAGATATAAGAGCCGGGTCTGCAGAGATAAAAGCTGTCCGGCGCCTCTCCGTCCGACAGCACTTCTCCCTCTTCTCCCAGAGTTTTTACATGAAACTGCTGATATGGGTAATCATCCCAGAACCCGATATAGGAACCGATGGCGTCCTCCGCTCCCACATAATAGATACGGGCTTCATCCATCCCCTCGCTGATCAGAAACTCCTCCGCTCCCAGTTCTCCGTTGGGTACACAGACCCGGGTATTCTGTCCCTCATCATCTGCACAGTTGATTCCCCCGGTCTGGAAGAATCCGCCGGTTCCTGCATAAGAGCCGTAGGAATAGTAAATCTGATCCCCGGATTTCATCATTTCCAGGATGTTTATTTCCATGTTCCCCCACGATTCAGAATTGGTAACCTGGCTCAGCTTCACAACTTCACTTCCGTCCATGGCAGCCTTCCATAAGGCAGCAGTAGGAATGTCCTGGGTATCCGAAGTGCTGTAATAACAGTACCCATCCTCCGCGCCCAGAAAATACTGGCCCTCCGGGGCAATGGAGGTCAGGGAATGGTCCTTCGCAGAGAGCAGATACACGCCTCCGCCGGAAGCATAGCTCCTGGTTCCCACCAGGGTTCCTGCCTTCTCATCCGCCGCCCAGGGTTCAAAATCTCCGTGCTCCACCCGGTCTTCTCCCTCCAGATTCACAGAATACAAATTCACTCCGTCCGCCGTCAGATAAATCCGGTCTCCCACAAGGAAGATGGGGCCGTTTCCTGCTGCGCTTAAGATTACCTCCTCCGTACCATCCGCATGGCGGCAGATCAGCTGGTTTTCTGCCGTCTGCACATACGGGTAGAAGGCAAACAATCCATCCGAAGCAAGGCTCTTCCCACTGTATTTCCAATAATAAACATTTCCCCGGTAGCCCACCACATTGCCGCCGTTATTCTCTGCGCCGGTATATCCCAGGACAATATCCGCCGCCTCCATGGTTTCGCTTCCATCATCCACCACCGCCGTCACAAAGCCGCTGTTTCCGTCTTTCCTGGCCAGAATCCCGTAAGTACCGTAGGGGATCTCCTCAGCAAAAAATTCTCCTTCCCCATCAGTCTCTCCCGACCAGACCTCTCTGAACTCATGGTTCATCCACTGGTAAAGAGTGACCTCTGCTCCCTCGATTTCTTCCAGGTTTTGATCCAGCATATGGCCCTCCACCGGTCCAAAGCCGATCAGGACCCGGCTTCCCCCGTCTCCTAAGAAGCTGTACCGCAAGGGCTTCTCTTTCAGGGCCTGGCGGTAACCCTCATAGCCTTCTTTCTCCGGGTAAATGGAGGTTTTCACCATTTCGTCCACGGATTTCAGCACATTCCCCGAGACATGGAGCAGCTGTCCGAAGGAATACTCATTGGCAGGCAGTCCCATAACCTCCGCCATCTGCTCCAGAAACGCCGCCGCAACTCCTACATCCAGAGCCTCACGGCAGCCGACAAACGCAGATGCCCCATGGCGGTGCAGCATCTTCACCATCGAATCGTCCGCCCGGGCATAGCACACCGCAAAATACAGTATGGTATTGTCAAACACCCGGTCCCCCAGGGCTCCTTCCAGGTAATTGCTGGTCATCTTTAAAACATAAGTCGCCTCATTCTCCGGGGTGATGGTCACATCCAGGAGCCAGCGAAGAGTGGCGGTGTTGTCCAGCAGCCCCCACACGTTCTTGACATTTCCGCTGGTGTAGGAGGAAGCGGAACGCTGCCTGGCCGTATATTCCAGCAGTTCCATCAGCTCATCCACTTCGTCCCTGGTCCGCTCTCCCATGTTCATTAAAAGCATGGAGCCTCCCTCATCCCGCTCAATCAGGCTTCCATGAGTATTGACCACCGTCATCCCATAATTGACAAAATCCCCGTTGGCCAGCTTCTGAATGGCATGCTCCGCCTCCAGCCAGTCCAGATTCCCGCCTGTCCTCTCCAACAGCTTTTCCTCGCTGTCCCGAAATTCATCGCTGCAGTAATCCACCACATGGTCATCCGGAATGGGACTGATGTGCAGGGTATTCATATTGGTTCTCGGAATAACGCTGGAAAGAAACAGATCGTTTAATGGTTCACCGTTCTGATCTGCTTCAAAGGCCTCCTCGGCGCTTACATAGCCAAAGGTATTCGGCGTCACCCGGCTTAAACCGTAGCTTCCAATCAGGCTGTCTGTGGTGGCATACAGAAGTCCTTCTCCCGCCGGACGCACCGCTGCAACCCGCTCATCTGCTTCAAGCCAGTCGGAAATTTTCTCCAGGGCCTCCGCTGAAAGCGGATCTTCAAACTCCGCTTTCTCTGCATAGTCCCCCAGATCCACGCTGACCGAAAGAAGCCGGTCCTCCATCTCCTCTGGAATTTCCGGAACAATATAGAAGGAAACCGGAGCACTGACCGTCTCTCCTGCCGAAGCGGTCAGATATCCCCAGCGCGGCTCCTGTTCCTGAATCTCCACCGTTGCCGTCAGCTGTCCGCTGCCGTCATTTTCCAGAACTGCCACCTGATTGCCTCTGTCATCGGCAATGGTCACCGTTCCTGTCACCGATTCCCGGCACAGAACCGTCAGTTTCATGCTTCCCTGCTCTCCCGTCTGAAACTCATTCCGGTCTGCAAAAAGAACCAGTTCCTCCGGCTCGTACACATCCTCCGTCTCATCCCAGACCACCATAGGTGTGTCCAGGCGCACCGGAAACAGAATGCTCATCAGGCGTTCTCTGGAAAACCAGCCGATGCCGATCAATATCATGAACAGCACCAGCAGCACCCAGCCATTTCTGTGCCCTTTCCTGTTATTTTTTTGATTCACGCTCATTTTCTCCCCCTTTTCTTCTTTGCTCCTTTCCGCAAAGCTTCCTGAAGCTTACATATTTTTTCATTTTATCTTCTAAAAATCAGTCCTTCAATATTGTTAGTTTTAACAATTGCACCGCTTCCATTGAAAATAAAAAACGCCGCAGGCAGTCAGAATCCGGCGGTTTTGGAGAATACGGTTATATTTGAATTTTTCCAAATTTAAAGCCAGTGACAGAAAAAATCCCCCAAAAGACCAAGGTCTTTCAGAGGAATCTTTCCTTGTTTTATTCCTTTTACATCGGAAACAAGCATTAAATTTGAAAAGGTCTGTTTTCCTTTTATTTCCGAAACAAGTGATTCAGATTTTCCTTTTATTTCCGAAATAAACGATTTTATTTATTGCGATTTTTGCCTCAATCGTTTCTTCATCATAATTTTGTCTCGGATAAATCAGGTAAATCTGATCCTCATACTCATATACCATGGGGGTATATTGGTTTAAATGGATGCAGGATGGCACCGTATGATCTCTCCCATATAGATTTTCCGCTTCCCGCATTAAATTATTGCTCATCTGGTCTGCATATGGGATTTCTTCCAGTTCCTGGCAGTTCTCATCATACAGAGGCTCACATCTGTCCGCCAGATATGTGTACAATTCCGCCAGATAATTTTCATATGGCAGTTCCGAAAAGGATATCTTCCATTTATGCTCCGTATATTGCTCCCCGGTCACACTGTCGATATCATCCTCTTCAGAAGTCTGACAGCTTACTTGAAAATTTTCGTTTGGCTGCGGCATGTCTGCCAAACCGATGGACTCCATGATCCCGTTCTCCCATGGATCCTCAGACAATGGTGCGGAAAGCATGCCGCATCCGGACAACACACCCATTGCACCGCAGGTTACCAATAAAAACATTAAGTGAATTTTTCTTTTCATGGCTTCAAGCTCCTCCTATCTTCATATTTCTATACGTCAATTATGGAACTTGAAACTAAGATATTGCCCACAGCAGCAAAAAATTTTTATTTAGCCGCTATTCCGTCTATATTTTCATTCATTTTTATTATCTGTTTCACAATGTATGCTCATTGGTCTTACG